>NZ_JBHUUU010000013.1:0-184047 GCF_042670865.1 Rhodococcus sp. NPDC057135
GGTCGCCGCCGACATGGTTGCTCCCAACAAGCGGGCCGGTGCCATCGCGATGATGTTCGCGGGCCTGACCATCGCCAATGTCCTCGGCGTTCCGTTCGGCACGCTGCTGGGCCAGCAACTCGGATGGCGCTCGACGTTCTGGGCCATCACCGTCATCGGCGTCATCGCCCTGATCGGAATTGCAGCACTTGTCCCGACGACGCCCGCAAGCACGACCGGCGGCGGATTGCGCGGAGAGTTGGGGGCGTTCCGCAACAAGCAGGTTTGGCTCTCGATCGCCATCACCATCCTCGGCTACGGCGGAATGTTCGGAGCCTTCACCTACATCGCCTTCACACTCACCGAGGTAACGGGATTCGCGACCTCCAGCGTTCCGTGGCTGCTCATCCTCTTCGGCTCGGGTCTGTTCGTCGGTAACTTCCTCGGCGCCAAGGCTGCCGACCGCTCGCTGACGAAGGCACTGGTCTGGATACTCGCGATCCTGACCGTCGTTCTGATCGTGTTCGCCGCCACCGCGGAGAGCAAGGTCATGACCGTGATCTCGCTGTTCTTCATGGGCGCCTTCGGCTTTGCGACGGTTCCCGGTCTGCAGATGCGGATCATGAACTACGCGTCGGCAGCACCGACCATGGCCTCAGGTGCAAACATTGCCGCCTTCAACGTCGGCAACGCGCTCGGTGCGTGGCTGGGCGGAATCACCATCGCCGCGGGACTCGGCTTCACCTCCCCGATCTGGATGGGAGCGGCAGTCACCGTCGCCGGTCTGCTGGTCTTGATCGTCGCGGCGAAGATCGACCGCCCGGCAGCGTCAGAGCAGCAGGCTCCGACCACCTCGCTGCACCCGAGCGCCGCCTGAACCTGGCCACCGCGCTCTGACCCCATCGCGTGAACGTATCGCTCCCCTTGTCCAACAAGGGGAGCGATACGTTCACGCGGGTCAGGTGAGGCGGAATTCGGCGGTCACCCCGGAGAAGGGCGTGATCGCGCCGCTGCCCCGAGCCTTCGATGCGCCGAAGTGTTGGACTCGATACGTACCCGCCGGAGTTTCGGCCGGAACATCCCACGTGATGCGAACGACGGAACCGTTGCTCCCGACCCGGCGCCAGTGCAGTTTGGTGGACCAGTCGTTGTCGTCGGCCACGCGCGTCCAGGATGCGCCGGTATTTCGCTGGATCTCGTAGAAGGTCCCGTTTCGGTGAGTGTCGTTCTTGGGGTGGCCGGTGACGAACTCGACGGCAACCTGCCCACCCGGTGAGGTGTCGCCGGGCTGGACGGTTGCATCGCCGAATTGTGTTCCCGGCAAAGGCTCGTCGAAGTCGACGCCAGGTCCGAAGCTGGGTTGGAACCCGGACAGGTCGGCGGGCGCGGGGCCGCGAGGAGGTTCGGTGCCGTCGCGCATCGCGGCTGCAAGGGCGGCGTACCCCTGCTGATAGGCCGGCAGTGTGTAACGGCCGAACATCGTCGAACCGCCCTCGTACTGCTGCGAATCGTATTCCTGTGGTGTGGTGCAGTAGCTCGAGTACGAGTTCGCGTATCCCTGGAAGATGACGTTCTCGAGGGGAACCCCAAGCTCCTCGGCGACGGTTCGACGCACTCGTAAACCGGAGACGATGGTGAATTCCGCAGGGCCACCGACGATGTAGAACTGACCGATCCGCAGGATCTGGATCTTCAGTACGTTCGGCACCCATCCGCCCGGTGGCAGCAGGCCGACCGGAACGACTACCAGTTTGGGTGCCTGTGCATCCTGAAGCCATTGAGGCACAGGAGCATCCATACCGCCCAGGGCGTCGATCATGGGGTTTCGGGTGCCCTCGGGGAAGATCGGGATTGCCGGTCCGTCCTCGACGCTTCCGGCGCTCATTGCCGCACCGATCGCGGCCGGAGCGGTGCGGTGCTCGCGTCCGTCGGGGGTGAATCTTCCGCTCACCACCTGATTTGCCATGTCCAGGTACATGATCCGACTGTCGACGCCACCGGTGACGGTGTCGGACGCCGCGTCGAAGGCAGTTTGAGCTGCCGCTACCTGGCGCAGCCCGATGATGCGTGCGTTCTCGAATTCGTCTTCGGTCGGTCCGCGTCCGGGCTCGAGGAAGAGGTTGGGTGACATGTCGCCGCTGTTGGTCTGCGGAAAAGCAGCAATGAAGCTGGTGTCGCCGTCGAGGTAACGCACACCCTGGTCGTCGTGCTCCCAGAAGTACGCCGCGGCGCCCTTGTTGTCCCCGGAGATGAGATGGTTCTCGTTCGTGAGCGAGGCGCAGTGGGTGGCGAACCAGTTGATCGCTCCGATGTCCTTGCTGCCCCGGCTGATCCGCATGACACGCATGTGGTGATCGTTGCCGCCTGGGTAGTAGGCCTTGTCCTCTTCTGGATTGAGGTCGAACGCCACTCGCGATCGGTTGACGCTGGCATCGGTGAGATCGGACCGCCCGAAACGGACCGTGCCAGGCGCCAGGTTCTCGTGCGCAGCGCTGATCGCCTCGACCATGCCGTTGACCTCGGCTTCGAACACCTGCAATTCGAATCCGAGAACCGCGAGGTTGTACGCGTAGTTGTGCGAGGCCCCACCACACGCCGCGTGTGAATGGATGGCCGTCAACATGACGTTGCGCTCGGTGTAGATGTCACCGAACCTCCCGGCCAGTCGGCGCAGGACCTCGTCGTGAACGGACTGGAAGATCATGCAGTTGTCGACGCAGACATAGACGACCCGCGACGCGCCGGACTCGAAGAGGAAGGCGCGTGCGCGCATTCGCTGGTGCAGGCCTTCGGCGCGTTGATCGAAGCTCGAGTAGCCCATCATGCCGACTTCGGCGACCGGTCCGGTCACATCGGAAATTCCGACGCCCACCTGCAGTGACGCCGACGACTTGTCGGTGCGTGCGGGTGAAACGGAGCGTGCCGGCGAAGCTGCGACGGCCTGGCTCGTCGACAGAGCGGCGAGCGCAGGTGCGGCGGCAGCGCCTGCCAGTACGGTGCGTCGGGTGATCTGCACGAGTGTCCTTTCGGGCGGACTGACGCGAGTTGGTCAACCGTCCAGGAGTGTAGCCCGAGTCACACGCGACCGAAAGGGGTGCCGTCGGCCGACACTCAGATCGTTGTGGCCTCCCCGAACGTCATCGCCAGGTTTTTGATGGTCGTGGTCATCAGTGCCCGGCGGGGGAGTCCCAGTTTCCGAAGCTCTGCCGCCATCGGGTGGCTCCCCAGCTGAACCTCGGCTCCACCAGGGCGCGATTTGACGCCGGTCGGCGCCATGTCCCACGACGTGCACCTGGTGGCGCCGTCGAGATGCGAGTACGCGGCCAATGACATGTTGGCTCCACCGCCCGGCACGCTGACGCCGGACTTCACACTCAACTGCGTGATGAGTTTGCCGTCGCGCGAGACGGATCCGCGCTTGACCGAGCCGACGTGCTCGGTGTCGAACTCGGCGAGCACCTTCGGGAATCCCCAGATCTCCCGGCCGGCGGCCTTGGTGAACTCGCCGTCCACCGGCAATTCGTGGATGAGCGCCCCCGCAGTCCCGGCAGCGAGCGAACGTAGATCTCCCAGCACCGAAGTGTCCGGGGGCGCAGTGTGGCTGCGCACCATGTATGTCACTCCGAATTCGTTGTACGGTCCCAGATCTCCGTCGATGTAGTCGACAAAAACCAGGCCGCACAGCGCCCGGCCGGGGCGGTACTGGAGGACGGTCAAGCCGGTGTAGTCGATGATCGACTGCGCGGTTGTGCTGGGTACCGAGTACAACGCCATGAAGGCCGATGCGGTGCGAACTTCGACGGGCATCTCGACCTTCTTGCCCAGAATCGTGTAGCTCATGGCGCTACCACCCCGCGGAGTCCGTCGGAGCCGTAGACAGGTTCGAGCATCGAGCGGAAATCCGGTCCGCGGCGCAGCATTTGGCCTCCGTCGACGTTGATGATCTGCCCGGTGATCCAGGTGGACTGCGGTCCCAGGAGAAAGGAAGCGAGTCCGGCGACGTCTTCGACCTCGCCGACGCGTTCGAGCGGAGTGTTTGCCAGGTAGTCGTCCAGGATGGGGCCACCGTCGGTGATGAGCGATACCAGATCCGTTCGGGTCAGCCCCGGGCGGATCGCATTGACACGAATGTTGCTGGCGCCCAGTTCGTCTGCCGCCAACTGCACCAGGTGGTCCACGCCGGATTTCGAGACGCCGTACGCGCCGAACCAGCGATGCGTGTTGCTGCTGGCGATCGACGAGATCGCGACGATGGATCCGCCGCCTCCTGCCACCAGCGCCCGAGCACCGTGCTTGATCGTCAGCATGGTCCCCGTGACGTTGAGGTCGACGGTGCGACGCCACGCGTCGACGTCGAGTTGCGTGACCGGGGCGATGGTTTCGTTCCCACCGGCGCAGGCCACGACTCCGTCGAGCTTTCCGGTGGCGGACACCGCCGCGGCGACAGCGGCGACGACGTCCGTCTCGATCGTGACGTCGGCAGGGGAGACGCTGACCGATCCTGCCGGATTCGACTGCCGGATCGATTCGGCGGCAGCATCAAGTTTCTCCTTGTTTCGTCCGCAGATCGTGACGTGAGCGCCGGACGCAACCAGCGAACGCGCGATGCCCAGACCGATGCCACTACCGCCGCCGGTCACCAGTATCGATGTGCCGGCGAAAGTGGGTATGCCCGCTGAGGCGGTGTCGTCGTCCATGCGTGTCTCCTGGTCGTTGCTCCGGCGGGCTCGCGTGCTGCTTCTGGAGGTTTTCCGGTTCGGCTTCGGTGAAAACGCCCCACGCTATATAGGAACAGGTTCTACTTATTGAGGCAAGGGTTGTGCGAGAGGCGGAGTGATGGCTACCAGACCGACCTTCGATTTGATCGACGGGCGCTTCTACAGCGGAGACCTCGGCAATGTGCGCGACGCGTACGCGTGGATGCGCGATCACGAGCCCGTGTACCGAGACGACGCCAACGGCATCACCGCGGCCGCGAGCTACGACGCCGTCGTCGCAGCCGAGCGGGATCCCGAGCTGTTCTCCAACGCCGGTGGCATCCGCCCGGAGACGGGTCCGTTGCCGCAGATGATCGACATGGACGACCCGCAGCACCTCACGCGTCGACGCTTGGTCAACGCGGGTTTCACACGTAAGAAGGTCGAAGCCAAGGCCGGCCGTATCCGGGAGATCTGCGATCAACTGATCGACGCCGTCTGTGAAAAGGGAGAAGCCGACTTCGTCGCAGACCTGGCAGCACCGCTGCCGATGGCCGTCATCGGTGACATGTTGGGTGTTCGTCCGGACGAACGCGCGATGTTTCTGCGGTGGTCGGACGATCTGGTGAAGGCATTGGGAAGCAACGCTTCCCAGGAGCAACTGCAGGCCATGATGGCTGCGTATGTCGATTTCACCGCGTACATGATGCGAACCATCGCCGAGCGGAGGAGCGACCCGGCCGACGATTTGGTGAGCACGTTGATTCACAGTGAGGTCGACGGCGAGGCCCTCTCCGATCAGGAAATCGTCAACGAATCCCTGCTGATCCTGATCGGCGGTGACGAGACCACACGGCACGTGCTCAGCGGCGGCATGGAACAGTTGCTGCGCCATCCGGACCAGCATCGAGCACTGGTCGACGATCCCGATGCCATTCCGTTGGCGATGGAGGAGATGCTGCGGTGGTCGTCGCCCATCAAGAACATGGCTCGAACCCTGACCCGTGACACCGATTTCTTCGGTGCGCAGCTGAGGGCCGGAGAGAAGATGCTGCTGCTCTTCGAATCGGCAAATTTCGACGAGTCTGTGTTCCTGAATGCCGAACAGTTCGATATCGGCCGCACGCCGAACCCACACGTGGCCTTCGGCTTCGGAACTCATTTCTGCCTGGGGAATCAGCTGGCCAGGTTGGAGGGACGGATCATGTTCGAGCAACTGTTCGCCAGGCTGGCGGACATGGCACTTGCCACCGACGCGCCGTTGCAGCGGCGCGCCGCAAACTTCGTGTCCGGACTCGAATCGATGCCGGTGCGGTTTACGGCTTCGGCGCCGTCAGCCGGGTAGTTGGCAGTTGGGAGGCGCAGCGTCTTCGGAGAGGGGGCTCCCCGCCGGATTGACGTAAATGACCTCGAGAACCAGTGGTGTTGTCTGAGAGTTGTTTCCGATGTGCACATGATCAGAACCGCTGGGTTCGATCAATGTATTTCCGGCGCTGTAGATCCCGTCGACGGAGCAATCGGATCGGTAGTGGCTCAGCGTGCCCTGCGCGATCAGTGCGTAGAGAGTCCCGTCGTGGAAGTGCCAACCGGTGGAACCGCCTGGGTCGATGGTGATCTGGCGCAGGATGTAATCCTTGCCGTCGAAAGTCACCTGCCCGAGGATTTCACCGTGCACCCCCGTGCTCGGTGTTGCCGACGCATTGATCGGCGTCAGAGACAGCCCGATCGCTGCGGACACTGCAAGCAGAACCTGATGACGTTTACGCATGAGCGGCCCTCCCAGACGGATGTGCTCCTGAGTGTCCTCCGTCGATGCCCGGTTTATCCCAGTTTTCGTGGATCCAGCACTGCGAAGGCAGAGGTATGCCCTGGAGAGGCGGTTACGCTCGTGCCATGCAGCAAGTCGCGACGAGGCGCCGGAGCCAGCCGCCGCCTGCGCGCTTCATGTTCGAGGCATTGATCGATCCGTACCGCCAGCCCGCCCGGCACTGGCTGGAACTTCTCGAGAGCGAGATCGCACCGGAGATCGTCAGGGCTGAAGAACCGGAGCTGGTGATCTGGTCGTCGATCTGGCCGGACCGCCCCGACGCCGTCATCCGGTTCGACATCGAGGCGGTCGGAAACAGCACGATGCTGCGTTGGACGCTCTTCTTGGACGATCCGATACCGCCCGAGGCAGAGGTTGTCAGCATGCGAAAGCGGCTCAACACCTTGATAAATGCGAATCTCAGGTTCAACTTCGGCCAATAAGTTGGATCACTGCCGCATTACTTGGTGTCGACTCGGCCGATCGGGTCGGAGTTGTCGCTGAATGCGGCCCGGGCCGCTGGCCAGCTGGTCTCATCGATGCGCAACGCGGTCCGAAGGTAGGCAGTACTCATCCGTTGGATGGTGGCGACCCGCTCTGGGTTCTCGTCAGTGGTCTCGGCGACTTCGTATCCGACGATTCCACCGAGTGCGTGCTCGGCACCGTAGAAGGTCAGGAGGTCGGTAGCTCCGGGGCTGTGCGTGTAGGCGTCGGTGAACCAGTCAGGTCCGCGGCTGGACATCTTGGACTGGTCGTGGTCGCCCGCGACGACGAGTGTCGGCGTCCTCAGTTCCTGGAACGAGGGGCGCATGAACGGGAAGTTCGCCTGCGCGAACGGATGCAGGTTCGCGCCGCCGAGACCGGTTGCTGCGAACAGGATTCCCGCGGTGACGCGACTGTCGGACATGTCCTGGCCGACCTGGCCGGCCTCGTCGAAGATCCGTGCTCCGAGGAGCGACTGAGCGGTTTGCCCACCCCAGGAATGACCCGTGGCGGCAACTCGACTGCGGTCGATGCGGCCGGCAAGTCCGGGCACGGCAAATTCGATGGTGTCGAGCTGATCAAGGATGCGCGTGAGATCCGCGATCCTCTCGGTCCAGATCGTCGGGAACACCGGGTGATCGAACCCGAAACCGTTCCGGCGCGAGTCCAGATGTGTCGGCTGGATCACCACGAATCCGTGGGATGCCCAGAATGCCGTGAGTGGCGAGTATCCATCGAGGTTCCAGCCGTTGCCGTGGGAGAACACCACAACGGGGAGGTTCGTGCCTGCTGCCGGAGCAGACACACGTACTTCCAGCGGGACTGGTCGATCGGGGGCGAACAACTCGACGGGGGCAACGGAGACGACCGGGGTGCCGGCGCCGATGATGCCGTTCAGCGTGTCGATCATTGATGAGGTCATGGCAAGTTCCTTGCTGAGGCTGCACCCTGCGATACTGGTTATCGGAGCGTCGCTCCGCAACATTACGGAGCGTTGTTCCGTAATGCAAACATATGTCGTGAGTCAGCGAGGAGTGCACATGGCTGATGCGCAGGACGAGCAGTCGCGCGTCGCGTCTCCCAAGCAAGTCGGTCGCCCACGTCGGAGCGAGCAGGCGCTGCTCGACGCGGCGGCAGCAGTGTTCGTAGAGTCCGGGGTCGACGCTCCGGTGCGGGAGATTGCGGCGAAGGCCGGCGTCGGCATGGGGACGATCTACCGCCACTTCCCGACGCGCCCCGAGTTGGTGGTCGCCGTATACCGACACCAAGTCGAGGCGTGTGCGGACGCGGGCCCACAGATGCTCGCGGAGAGTGCAACGCCCGAGGCGGCTTTGCGGGCATGGGTGGCTTTGTTCGTGGAGTTCCTGGTCACCAAGCATGGGCTCGCCGGCGCACTGCAAGGAGACAGCGCCGGGTCCGACGCTCTGCACACCTACTTCGTCGACCGCCTCGTCCCGGTATGTGACTCCCTCCTCGAGGCGGCGCTCGAGTCCGTTGGCACTGCTTCGCGGGTCGATGCGTACAACGTGCTCAAAGGCATCGGGAACCTTTGTATTGGTGCTGGGTCCGAAGACCGGTACAAGGCAGAGGTCCTTGTACAACTATTCATCTCGGGCGTACTCGCGCGAGAGGTTCGCTGACGCTCGGCTCAGTCAGATCAGCTCCGGATTCTCTGCGTACACCTCTTCGAGGATCGACATGTCGAACAGTTGGTCCGCTGTAATCTCCAGTCCCGCTTTCGACAGTGCCGCGATGTTCTGCTCGATCAGTTGTGGTGTCATCGTGAACAACCCGTTGGCTTTGGTATCTGCCGACACCACCAGATCGTTCTGTGCGGTGGCTTCCTTGATTTGCTCTTCGAGTTCGAGGTTCTGGTCCTTGCCGTAGACCTCGACGGCAAGCCGTGCCGACTCTGCCGGATCGGCGACCGCGTCCTTCCATCCCTGGATCTCGGCCTTGAGAAATGCCTTGAGTTTGTCCCTCTCGTTGTCGATGGTGGACTGGAGAACCGTGAACGATTCGGCGACCAACGGCAGGTTGTAGTCCGCGAAGAGGAAGTGGGCGTTGGGGAAACCTTTGGCGGCCAGTGTGATCGGCTCGTTGGTCACGTAGGAGACCCAGCCGTCCACCTCGCCGTTCGCCAAGGGGCTCGGATCGAACTGCGCGGGCACGATCGTCATCTGGCTTTCGGTCAGGCCGTTTGCTGCCAGGAGAGCTCCGAAGACGAGCTGATTGGAATCCTGGACGCCGATCTTCTTGCCGATCATGTCCTGTGGTGAGTTGATCGGTGCCGCAGCGGAACTGACAATCGCAAACGGGTTCTTCTGGAATGTCGCCCCGACGATCTTTGCCTCCAGTCCGTCGAGTACGGCGGGGGCCGTGAGCTGCGGTGCGGACATTCCGATCCACACCTTGCCGGTGTCCAAGCCGGCTTCGACGCCGGTGCCGGCTGCGCCGCCTGCCACCAGGTCGACATTTCCGAAGCCGGCATCCTTGTAGTACCCCTTGTCGAGAGCGAAGTACTCACCGGCGAACTCGATGTTCTTGATCCAGGACAACTGCACTGCAACTGTTCCGAATTCGGAACCGTCGTCCGTGGTTCCGCCACTCGAACTGCTGGAGTCACTGCTACACGCGAGCAATGACGCACTACCGGCGACTGCGATGCCGGTCAGCGCGGAGTAGCGGAAGAAGGCCCTGCGGTCCAGCTGTCGGACGGGCTTGAATGGCGTCATGAATCGGAACACTAGGGCTAGTCGGTTTCGTTCAGTTTGCTTGGGAGAGAGAGTTTGTTGAGGTCGTGTTAACAGATGTCACGACTTGCCCGCCGAGGGGCCGAAACGAGACAGAGCGATGCTTTCGAAGATTCCGACCACGGCGTAGAGGATGATCGACACCACGGTGATCACCACGATCGATGCCCACAGTTCGTTGTACTGATAGCGCGGAATGGCTTTGATCATGCTCGAACCCAAACCTTGGCCGCTACCGAGCCATTCGCCGATCAGTGCTCCGATCAAGGCGCCGGGTACGGACACCCTAGCGGCGGCGAACACCGCCGGAAGTGCGGACGGTACGGACACCATTCGCAGCGCCGTCCAACGACTCCCGCCGTACGCGGCAATGAGGTCTTGTGCCTGAGCCGGAGCGGCGCGCAGACCGACCATGATCATGACGAGGGCTGGAAAGAACACCACAATCGCAACCATGACCGTCACACCCACGATTCCGCGCCCGAATATCAGGACGATGATCGGGGTCATCGCAACGAGAGGAACAGATCGTAGAAGCATCGCAACGGGCATGAAAGTCTGTTCGACAGTGCGCGAAACGACAAAAATGGATGCGACCACGAGCGCAGCAGTCATTCCGACGGCAAAGCCGACACCGGCGTCGCGCAGAGTGATGAACAGGTTGTCGACGATGCCCGAACGCGCATCGGCAGATTTCGGTCCGGAGAACAGATACTCCCAGACGTCGGCCGGCGTCTTTCCTACACGAGGCCCCACCTGGGGGAAGGCGTTGAGAAAGACGACCCAAATGACAAGCAACAGCGCCGAGGCAATGGCAATGGGAGCCAGGAATCTCAATGTTCCTCGTACCGCGGTCATTTCTGTGCTCCCGGAGCGCTGGTCCATGGCGTGACGAGTCGGGCGATCGCTGCGACGACGGCGTATCCCAGGCCGGCGAGCAAGGCGGCGGCGATAGCCATACCCCAGGTTCGCGGGACGTTGTACGACGTCTGAGCGGCCGTGAGTGCGACGCCGATCCCGCTGTCCACCCCGCCGAGATACTCACCGAGAATTGCACCCAGTACGGCCGAAGGTGCAGCAATCTTGAGGGCAGCAAAGGTGCTCGGAAGTGCGCTCACAAGTTGAACTTTGGTGAACTTCTGCCAACGCCCACCGCCGTAGGCGGCGACGAGATCGAGGCTCGTCTTGTCTGCCGATCTCAGGCCCGCAAGCGTGCCGACCATCGTGGTGAAGAAGCAGTACATCGCGGCGAGAAAGATCGTGGGGGTCCGGCCGCCGAAGACCACCAGGATGATCGGGCCGAGCGCCAACAACGGTGTGCAGTAGCTCAGGATTGCCAATTGCGTGGCCAACCCCTCGATGGGTGGAATGAGAACGACAAGCACGGCAAGCGTGATCGCCAGCAGGTTTCCCCAGAGAAAGCCCTGTAGCGCACCGGAAGCCGTGACGGTGAAATTGGGTCCGTACAGCGACCAGCCGTCGTCGAACATCGTCGACACAACCACCCACGGCGTCGGAATCGTGCCTCCCGCAACACCGGCGGCGGCGAGAATCCACCAGAGAGCGATCAGTCCGCAGATGCCGACTGCACCGCCGAACCATGTCGGACGCTTCAATCGGATCCGGCGCGGTGCTGATGGCTGCGCCGCCGCGGCCGCGACGTTCTCGATATCGGTAATGGTCATGCGACGCCTGCTTTTCCGAAGAGCAGTCCGGAGAGGTAGTCGTGGATCTCGTGGAACTCGGGTGTCCGCATCATCTCGGGCGTCCGCGGGCGCGGCAGGTCGATTGGCACGACTTCGAGGACGCGTCCGGGCCGCGGCGTCATGACAGCGACGACGTCCGAGAGGAACACAGCCTCGGCGATACCGTGCGTCACCATCAACGTGGTGGCCGGCTTCTCGGTCCAGATTCTGAGCAATTCGATGTTGAGCCGTTGTCTGGTCATGTCGTCGAGCGCGCCGAACGGCTCGTCGAGTAGTAGGACGCTCGGCTTGACGACGAGTGATCGTGCGATCGACACACGCTGACGCATACCGCCGGACAATTGAGCGGGCTTGGCCTTCTCGAAACCTTCCAGGCCGACAAGAGCGATCAGGTCGGCGATCTGGTCGGGGTCGGGATCGATGCCGGCAACCTGAAGCGGCAGTTTGATGTTGGAGGTCACCGTCCGCCACGGCAGTAAAGCCGAATCCTGGAAGGCGATTCCGAGTTCGCGACGCTTGCGCAACTCGGCGGGGGACTGCCCGTTGACAAGGGCCGTTCCCGACGTCGGAGTATCGAGGCCCGCGAGAATGCGGAGAACGGTGGACTTCCCGCAACCGGACGGCCCGAGCAGAGACAGAAACGAGCCTTCGCTGGTTTGAAGGGACACGTCGGTCAGCGCGGTCACCGACCGACGACCCATCTCGAAGGTCTTGCCGAGGCCGGAGATGTCGAGACCGGTTCCAGCGGGGCGAGGTGTGGCGGTGGGACTGGTCATTCCCGCACAGTACGAACGTCCGGTTGCGGTCATGTTGCCTGCGCGTCACCGCTGCGTGAGGCTGGTTCGGCATGTCCTGTCACAGCGTCGTGGTGAGATGGACCTCTGGACGGAGTGAGGGGAGCGAAGATTGCTGAAGTTGTACCGGGCCGAACGTTCGGACACGTTGGTCTCGGCGCTGGCCACGCTCCTCCGGACACCGTTGTCGGATCCATTCGCCCGCGAAACTGTCGCAGTGCCGGCCAAGGGCGTCGAGCGTTGGCTCAATCAGCGGCTCTCCTCCCAGCTAGGCACGTCCGGGCCGTCAGCGGTGGACGGAATTTCTGCGAACATCGCGTTTCCTTCACCCGCGCGCCTGGTCGCAGAGTCCGTGGCCGCCGTCAGTGGAATCACGGCTGACGACGACCCGTGGTCGCCGACACGATTGGTGTGGACGGTTCTCGAAGTGATCGACGAGTCCCTCGGCGAGCCCTGGTGCGGCGTCCTGGCGAAGCATCTCGAAGGCCATCGTGAAGGTCGACGGTTCGCCTCCGCTACGCACGTCACCGAACTCTTCCGCAGCTATGCCGCGCAACGCCCGCAGATGCTGATCGACTGGGCAGTCGGGCGGTTGACGGACGGACACGGGTTACCGCTCTCGGAGGATTTCGAGTGGCAGGCACGTCTGTGGTGCATCGTCGCGGACAGGATCGACCTGCCGGGACCCGCAGAGCGATTGGGGCAGGTAAGCCGCGCTCTTGTCGAGGATCCGGCCTTGGTCGACCTGCCGGAACGCCTGTCGGTCTTCGGGCCGACACGTCTGCCGGTCGATCAGCGAATGATCTTGAGCGCCCTGAGCGCGCATCGGGACGTGCACGTCTGGCTCCCGCATCCGAGCCCGTCCTTGTGGACCAAGATGAGCTCGCGCATGCAGCCTCGAAGTGGGAGTGCGATTCGACGTTCGGAAGACGGGTCGGCCCTGATATCCGCCAATCCGTTGCTGTCGAGTCTTGCTCGCGACGTTCGGGAGCTTCAGATCAGCCTCGGCGCCGCCGACTTCGAGTCGGTGCATCTTCCCGAACCAGCCGGCCCGAAATCCCTCCTGGCGACGGTCAAAGCCGACGTCATCGCAGATCGTGCTCCCAGCGCTTCAGCGGAACCCGATGGGACAGTTCAGGTCCACGCTTGCCACGGGCCGGCACGGCAGGTCGAGGTGCTCCGCGAATGTCTGCTCCGATTGTTCGAGGACGACCCGACATTGCAGCCGCGCGACGTACTCGTGATGTGCCCGGACGTCGAAACTTACTCACCTTTGGTTCGTGCGGCATTCGGGCAGGGTGTCCATGGCCACCCCGGGCATCTTCTGCGAGTTCGTCTGGCAGACCGCGGATTACGTCAGACCAATCCGGTCCTGGCAGTTCTCGGGTCTCTGCTCGAATTGGCCGACGGCAGGGCCACAGCCAGTGAGGTTCTCGACCTTGCTGCGACTCAGCCTGTCCGCACGCGCTTCTCGTGGGGTGACGACGAGTTGGAAAGATTGCGGGAGTGGACGACGGAAGCGGGTGCTCGCTGGGGAATCGGTAGTCGGCAGCGTGCCACGTTCGGTCTCGACGCGTTTCCGCAGAACACCTTCAACACCGCCATGGACCGAATCTTGTTGGGGGTCAGCGCGGACGAGTCGGAAAACGCCTGGTTGGATCTCGCGCTGCCACTCGATGACGTGGACGGCACCGACATCGATCTGAGTGGACGTTTCGCAGAATTCGTCGATCGCCTGGCCGTCTCGCTTCGCGACCTCGCCGGCCCGCATTCGCCGGCCGAATGGCTTCGCGTGCTGATGCGGGCTCTGGATCTGCTGACCGACACAGTACCCGCCGATTCCTGGCAGAGCGCGGGGGCACACCGCGAGTTGGTAGCTGCTGTCGAATTCGGCGGAGAGACGGTGTTACGTCTGGCCGATGTTCGCGCGATGCTCTCGCGCAGCCTCGCGGGCAGACCTACGCGTGCCAATTTCCGAACCGGCGAACTGACGGTGTGCACGATGGTTCCGATGCGTTCGGTGCCGCATCGCGTCGTCGTGCTGATCGGGCTCGACGACGAGGTCTTCCCTCGAACCGGTGGAGTCGACGGTGACGACATCTTGTCCCGTGATCCCGTTGTGGGGGAGCGTGATCTGCGCAGTGAAGACAGGCAACTGCTTCTCGATGCCGTGATGTCTGCGGGCGAGCACCTGTTGCTGTTGTATACCGGTGCCGATCCGGTCACCGGTGTCGTCAGACCACCGGCGATCCCCCTCAGTGGTCTCCTCGACGTACTCAGCGCGACGGTGGGTCCCGACGCGATGAACGGAGTGCTGACACGGCATCCGTTGCAGTCGTTCGACAATCGAAACTTCTCACCGGACAAGCCGTTCAGCTTTGACACGGCAGCCCTGGCCGGTGCGAGGGCTGCCGCCGGAATACCCGTCGAATTGCCGACAGTTCTGTCGACGGAGCTGCCGCCGGTAGAAACCAAGGAGGTGAACCTCGCCGACCTGGTGAACTTCCTCGTACACCCCGCCCGTGGTTTTCTGCGCCAACGCCTCGGCGTCCGGGTACCGGAACTCGACGACGACATCGCGGATTCGCTGGCAACCGAGCTCGATCCGCTGTCCACCTGGGCTCTGGGTGATCGAATGCTTCTCTCGCGCTTGGCTGGTCGCAGCTCCGCAGATTTCCGTGCAGCCGAGTGGCGCCGCGGTACTTTGCCTCCGTACAACCTGGGCGCCACGGTTCTGGGCAACGTCGAGTGGGTAGTAGACCAACTTGCCGGTCTTGCATTGCCGCACCTCGGCGGCGACGCCGAGGCCGTCGACGTCGACATTGATCTCGGGGACGGGCGCCGACTCACCGGAACCGTGACCGGGGTGCACGGTAATTCAGTGGTTCGGGCGTCGTATTCCTCACTGGCGCCCAAACATCGGATGACGGCCTGGATCAACCTGCTCGCCCTGAAAGCTCACGGACGACCCGGTGCGCTTGATGCAGTGTCCATCGGAAGGGGTCGGGGAAAGATAGCAGCGGCGCGATCAGTGCTAGATGCGCCAGGTAACGCCGTCGAACTCCTGAAGCAGCTGGTGGACCTTCGCGAGCGGGGACTTCTGCGACCGTTGCCGATGTGGGCCGCCACGTCAGCCGAATACGCGCGCCGACGCTTCGGCGGCGAGTCGGTCGACGATGCGACAAACGGAGCGGACACCCAGTGGACCGGACAGTACGGCGAGATGATCGATCCAAGCAACGCTTACGTTTTCGGTGAAGCACGAACACTTGCGGAGCTGGCGGCGGACCCGCCATCGGACGACGAGTTCGTCTGGGCCGAGGAACCGACTCGGTTCGGAGTTCTCGCCCGACGACTGTGGGATCCGTTGCTGACCAACGAAAGAGCGGAGTAACCCGTGGACTTCGATCTTTTGGGGCCACTGCCTACCGGTACCACGGTGTTGGAAGCGAGCGCCGGAACTGGCAAGACCTACGCGATCGTCGGACTCGCGACCCGTTGTGTTGCCGAAGGTCTCGCTGACATATCGCAAGTTCTGCTGGTGACATTCAGCAGGGCCGCCACTCAGGAACTTCGTGAGCGTGCCAGGGAGAGGTTCGCCGGAGTGTCTGCAGCACTGGCTGACCCAGTGGCGGCACGGCAGTCGGAAGATGATCTGGTGGCATACCTCGCCACCGCTGACGACGAGGAGATCGGCGTGCGGCGTCGCCGACTCCTGCGCGCTCTCGCGGAGTTCGACGCCGGCACCATCACGACTACCCACAGTTTCTGCCAGCGGATGCTCGACGGTCTCGGCATCGCCGGGGAACGTGAGCCGGATACAACTTTTGTGGAATCGGTCGACGACCTGATCAGTGAGGTTGTCTCGGATTTGTACCTCAGCCGCTACAGCCGGACGGACTCGTCTCCACCGTTCTCCACGAAGGATGCGCTCGCCATTGCGCGAAGCGCAGTCGGCGATGGTCAGGCAATTCTCGAACCCGATGGCGAGGAGGAGACCGCACCCGGCCAGCGCGTCCTGTTCGCGGCTGCTGCTCGTGTCGAGGTCGAACGACGTAAGCGGACCAAAGGAATTCGCGACTTCAACGATCTGCTGACGCTGTTGCACGGTGTATTGACGGATCCGGAATACGGCCCCGTCGCGTGCCGTCGGGTGCGCGAGAAGTTCAAGGTCGTGCTGATCGACGAGTTCCAGGACACCGATCCGTTGCAGTGGGACATTCTGCGGTTGGCCTTCCACGGACACACCACCCTGGTCCTGGTCGGTGATCCCAAACAAGCCATCTATGCGTTCCGCGGGGCAGAAGTCCTGAGTTATCTCGATGCGGTCGATCAGGCGGATGCGCACCAGGAGTTGTCCACCAATTGGCGTAGCGACCCAGGGTTGTTGGCGGCACTCGAACACCTCTACGGCGGCGCCGCACTCGGTAACGAGGGCATCGTCGTGCATCCGGTGGAGGCGTCTCACAAGAAGTCTCGGTTGTCCGGCCCGGTGCCGATGCGTGTGCGCCATCTACCGCGAACCGGAGCTGGCCCACTCAATCGATCGGGATTTCCGGCCGTCGGCAGACTTCGCAGTCGCGTCGCCGACGACGTCGCAGCAGACGTGGTCGGTCTGTTGGGCAGCGATGCCCGATTGGCCGTCGACGGTGATCCACGCCCGGTCGAACCGGGAGACGTCGCGGTGTTGGTACGCACGCACAAGCACGTGGCGATGATTCGCGATGCTCTCGATGCCGTAGGTGTACCTTCCGTGTTGACCGGCGGGTCCAGTGTTTTCGCGACACCCAGTGCGACGCAGTGGCTGTGGCTGCTGCAGGCGATCGAGCAGCCCCATCGCTCCGATCGTGTCCGGTTGACGGCCCTCTCCCCGATTTTCGGGCGCACCTCCGAAGAACTGGACGCGGACGGCGACAACGTCGTCGCGGAACTCGCGGGTCAACTGCGCTCCTACTCCGGGTTGTTTGCGCGCGTCGGGTTCGCGGCTGTGTTCGAAAGGATCTCTGCCGAAACAAATCTGGAGAAGCGTGTACTCGCGGCTCCTTCCGGCGAACGAGATTTCACCGATCTGCGGCACGTCGCACAACTTCTCGGTCGCGTCGCCACCGATGAGGCGTTCGGGTTGAGCGCACTGGTTCGCTGGCTTTCCGACCGGATCAAAGACCCGACGTCCGGGAGTGCCACCGACCGAAGCCGTCGCCTCGACAGTGACGCTGCCGCAGTGCAAATCGCGACGGTGCACGCCACCAAAGGGCTCGAGTTCCCGATCGTCTACGTCCCGTTCAGTTGGGAGAGCGTGGGCGGCTTCAACTCGCCGACGCAACTGTTGCACGACCCGGAGGGACGCCGCATCCTCGACGTCGGCGGGCAGGAAGGACCGGGGTACAACGCCAGAAAGACTGTTGCGGAGGCCGAAGAAGCGGGCGAAGAACTGCGGCTGCTGTACGTGGCGCTGACCCGGGCGCAGTGCCAACTAGTGCTCTGGTGGGCGCCGAGCTACGGGACCTCGCGCTCGCCACTGCACCGGTTGATGCTCGGACGTACACCCGGCATCGCCGAACCCGCTCGGGTAGTGAAGGTGCTCGACGACGGTACAACCGCAGCACGTCTCGCAACCTGGCCGGCAGCAGCTTCCGACGTGATCTCGGTGGAACCTGTTGGTCCACATCCGCCCTCGCCCGTCCAGTGGTCCAGAGCAGCCGCGGATGTGTCCGAACTGGCCGCGGCGCGTTTCGATCGAGACCTGGACACCCTGTGGCGTCGTACGTCGTACTCGGCACTCACCGCCGGAGCTCACCACGCGGTCACGACCACCGACAGTGAAGTCGAGGATCCCGAAAAGGACGACGAGCCGGACGATTCCGTAGACATCGGGACTGTCGCCCCCTCCCCACTGGAGGCGTTGCCTTCACCGATGAACGGTCTTCCTGCGGGCGCCGCATTCGGCACGCTGGTGCATGAAGTGCTCGAGGTGGTGGACACGGCTGCGGCAGATCTGAGAGCGGAACTCGGGATGCGCTGCGCCGAGGCGGTCTCGATTCGGGCGGCCGAGGTGGACTCGGAAGCACTCGCGGATGCGCTGTATCTGGTGATGCAGACTCCCTTGGGATTCGGAACCTTGGCCACGATCGCGCCGAAAGATCGTCTTCCCGAACTCGATTTCGAACTCCCACTGGCCGGCGGCGATGATCCGGTGTCGATGAACGTCACACTTCGCGGAGTGTCGGAACTGTTGAGGCGCCACCTTCCTACGGACGACATTCTGGCGTCGTACGCCGACTATCTGGACCGTGTCGAGACGTCCCCGATGCGCGGATTCCTGACGGGCAGTATCGACGCCGTATTGCGGATCCCGGGCCCGTCGTTCGTGATCGTCGATTACAAGACCAACCGGCTCGGCCGCGGTGATCTGACGGCTGCCAACTACACGCGCGAACTCATGGCGACAGAGATGATGCGCTCTCACTATCCGCTGCAAGCACTGCTGTATTCGGTTGCACTGCATCGGTATCTGCGCTGGCGACTGCCCGACTACGATCCGCATCGTCATCTCGGCGGCGCTCAGTATCAATTCGTGCGTGGGATGCTCGGCCCGGAGAGCCCGCCGGAATGCGGTGTCTTCGAATGGAAGCCGCCTGCTCAGTTGACAGTCGAACTGTCGGATCTGTTGGCCGGTCTTGATGCGTCCCACACAGCAGGGGAGAGGGCTCGATGACCGAGGCGCAACTGGCGCAGCGCGCCAAAGGGATTGTGCGGATCTTCAACGAAGCTGGGGTGCTGGTTGCCGCCGATGTCCATGTCGCGACGCGAGTGTGCAGCCTGGGCGGTGAAACGTCGGACGAGGTGATGCTGGCCGCAGCGTTGGCGGTCCGTGCCGTGCGATCAGGTTCGGTGTGCCTCGATCTGCGACGGATGCGTGATGTGAGCGTCGACAACGCGACGGAAGAAGAACTTACCTCGTTGCCGTGGCCCGAACCGTCGGAGATCGTTGCTGCCCTTCGCCTGAGCCCTCTGGTGATCGGCGGCAACGCCGGCCCGCTCAGGCCGCTCCGGTTGGTCGACACGGATGACGGCGAGCTTCTCTACCTCGATCGATACTTTCTGCAGGAGCAGACGATTCGGCGAGTCCTCGGTGAGCGTGCGTCCACCTGGCCACCCGCCGACGTGAAAGCCGTCCGAGCGCGACTGGATTCGTTGTTCGCCGACGAGAACGGTCCGACCACCGCACCTGATCGTCAACGGATAGCCGCTGCTCTCGCCGCGACACAGTGGACCACGGTTATCGCCGGTGGGCCCGGAACCGGCAAAACCCATACGGTCGCACGTATTCTCGCGCTTCTGTCGGCAGAGCTGGGATCGAACGCCCGCATCGGACTGGCCGCACCGACGGGTAAGGCCGCAGCACGGCTGCAGGAGTCCGTTCGTGAGCAGACGGCGAGCCTTGGCCTTCCCAAAGAACTTGCGGCCATGACGTTGCATCGGTTGCTCGGTTGGCAGCGGGGGAGTTCGAGCCGCTTCAAATACAATGCCACCAACAGGCTTCCCTACGACGTGGTCGTCGTCGACGAGACGTCGATGGTCTCGCTCACGTTGATGGCGCGCCTGCTCGAGGCCGTTCGCCCCGATGCCCGGCTACTGCTCGTCGGCGATCCCGATCAGTTGACCTCCGTCGATGCGGGCGCTGTTCTTGCTGATCTTGTCGCCCGCCCGGTAGAAGTCAGTGGAAATCCGGCGCTGACGCAGTTGGTGGGTGACGATCTCACGGCCACTGGTTCCGAAGAGGTGCTGAGTACGGATGAGCAGGATCGTCTGCGGGGCGGGATCATTCAACTCTCCCGTGGACGCCGCTTCGACGGAACTATCGCCCTGTTGGCCCGGGCAGTTCGAGCGGGAGATTCCGCTGAGGTTCTGCGGATCCTACGTAGGGGCGATCCCGCCGTCTCCTTCCATTCGCCCGAGGACGTTGACGCACTGCGCGCCGACATCGTCGCGAGTTCAGAGGTGGTGACGGCGTCGGCCGAGGTGGGTAATGCGATCGGCGCACTGAAAGGCCTGGAATCGCACCGCCTTCTGTGCGCCCATCGTGACGGGCCGTACGGTGTCGGGCGGTGGGCGCAACAGGCGATGGAGTGGGTCGGCACGGCATCCGGACAATTCCTGGACCCGACGCGGTGGTATCCGGGCCAGCCGCTGCTCGTGACGGCCAACGACTACGAGGCCAAGATCTACAACGGGGACGCCGGGGTGATCGTGCAGCGTGAGGATGGCGTTCCCATTGCCGCCTTCCAGCGGGGTAGCGATGCGTTTCTGCTTCACCCGAGCCAACTCTCGTCGGTGCAGACCGTCTACGCGATGACGATTCACCGGAGCCAGGGCAGCCAGTACGACACGGTATCGGTGATGTTGCCGGCCGAAGCGTCGTCACTGCTGACCCGGGAGTTGCTGTACACGGCGATCACTCGTGCCAGAAACCATGTGAGAGTGATCGGCACCGAGGATTCCGTGAGGGCGGGAGTTCAGCGGCAGGTGCTCAGGGCAAGTGGACTGCGTCGTGAGATCCGTCCGTACGACGGGCCGTGAAAGTTGGATCTTGCTGATTCTCTTGGTCATACGTTGTATACGACGAACACCTTGCGCACGGTCTCGGTGACCGTCCACGTACCCTTCCATCCGATTGGGAAGATTGCACTCGTTCCGGCAATGAGATGTACGGGATCGCCGTCGTCCTCCTCCACGGTCATGGCGCCGGAGACGATGGTGATGATCTCGCCGCGGGTGAGGAACTCCCACCGCGACTTTCCTGGTTCGCTCTCCCAGACTCCGGATTGAATGCGCCCGTCATCGCTGGTGAACTCGACGTCTGCACGGGTGATGATGTCTCCGCCGAGTGGCTCTGCACTGGGTTGGCCGAGCAGTGCTTGCTGAAAGTTCCCGCTTGCGCTGTTCAGCTCTGCGGCTCGGAAGGTAACGGTCACAATTCAATCCTGACTTTCGAAACTCACGTGAATCATCGGACATGTCGATGATGTCGTGTGTCTGCTGAGCCGGGATACATTCACTTGTCGCATCTTTCGACAGTTCGCTCGTACAGATGTCGAAAGTGCGATCGACCACCATTCAACCGAGGTTCAAGGAACCATCTCGCGCCGAAACATGCCCGAGCCCATGGTGAAACGCCCCCGCGTCGGTGATCTCGAACGGAGTGATCGATTGTGTGTGAGGGGCTTACGTGGTGGACGCTGTCAACGAGGTGATGAAGCGCTCGGCTGCCGCGTCGACCTCGGCGTCGGGGGTGAGCAACCTCTGCAGCAACAGTCCTCGCAGGCATGCGGTTGCGATGATGCTCTGCTGCTGTGCATCCACCACTGTGAATCCTTCGCGAAGGGCTGCCGCTTCGAGGAGGTGCGCCAAATCGTCGAGGTCGGCGGCGAAATCTTGAAATGCTTTGTGCTCGTAGACCGCAAGTCCGGCCAGGTGAAAAAAGGTGCGGCTTCGATCTTCGTGCTCGGCGTTCGAGTAGAAGCTCCAGATCGCCTTGCACAGGGCTGCGAACCCGAGATCTTTGCCCATCGCGGCGATGACGAGGTTGTCACGGCGGCGAGCTTCCGACAGCACGGCGCTGAGGAGACCCGGTCGTGATCCGAAGTGATAGGTCAGCAGCGTGTGGTGCACTCCGAGGCGCTCCGCTACTTGGCGCATCGACAGCTTCGGACTTGGGCCGGTTTCACCGAACTCGTCGAACAGTGCCTGTAACAGTCGCTCGCGACCCTCCCCAACCGGCGATCTCACGCTACCTCCATTGACGGGTTCACCACTGTTGAGTACGGTACCGCATATCGAATTCACCAGTGTTTAGGAGAGTGGTTTCTAATGCTCGGGAGGTCCCTTTGACTGACGTTTGGTTTGCCGGCGGCATGGTCGCGGATGGATCGGGTACCGACCCGGCCGAAGTCGACGTGTGCGTGAGCGACGGCATTGTCACCGCGATCGGACAGGCGCCGTCGGGTTCGGCCACAGTTGACTTGGACGGCATGCTTCTGACTCCGGGACTCATCGATGCCCATGTCCACCTCGGCATTTCGAGTCCGATCCGAAGGCAATTCGGGTTCGAGCTCTCGGCAGCCGAACTGGCTGCTGGCATCTTCGCAAGCGCGGGCCATGCCCTCGACGCGGGCTTTACCACGGTGCGAGACGTCGGTGGCATCGACGGCGGAGTAGTCGACGTTGTTGCGAGCGGCAAGGTGCGTGGTCCGCGTGTCCTCTCGTGTGGTCCTGTGCAGTGCCAGACCGGTGGACACGGCTACTACGGGGCCGCATGGGAGCCGACCGAGCTGTGGAACATGCACCACATTCCAGGGCTCTGCGCCCTGTCCTTGATGTCGGGTAATGCCGACGAGCTACGACGCAATGTGCGCGAGTCGTTCCGCCGAGGCGCAACCTTCCTGAAACTGTGCGTCACCGGCGGTGTCGTCGGAGGCCATGACCACCTCACCGACACACAGTTCACCGTCGAGGAAATCTCCGTGGCAGTGGAAGAAGCAGCGTCGCGCGGCACCTACGTCACGGTGCACGCGCACAACAATGCGGGCATTCGCAACGCAGTGCGGGCCGGTGTCCGGTGCGTGGAACATGGCACCGACATCGACGAAGAGACTGCTCAGTTGATGCGCGAGCACGACGTGGCTCTGGTCCCCACCTTCGCCGTGGTCGAGCAGTTGACGGACACCGAGAGCATGGACCTGGACCCCGCAATACGAGACCGCGCCGCCGGAGTCCGTCAGCGCATGGCCTCGGCACTCGCGGTCTCTCGCGCAGCAGGCCTGAGGATCGGCCTGGGCTCGGACCTCATCGGGCCGCACCAGCAGCGCCGAGGCGAGGAGTTGCGCTTGCGGGCCGAGTTGGAGTCGCCGATGCATGCTCTCGTATCGGCCACCAGCGTCAACGCCGACATCCTCGGTATCGGGGAAACCGTCGGAACTATCCGCGTCGGAATGCAGGCGGACATGGTCGCCTGGCAGCAAGACCCGCTCCACGACGCCAAGGTGTTCGCCGATCCGGACATGGCTGTTCTCGTCGTGAAGTCCGGCCGCGTAGTGAAGGGAGAGGTTCGATGAGCGCAATGCTGCACGGATGTTTTGCAGACACGGAGTACTTCGAAATAACGGCGAAGTCGGGGCACAGCTACGGCGTCTGGGTGACAACACCTCCCGGCTACGCGGACTCCACGGATCCCTTACGGCTGATCTACGTGATGGACGGCAACTGGGCTGTAGGTCTTACCGCCCCGCTCATCGTCACGCAGGCAGACCCGTATCTGACGATCGCCCCGTACATCCAGGTCAGCGTCGGTTATGCCGGTGAGGAAGCCGCCAACTGGGCACGGCTACGCAACCGCGATCTCGTGCCGCCCGGGGAACCGGTAGGCGACGAAATGATGGCTACTCTTGCCGCTGCTCGCGACTCGGGTGCAATGACCCAGGAGTATGTGGACGCCTACCTCGAGGAGCTGGCAGACACCCATGCGGACGTCTTCCTCGACTTCCTGACCAACGAACTCCACCCTCGCCTGTACTCGTCGGAGCTACGTGTCAGCGAGTCCGGGCACGGACTCTTCGGGTACTCGTACGGAGGACTTTTCGCCATCTACGCATGGCTGAGCGACGCGGCCCCCTTCGCGACCTTCGGTGCGGGTAGTCCCGGAGTTGTGAACGCTGACAGCCAGATCCACACAATGGTCGAGGCCCGGCCGGAGCGCGGCGTGGGCTCAGTTGTGCCGCAATTGCACGTCACGCTGAACGAAGCCGAACTGACAGGGCCCATTCCGATCTATCGCGGACTGGCACGTAACGTTCTCGCTGTCGTGGAGCAGTTGCACGGCACAGGGTGGTCGCAGGATGTTTCGACCGCGTTGTTGCACGAGACGCATGTCACCGGGCTGCAGGCATCGTTCCTGAGCTATTTGAAAAAATGCCATGCACGGTAGCTGTTCGTCCAGGCGACGATGTGCACGCCGACACGTTCGACGGCCGATTTTCCGTAGACGCCGTTGAAGGAGAAGTCGGCTGTGGGTGTCCACCACGTGGTGGACACCCACAGCCGTGTCTATTCAGTTGTCGAGGCTATCGATTCTCCAAGCCGGACAACACTTCTAACCCATGACGGTCCCGGTCGACTCGGCATTGGGTGCCCGCAGGCGGGAGAAAGCGCCGAGGTCGATTTCGAGCCCGGTGTGCATCCCGACATAGGTCAGCGGATCAGCGTCGTGATCGTGTCCAGCTTCCACCTTGTCGATGATCCTGGACATGAGGCGCCCGGCGATGGGCGCATTCTTGAATTGGTTTCCGCTGGTGCCCATAGCGACGTAGAAACCTCGTTTATCTGTCTTGTCGTAGATTGGGGTCCAATCAGATGCTGCGTCGTACACGCCGGCAATACCTTTCGGTTGTGACGGGACTTCCAAGCTGGGGAAACGTCTGGCGGCGCGGAAAACTTGCGCTTCGAACCGGGCAACAGTGCGATTCGGGTTCGCGGTATCAGGATCGTCGATCCACTCGAGCGGATCGCAATCCGGTTCGGTCCCGCCGACAAGGAAACCGTTCCCAGGTTCAGCTCGCATGTAGGTTCCGAGATCCAAATCGGCGATCATCGGGCCGAGGATCTCGTCGTCGTTGTACCCAGTGGGTGCGGTGACGTGATGGACCTCCTGACGCAAGGGCCGAACCGAAACCTTGAAGTCGGACCCGACATTCGACAGCTTGTTGAACTCTCCCGACCAGGGGCCGGCAGCGTTGACGACAATCTTGGATTTCACACTTTCCCCGTCGTGGAGCCCTAACTGCCAGATGCCGTCAGGCAACTGCTCGACTGCCACCACACGCGTGTTGTACGCGAAAATCGCACCGTGCGAACGTGCTGCCGCAGCAAGATTCGCGGCGGCCAGTTGCGGGTCGTCGACGAACCCCGCCTGAGGTGTGTACAGCGCTCCGAGCGTGGTTTCCGCATCTGCGAAGAATGACTCCGAGTCGACTGGCTTGGGTGGATAGTATTTACCTGCGTCGATACCGGGAATCTTCTCGACGAGTGTCGTTGCGTCCCAGAGCTGGTAGTCGATTCCGATCTTCTCGAATAATCCAATCGTGCGCGCGTGGGGTGCGACGTCGACGTCGAGCAGTGCCATTCCGCATTGCCGAAACTTCGCAAGCGCGCCGTCGACTGTCGCGTTGAGATGCTCGTTCCAGTTTTGCCAGCAATGCAGCGACTCCCAAGCTGCAGCCATACCGTCGAATGTGGAGTAGTTGAACCGGATAACCGCACTGGATGCACTGGTCGAGCCGTAGCCCGGACCGCCAGACTTGTCGATGACCAGGACTTCGTAACCTCGAGCGGCCAGTTCATAGGCGATGGAGCTACCGATTACTCCAGCTCCGACGACAACTGCGTCGGTCTTGTTGTTAGGCACTTTCGGCCCCTCCTTCTTGTGGCTTCGCCAGATCGAAAGCGCATCTCTTCGACTGGCGAGCTTGGGTTCTTGGTAAGCCTGACGGCTTCGACCTCCTCTGGAGAGCCGCACCCCGACTTCTCGGAATGGGCTCTGCCTTGCCTGATTTCGCACCCGAAGGCCCAGAAGATCGTCATCCTCAACTCTCGCTCGGCGGCACGCGGAACGCTATCGACAGCTGCGCAAAAAATCGCAACCATGGCGCGCCCGTTGTCAGAACTGTTTCGTCGAACTGCTCTGCGTGGCTGACCGGTCTTTCGTTTCCGGAATCCCTCGCCACAGAATGGGAAGCGCGATCAAAGCGATGGCGGTTGCGTAGAAGGCCGGGGACAGATTGCTTCCTGTGGCGTTGACCAACGATGCGCACACCAGAGGCGCAGTTCCTGCAAAGAGTGCATACGCGACGTTGTAAGGGATTGCCGTGCCGGTGAATCGCGCATGCGTCGGCATCATTTCGAGAATTACGAGCAAAGCGGAAGCAAGCAAGGAGAGCGCGACGACCAGAGCGGCCAGGGCAACGGCAATCGCGAAAGCATTCCCGGTGCCGATGAGCATGTAGCTGGGCACCGATACGAAAACTGACACCACCATCCCGATTCTGACGAGTGGCCTCCGGCCGATTCGGTCGACTGTGGCGCCGAAGAAGATGAACAGCGGGACTGCGAGAACCAAAGCGCCGGTTGTCATCAGCAGTGCAACCGTGCTCGGAACATCGGCTGAGAGAACCAGAAATGTCGGCATGTAGCCGAGCAGCATATGAGTAACGACACCGAGCGAGGCGAAGTACACGAAGGACGTGAGCAGAGTCCGCCAGTGATTGCGGAACAGATCTGCCAGTGGGCGGGTTGGAAGGGAATCGTTTTCTTGCATTTCCTTGAACGCCGGAGTCTCCTCGACGGCAAGCCTCATGAACAGACCCACCATGGCGACAACGCCTCCGATGATGAACGGCCAACGCCATCCTCCGTCGGCGAAGTGCTCAGCGCCGACCGAGCTGAATGACAAGACTGTGACCGTGGCCAAGATGCTGCCGACGAACGACGAAGAACTGATTATCCCTGCGTACAAGCCTCGGCGGTGGGACGGCGCATGCTCGACGACGAAGGTGGCAGCTCCGGTGTATTCGCCCCCGGCCGAGAATCCTTGAACCAATCGGCACAGCAGCAGCAACAGCGGTGCGGCAACACCGATCGAAGCGTACGTCGGTAGGAGACCGATAGCCGCCGTCGAGCAGCCCATGAGCGTAATTGCCAGGGACAATGATCTCCGTCGGCCGAGACGGTCACCCAGTCGTCCGAAGAAGATGCCGCCGGCAGGTCTGGCCAAGAATGCGACTCCGTAAAGAGCGAAGGTGGCAAGCAGTGCGCCACTGCCGAACTCCGGAGGGAAGAACACTGTCGCGAGAACTGCGGCAGTGAATCCGTAGATCGTGAAATCGAACCATTCGACGATGTTGCCTGTCGCGCCGGCAATCAGGGCCCTACGGCGCGCCGATCGACGTTCCGGTGAAGTCGCGGTCTCCTGCTCTACAGGAGCATTTGCTGTGCCGGTCATACTGATTCCTCTCGGGATATGCTGAATGGCAACGTTTTTGTGACGTCACAGTCGTCATTCGAGGTATTCGAAATTGAAAGAGGTCGGTGGGATCCGACATTGAACTGGTGAACGTAGGTCGTTGTCGATTTCGGGTCGGTGGCGACTTTGCCTGAGGGAGTTCGTGCCGGCGGGCCTCGGGCTCAACTTTGCAAATCACACGGCTGCAACAGATCTCGTCGCTGCTGAACGTCCGACCTCTCGATGCCACGTCTGCCGGGTCGCAGACCGAGTGAAGACGTTCCGGGTCTCGAGTGCTTCGGCATGAAGCGAGCTTATGGTGCGAAAGTTAGTTGCATCACTGGCATTTGTGCAAAATGCCGACGATAAATTTGGTCATTTGTTGCAAAAAGGAGAGCGCAACTCGTACAGTTCGACCATGGCCGGAGAACTACAGCATTTGGTGGACACCACCGGGCGCCGACTCGACCGTTCCGTTGCGATCGATGATGCACAGATCCGTCTACTCGCGTACAACTCCCATGACAGTGCCGTTGATCCCGTCAGAATGAATTCCGTTCTACAGCGGAATGTTTCACGTGAGATCGTAGACTTCATTTTCTCGAGCGGGGGCCGTGAAGCCCTTGATGTCTTCATTGTTCCAGTCAACGAGGAACTAGGACTGACCCTTGGCCGGGTCGGGATGCCGATCCGGTACCGCAATGCGCTGCTGGGCTTCGTCTGGCTGTTGACTTCGGAGGGCGACGTTGACGAGGATCAAGCCGAGGTCTTGAGGCGCACGGCTGACGCGGCAGCAACGATCCTTCACCGAGAACAGTTACTGGACGAGTTGTCTCGAAGTCGGGAGCGGGAACTTACTCGTGACGTACTTTCCGGCGAGCGGTCGCTGCGCGAGGACGCGGCAAACAGGTTGGCCGAGGAGGGCTTGTTGGCTGCGGGTCCAGCAGTCGTGGTCACTATGTTGCTCCGTCCTGTCGACCGGTCGACATTGACCGAAAGAGATCGTCTGAGTGTCGCCGTCGGCGTCGATCAGCTTCGGCGGAGGCTCCCGCGGAACAGTGCAATCCAACTCGACCGCCCCGACCACAGTCTGCTCATCGTATCGGTGGCCGAACGCTCGACGCATACCCATCTGGACTCGCTGATCGTTGCAGCCCAAAAGCGAATCTTGTCTGAAAGTGGGCGTCAGAACCTGGAATGTTGGGTTGGTATCGGTGAATCGCGAACCTCGGTTGCAGACGTGCGCGAATCCTACGAAGAGTCCAGGCGTTCCGCAGATGTGGCGCAGGTCGTCAAGGTGCTCGGAAATGTTGTGCGGTATCGGGATCTCGGTGTCTACGGCCTTCTGGCCGAACTGTCGGAGGATCGGCTCGAGAACAGTATTCATTCTGGGCTGCAGTCCTTGCTCAGCCATGAGGACACCAAGAGTGAGGCCCTTCTCGCGACGCTGGAGAGCTTTTTGGACAATGCCGGTGACGTAAAGCGAACGTCCGAGGCGCTCTGTGTGCATCGAGGGAGCTTGTACTATCGTTTGCGGCGAATTCAGGAGATAACACGCGCAGACCTGGCAAACGGAGACGACCGGTTGGCCTTGCATTTGAGCCTGAAAGTCGCGCGGCTGTTAGATCTCCGATGATCCCGATCAGAGAAGAGGGACTGCGGAAAAATCCAGCGGCTCAACGTAGTTGGCTGCTCTCGATCGTCAAGCGGGATGGTTCAGGGGGTGGGAAAGGCAGCGCGTCGTTCATCGGCCGGGATGGGTCGGCTTGACCTGCTGAGATGTTCATACGTTTGATCGGGCATCTTCTATTTTCTTGTCGGCAGATGCGGCGGAGTGCAACTTTTTCGGGCATTGAAAGTGCAGAATCGTCGAGATGGGTGTCAAGCTGTGTGAAGAACGCGCGTTTTTGCAAACCGAAATGACGACGTATTTGTTCCGAGTCCGGTCCCTCGGTACGCAGATGTTTGCGCGCAAACTGGACTATTTGTTGCCGACTGCGAACAGAGGATTTCGCATCCATTCCCGTTGGCTCCCTTTATTGTTGGAGTGGATCAGGCGCCTGAGTCGGTGCGATGTGTACGCACCCCTTCACTGCAGGTCTGGTCTGATCTTTCCGAAGTTGGAGTCGCGGAGATATATGCAGTTGTCCGAGATCGTTCCCCCGATATTGAACAAATGCGCAAGATTGGATTGTGGACTTTGATTGCTGCACGTCTATCCACTTGCTTGTTGGTGAGCAGGCTGGTCAGTACGACACGGTATCGGTGATGTTGCCGGCCTATCGCCAAACGGTGAAATGGTTCTGCCAGGAGAACGACACGTTTTTGCCGGCATTCGAGACGACGACCCCGCGCGGATCAACCTCTGGCGGAAGGGGAACCGACCACATCATCTTTCCGTCGCGAGCCCGGATTGCGTGCATGCCGGTGTAGTCGCTGAAGACGAAGTGGTCGCCATCGGTCGCTCCGTTTCGAACCCAGTACGCGTCTTGCCAGGGTGTCTGCCACAGCTGTCGACCACTCTCGACGTCGAGACCCGAGATTGTGCGGGTCTCCGGTGAGGTGACCAGGATTGTCTTTCCTACCACTGCGGCAATGGCGCTTCCCGTCCCGGCCATCTCGGTATTGACGATTTGTGAACTGCGCCAAAGTTCGTCACCGGACTCCGGGTCGTAGGCGCCGTCGCCGAGAAACATCGGCACCGCTGTCGAGGGCTTACTCGGGTAGGACGACGATGAGGAAGAGGGAATCGGTATCGCACGAATCGTGGATCCGTCGGAAGCCAAAAGGTTTTGGGTTCCTACATAGCCTGATCTGCCGCCGACACTGGTGAGGAACAATCCGTTCCAGGCAGGGACGAGCGAATCACCCTCGAATCTGAATCGTTCTGCGCCGGAATCCAGATCGTAGATTCGATAGCGGTACTGTGGGTCCCCGCCATCGCCCTGTTCCATCGCAATGACCGTGTTGGTGCTCGGGATCGTGTAGACCGATCCGAACTTTTCACTTGGTTCGAAGGTGCGAACGAAGTTGGCCGTCACATTGGTGGTGTTGCCACTGGCAAGAATTCGTGTGCGAACGGTTCCGTCCACTCTCTCACCGGACGTGTACACAGTGTCTCCGGTGATGGCGGCACCACTGAGATCGAAGTCGGTTCCGAGGTCGGACAACAGAGTTCCGGTCGCGGTATCGACAAAGATCATTCGTCGATCGCCCCAGCACGCGATGATCGTGGACTCGTTCTGTTGGCTGCACTGGCCGATGACTCCGCCGATTCGTGTTTTCTACAGCGGACTTCCGTCGTCGGGATTCACACCGACCAGTGAGACGTCACCGACTCCCTGGCCCGACGAAGACTCGTCGGTTTTGGGCAGGGGATAAGCCGTCGCGGCCACCAGCACGTCACCGACCTGGTACGTGTTTCCGTAGCCGTAGTAGCGATCGAGGCCGGAAGGCATCGACAACAACACGTCGCCGGAGTTGTCCGTGAGCGTACGGACATCGAGTTCCCAGGCTTGTTGCGGAGGAACGGAGAGGTCCACGTCGACAACGCCCTGCTCGACGATCGGACCGCCTGACTTCTGCTTCGGCGAGGCCGCCTCACTGGAGTCGGAGAGTGCCGATACGACGATGAACGCGATCGCCACGATCAACGCCAACCCGAGGGCGACCAGTTTCCAGTGTTCCTTCAACCGAAGCTGCATCGAAAGACCGTAACCGATCGAGCAAACTGAACGGTTCGTTTCGCTGCCCGCCGGGCTTGATCCTGGCCGCGAGATCGCTCCCACGGCCTACCTCGCGTCAGTGCCGGGTAGCGTCTGGTCTCCGACCCAAGAGGCTGAGGACCGACTGCTGCGCATGGTGAAAGCTCGGGGGAAAGTGCGGATCGTGGGTCGTCATCGCTACCCGTTCCGCCACCCCGGGGACGCTACGGGCCGCACCGACCAAGTATCACCGTGACATCTTCGAACCCGCCCGGTGATCGCGCCACACCGGGCCCGGACCTGCACGGCCCGCGCGTGGCGGAGGTCTTCGCTCAGCTCTTCGACGCCCATGCCGCAGATCTTCGCCGGTACGTGTGCGCTCGAGCCGGCGAACATCACGCCGACGACCTCGTCGCTGAGGCTTTTGCCGTCGCAATCGATCGTCGATCCACCTACGACGCTGGTCGGGCTCCCGTTCGAGCTTGGTTGTTCGGCATTACCCACACCCTGCTCCGGGCACACTTTCGTTCCCAGGATCGCGCCGAACGCGCATTCGCGCGGGTACATGGCGAACGCGTCGTGTCCGAGACTGCGCCGGAAGACCTTGTCACGGCTCGGGTGGACGCGTCCCGTCGCCTCGAGGTGATCGCGTCGGCCCTCGCCGAGCTGACCGAGGACGAACGCGACGTGCTCCTCCTCTCATCCTGGGCCCATCTCGAACCGGCAGAGATCGCGGAGATCCTGTCCGTGCCGGCCAGCACTGTCCGGTCCAGGCTGCACCGCACGCGTACTCGCCTGCGGACTTTGCTGCTCGACTCCGAAAACCTCCAACAAGCCTCGGGAGAGAACTGATGCCGAATCCTCGGACCGATCCCCTGGACGACACGTTGCTCGAACTCCGCGATGCGCTCGACAAGCCGGACGTCGACGCGTTGGCAGCGATCCGGAATCGGGTCCTCGCCGACGCGGAAGCGGCCGAAAGTTCTCCGCCGGTACCCAGTCGCAGGTTTGCTCTGGGGCGCGTGCCCGCTTCGGTCTACGCCGGTGCCGCGGTGCTCATGGCCGTCTGCCTGGCTGCGGTGCTGGTGCAGTTCACACCTGCAGAGCAGACAGGCACTACGGGTGGTACGTCGCTGCCGGTGCCTTCCATCGAACTCGCCTCCGCCGAACACGTCCTACAACAAGCCGCGCGCTCCCTCGAATCGATCGAGATGACCTCCGCTCGACAGGGACCGTTTCGACTCGTCGAGGAGCACGCGTGGGTCCAACAGGGGATGGAGTACGGATCTCCCTACGAAGCAGGTCCCGACGCTCCACGCAACGGCTACACCTACCTGCTCGAAACCCGTTCGCAGCTATGGATTCCGGCAGACGAAACACAAGAATGGCTCGAGCGGCGGTCAACTGGCCAGTCGCGGTGGCTCGGCGGCACGACGCCGGAGAGTGAATCAGCTCTGTACATCGACGAAACCCGAAACGGGGAATGGCGTGCCCGCTGCGGCAGATTCTTCGACGACAATCGCGACAACATCAACTGCGTTCCGGACGACTGGGACGACCCCAACTTCTATCGGTCGCTGCCCGCTGACCCCGAGGGGTTGCTTCAATGGTTGCGCGACTACACGGCGCCGCGCGGTTCGACGCCGGAAGCGATGTTCCACATCGCGATTGAAATACTGAGAGCCGGCATGATGCCGCCAGATGTTAAAGCGCAGTGGTATCGCGCGATCGCCGGAATCGATGGTGTGGAGACCGTGGAACAGACCACGCTCGACGGTCGGGTCGGAATCGCACTCGGGCTCAACGGCGTTCACGAGCGTCGCGACTTGATCATCGATCCGGGTACCGGCGAGTTCATCGGCGAACGACGGGTCGCGGGCGCCGCTCCGGAAGATCCTTGGATAGCCCCCGGTACCGTGTTGGGGACAAGTTCGATCACTGTCCGGTCCGTCGACGAGCTGGGATACGAATAGAGAACGTGCTCGGTGTGACGAAGTGTGGTGGCCTCGTACACACGAGACCACCACACCGGCGGCGTCAGACGTAGGGCGAGTACGCCGGGAGATCCAACTGACCGTTGCCCGAAAGACCGATAACGATCACCTCGGGTTCGGTGACAGCACGAGCGTGAGCGATGGCGCCGGCAACTGCGTGGGTCGATTCCGGAGCCGGGATGATTCCTTCGGCGCGGGCGAAGATCAGACCGGCCTGGAGTGCGTCGTCCTGATCGACGGCAATCGCATCCATGAGTCCGAGGTTGACCGCATGCGAGACCATCGGCGACATACCGTGGTAGCGGAGGCCGCCGGCATGGATCGCAGGGGGAACGAAGTCCTTGCCGAGAGTGTGCATCTTGAGCAGCGGCGTCAGACCGGCGACGTCACCGAAGTCGTAGCGGTACTCGCCCTGGGTGAGGGACGGGCATGCCGAAGGCTCGCAGGCGACCAGACGAGTCTTGGTGCCTTCGCGAAGGTTTCGTCCCAGGAACGGGAAGGTGAGTCCGGCGAGGTTGGAACCGCCACCGGCGCAACCGAACACGGTGTCGGGGATGGCGTCGCCGGCTTCTTCGAGCTGGACCATTGCTTCCTGACCGATCACGGTCTGGTGCAGCATGACGTGGTTCAGCACGCTACCGAGTGAGTAGTGCGTGTTCGGATCCTGCGCGGCGACCTCGACGGCCTCACTGATGGCCATGCCAAGTGAGCCGGTGGTGTCTGGATGCGACTTCAGCAGTGCGCGTCCGGCTTCCGTCAGGTCGGAAGGCGACGGGTGACAGATTCCGCCGTACGCCTCCATCTGGATGCGGCGGTACGGCTTCGAATCGAAGGAGGAGCGAACCTGCCATACCTCGACCTCGAGTCCGAGCAGCGCGCCCGCGAACGACAGCGACGCACCCCACTGGCCCGCACCGGTTTCGGTGGTGAGCTTGGTGGTTCCCTCGATTGCGTTGTAGTAAGCCTGCGCGACAGCAGTATTCGGCTTGTGTGAACCGACCGGGCTCACGCCTTCGTACTTGTAGTAGATGCGGGCGGGTGTGCCCAGAGCGCGCTCGAGTCGGTGTGCACGGAACAGGGGAGAGGGCCTCCACATGCCGTAGATCTCGCGAACCGTCTCCGGGATCTCGATGTAGCGCTCGGTTGTGACTTCCTGCGCAATGAGATTCATCGGAAACAGCGGCGCCAAGTCCTCGGGGCCGAGCGGCTCACGCGTGCCCGGATGCAGGTGCGGAGGAACAGGCTCGGGGAGGTCGGCCGCCAAGTTGTACCAGTGCGTCGGCACTTTCGACGGGACAGAAACGCCCAAAGGCTCGAGCGAACGGTTGAGTGGGGTGGTGGTCAACTAACTCTCCTTCGTGGATTCGGTACCTGATCTTGGCGGTCGCAGCGACGACGCGTACGGCATTTGCCGGATCGGGGATCCTGAGAGGAGCCTGCTGGACCACCCGATATCGGTCCGGGCAGCACGCAGTTGCGGCTGACCGTCAGCGGTCGGGCCACCAGAGGTGCGCAGTGAGCAGGGTCACGAGCCGATCGTACATCGACACTCGCGCCCTGCTCACGTCGGGCGCAGCTACATTCTCGCCATCCTTCGTCGGCTCAGCGAAAAATCATGCACGTCGTGGTTCCATGCGCCACCAACTTGCCGTCCTTGTCGAGTACCTTGCCCTCTGCGGTCGCGGTACGCCCACCCACGTGAATGACACTGCCGTGTGCGGTCAGTTCATCGCCGTCGAGAGGCACGGTGCGGATGTAGTTGAGCTTGAGTTCGAGGGTCGTATATCCGACGCCGGCCGGAAGCATGGTGTGCACAGCGCAGCCCATGACCGAGTCGAGCAGCGTTGCGCAGATGCCGCCGTGGACCGTGCCGAGGGGATTGCTGAAATCAGCGCGCGGCGTCAGAGCGAAGCTCACGGATCCTTCGTTGACCTCGCGCATCTCCATTCCGAGGAGGCGCCCGATGCTCGGGCGATCGTTGACCTGTGTCCCCATCCAGCGGAGAAGTTCGAGGCCTGTCATCTGCGCCGGATCGACGGTCGCTGTTGTCTCGTCACTCATTGTTTCATCCCATCACTATGTAGGTCGTCATACATAACGTAGCGTATGAGTCGACAGGTGTACCGACGGCCGAAGGATCTGTGGCATGGCAGAGCTGAGCTCACGTGATCGCATGATTCGCAGTGCGGTTGAACTGATCAGCCGCAACGGTGTCGACGCGACGTCCTTCAGTGACGTCATCAAGCACAGCGGCGCACCCCGTGGGTCGATCTACCACCACTTTCCTGGCGGTAAGACCGAGTTGATGGTCGAAGCCGTGCGCGCGGCCGGTGCGATCATCACCAGACGGATCAGCTCGGCTGCGGCTAACGGTTCCACTGCCGACGTGATCGAAGCGGTCGGCGACATCTGGCGACTCAATCTCACGCGCTCGGACTTCGCGATCGGCTGTCCGGTGATTGCCGGCGGATTGGCTCGTGCCAGTGAACCGGAGGTCGCGGAAGTGGCAGCTGAAGTCTTGCTGGGATGGCAGAAGTTGATCGAATCACAACTCGAAACCGCGGGTTATCCTGCAGTGCAAGCAAAATCGATGGCAAATTTGACGATCACGTCGGTCGAAGGTGCCGTGGCTGTATGCCAGACGACTCGAAGTATCGAACCGCTCGAACAGGTCATCGCTTCGCTGCAGGGGCTTTCGCGTTCGCAAGCGTGGTCGAGCTGAGCGCTCGGGGGTTGACTTCGGTCGTCGAGTATCCGTAACTTCATGTAACGGCTAATTGGGCAGGAGCGGGCGATGACACATTGGTTCGACCTCGAACCGGTCGGTGTCGATTTCTTCGACACGGCACCGCATATCTTCACGTACTCGATCGATCTCGCCGCCGAACCGGATGACGTCTGGGCCGGTCTGACTGCGGACGAACCGTTGTCGTGGTGCCGGCTGCTCACGAAAGTTCACTACACCTCGCCTCGCCCGTACGGTGTCGGCACGCGGCGAATCGCGGAGGTGGGCGGTGGTGCGATGCAGATGCGCGAAAAGTTCATCACCTGGGACGACGAAACACGTCGGCACTCGTTCTACGTCGAGCAGTCGAATGTTCCACTGTTCCAATCCTTTGCCGAGGACTACCGCGTCGACGAACTTGCAGTGGGCTCGAGACTGCAGTGGACCTTTGCATTCTCACCGCATCCGAAGCTGTCGCTCGCGGTACGCGGCGGTCTGCCGGTCAACTCACTGATCTTCTCGAGCTTCGTGCGCGATACCAAGCGGCACTTCGGTTCTGCGCCCCGCCGTTGACCTTCTTCCCCCATTCACGCGAGAGGTATTCATGACCACGCTCGGAGAATCGCTGACTTTGCCCTGTGGGCAGATACTGCGAAATCGGACCATGAAAGCTGCGCTCAGCGAGGCTCTGGGGGACCGGACACATGGACCGTCCGCCCGACTGGAAACTCTGTACGGTCGTTGGGGCAGCGGCGGGTTCGGGTTGCTGATCACCGGCAATGTCATGGTCGATCGATCTCAGATCGCCGAACCGGGCAACGTCGTGGTCGACGACGATCGAGACGCCGAAGCACTGACGGCTTGGGCCAAGACTGCCAAGAACGGCGGTGCCGAGATCTGGATGCAGCTGAACCACCCAGGGCGACAATCCAACCCGATTGCCAGCAGGGGCCACCCGGTCGGCCCGAGTCCGATCGCGCTGAAGATCCCGGGAATGGCTGCGCCGCGAGAACTCTCGACCGCCGAGATCGAAGACATCATCAACAGGTTCGCGGAAACCGCTCGCGTCGCCGAGTCCTCGGGATTCGGAGGCGTACAGATCCACGCAGCGCACGGTTATCTTGTTGCGCAGTTCCTTTCGCCGTTGGCCAATCAGCGCACGGACGAGTGGGGTGGAGATCCCGAGCGTCGCCGACGCTTTCTGATCGAGATCGTTCGGCGCATACGTTCGGCGGTCGCGCCCGGATTCGCGGTCTCGGTCAAACTCAACTCGGCTGATTTTCAGCGCGGTGGGTTCTCCGAAGACGAGTCGCGAGAAGTAGTGCGCGCGTTGACCGAAGAGTCGGTGGATCTCATCGAGATCAGCGGTGGCAGCTACGAGTCGCCGGCCATGATGGGTAAAGCGCAGAAGCAGAGCACTCGTGACCGAGAAGCATATTTTCTCGAATATGCCGAGACTGTCCGGGCGATCGCCGGCGATATTCCGTTGGCAGTCACAGGCGGCTTCCGCTCGCGATCGGCGATGGTCGAGGCACTCGCTTCCGGCGCGTGCGACGTGATCGGCCTCGGCCGGCCGACGATCACCATTCCCGACGCGGCAACCGTTCTTCTGGAATCGGATCGGGAACGATTGAACGTCCCGACTGTCGAGTTTGGAGCGCGAAAATTGTTGGGGAAGGTTGCCGACATCTCGATGCTCGACGGTGCACTCGACTTGCAGTGGCACACCGATCAGTTGCACAGAATGGGCGACGGCAACGAGCCGGATCCAGCTCGTCCGTGGTGGAAGACCCTCGGAACCATGGTGAGGCGAAACGGAATCGATGCGCTTCGCCCCACCAAACGAGCGGCTTGATCAGCTCGGCGCACCGATATTGAGTTCATCGGGATGCGCGCCGACGCGCGTGCCGTCGTCGAGAGTGTCGATTTCGCTCAGATCGAGATCAGTGAGTTCGAAGTCGAATACGTCGATGTTCTGAGCGATCCGAGCGTCGTGCACTGATTTCGGGATGACGATCAGGCCGTTCTGAAGGTGCCAGCGGATGAGGACCTGTGCGGCAGTCTTGCTGTGGCGGTCACCGATTCGAGTGATGATCGGATCGGTGAGCAGCGTGTTGGGCTTCGAAGCCTTACCCCAACCTGCGTTGCTGGTGCCGCCGAGTGGGCTCCACGATTCGACCTTGATCCCGTGCTCGGCGGCCTTGTCCCGGATCGCGTGTTGCGTGAGGTGTGGATGCAGTTCCACCTGATCGACGGCGGGCAGCATTCCGCCGCGATCGACAAGAAGCTGCAGATGGTGCGGCTCGAAGTTGCACACCCCGATTGCCTTGGCGCGGCCCGATTCCGCGATCTTTTCGAGCGCCTCCCAAGTGCGGAGAAGGCGGTCGTTGTCCTGCAGCGGCCAGTGGATCAGGTAGAGATCGACGTAGTCGACGCCAAGCTTGTCGATACTGGTGTCGAAAGCGTTCAACGCCGGCTCGTAGCCCTGGTCCGCGTTCCACAGCTTCGTGGTGAGGAAGATGTCCTCTCGCGCGACGGACGAGTTGGCGATACCTCGTCCGACGCCCTCTTCGTTTCCGTACGCGGCTGCAGTGTCGATGTGCCGGTAGCCGGCCTCGTCGAGTGCGAACCGCACTGCATGCTCGGTTTCGTCGTTGGTGGCCTGCCAGACTCCGAGGCCGAGTTGCGGGATCGTGGTTCCGGAATTCAGCGTGATGTCAGGATTGCTCATGGATCAAGGCTAGCGATCTCCAGCCCTCCTCGCCGGGGTCAGAGGGTGGCAGCCGAGTACCCATGTGCTGCCGCGACACTGTCCGACAAGAGCAGACCGTCGTGTGTACTCAGTCCCGATTCCAGACCGGGAACAGTCGCGACGGCGTCCTTCCATCCCTTGTCGGCCAATGCGACGACGTACGGAAGTGTCGCGTTGGTGAGCGCGTACGTCGATGTGCGGGGAACGGCGCCGGGCATGTTCGCAACGCAGTAGAAGACCGAACCGTGAACCTGGTACGTCGGATCGGCGTGGGTGGTCGCGTGCGAGTCCTCGAAGCAGCCGCCCTGGTCGATGGCGATGTCGACCAGTACCGAACCCGGCTTCATGCGCGCGACCAGGCTGTTGGACACGAGAGTGGGAGCCTTCGCCCCTGGGACCAGCACTGCGCCGATGACGAGATCGGCGTCGAGAACTGCCTGTTCCAGTTCGAGGCTGTTGGACGTGATGGTCTTGACCTGGCCGTGGTACAGCTCGTCGATTTCCCGCAGACGCGCGATCGACAGATCGAGAACGGTGACGTCGGCCTGCATGCCGTAGGCCACGGCGATGGCGTTCTTGCCGGAGACTCCCGCACCGATCACCACGACCTTGGCAGGACGTACTCCCGGCACGCCGCCCATCAGCACTCCGCGTCCGCCGCCGTGACGCATCAAGTGGTAGGCGCCGGCCTGCGGTGCAAGGCGTCCGGCTACTTCGCTCATCGGGGCGAGGAGGGGCAGTGAACCGTCGGAACCGACAACGGTTTCGTAGGCGATGGAGGTGGTCTTCGACGCCAGGAGTGCGTCGGTGCATTCCTTCGACGCCGCCAGGTGAAGGTAGGTGAAGAGCACCTGATCCTTACGGAGCCGCGAATACTCCTCTGCAATAGGTTCTTTGACCTTGAGGAGCAGATCTGCGTCCGCCCAGACCTGATCCGCGGACCCGAGGATCTGTGCGCCCGCAGCCTTGAAATCCTCGTCACTGAACGAGGAGCCGACGCCTGCACCCGTTTCGATGACGACCTCGTGCCCTCGGCCGACCAGTTCGTGCACGCCTGCTGGGCTGATGGCCACGCGGTACTCGTGGTTTTTGATTTCGCGGGGGATTCCGACCTTCATGACACGGCTCCGAACTGAGTCTGTTGTTTCTTCGAATGGCAGGTGCCAAGCATGAAGTTTCGTCACCAGATAGTGAAGAGAAGTGAAGATAATTCTCTATGCTGTATTCATGGTGCGCGAAAGTTCAAAAATCGGTATCCAGACGGCTGCCTCGCCGAAGCATGTTCGGGCAGCTATGAAGTTGGACGAGGTCGACCGGGTTCTGCTCGAAGAGCTGGCGAAAGACGCGAGGATTCCGAACAATGCGCTGGCCGCGATCGCAGGAATTGCGCCGTCGACGTGCCTCGGCCGTGTGCGTGCCTTGGTCGACAACGGCGTGATCAGGGGATTCCACGCGGACATCGACCCCGCTGCTCTCGGAATGGATCTGCAGGCGATGATCGCAGTTCGACTGCAGGCCAACGCGAGGTCGCACCTCAACCGACTCGGTGACGACTTCGCCAAGCTGGACTCCGTGCTCAACGTGTATTTCGTGGCCGGTGTCGACGACTACATGTTGCACGTCGCAACGACGGATTCGGCGCAGTTGCGGGACTTCGTCGTCAACAACCTCTCGGCCCATCCGGCGGTGGCCGCGACCGAGACGATTCTGATCTTCGAGCACGTCAGGCCTCGTGGCGGCACTGCCTGATTCGTTCTCACCCGCGTTCTCACAAAATGGCGGGGCGACGCCCGGACCAGGCGTTCTCGAGGAGTTCGCTCAGGCCCGGCGCGGTGATCTCACGCGGATTCGGATAGGCGGCGGAGGTCGCGAGTTCGACTGCCCGGCCGATCTGATCGTGACTCATTCCCACCTCTCGCAGAGACGTCGGTCCGCCGCTCGCGGTGACGAGGTCGAATACGCCGCTAGCGGCATCGGATACACCCAGAGCCGTTGCTATTCGCGACATCACTTCCGGGACGGCAGCCGCGTTGAACGCCATTGCATGGGGGAGGACAACGGTGTGGGTGGGGGCGTGCGGCAAACCGAAGCTGCCGCCGAGGGTGTGGCACAACTTGTGATGAAGTCCCATGCCGACTGTGCCCAAACAGGTTCCGGCCAACCAGGCAGATTGCAGCAGGTCGGCCCGGCCTTCCATATTTCTCCGATCATCGACGACGATCGGCAAAGCACGGGCGATCCCGGAGAGTGCCTCGATTGCCATCGAGTCGGTGATCGGATTGGATTCGGCGGAATACAACGCTTCAACCGCGTGAGCCATCGCGTTGACGGCGCTGGTGACGGTGGTGTCCAGCGGCAGATCGAGAGTGAGGTCGACGTCGTAGATGACGGTTTCGGGTCTGATGCGGGGTGACGAGCGAGTTGTCTTGCGTCCGTTCTCGGTTTCACCCAACACTGGAGTGACTTCTGATCCCGCATACGTCGTCGGAACGATGATCTGATCGAACCCCGCTCGCAGTGCGAGTGCTTTGGACAACCCGGTTGCCGAGCCGCCGCCGATCGCGACGACGGTGTCGACGTGATGGTGCTGGGCAAGTTTCAGCGCGGCTGTCGTGACTTCGATCGGAGTGTGCATCACTGCGCCGTCGAAGCGCACGACGGCCATGTCGCCGAGAGATTCGGTGACGTCGGCGGCAAGCGCGTTCAGTCGACGGCTTGCCAGCACCATCACTCGGCTACGGCCGAGCCGTCTCACTTCTTCGGTGATCGAGCCGATCGTCCCTTGGCCGAAGACAATTCGAGCCGGTGAAGCGTCGTACGAGAAGGACTTCATGTCATCCCTGCGAAACGGTGGCGTGCATTTCCCAGACGATGACCTCGGCGCCGGTATCGGAACTGACCTGCTGGCCTCCGCCGCCGGACACTCGTACCGCGTCACCTTGTTCGAGCACTCCGACGCCTTCCATGGCAGCCTGACCGTCGGCCACAAAAACGTGGAGGAACGGTGCGTCCGGCAGGGTCACGGGCTGTCCGGGTTGCAGACGCGCGACGTGCATCGCGGCGTACTTGTTCTTGATCCGGATTGCCGAGTGATCGGCGTACGCGTCCATACCCGAGGCGACGGGAACCAGTCCACCGGCGAGCAATTCGGCGTCGATCTCCAACTGTTCGTAGCCGGGGGTGATTCCGGCTTCGTCGGGGATGACCCACATCTGGATGAAGTGAACCGGGTCGCTGTGCTTGTCGGAATGGCTGCCGGCCACGTCACCGAGTCGCCACGAGTCGTTCTTCTCGGAATGCAGGATGCCAGTGCCGGCGCTCATCCGTTGGGCAAGTCCGGGGTAGATGACCCCCGAATGACCCATCGAATCCTGATGCACGAGAGAGCCTCTCAGAACCCAGGTGACGATCTCCATGTCCTGGTGCGGGTGGGTGTCGAATCCCATTCCCGGCGTGACGATGTCGTCGTTGTTGACCAGGAGAAGGCCGTGGTGAGTGTTCTTCGGGTCGTAGTGATTGCTGAACGAGAAGGAGTGCTTCGAGTCCAGCCAGCCCGCATTGGACTTGAAGCGATCGCCCGATCGACGGACGTCGAAGTTCGGTTGAGACAACGTGGAGGTCATGGGGGCCTTCCGGATGGTGTGGGGGAGAGCAAGTTTTCAGAGGACGTGATTGCCGTACATCTCGCCGAGGGGATCTGCGATCAATTCGAGTCGAGCGCCGTCGGGATCGCGGAAGTACAACGAAACCTCGCTGTGCTCGATCAATTCGACGCCCGCCTCGGTGAGTCTGGTGCGCAACGTCGCCCACTTGGCCGGCTCGACGCTGATCGCGATGTGGTGGAGGCCGCCGAGTACCTCTCGGTACGGGCCCACATCGAGGCCCGGGAAGTCGAAGAAGGCCAGGAGGTTGCCGTTGCCGATGTCGAAGAAGAAGTGCGAAGACCCGGGATAGTCACGGTTCTCGATCAGTTCGGTGAGAGGGAAGCCGAGGAGATCCTGATAGAACTTCACGGTTCGCTCGACGTCACTGCTGATCAGGGCCGTATGGTGCAGACCGCGTGCCATCGACGACGGTCGTTTGTCGGCAGGGATCAGATGCCGATCCCTTATCTCGGCACGGCGTTCCTCGAACTGCACTGCGTTGTCGGCCTGCATTGCTTTGTCGACCTGCACTGCGTTGTCGTCGCTCATGGCGCCCGCCTCCCGGTTGAATCTTCACTTCGAACAAGTAGTTGACTGATCAACTACATTGAGAATAGCTCATTTGATTTCGTTGTCAACTACTTCGGATATGCTGGCGTGATGGAATCAACGCGATGGTTGACCGACTCGGAGCAAACGGCCTGGCGGGCGTACCTGGATTCGACCCGCCTGCTTCAGCGCGTCCTCGATCAACAGTTGGTGCACGACTCCGATATTTCCTTCACGGATTTCGAACTGCTGGTCGCGCTGGCCGAGGCGCCCGGGCGACAATTGCGCATGAGTGAGCTCGCTGACGCCGTGATGGCAACCCGTAGTGGCGTGACCAGGGCGGTCAATCGACTGGTCGGCGTCGGTTGGGTGCGCAGGGTCGAGTGTGTCGACGACAAGCGTGGCGCCAATGCGGAGCTGACCGACCAGGGCGCCGAGAAATTGGCGTCGGCAAGCCCGGCCCACGTCGCCGCAGTACGGGAGAACATGTTCGATCTGCTGAGCCCGCGAGACGTCGAGCGTCTCGGTGTGGTGTTCGGTGAGATGCGCCGCCACCTTCTCGAGGGGCAGCCAGGTAATTGACAGAGCAACGGTCAATGTCATGTAGTTGGTGAGGACTGCGAACGGACTGCCATCATGGTCTGGTGACCCGCATTCGTATGTTCGCGACCGACCTCGACGGCACCCTGCTGCGCTCCGACCGAACGATTTCGACGCGCACCGCGCAAGCCATGGAGAACGCGCGGCTGGCGGGTATCGAAGTTGTGTGGGCGACGGCCCGCGCTCGACATTCGGTACATACGTTGGCGAGCTCGTGCGGATTTCGCGGTAAAGCTGTGTGTGCCAACGGAGCTGTCATTCTCGACCTCGCCGATGGTACTCCGGAGATCGTCGACACCGTTTCGATCGAAATGTCCTTGGCGGCAACGGCTATGGAGCAAGTTCGCGCACTGGTCCCAGGCGTCGTGTTCGCGAACGTCGGACCCACTCAGTTCTTTGCCGAGCCGGAGTATGCCGCTCTGTGTGAGTTCGCGGACCATCACCGGCACCTGCACGAGATGGTGCTGGCCGACACCTTGCCGCTCGACGTCGAGCCGATGGTCAAGATCGTGGCTCGGCATGCGGAAGTTCCCAGCGCCGACCTGTACCGAACTGCGGTCGCTGCGGGCATCGAGGGTGTGGAGTTGACCCACTCCGGCGCTCCGTACATGGAAATGGCTGCGGCGGGCGTCTCGAAGGCCAGCGCTCTCGCGCAATTGTGCGCGATCGACGGCATCGACGCGTCGGAAGTTGCGGCAGCAGGTGACGCGTTCAACGACGTTGCCATGCTGACCTGGGCCGGAACGGCTCTGGCGCCGGCCAACGCCCGAGCTGAGGTCATCGAACTTGCCGACCGAATTCTGCCCACGAACGACGAGGACGGAGTGGCAAGCTACCTCGAAGAGTTGGTTGCGGGGAGCTAGTTCAGCTGCTGACGGCCTTGGGGCCGGTGCCGATACCGACTCCGCAGTCCGTCATGAATTCGGAGAAGACACGGTCGAAGCGATCCGGGTAGTCCAGGTGGGGGAAGTGTCCGGCGCGCTTGAAGATCTCGACCCGCCCGAGCGGTAGCTCGGCGCGAGCGTTCTCGGTGTGGGCATTGGGGATGATGGTGTCTTCCTCGCCCCATACCAGTAGTGCTTGCAAGTTCTTGAAGTTGGCGAAATGCGGAGTGGCATTGACGGTTTGGCCGTTGTAGTTGATGACCGATCGCGCGGTCGCCAGAAATGCCTGACGTGTCGACGCGTCCGATACCGAAGCAAAGCTCTTACGGGCCTCACTCGCGCTGGCGCCGAGCTTGAACAGTCCGATCTTGTTGAAAAGTCCGAGCGCTTTGTCGGTCACGTCGGTCAGAGTCCTGGATGCGAGGACGGGAAGCACCAGTTCGCTGCCGGGCAGAGTCGCCGCCCGCAGGAGAGGGCTGACCTCGGGGCCGAGTCCGCCGCTGGCCACCAGGCACAGCCGTTCCACGCGGTCGGGGAACAGATACAGCGTCTGCATCGCGATCCCGCCGCCGAGTGAGTGACCGACCAGGGTGGCCGACGGAATGTCGAGGGCTTCGAGAAGATCGCGCACAGTGGCTGCGTGAGCGCTGAGCGAGTAGTCGCCGGCAGGCTTGTCCGACGCACCGTGTCCGAAGAGATCAGGAGCTATGACGCGGTAGTGGCGTGAGAGCGTCTCGATCTGCGGCTCCCAGTTGGAGTGCGCGCCCAGCAGGCCGTGAATGAGCACCACAACGGGGCCACTGCCTTGGTCGACGTACTTGAGCTGGTCGCCGTGCAATACAACCGTCTGTAATTGGTCGGTTGCCATGATTGAACCTTTCGGAGCCGCCAGTGTCTGTGGCTGCTCGCGTGTTGTCGGACCGCACCCGCCCCGACGCGGATCCACGGGTATTTGTGACCGGGAGTAACCCCAGTTCCCTCAGTATGCCCACCGAGGGGCCCGATGTCGTCGCCATTGGGCGTGTTGTGACGAACCGTGAGCCGTCGGCTGAGGGGAGACGTACAACTCACCGCCGCTTGTCGGGCGGTTGATCAGGCGAAATCAACCAGTTTGCCGAAGGTGAGGTTGATGTCCCACGGTGTGACGCCCCAGGTCTCGATAGCTGATACTGCGAAGATTCCGGCGGCCTCGATGGTGTCTTGCGAGGCTGGCGCCGAGACCGAAACACCGGTTTGGCCGTTCGGAACCTCCGGCCAGACGCCTGTGCCCACGGGTGCCGGGGTGGCCTCCATGACTGCATTTGCCAGGCCCGATTCGTCGACGGTCGTGAAGAGGCAATTCGGCTCGTGGGGAGAATCCCACCCGCCGAGTTCCGCGAGCCAGAATTCGCCGCGTCCAGCAGCGGAGATCGCGATCGAGGCGAGTGTCGACTCGAGATCTTCCCAAGCGTCGGCGGTCGGGGCCGACGCATCGGTGAGCTTGAACGGTGCGGCGAGGGCAGTGCTGTCCGGGGAAGCGAAGCGCGGCTGCACAGTGAGGGTCTGCATCTGGTCGTCGAAAAATACAACTTCTCGGAACTTGTTGTCCGGCAGAGCAGTACGGGAAACAGCTCCGCGTCCGAGCAGCGCGCCGAGCGCCTCGGGTTCGTCGACACTCCACAGGCGGGTCTCGTCCTCGGACCACGTGCGAATCATTCCGCCGACGACGGGACTGATCAGCACGGGCTCGAGGTTCGTACTGCCTGTTGACTCGCTCACCGCTGGCTCCCACCGCACGTCGTACCGCCGGACCGGTTCCGAGCGACCAGACAAGTACAGCAGGTGGTCACATATGCGTGCCGCCGTCGATGCGGATTTCCGTTCCGGTGACAAAGGAGCCGTCCTCGGAAGCGAGCATCGCGATCACGCCGGCGACCGCGGACGGGGGAGCGAAACCCTCACCGATCGCCGGGGCCAGCTTGCCGAGCAGCGTGAAGTCGATGTCGGCCGGGAATCCGGGATCGGACGTCATGCCCGACGCGATGCTGCCGGGTGCGACGGCCACGGCGCGGAGGCCCTGCTTGCTGTACTCGAGAGCGAGTGCGTGCGTGAAGGATTGGATTCCACCCTTCGACGCTGCGTACGCCGTCATGTAGGGGTGGGCGAATGTCGCCGATGTGGAACTGAAGTTGACCACGACGCCTGCTCCACTTTCGAGCAGTGCCGGCAGGGACTCCCTCGTCATGAGGAACGTTCCGGTGAGGTTGACCCCGATGACGGTGTTCCAGAAATCGAGTGTCATCTCGTGGGTGTGCGCGGAGCGCAGAATGCCCGCCGCGTTGACCAACACGTCGAGACCGCCCAGAGCCTTGATCGCAGCGCCGACCTGTTCGCGAACAGACTCTTCGCTGGAGATGTCGACCTTCACCGTGGTGAGGCGATCGGAATGGCCTGCGTCCTTCGCTGCGTTCAGCGTTTGTTCGAGGCCGGTCTCGGAAATGTCGGCGGCGACGACGGTGCCACCTTCTGCCAGGATGCGGGCAACGGTGGCCTGGCCGATTCCGGATCCTGCGCCGCTGATGAGGACGCGCTTGTCGTCGAATCGATTCACGAGAAAACTCCGGTCTGTGGGATGGACAGCTGTCTGGTTTCGATTCTGCGCTACCGAGTGGGATTGGTGAGCAAAATGTTCCGCTCAGTGGGTGCCTCCGACTTGCTGATGACCTTCTCCACAGGCGGTCGGTCGAATACATTCAGACCGGTCGCAATAGAGCGGTCAATTGAACGTGAGAATCGAGGAAACAAGTGTCACTTCCGCAGTTGACTTTGGACGAGGCTCTTCTGCTCGAATTGCTTTCTTCGAACGGAGATACCCTTGGCAACGGCAAGCTCAGGCAGAAGGCAAGTTTCGGCAAAGAGCGATATCGTACTGCTGCAAATTCCTTGGTGGACAAGAACTTGGTCCGCAAAGCCGGTGGCCGGGGTGGCAGCGTGGTTCGAGAATCTTCGACGAAGGACTCGGACGACGACGAGTCAGTTACGACGCTGACCGTGCCCTTCAGGGTCCGAGAATTGAACCTCTATGCGCCGATGGTCGATGTGCTTCGGGAGTTTCCACTCCGCAAATCCGGCGTGGCTCCGCTGACGGTCGACGACGTGGCTAATCAAGGTAAGCGAAGTACCGGCGGGACGTGGTCGCGCTCAGATCTCGTGACCGTCTCGGTGCGTAGATTCGACTACGTTCCCGGAATCTTTCTGGAGGCCACGACCGTTGAAGTGAAGCCATTCGATCAAGTCAATGTCACTGCGGTGTACGAGGCGCTTGCGCATCGACGGGCCTCGACCCACGCCGTCGTTGCGTTTCACATCCCCGCGTACCTCACCGAGGCCCTCAAGAGACCGCTTCGGGAAGTGCGCACAGTTGCCAGTTCGCACGGGATTGGGGTCGTCACCTTCGCAGATCCAGGGGATAGTACGACTTGGCGAGCACGCGAAGAAGCCGAACGGGTCGAGCCGGATCCTGTGAGACTGAACAAGCTGATAGAAAAGCAGCTTTCGGCCGGCTCACGGGAACGGATTGCAAACGAACTGAGGCGGAACATGCAGTTTCGGGACGTCTCACCTTCAGGACTGTCGATACCCGAGAACAGGTTGGTCGAATCTGTAGGAAACTGAAGTCTGATTGAGACCGACCAAGGCGGTGCTTGTTCGCTCGCAATCCCGAGCGAACAAGCACCGACGTGTCCTACAAACCCGCTGCCTGCGCGAGGCTCGGCAGATAGGTGCTCGGCCGGCCGAAGAGCTGAGCGCTGCCGTGTGCACGCTTGAAGTACAGCTGAGCGTCGTGCTCCCAGGTGATCGCGATTCCGCCGTGCAACTGAACCGCTTCGGAGGTGATCTGCTGCAACGCTTCCGAGCAGTAGACCTTCGCCACCGCAGCGTCGTCGGCCGACTGCGTCGCCACTGCGGCGTAGGTCATCGACCGCGCCGTCTCGACCAACGTGTACATGTCAGCCATCCGGTGCTTGAGTGCCTGGAAAGAACCGATCGCGCGACCGAACTGCTTGCGCGACTTGGTGTATTCGACGGTCTGTTCGACGATCGCTGCGGCTGCGCCGACCTGCTCTGCAGACAACGCGATCAGGACGACGGTTCGGATTCGATCGACCAGATCTTCTGACCACTGCAGTGGTCGACCGCGAACACCGGAGAACGTGACCTCCGCCAGCGTTCGTGTCGGATCCATGGTGGGGACGCGTCGGCGGGAGACGCCCTCGGCCGCGGGATCCACTTCGTAGAACCCGTCGGCAGTCAGAACTAGCAGGGTGTCTGCGACGTGCCCGTCGAGGACGTACGACGCCGTGCCGGTCAACGCATCCTCGGTTGCCTCGACGCCGAAGGTGCTCCAACCAGCGGCACTCGCCCAGCACAGGGCGAGCGTGCTCTCACCGGCCGCGACACCGGGCAGCAGTCGCGAGCATGCGTCGTTGTCACCGGAAAGCAGCAGTGCCTGTGCGGCAAGAATTGCGGAACCCAACATCGGTGAGGGTGTCAGCGTGCGGCCCAGTTCCTCCTGGACCACGTGTACTTCGCCCAAACCTGCTCCGACGCCGTCGAACTCCTCGGGAATCGCCAGCGCGGCGACGCCGATCTGCTCGCACAGCTTGCTCCACAACGCGGTGTCGTAGCCGATCTCGGTGTTGATGGCAGCGCGGACGGCAGCGGAGTCGGAATGCTTGCTCAGGAGATCGCGTACCGACGCACGCAATGCTGCCTGGTCTTCGGTGTCGATGCTCATGACGCAACCAGTGCTTCGACGACGCGCGCACGATGCTCGGACGGTGTGCCCCAGGCGGTGAGCAATGCTCGTACCTTGGTGAGCCACAGGGAGAGATCATGTTCCATCGTGTAGCCGATGGCGCCGTGAACCTGGAGTCCGACGCGGGCGGCCTTGTACGCAGCATCCCCACACGCGACCTTGGCGGCTGAAATGTCACGCGAGGCGTCGGCCGACTGATCGCGAACCGACAGTGCGGCACCGTGCAGCAGGGGACGAGCCATCTCGAGGGAGACGGCAACCTCGGCCAGGTGGTGCTTCATGGCCTGGAACTGTCCGATGACCTTGCCGAACTGCTTGCGCTGCTTAGCGTATTCGGTGCTGACCTCGAGCAGTGTCTGGCCGAGACCCTGCAACTGGGCGGCAGTGGCAAGAGCGCCCATGTCGAAGGCTGCCGAGAAGTCGGCGGAGCCCAGCGATTCGCCGGCGGAAACCTCGTTGAGCTTGCGGGAGAGATCCACCGACGCCTTGGCCTCGCCGGGGACGCCGAGTGAGACGGCACCGTCCTGTGCAAGTAGCACCAGGTCCACTGCATTGGCGTCGAGCGCAAACGGTGTGTGCGGGGGAGCGGCGACGGTTGCCAGTGACCCCTCAGCGAGAGCAGAGAGACGTTCCGGTGCAACGGAAGCCAGGAGCGTCGGCGCCACGGCGATCGTTTCGACGACCGGTCCGGGTACTGCGTGGCGACCGAGCTGTTCGAGCGCAACGACCAGGTCGACGGCGTCGGCGCCGAGCCCGTCGTGCTCTTCGGAGATGACGAGGCCGTTGACGCCGGTCTCGGCAAGGCGCTGCCAGAGCTTCTTGCCCGGCTCGGTGTCACCGTCGTTCCACGAACGGATGACGGCGGGCATGTCGGACTTGGTCAGCAGTGCATCGATGCTTGCAGCGAAGTCCTGGTGGGAGGAGTCGAGCGCGAATCTCATCGGTCCGCCTTCGGTAGGCCGAGCAGACGCTCAGCGATGACGTTTTTCTGAATCTCGTTGGTGCCTGCGTAGATCGGGCCGGACAGGGAGAACAGGTATCCGTCCATCCAGTTGTCGGCCAACTCGGCTTCAGGGCCCTGAAGTTCGAGAGCAGTCTCGTGGGTGGCGATGTCCCACTCGGACCAGAAGACTTTGTTGATCGAGGACTCGGCGCCGAGCTGTCCACCGTCGGCCAGACGGGTGACGGTGCCGAATGTGTTGAGTTGGTAAGCGCGAGCGCCGATCCAGGCGTCGGCGACCTGGTTGCGCAGAGCGCTGTCGTCAGTGCGTCCGCTGGACTTGTACAGCTCGAGCAGGCGGTCGACTGTCGCGAGGAAGCGGCCGGGGCTGCGCAGCGAGAGACCACGCTCGTTGCTTGCGGTGCTCATCGCGACGCGCCAACCTTCGTTGACGTTTCCGATCACACCCGACTCGCCGGGGTTGGACGGGTCGTCCGGAACGAAGACGTCCTCGAGGAAGATCTCGGCGAAGCCGGGCTCACCGTCGAGCTGATCGATCGGGCGAACGGTGACACCCTTCGAGCGGAGGTCGAACATGAAATACGTGATGCCCTTGTGGCGCTGCGCATCCGGATCGGAGCGGAACAAGCCGAAGCCCCAGTCTGCGTAGCTGGCACGCGAACTCCACGTCTTCTGGCCGTTGAGCAGCCAGCCGCCGTCGACCTTCTTGGCGCTCGAACGCAGGCTCGCGAGGTCGGAACCGGACTCGGGCTCGGACCAAGCCTGTGCCCAGATGTCGTCGGCACGAGCCATACGCGGCATGATGCGAGCCAACTGCTCGGCATTTGCATGCTCGAACAGTGTGGGAGCCAACAGGAAGATGCCGTTCTGGCTCACGCGACCGGGCGCACCCGAGCGGTAGTATTCCTCCTCGAAGACGACCCATTCGAGCAGGGACGCGTCGCGGCCACCGAGTTCCTTGGGCCAGGAGACGACGGCGTAACCGGCGTCGGCGAGGGTGTGTTCCCACTGCCGATGTTCTTCGAAGCCCTCGGCCGTGTCCATGGACTTGAGCGGAGTGGCGGGGACGTTCGCCTCCAGGAACGAGCGGACCTCGTCACGGAATGCGGTTGTGGCGTCGTCGAATACGAGATCCACTAGTTTGTTCCTTCCTGCGGTGTGCGAGCACTGGCAGCCATAGCTTTGGCGTCGAGACCACCAAGCGAGTCTTTGCCTACCTCGGCGTTGTGAGCGTGAGCGAAGTGATGCAGACCGAAGACGGAATCGATGCCGTTACGCATCCCCATCTGGTCCTCGCACTGATTGACGGCTTTCTTGGTCAATGCCAGTCCGAAGCGCGGCATCTCGGCGATACGTCCAGCGAGCTCGAACGTCTCCTTCTCGAGGTGCTTGCGGGCGACGACGCGGTTCACCATGCCGATTTCGTAGGCACGTTGCGCGGTGAACCGATCGCCGGTGAAGAGCATTTCCTTGGCGAATCGTGAACCGACCATCCACGGGTGCGCGAAGTATTCGACGCCCGGGATGCCCATGCGGACAACGGGATCGGAGAAGAAGGCGTCATCAGACGCGACGATCATGTCGCAGACCCAGGCGAGCATGAGCCCGCCGGCAATGCAGGCGCCTTGCACCATCGCGATGGTGGGTTTGGGGATCTCCCGCCACCGACGGCACATGCCCAGGTAGACCTCCATCTCGCGGGCGAAACGCTGGTCACCGCCTGGCTTGTCGACGTGATCCCACCACATGGTGGCCTTGTTCTCGTACTCGACGTGATGGTCGCGTCCCGGGGTCCCCAGGTCGTGACCGGCACTGAAGTGAGGTCCGTTGCCTGCCAGGACGATCACCTTCACGTCGTCGTCTTCGACGGCGCGCTGGAATGCCGCGTCGAGGGCATACGTCACGACCGAGTTCTGGGCGTTGCGGTAATCCGGACGATTCAAGGTCACGACGGCGACCGAGTCGCGAACCTCGTAGGTCACGACGTCGGCTTCGAAAGGAACGGTCATGACTGTTCCTCGCGCAGAACCGTTTTGAGGACCTTGCCCGAGGGATTTCGGGGCAGGTGATCGACGAAGCGCACCTCGCGGGGCACCTTGAAGCCGGCGATCTTCTCCTTGAGGAAGGCGATCACCGATTCTTCGGTGAGGCCGGCGCCGTCGAGTTGGGCGATGTAGACGCGGCCCACCTCTCCCATCCGGTGATCGGGGATGCCGATGGCAGCCGATTCGTGGACACCGGGCAGGCGAGCCAACATGCCCTCGATCTCGGCGGGGTAGACGTTGAAACCGCCGCTGACGTACATGTCCTTGAGACGGTCGGTGATGTCGAGATATCCACGCTCGTCGAGGGTTCCGATGTCTCCGGTGTGCAGCCAGCCGTCGGCGTCGATTGCCTTGGCGGTGGATTCCGGGTCGTCGAGGTACCCGAGCATGACGTTCGGTCCACGAAGCAGGATCTCGCCCTGGTCGCCGATCTTGACCTCGAAATCGGCTGTCGCGCGGCCGGAACTGGTGGAGACGGTGACCGGATCGTCGTCGGTGCGGCACATCGTCGCAACGACCGCCTCGGTCAGGCCGTATGCCGTGAGGACGGCGTCGAAAAGCTCTGCCTGCATGCGCTCGACGAGAGCAACCGGAACGGGTGCGGCGCCGGTGATCGCGATGCGGAGCGAGGACAGGTCGTACTCGCTGCGGCGGGGGTGGTCGAGGATGGTCTGGTAGATCGTCGGGGCGCCGGGCAGGATGCTGATCTTCTCGCTGTTGACCAGCGCGAGGGTGTCGTCGATGTTGAAGACGGACACCGGCACGATCGTCGCACCGTTCAACAGACAGACCAGGATTCCGGCCTTGTACCCGAAGGTGTGGAAGAACGGGCTGATGATGAGGAAGTTGTCGTCAGCGGTGACCTCGGCGCATTCGCCCCACGACTTGGCAACGGCGATGGACTGACGATGCGCGGTGATCGCGCCCTTGCTGCGTCCCGTGGTGCCGGAGGTGAAGAGGATGTCGCTGACGTCGTCGGGCTGCACCTTCGCAGCGCGGGCGTCGGCCTCGGTGCGGGCGGCGTCGGTGGCGAGCGCGAGGAAGTCCTCGAACTCGATGACGCCGTCACGGTCGTCGTTTCCGTCGATCGGTATCTGGATGACGGTGGGGATCGACAGGCTCGGGTTGGCGTCGAGCAACTGCTGGTACCGATCGGCCTTGAGGAACGTGCCGACGATGACCAGAGCCGCGGCGTCGACGCGCTCGATGATGTCGAGAGCTTCGGTGCCGGTGTATCGAGTGTTGATCGGAATGATGGCTGCGCCGGCGTACTGAGCGCCGAGCAGGGCGATCACCCAGTGGTATGTGTTGGGCGCCCAGATGACGACGCGGTCGCCTGCCTTCACCCCACGGTTGATCAGTGCGCCGGCGAAATCGCGGACACGCTGGTGCAGCTGTGCGAAGGTCAGTCGGGTGTCGCCATCGGCGATAGCCGTGCGCTCACCGAACTCCTCGGCGGCCCGGATGAGGGCTGATGGGATGGTTCTCGGTTGTTCGGTCACTGGACTCCTACCTGACACGCTACCTAGCAAGTGCTTGGTAGGTTATCTTACATATGTGGACCAGAGCGAGAGCCCGGACGGGCAGATGACGGACGACGAGTTTGCGACCACGGTCGCGCAGTGGTTGGCCGAGAACTTGACGGGCAAATTCGCCCAGCTCAAGGGTAAGGGCGGCCCCGGCAGCGAGCACGAGTTCTTCGAGCAACGACTCGAGTGGGACAAGCACCTCGCAGCCGCCGGATGGACGTGCCTCGGGTGGCCGAAGGAATTCGGCGGACGGGGAGCAAGCATCTCTCAGCAGGTCATCTTCCATCAGGAGTACGCGAAGGCCGGCGCGCCCGCTCGCGTCAGCCACATCGGTGAAGAGCTGCTCGGCCCGACGCTGATCGCGTACGGCACCGATGAGCAGAAGCGTCGATTCCTTCCGGGCATCAACACGGTCAGTGAACTGTGGTCGCAGGGCTACTCCGAGCCCGGCGCCGGTTCCGACCTCGCGAACGTCTCCACCACCGCACGCCTCGAAGACGGCAAGTGGATCATCAACGGCCAGAAGGTGTGGACCTCGCTGGCCCACGTCGCGCAATGGTGTTTCGTGGTCTGCCGCACCGAAGTGGGCTCCAAGCGTCATCAGGGCTTGAGCTTCCTGCTGGTCCCGTTGGATCAGCCCGGTGTGACAGTTCGGCCCATCCAGCAGCTCACCGGTACGTCGGAGTTCAACGAGGTCTTCTTCGACGACGCCGTGACCGACGCCGACCTGGTGGTCGGCGAACCTGGTGAGGGCTGGAAGATCGCGATGGGGCTGCTCACCTTCGAGCGCGGTGTATCCACGCTCGGACAGCAGATCGGATTTGCCCGCGAGCTCCAAGGCGTCGTCGACCTGGCGAAAGCCAATGGCAGTGACCAGGATCCGTACATCCGCGAAAAGATCGCGCGCGCCTGGGTCGGTCTGCGCGTGATGCGCGCCCACGCGATGCGTACTCTCGACGCGGTCGACGCCGGAACCGGTGGCGGAGAAGCGTCCGTCGCAAAACTGTTGTGGGCCAACTGGCATCGTGATCTGGGACAGCTGGCGATGGATGTGCAAGGTGCGTCGTCGTTGGTTGCGCCTTGGGCTGATTCCGAGGGCAATGCCTCGGACATCACCGACCCCGAACATCTCGAGCTCGACGAGTGGCAACGCCTCTTCCTCTTCACCCGCGCCGACACGATTTACGGCGGATCCAACGAAATTCAGCGCAACATCATTTCCGAGCGCGTGCTCGGTCTTCCCCGAGAGGCTCGTTAATGTCTGACACCAAAGCCGCGTCCCCGCTTTCCGTTGCGCCCGAGGAAACGCCGGGTCACGGACTGCTCGCGGGCAAGAAGGCAATCATCACCGCCGCGGCCGGAACCGGCATCGGTTTCTCTACTGCGCGCCGGGTGCTTCTCGAAGGCGGCGACGTTCTCGTCTCCGACTTCCACGAGCGTCGTCTTGGTGAGACGGTGGAGAAGCTGAAGGCCGAATTCCCCGGTCAGCAGGTCGAATCGATCATCTGCGACGTGTCGAGCACTGAGCAGGTCGACGCGCTGTTCGTCGGCGCAGCCGAGAAGTTGGGGCGCATCGACATCGTCGTCAACAACGCCGGCCTGGGCGGCGAGACTCCCGTCGTCGACATGACGGATGATCAGTGGGATCGCGTTCTCGACATCACCCTCAACAGCACTTTCCGTTCGACGCGCGCCGCGCTGCGTTACTTCAAGAGCGTTCCCCACGGCGGTGTTCTGGTGAACAACGCGTCCGTTCTCGGTTGGCGGGCGCAGCATTCCCAGGCGCACTACGCCGCAGCCAAGGCCGGTGTCATGGCGCTGACTCGGTGCAGCGCAATCGAAGCAGCGGAGTACGGAGTCCGTATCAACGCGGTCTCGCCCTCCATTGCGCGTCACGCGTTCCTGGCGAAGGTCACCAGTGAGGAACTGCTGGACCAGTTGGCTTCCGGTGAGGCCTACGGCCGCGCCGCGGAGGTCTGGGAGATCGCAACGGTCATCGCGATGCTCGCCAGCGATTACTCCACCTACATGACCGGTGAGATCGTCTCCGTGTCTTCACAGAGGGCTTGACCCCCGTGCGCGGTTGAGGAGTCCCTGGACTCGCTGACCGCGCACAGGGGAGGGCCCTGGATAGGATTGAATACATGACGCCACCTCGAAATTCCGACGAATCCAACGGCAAGTCCGGGCGCCGCGACGAGCTGCTCGAGATCGCGGCCGGGCTGTTCGCCGATCGCGGAGTGCACGCGACGACCGTCCGCGACATCGCCGACGCCGCCGGGATCCTCTCCGGGAGTCTGTATCACCATTTCGATTCCAAGGAGTCGATGGTCGACGAGATCCTGCACCAGTTCCTCGACGAACTCTTCGGGAAATACCGCGAGATCGTTGCGGCGGGGTTGGACAGTCGCGCGACGCTCGAAGCGCTGGTCGTGACGTCGTACGAGGCCATCGACGCCTCGCACTCGGCCGTTGCGATCTACCAGGACGAGGTCAAGCACCTCGTCGGGAACGAGCGCTTCGCGTACCTGGCCGAGCGCAACACCGAGTTCCGGGACCTGTGGGTCGGCGTCCTCGAGGCCGGCGTCGCGGACGGGACCTTCCGTTCCGACATCGACGTCGAATTGGTCTTCCGATTCATGCGCGACACCGTGTGGGTCGCGGTTCGCTGGTATCGCCCGGGTGGATCCCTCTCCGCTCACGCCGTCGCGGCTCAATATCTCGCGATCGTGCTCGACGGGCTCTCCGATCCGGCAACTGTTGGAAAAACTTCAAGAATTATTGCTGCACAACGAAACTAGGAGCTAACGCTATGTCCGAGGTTTACATCGTCGACGCCATTCGCACACCGATCGGCAAGAGGGGCGGCGCGCTGTCCGGCGTGCACCCCATCGATCTCGGTGCGCACGTCGTCAAGGCACTGGTCGAGCGCACCGGTATCGACCCCAGTGACGTCGATGACGTGATCTTCGGTTGCGTCGACGCCATCGGCGGCCAGGCCGGCAACATCGCCCGTATGTCCTGGCTCGCAGCGGGATTCCCGGAGCACGTTCCCGGTGTGACCGTCGACCGTCAGTGCGGTTCGAGTCAGCAGGCAGTGCACTTCGGCGCTCAGGCCATCCTGTCGGGCACCGCGGATCTGATCGTCGCCGGCGGCGTTCAGAACATGAGCCAGATTCCGATCTCGGCAGCGATGATCGTCGGCCAGCAGTACGGATTCGACACGCCGACTTCGGGTTCGGTCGGTTGGACCGAGCGTTACGGTGACCAGGAAGTCTCGCAGTTCAAGGGCGCCGAGATGATCGCCGAGAAGTGGGACATCAGCCGCGAAGAGCTCGAGAAGTGGGCACTGCAGAGCCATGCGCGCGCCAAGGCTGCGATTGCCGCGGGTCGTTTCGACAACGAGATCGTCGCCATGGGTGACGCGACCGTCGACGAAGGACCTCGCGAGACCAGCCTCGAGAAGATGGCGACGCTCAAGGTTCTCGTCGAAGACGGTCGCATGACCGCAGCAGTGGCAAGCCAGATCTCCGACGGCGCGAGTGCGCTGCTGCTGGCGTCGGCGGAAGCGGTGGAGAAGTACAACCTCAAGCCCCGCGCCCGGATTCATCACCTCAGCGCACGCGGCGACGACCCGATCTTCATGCTCAGCGCGCCGATCCCGGCCACGAAGCATGCTCTCGCGAAGGCCGGTCTGAGCATCGAGGACATCGACATCGTCGAGATCAACGAAGCTTTCGCCCCGGTCGTCCTGGCCTGGATCAAGGAAATCGGTGCAGATCCGGCCAAGGTCAACGTCAACGGCGGCGCGATCGCACTCGGCCACCCGCTCGGCGCCACCGGCACCAAGTTGATGGCAACCCTGCTCAACGAACTCGAGCGGACCGGCGGCCGTTACGGCCTGCTGACCATCTGTGAAGGTGGCGGCACCGCAAACGCGACGATTATCGAGCGTCTCTGACTCCTTGCTGTGCGCCTTTATTAACCGCCGGCGGTTAATAAAGGCGCACAGCAGTTAGTTGTTCGGCACATCCGCAACCTTGATGTCGAAGTTGGCGCTTTCACCGTCAACGCTGGTCACAGTAGCTGTGACGTCGTATTCGGTGCCCTCTTCGGTCAGGAGGCAGGTGATCGTCGCGCCGACTTCGGCGTCAAGGTTCTCCGGACACGTCACGTCGTCGGGTGGCTCGCCGATCTTCTCCGCGAGTTGAGTGGAGATCTGACTCGCGACTTCGGACTTGTCCACTTGCGGCGTCCCGACGCTCGCCGAGCACGCTCCCGTGGCCAATGCCACCGAGAGTAAGACGATTCCCAATGCAGGCCTCTTTGTCATGTGAACTCCCAGGGTGCGCCGGTGCTCGCTGCTGCCAGCTCTGGGATTACCGCATTTGGGACTGTTCAACCGACTTACTCGACGCAGTTTTTCGAGGTCACCGTCGACGGACCGTCAAGTTGAAGCCTTCGGGCATGAGGGTGAGCCGTTCGGCCACCTTCAGTTCGTAATCCTGATCGGCCTCGATCGTGTATTTCTGCAAAATGGTGCCCAACACGAGAACCGCTTCGTGAATGGCGAATTGTCTTCCGATGCAGGCACGTTCACCCGTTCCGAACGGCTTGTACACGTGCGCCGGCCTGGCCTTGATGTTGGCAGGCAGGAAGCGATCCGGATCGAAAGCCTCGGGATTGTTGCCCCACACCGGATCACGATGAAGTGACGGGATGAGCACGAGCATCCAATCGCCCTTCTTCATGGGATACCTGCCGACGAGCGTGGTGTCTTCGAGTGCCGCGCGGCCGTATGCCGGTGCTGTCGGCCACAGACGCAATGATTCGTCGAGGACGCGTCGTACGTATCGAAGTTTCGCGATCTTCTCGAATGCGGGCTCCTCGCCCTCCCAGACCTTGTCGACCTCAGCTTGCGCCTTGGCCAGTACGTCAGGGTTTTGCGAGAGGTAATACAGTGCGAACGACAAAGCGCCGGAAGTTGTTTCGTGCCCGGCGACGAGGAACGTCACGACCTGATGGCGGATGTTCAGTTCGTCGATACGGTTGGGATCGTTTTCGCGAGCCGCCCGCAGCATCAGTTCGAGTAGATCTTCGGGCCCCGGCTCGGTACTTGTGCGCCGGGCACGGATCACCTCGTCCACAACCTCGGCCATGTACGCCTTTCGGACCTCGTCACGTTGATCGGCGCGGCGTGCGAGGACTCGCCCCAGGGCAGTCGACTTCAGGAACGTCGTGCGCTGTGAATGGGAGAGCGCTCCGACCATTGCCTTGACGAACGGATGCTGCTCTTCGCGTTCGAAAGAGTCGAACGAGTAGCTGAATCCCGTGCGTCCGATGGTCTCCAACGTCAGCTTGGTCATGTCTGCGGAGACGTCGATGGGGGAGTCGCTGCCACGGCTGTCCCAATGGTCGACCAACTCGCCGGCCACGTCGAGCATCGTGCGGTGGTACGAGCGCATCGCAGTCTGGCTGAACGCCGGTGCCAGGAGATTGTGCGCCTTGCCCCAGTTGGGCTCGTGGTTGTAGGCAGTGAACAGTCCGTCGCCGCCGATTCCGCGTAGCGCCTTCACTCCGGGTGCAAGGTGTTTCGCGAACCGGGACTCGTCGGACAGTTCTGCCACCATGTCTGCGCCCGAGGCGAAGACGAAGCGATTGCCCAGGACGTTTCTTTCGAAGATCGGGCCGAGTTCGCGGCCGATGCTCACGGAGTTCTGCAGTGGCGTCCGAATGTTGATCCCGAGGACGTCGCCTAGGACTGGCAGGCGCCACGCCGGATGCGGGATCCGAGCATCGGTCGTCGCCTCTGGAGTGGTGTCGACGCTCATGATGTGTCCCCCGGGTGAGATCGCTTACTGAATTGGTGTCTAGTACGCAAAGTACGCCTTACTGAATCGGTGTCAAGTAGTAATCTGACTTGCCTATGGTTGCACCACGAAAACGCCTGGACCGAGAGCAGCGGCGCACGCAGTTGCTCGACATCGGCGCGCAACTTTTTGCCGATCGCTCGTACGAGGACGTCTGGATCGAAGAGGTTGCCGAGATCGCAGGCGTCTCGCGCGGGTTGATGTACCACTATTTCCCGACCAAACGAGACTTCTTCGCGGCAATCGTCGAGCGCGAATCGCAGCACTTGCTCGAGGTGACCGCCCCGGACGCGACGCTACCGGTGCGCGAACAGGTGGCAGCCGGGTTGGATGCCTACTTCGCGTACGTGAAGTCGCACAGCAGGGGAGTGCGCGCCATCAACGTCGGGACGCTCTCGGCTGAGGCCGGTATCCGAGCGATCGTCGAACGGGAACTCGAACAGCAACAGATTCGGATCCTCGACGCACTCGGATTCGAGGGCGAAGAAAGACAGATCGCCGCCGTCGCGGTGCGGGGATGGATCGCATTCGTCCGGGCCGTGTGTCTCGACTGGCTCGACCAACCTTCCATACCGCATGAGGAGTTGAGGGTGATCTGTCTGAGAACCCTCTCCGGAGCGTTGGGCATCGACCTCGAAACGTGAAAATGCCGACCGCGTGGGAGCGGTCGGCATTTTCAGGGACAAGTCTGATCAGTCGAGCGTCGAATAGAGTTCGTCCCAGCCCTTGGCTACGTACATGTTGGTGTAGATGGACCCGTAGTACGTACTTCCTTGCAAAACGGTGACATTCCCGGCCTGCACAGCCGGAAGTCGTTGCCACAACTTGTTGTCCGAGAGTTGATCGAAGGTGGTGTCGCTGCTGTCGGTGACGGAAACCATGAACGCGTCACAACCTCGCAGTCGATCCATCTCCTCGATGCTCAATCGCCCCTGATTGTCGAAACCGGTTGTGTTCAGTGTTCTTCCGCCGATATCGGCGAGCGTCATGTCGGTGGGTTGACGATTCTTCTTACCCGTTTCCTCCGATACGGGCAGGCTGTCGATGTAGATCGTGGCTTTGTCCGGACTGTAGGACAAGCTCGCGACGGTCTTTCCCGCGATCGCCGAAGCGTGTCGAGAGCGAATGTCCGTGATCAGAGCGTCGTAATCGGTGATCAGGCGATCCATGGTGGGTGTTCGGCCCAGCCAATCGGAGAGCCGGGTCAGGTTCTCCCGCCACGTCTGCTTCGATTCCGTGGTCAAGACCGGAGCGATGGCTTGGAGTTTTGCAGCGGGCCAGTACTCGTTGTCGGCGTTGACGCAGATGATGAGATCTGGTGCGAGTGCCAGTATCTGCTCCAGATTGGGCTTGTCGCTGAGGTATTCGGCCGAGCCGTCGACAGGCACCCACTCGGTGGCGGGTGAGATGTTGTATCCGAAGACCGGTAGTTCCAAGGCAATGGCGAGCTCGAGGTCGGTTCGGGCGTCGATCGCCAGGACCCGCTTGGGGTTGGTCGGGATGTCGTAGGTTCCCAACGGTGTGGTGACGGTGCGCATTTGAGCGCCGTCGGATGCACCCGAACTGTCGCTGGAAGTGCAGGACGGCAGAATAGTTGCGACTGCTGCCATCCCGGCTCCGATGCCGAATTGGCGACGGGTCAGTGCATCGACTAGCTCTTGCCAGGCGCGTTCGTCCGGCACGGTGGGTGTGGTGGTCAGCATTCTTCGATACCCTTCGGTCTGAGTCCGTATCGATCGTAGGGTTGGCGATACCAGATCACCTATATCGAAAACCGCCTGATATTAGTCGATTTCGGCCATCGTCCGTGACTTGCGGGTGATGGTGGCGCCGAAGGCAGCGGCGAGCGGGAACATGAGAACGCCGTACACCGCGGCCGGTACTGCCAATTGCACGTTGTCGAGAAGACTGACGGCGATGGTGATCGCCAACGTGCTGTTGTGGATGCCGATCTCCATGGAACTGGCGATGGCCTGACGGTCCTCGATGCCGAAGATTCGGGGAACGATGTAACCGATCGAGAGGCTCAGCAGGCAGAACAGCGCAGCGACGACGCCGATGTCGACGAGATAGTCCGCGATGTTGTCGCGCTCGGATACAACCGTTCCGACGATCACCAGCGCGAGAACAATCGCGGATCCGATGCGGACGGGCTTGTCCATGCGCTCGGCAAAGGCGCTCGAGCGCAACCGAACCCACATTCCGAGGGCGACCGGAATCAGGACGACGGCAAAGACCTGGAGGACCTTCGTGAACTGAAGTCCGAGAGTGCCGTCCGCGTCCTCGGGTTCGAAGTAACCCAACGCGAAGTTGGTGATCAACGGAAGGGTTACCACCGCGATCACCGAATTGACCGCAGTCAGTGTCACATTGAGGGCAACGTCGCCGCGAAACAGGTGGCTGAACAGGTTTGCCGTGGTGCCGCCCGGTGATGCGGCGAGGAGCATCATGCCGACGGCGAGTAGTGGGTCGAGGTCGAACAAGGTGACCAAGCCGAAGGCTGCGGCCGGCAGCAACAGCAATTGACAGATCAGAGCGATCGAGACGGCCTTGGGCGCTTTTGCCACGCGGGCAAAATCTCCGACTGTCAGGGAAAGCCCGAGGCCGAACATGATGATGGCGAGTGCGGCGGGGAGACCGACCGAGGTGAGTGCTGAGTCCATGAGTTAGTGGCTACTTCCAGTCACTGGGGGAATTTCACTGAAACTACCGTGATGCCCGGATCTGCGTGGCAGTTTGGATACATTGATGTATCGAACCGTGACGGCGTCGGTGAGCAGGGTTATCGTCGAATTATGTGCCGAAACATCACTGAACTTCGTGGACTCGAGCCCGCAGCTACGCCGGAGGAAATCGAGGCAGCCTCTCGCCAATACGTACGTAAGGTGAGCGGAATAGCCAAGGTGTCCGACGCCAACCGAGATGCCTTCGAACAGGCAGTGCGTGAGGTAACCGAAACGACGACGCGCCTGCTCAGCGCCCTGCCGCCTCGTAGGCAGCCACCTCAGACGGTCCCGCCGTTGCGTCGTCCGGAAGTACAGGCTCGGATCGCAGCTCGCTCGTCCTGACTCGAGTGGATCTCACAGATATCGACGTATGGGACGTCGAAGCTTTGGATCAGCTGTCCGCTGGGCTCGAAGGCGTTCTGGTCGCTCATCGCGTCCGCGACATCCGTCGACGGCTGAATACGCTGCGCAAAGAAGCCGTCGCCGACGACTTGCATATTCGCCAGGACGGAACCGTCTCTGCGGTTGCGCCCATCGCGGACGGACACCCGCTCCACGTGCACGCCCAACTGCTCGAGGTTGCCGTTCGCGAACTGATCGGTGAGGCACTGCTGGTCAGCGCGGATCTTCATCATGCGTTGTCGCTTCGGTCCCAGGTCGGCACCGACCTCCGTGACAAGGCTGTGCGCGTGGGAGAGGAGTGGCGAGCATTCAGCCCTGATCGGCAGCGTCAGATGTTGCGCCATGCACCCAGTCTGATTGCCAACCTCGACGGCATTCCCGCAGCGGTGCGAAGTCCCGCTAATCTCGATCGGATTCAATCAGAACGAGCACGGCTGCAAGATGATTCGGTGCGAATCTCGCAAGAACTTCACCGTGAGTTCTTCGGTGGCAGGCTGAGTAACACCGGGGCGGGCCAGTGGTATGCCGAACGTAAACTCGAGGATTTGGACGCGCTCGACGAGTTGTTTCACGCCGAACCTTGTCGACGGTTACTGCTCATGGACATGCGCTCGGGTGAACGAGGATTTGCCGCGATTGCGATCGGTGATCCGGACACAGCGGATCACATCTCCGTGACGATTCCCGGATTGAACACCAACGTCAAGGACTCGATGCGCGGAATGGTCGGCGAGGCAACACGATTGCGAGCCGAGGCAATGCGCCAACTCGATCTGGCCGGTCGAAAGGAAAGCGTGGCAACGATCGCCTGGATCGGATACGACGCGCCACAGGTCATCGGGCCGGGAAAATTCGACATCGGTCGCGCCAGCTTCGACGTCAGTCGATCGTCGAAGGCAGGCATAGCCGCCGACGCATTGGGTAGCTTTTTTCACGGTCTTCGTTCTGCGTCGGTCAACGAACGCGTCCATATCACCGCGTTGGGGCACTCTTACGGTTCGCTTGCGACTTCTCTTGCGTTGCAACGTGGTGCCAGCGCCGCAGTCGACGACGTGGTCTTCTACGGTTCACCCGGAGTGCGGGCCAAGGTGGAGTCAGACCTCGGTATCGCCGACCGTCATGTCTACGTCATGAAAGCGGAAGGCGACAGTATCGCGGGGTTCGGCCGTTTCGGCGGCGATCCGACGCGCACCGAGTTCCATCGGTTGTCCACGGCCGAAGGGATCACCCCGGACGGAGTGAAGCACGAGCGGGCGTTCGGGCATGCGGAGTACGCGAGGACCGGAGACAACGGAGAACTGCGGATGTCGGGTTACAACCTCGCGGTTGTGGTTGCCGGACTTCCGGAGCTTGCTGTTATTGATTGATCGTGCCAACTGAGCGACCGCATGAATCGACTGGAACTATTTCGTGTGTAGAGATCTGTCCGATACGCCGACCCCGACCACATCGGCGTCGCTCGCCGTACTTTGGCGTCCCACGTCGACCCGGAACTGCGCGCCTGGATCGAATAAGCGCAACAACGTGGGACAAGTGCCGATCATTTAGGTCAACTCAGCAGAGTCTCTATGACAAGGAATCGCCTTACGTGCCAAGAGAAGTCAGTCGTCGACTATGAGTTCGAATCCTCCTGGAGGCATTTCGTGGACGATGACGTCGTTCTCGACTCCGGTCACGATCGTCAGGTAAAACCTGGGCACTCCGTCTATCTGGACATAGGAGTTCACGGTCACCCCGCGCTGGCGCGGAACCTGCCGAAATATCGTTTCGCCGCCCTGCACATGCGAACCGGGGTGGAGGGACTGCGCAGTGTCGAGGACAGACTTGCGGACCGCGTCGAGGTCGATGAGGTCGTCATCTGAATTGACCAGCGAAGGCTGAAAGTCCTTCAGCGGAAACGGAAGGTGCAGCGGTATCGGGCTCGGCTGGGGATGTGGGATCGGCTGATCCGAAAAGTCGACGTCCCAGGCCAGCACGCCGTCAGTGACTGTCGGCATCAAGTACGAGTGCTCGGATCCTGACTCGATACTCCAACGAACTGAATCCACGTAGTCGGCCAGAGAGACGAAAAGGAAGCCGCCTTCGTCGGCGGCTTCGGCGGCGAAATAGCGGATGCAGCCGTGGTGTCGGCCACTTCGGGTGTCGACGTAGAGAAAATCGCCGGCCCCGTCCTCGGCGAACGGAATGTAGGTAGGGAGGAACATCTCTGCAGTTTCACCTGCGTGTTGTGCTCGAACTGTGATGGGCCAGTCGGGTCCGAGGTAGTCGACGGGATGCAATTGTTCACGGCAGAGTCTGTGCGTGGAAACCACATGGTCCAGTGAAAGCAGTTCCACTCCCGGTAGGGCTTCGCCGACGAACTGGTTGTCGTCGGAGCGGAAGGGCTGGCCGTCATGCAGGGCAAAGAACTCGCGTAGCTCCTCCGGCCATGGATTAGTGGCGCGTTCGGCGGTTTCCCGATCGGACCGAGTCCGAGGCGGACGCACCGCCGCGGCGGTGACCGGTGCACGGTCGCGGAGTACCTCCATGTAGGCGAGCCATGCGTCGGTAAGAGTCATGGCTTTAATTTATCGACAGAAATCCCACTACGAGATCGAACGCGGCCGTCAGATGTCCTGGATCAGTGAGGCCGGGATAGCGTGCATTCATGAGCGTTGAAGAGCACTGGCGCAGGCTCAACGGTTGGTGTCAGCGGGAAGCTCCGGTAACGGCTGCCGCTATCGACCCGCCCGCGCCAGTGGACGTCCTGAAATCCGTGGAAACATTTACGGGCAGGACGTGGCCGACCGAGCTACGGACGTGGTTCGGCTTGCAGAACGGAAACCCCGACGGAGGGCACTCCGCCCTGATATTTCCGGAGTTTCAACCGTTGCCTTTGGATCATGTCGCGTCTGTGTGGGAATCGATGACGACAGAGTGGGGAGAGACGACAACAGCCGTCGGCGGCATTGCTTTGCTTGATCAGCCCGCGGGAACGGTGGCTGACACGTTCTTGGCGGCGTACATACCCATAGCCGCCAACATTCGGGGCGATCTGTTGTTCGTCGATACGCGGGCCGGACAAGCGAGCGGATGTGTACGCGAATTCCTCGGGGACAGCGCCGACCAAGGGACAGCCTGGCCCTCTGTCGCCAGGCTGTTGGAGGACGTTGTTTTCGCGCTGGAGCACGGACAGCCATGCGGCGGTTGGATTCCGAGTGTCGACCAGGGCTGGTTGAGTTGGGATTTCCCCTAGGCTCACGACTTACGAGCGTGGAGCGCGACGGTGATTGGATGCTGATGGGAGTTCTGCACATCCGCCGTTCCAGGGCGCGAGCCGGGTTTTACAGTGTTCTCATGCGTCTGAGGCATTCGGCCAGGGGGTTGGTCGTTGACGACCAGTCCCGTCTTCTGCTCTACCGATTCATCGCGCCAGGGGGCGGGCTGACGGTCTGGTGTCCTCCAGGCGGCGGCTTGGAAAGAGACGAAACCCCGGCTGAGGCGCTCGCGCGCGAGTTGGACGAGGAGATCGGATTGCGCGACTACGGCGCCGCCACACACGTGTGGCATGAGGAGATCCGTGATCCGACGATATTGCCGGATTGGGACGGGGCGGTCAATGACTATTTCCTCGTGCCGGTACCGGTCGCATTCGATCCTTGTGGATCGTTGGGGCGCGAAGCGCTAGCCGCGGAGTTGGTCGAGCACTTCGAGTGGTGGAGCGTTGACCGCCTTCTGTCACACTGCGGTCGAGAAGTGTTCGGGCCACGCGATTTACCCGACCGATTCGCACGCCTGGTCAAGGATGGACCGCCGAGTTCGCCGGATCGATTTGTTCGGACACTGTGAGGGCTGCGAGGCATTCCCCTAATCGAGCATTTCAGCGCCGAAAGGTGGCTACGCTGGGCTTATGGAGCACTACGTGCGCAAGGAACCCATCCCGTACGCGTCTACGGCAGCCCCGGTCAGTTCTCGCGGCCGGTCCAGAAGGATGCTCCAAAGGTTGTCGATGATTCTTCGCGGGATGATGGGGGATCGGAAGGCGAGTCGATATACCTCGCTCGCTCCGCGTCATCCCGACGGATCACGCACCGCCGTAACATCTTTCAACAGTAGTGGTGGTGGGAAGTAGGTATCGGTGTACAACACTGCCCGGTAGCTGTCGAAATTTCGACGAGCACCGGGCAGCGACGCACTATATGAGCTGGGGTCAGCGGAGGTACTGTCCGCAAACCGGCCACGCACCGACGCCCTGACCTGCAAGGACGTTCTCCGCGACGCGGACCTGTTCTGCCTGGCTGGCGTTGGCTGCGGTGCCCGCTCCGCCGTAGGCTTCCCACGTGCTCTGGCTGAACTGGAGCCCGCCGTAGTAGCCGTTTCCGGTGTTCGCAGCCCAGTTGCCCGAGGATTCGCACTCAGCGACACCCGACCAGTCGTGGGTGGCTGCGGATGCGGTGCCTGCGCTCAGTCCAATGGCTCCGGCTGCGAGGGCTCCGGCTGCGGCGACAGAAGCAAGGGCGCGGGTAACGGTGGTCTTGGTCATTTGGGTAAATCCTCTCGAGTCACGCCGGCGGAGGACGGTGACCGTCTCAGCTCCGCTCCCACCACTAGGAAAGTTGTCGAATCCGAACCGCGGGGTGGGACTGGCGGTGGCGATTCGGTAATGCCCGGTTGATCGGGCTGTCACCAACCATAGGAGATGATTACGGATTGGTCACGGGTCGGCGTGTCGACACAGGTTCGTGCAACAGAAATGCATCAAAGAGTGTTTCCCCAGGTCGTCCGGCGATATGCCACCTCGCTCGGCGTTACATAATCGAGATAATGTGTGATGCAAGTCACCGATAAGGCGCCGTAAAGGCGTCGATATACAGCGAATATGTCGCCCGATTGGCTCGTTTTGCCGACTTTTCGACCCCGGTTATGGTCGCGCTGGAGCTCAAATCGAGGCTTGATGTGTTGTCGACCGACCGCCCCGATTTACCTGTGGGGCAGCAGAATTGATACGAGTATCGAGTTGTCGGCTCTACGATCAGACGAGATTCTTGCTCGCCTTGATCCGACGGCGGATGTCGCGCATCTGAATGGTGTTTCCGGCCTGACGGATGGAGCGTGGGATGAACCTGTTGACGAACGACACGAAGATGAAGAGGTGCTCGAATCGACGGCGGTCGTCTTCGGTCCACTCGAGGTCGAGTTGGTCGCGGTAGATCGGCGGAAGGAATCCGACCGTCAGGAACCGCAACAAGTTTCGGAACACCAGGCGTATCGGCCACGCGATCATCTGTAGATTGACCAGGTCGATCAGATATTGCTTGGTGCGTTCGTCGATGACGACGCGTTCGCAACCGAGATTCCAGTAGCGCTCGAAGTCTGCGCGGGTGGCCGGCCACATCTCTTCGGTGACCTGCAGTGTCGTTCCCAAAGTTGACGCGGACTGATAAAATGATTCCGCCTGCTCTTCGGACATCTTGCCGTGCAACAACTGATGGCTGTCTTCGAAGCCGATGAACAGGCAAGCGGCAACCCATAATTGGAGTTCGCGATTGAAGGCGTTGTATTTGACCGGGCTGTTCGCATCGGACTTCACCTGCCGGTGCACCGAGTTCACAGCCTCGCGGTAGGCCTTTCGCTCTTCCTCGTTGCCCAGGATCGCGACAGTGAGGTACTGCGTTGTGGTCCGTGCGCGCTTCCATGGATGCGCGGTCAGGGCACCCGATTCGACTTTGCTTTCCATGACGCCGTACGCCACCTCGGGCCAACCGAGTTGCAGGATGACATTGGCGGCGGCCCCTGCGAATGACCAGAAATCGAGTGCGTCGGTGATGTGTGCGGGTTTGCGGGCCCACCGCTTAGGCTCGGCCGTGATGGTGATGCGTGTCTGATCGGTTCGAAGAGACGACTCGGACTTTCCCGAATCCAGGTAGTGAGTGGGCATCGATCTTCCTCCGTGCGCGGTGAATTACTTGGTCTCGACGTTGCTCACGAGCCAGCGGTCGTCCGAACGAACCAGGGACACGACCATCCGGTACTTCTGTGTGTTTCCCTCTGGCGCGGCGACATTCTTGGCCTGTTGGTCGACGAACACGAGCACCTTGGCCGACGAATTGTCCAGCGATTCGATGCCGACGTCTGTTGCCGTCGCACTCGCCTGACCTTGGCCTCCAGCGACAACCTCGCGCAGTGAATCCACCATCGTTCGGTAGGTGCCGGCAAACTCGTCGGTCGACATCGACGCGATGGTGTCCTTGTTGGCGTCCAAGTTCTGATAGTCGAAGGAGGACATGATGGTCGAGTAATCCTGCGCGGTGTCCAGCGCTTCCTGTCGCAACGTGTCCTCCTCATTCACCGAATACATGTGAAATCCGAGCACCACCAATGCTGTGGCCAGTGCTACCGCAAACAGCGAGATCAGTGCGTTGCGAGGCTCTTTCAGCCGACGAAAGAACGACGGGGGAGTCGGATGTTCGGTCACCTCGGTTTCTGCTTCGTCGAGGAGTGCGCTCTCACCGTGTGCCATTTCCCAGTCCTTCCAACATCAATCTCCAGTAGTTCAAGGCGTCGACTCCGGTCGGAATCAGAATCGGATCCGCGACGACCGGCGGTCCGATCGGAGTGCCGGGGACAGTCGAGTTCTGCAATCCGAGGTCGTTCGGCCGCGGAGCATTCTGTGCTCCGCGTTGGACCAGGTCGTCGGCGGGTGGGCAGTACATCGCCAGACTCGGACTGGTGGGGGAGAGATCGCCTACCTCTCGTCTGGGGGTGTCGTAGTTGCACACCGGCCCCTGCGTGGCGACCAAGGCGAAATCAGCTCGATCGCCTTTGACGATGGATGCCAGCTTGGCGAGACCTTCGGGGATCGTGACCAGTCCGGCTTCCAGGGCGTCCGTGCGGTCGGAGATGATCGGAGCGACCGTGACGAGATTGGCCAGCACCGCCCCGAAAGTGTTGTGGTACTTGTCGAACAACTGCTGGGCGCTATTGAGGGCGGCGGGTGAATGGTCGGTGAGATAAATCAGCACCGGGGCGTTGGACTCGAGTTGTTCGGTGAAGTTCTTCGCTGCCGCCATTCCTCGGACGAACGAATCCGATTGTGTCGCCATGGAGTCCATCAGCGTGGAGGTCCGCGACAGCAGCGCGGCGAGTTCGGCCGACTGGTCGTTCAACTGCGCCGACATGGTCCCGCCGTTGTCGATCATCGTCGCCAAGCTCGGACCGAGCCCGTTGAACGAATTCCCCAGTTCGGTCCCGATGTCGCTGATCGCCTGCGGATCAATCCCTTCCAAGACGCCGGACGCCTGAAGCATCAACTGGCTCATCTGAACTGGCTGCTGATCTGCGGGCATGGCGATCTCGTCGCCGTCCCGAAGATACGGGCCGTGATCGGTGTTGGGGTAGATGTCGACATTCTGGATTCCCGCGGCAGTTCCCATCGTCACCTTGGCGACGCTGTCGGTGGGTATTTCGGTCTTGTCGTTGAGTGAGAGTTCCACGCGAGCGGATCGGGTGCTCGAATCGAGGACAACTTCACCGACTTTGCCGACCTGCACTCCGCGATACGTGACGACTGTGCCCTTGGTCAATCCGAAGGCGTCGGACATGTTGGCGTGCAATCTGATCTGACCACCAAAACCTTGAGGGCCCACCACGTACACGATTCCGAAAGGGATGACGACAACTGCGATCAGAGCGAACAGGACAAGTTGAACAAGCGCAAGGCGACTCAACGTGGACCTCCCTGAAGTAGATCGGTGAGAGTTCCCGCCGGCGCGATCGATTGTCCGGCCATGCCACCGGTCCAGAGTTTGTCGATCGTTCCCGGAATATCGAGGGCGCCGTCAAAAACGAGGTAGTCGCCTTGGACTGCGCCGGTGAAGTTTTCGAGCAGCCCGTTCATGTTCGCCAGCGTCTGACCGATCTCCGAGTTGAACGAATCCAGAGTCCCCACAACGGTCGACGCATCGTGCAGCATCGTGTCGAGCCCGTTGGGTGAGGAGTCGAGAATGGTGTTTGCGTTGGTGGCGAGCTGAACGGTCGAGTTCAAGAGGCTCGCAATCTGATCCTTCTGCCCCACGAGAATCGACACCACCTGTGGAACGGAATCGAGGTAGTTGTCGACGACTTCTTGTTGCCCGGCCAACTGCGAGGAGACCCGGGCAGCGAGGTCGACGGCCTCGTCGAACTCACTTCGGTGACTGCTTGCCTCTGCCATGAGCGAGGTCAGGGTGTCGGTCAGAGAACGAACTTCACCTGAGCGCCCGGAAAACGCGGTGTTCAGTTCGCGTACGACGGTATCGAGTTGATCGATGCCGCTGCCGGTCAGAACCGTACCGAGGGTGGCAAGTGCACTTTCGACCTGCGGACCGATCTCGGTGCGAGACTCCGGAATTGTATCGCCGTCGCTCAGCGTAGAACCGGACGGAACCTCCGGCAGCAGCAGTCGAATGAACGGGTTTCCCAGTGCGGACGGGAGTTCGACGGAGGCCTCGACGTTGTCCGGCAACTGCGTCGCAGCGTCCAGACTCAGTGTCACGTCGGCTCCGACGACGTCGGCTGACAGTGCGGATACTCGACCGATGACTTTCTGGCCGCTGCGGACGTCTGCTCCCAACACCAGGCCGTCAGCGCCGGCCAGTTGTAGCGACACGGTGTACGCGTCACCGTCGGCCGAACGACCCAGCGGAAGGTCCTGAATGCCTGCGCTGCAGCCGCCGAAGGCGAACACAGCCGCACAACCCATACCGATGATCGCGACGCCGGCGACTATCCGAACCGATTGCCTCGTCAATTGCCACCTCCGGGGACGGCGCCGCCGGAAATCGCGGAGGCGATGCCGAGCGGATCAGAAGTGCTGAGGGGGAAGGAAATCGGATTCGTGAACCCGGCACCGGTGCAGATCGGCAACTTGTACGCGTCGCACAGTGGCTTGGCGACGGCGAACTGAGTCAATGCAGTCGAGACATTGAGCCGAATGCGTCCGCGCTGATCAGGGCCGATAGTTTGGGAGAGGTTCTGCATCATCAACGGCACCAGGTCCATGAACTCGGCGAGGCCAGGTTGTTTGGCAGCCAGAGTGTCACCGAGAACTCTCACGTTGTCGGCTATGGCACCGACATCGTCGCCGTGAGTTGTCATGAAGCCGTTCAGTTGATCGAAGACGACCTGCAGATCCTGCAGCGGTTGGGAGATGTCCATGTTCTGGCTCGCCCACTGATCGCCCAATTCGCCGAGGTCACCGACAAGTTCGTCCAAGCTGACCTGCCGAGTGTCCAACGCATTCATCAAGGTATTGAGATTGTCGACGAGTGCACCGATGTCTTCCGACCGAGCGCCGACAACGCCGGTGGCCGTGCTGAGGTTGCGAATGGCGGTGTTGAATTGATCGCCCTGACCCTGCCACCCGGCGGCGCCGCGGCTCACGAGATCGCCGAGATTGCCACCGTCCCCGGCAAATGCGTCGGCCAAGGTGCTGACGCTTCCCATCAACCCGTCGAAATCTATGGGGGAGTGGGCACGTTCGATCGGAATCTCGTCGCCGTCTTTGAGCGTCTCTCCACCGGTGTAAGCCGGGCCGAGTTCGATGTGGCGATCGCTGATCACCGACGGATTGAGAACATAGGCCGAAGCGTCGGCGGGCAGATCGACGGAGTTGGGCATCGACATCGCTACTCGAACAGAAGTTCCGCGAGGTTCCACCGACGTGACCGTCCCGACGCCGACCCCGAGGACGGTGACCTTACTTCCCTCGTAAATTCCACCGACGTAACTGAAATCGGCGTAGACAGTCTTGGACTGATCGGTTCGTCCGAAGATGTACCAACCGGGCAGGGCGATCGCCAGGGTCACGACCAGCATGGCGGTGACGGCTTTTCGTGTATTCACTTGCAGCCCTCCATGATGCCGAGCGCGCAGAGCAGATTGTCCGGGATCACGGCTGCCGGGGCGTTGACATCGGTCCAATTGCCGGTGCCGGTGGAGTCGGTGACCGAACGCAGAGCGGACGGAAGACGAGTCAACAGCAGGTCGATCTGATCGGCGTTGTTCTTCAGCGTGGTGGTGACTGCGACGAGGTTGTCGGTCATTGCTCCGAACTCGTCCTGACGGTCTGTGAACGTCGTCGAGAGCTTCGAGATGATGATTGTCAGGTTGTCGACCAACTGAGTCAACGCGTCCTTGCGGACGGCCAGAGTACGCACGATCGTCTGAGCGTTTGCGGCGGTGCCGACAATCGAATCGGTTTGTGCCACTGCCATGTCGGACAGCTCGCGGGACATCGTGATGATCTGGTCGATCTGTTCACCATTCTGCGCGAAAGCCGCCGAGGCTCCACTGATTCCGGCCAGAGCCCGCCCGACTTGATCGGAATCCGTCGGAATCACCTGCGAAAGGGTGTTCATCATGGACTCCATCGCCTGTAGGTCGACGCCGGTGGCCGCGTTGGTGGCATCACTGCTGACGTCATCGAGGCTGTACGGCACCGTAGTGCGGGAAAGCGGAATGACCCGCCCATCGGAGTCGTCGACCACTCCGGCCGGCACGATCTCGAGGTAGCGCTTGCCCAAGACCGTCTTGAGCCTGACCGTCGCCGTGCTCTGGTTTCCCAAGGGCTGATCTTTGTCCAGGCGGAAGTTGACGACCACGTGGTCGCCGGCAAGGTCGATCGAATCCACGCGGCCCGCGGGAACTCCGGCCACGTAGACGGGATCGGTATCGGAAAGCCCGCTGGCATTGGCGAACTCGGCTATGTACGCCGACGTGCGGACGTTGTACCAGAGTTTCGGAATACCCAGTGCTGCTGCGAGTCCCACCACCAGAACGAAGATTCCGAGACTACCCAGAGCGAGAGCAGTGCCGCTACCGCTGCGTCGGCGATCCCCTTTGAACAGGAAGAGCATGATGCCGACGAACACGTCGATCAGCTTGACCAGAAACATCATGAGCACACCGGCGAATGCGTCGGCCCGAAGATGTTGGCTTCCATGTCGCCTGCCTTCAGAGTGAAATTACACAGATACAGGCTGATGAAACTTCCGTAACTTCCGATACGGTTGGCGGCGTCGGCGAACTGGGGAAGGTTGGCGAGAAGTCTGTTGAACTCGTCGGTGCTCGCAATCCAACTGCCGGTGACACTTTCGAGTTGTTGTACGGTCTGACCGAATGCGCCGTTCGACCCGGCCATGATCTGAGCCAGCGACGAGACAGTGCGGTTTCCCTGATCCAACAGCGAGACCAGTTGATCGTTCTGCCCGACGACGGAGGTGCTCAGGCTGTTCAAACCGTCCAGTAGACCGACCAATTCGGGTTGACGCTCGTCGACGGAAGTGAGAAGAGTGTTCATGTTCGTGAGTAGTTGCGCGAAGACGTCCTGACGGTCGACCAGGCCGGAGCTCATGGTCGCGATCTGGTCGAGCAGGGTGGTCATTGCCTGGCCCTGGCCGTTGAAGGTTTCGACAAAACTTCGTGTCAGAGTGTTCACCTGCTCGGGTTGCAGTGCGGCGAACAACGGTTTGAAGCCGTTCATCAGTGCGGTCAAGTTGATCGGCGGTGTTGTCTGCGCCAGCGGTATCGTGCTACCAGGTTCGAGCCGTTGTGCGGATACCGTTGCCTCGCTGTCATCCTGGGTCAGTGCCAGATATCGAGCACCGAGCATGTCGCCGTAGCGCACGGCGGCACGGACATCCGACTCGATCGAATATTGCGACTCGATGTCGACCTCGACGATCGCCTTGCTCGTGCCGCCGCCGTTGTCGGCAAACGCAACCGAGTCCACGCGGCCGATACGCACACCCGACATCGTTACCGGGTTGCCAGGGTTGAGTCCTTCGACGTCGGTGAACTCGAACGAGTACGAATCAGTGCTTCCGCGCACCGGGACCGACAGCGTGTTCGCCACGAACGACGCACAGGCGACGCCGGTGATGCAGAAGAGTGATAACCGAATGACCTGGCCAGGACGAACCTTCACGGGACGGTCACCTCGTTACCTCTGACCATCGGCCCCAACATCAGTGTTGTTGCCGGGTTGGGGGCGTCCGACTGCTCCGGCGAGCCGCCGAGTAGTCGATCTTCGAGGAAACGCAGTGTGGCGGCTTCGGCTTCGCCACCAACGACTGGGGTAGTGACGGGTTGTGCAGGCGTCAGGTTGGAGCCGGAACACTGTGCTCCGCGCGAGTTCCCGTACTGTGGGCAATCATCGCCTGTGTACGGGAGCGGTTCGGCGAACGTGGCAACTGCTGTGATGTCGAACTTTCCGGTAGCGAAGACTCGCGCACCGGAGGCGCCGAACGTACTGGCATTGGCAAGAGTGGAACGCAGTCCTTCGGGATTTGCCGCGGTGGTTGCGAGTATCTTTCCGGCGGAATCGATCACGGTGATGATGTTGCTGTTGTTCTCTGCGACAAAATCGTCGACGGTAGCGGCGAAGACTGCGGCCGCGCCGATCGAGGTCTCGAGATTTGCTCTGTTGGCGACCATGCTGTTCGAGACGGATGTAGCGGCCGCCAAGGTATCGAGAATGTCGGGGGTTGCGCGGTCCAATGCGTCGATGACAGATCGGAATTCCGGAGTGGATTGCAGGAATTGGTGTGCAGCGGGAGCCAGTACTCCGGCAGCAGCACTGAGATTGTCTATCGTGGTGCCTATTTCGGCCCCGTTTCCGTCCAGGGCTTGACCGAGAGCGGTCAGAGCCGTGTGAAGTTTTTCGGGTTGCATTGCTGTGAGGACTCCGACCAACTTGGTGTACACGTCATAGAGGGCGACGGCCTCGGGTCCGTCGTCCATGCGGATCTCGTCTCCGTCCACGAGAGTTGTTCGGCCGTGCGGCGCCGGGTTGTCCACGAGCTGCATGTAGATGTCACCGAAGAACGTGCGTGGAACAACGCGAGCCATCACGTCGGCGGGAATCTTCGATGCATCCTCAGTCTGTATCTGTAGTTGCACCACGGATTCTGTGGTACCTGATTCGATTTCGCCGATTCGGCCGATGTTGACCCCGTGGTACCGGACCGGTGCCTCGCCGCTGATCAGGCCCGCCGTGGCTGGAACAGCCACGAACACGTCGGTGCTCTGCTCGAGGTTTCCGGATCCACGCAGCACCATCGTTACTGCTGCTACGACGGCCACCACGACGGCGATCGCGCCACGCAGTGCGTAGACGACCTTCGTGCGTGTAGTGAGTCTGTCCACGGCTCAGATCCCCATTCCCGGGATCTGGGGGACGAGGCCCCACAGGCCGAAAGTCATCAGCACGTCCAGGATTCCGATCGCAAGGATGGCGGTCCGTAGCGCGCGGCCCGCAGCCTGACCGACACCCGCCGGTCCGCCCGAGGCGTAATAGCCGTACGCGCAGTGCACGAGCGCGACGACGGCGGCGAAGACCACTGCCTTCAGGCCCGAGTACAGGAGGTCCTGCGGCGAGATCGCCAGATGGAAGAAGTAGTCGTAGGTACCTGCCGATGCACCGTTGAAGAACACGACGACCAGTCGGGTCGAGAGGTAGCTGGCCAGCAGTCCGATCATGTAGATCGGGATGACGCAGATCATGGCAGCGATGACCCGCGTACCCGCGAGGAAGGGAATTGATCTGATTGCCATCGAGTCCAGTGCGTCGATCTCGTCGGAGATACGCATGGCCCCGATCTGGGCGGTGAAACCCGTTCCGACCTTGGCGGCCAAGGCGATAGCGACGACAACAGGGGCAAGTTCACGGGTGTTGGCAACCGCAGACAGCATGCCGGAGAGTGAGGTCATCCCGACAAGTTCGAGTCCGCGATGCGTCTCCACGCCCAGCATCATCGCGGCTGCAAGAGACATCGCGAACACGATGCCGATAGTGCCGCCGCCGGACAACAGCGAGTTCGTTCCGAAGCTGACTTCGCTGATCTGGCCGAGTACATGTTTGCGGTACTTGGTGAGAGCAAAGGGGATCGAGGCGATAGTGCGGATGTAAAAGGTGACATGCTGACCGAGCGACACCAAGCCGTCGCCTGCGGTCCGCAACGGTCTGCCGGCCTGCCGCGCTCGGATCCGGAGATCGACGAGCGACATCAGAATTCACCGACTGCCGGCACGATCACGGTATACAGCGCGGACAACACAGTGTTCACGATGAAGACGAGCGCGAAAGCGATGACGACGGCTTCGTTGACTGCGTCGGCAACGCCGCGTGGGCCGCCTTTTGCATGGAGACCTTTGAAGGTGGCGACCAAAGTCGAAGCGAGACCGAAGATCGCAGCCTTCACCAAAGCCATGACGAAGTCGGAAGATCGCCCGTACTGACTGAACGTTGCCATGAACGTTCCGGCCGGAAGGTGCTGGACGTAGATGTGGTACAGGTAGCACGCGATCACACCGCCGAAGGTGACCATCGAACAGAGTGCAAGGGAGACGATCACTGCTGCAACCAATCTCGGTGCGACCAGGCGCTCGATCACGTCGATGCCCATCACTTCCATGGCGTCGATTTCTTCGCGGATCTTTCGTGAACCCAGATCCGTGCAGATCGCCGATCCGGCGACTCCGGCCATCATCAACGCGCACACCAGTGCCGCGGCCTGACCGACGATGATGAAAGCCACGACCGCTCCGGAATATCCACCGGCACCGATCCGGCCGGCCAGTTCACCGACCGACACGGCGATGAAAACACCGATCGGAATCATGAGAAGCAACGACGGACCGGTGCTGACGCGACCGATGAACAGGGTCTGAGTAATCGTCTCGTGCAACGAGAGTCGCCTGCGGAGGATTGCCGTGAACAGGCCGAAGAGTGCCTGAACCGAAAATCCGATCAGATAGCCCCCCTGTAACGCTACGTCTCGTACCGGGCCCTTCGCGGCTGGTAGCTCGTACGTCATCTAATTGAATTCCTTTGCAGATCAACAGTGTTCGGCACGGAGTTCGAACTGTTCGAGCGCGGACGGTCGAGCGAACTGCCTGTGAAGCATCTCACACATATATGTGTCCAAGCAAGCATTATGTGAACCAAGATTCTCGCTGCGTATCGAGCGGTGTTGACTGAGTTCTCGCAAGTGACGTGGCAGTATAGGAACTGTTCGGATCCATACCCGGTGTATGTTTACGAATATTCCGAATCTGTCAGCCTGGTTGAGTCGCGGTTGTGCAGCGGATGCTTCGAGCGGTGACCCTACCCACGATCAGCGCCCACAGGCAACGTTTTGTTAACGCACATTCTGGTCGATGAGCATAGCGATCAAAGCCGATGGGCAGTTTCTTCTTCCGATCAATAGTCTCTTGAACTGCGACGATGCTGCTGCAGGCGGGCGAAGTGATGAAAAATGTGTATGAATTCTCGGGATCATGCTTATTCTGATTCTCGTTTGGTGGACAGGCGGATCGAGGTGCGTCGAGCGTGTGGGCTGGAGGGTGGGGTACATGGTGAGCCTGGGCGATCAGTTCGTCGACGCGCCGACGTCGAATGGGATTGTTCGGCAGGTGAGGTCCGACTCCGTCAAGAGGCGCCCGAAGGATCGCAAGGCGCAGATCGCGGCAGCCGCGGCAATCGCGTTCAGTGAGCGCGGATATCCTGCTGTCAGTGTCGATGACATCGCGTCGGCGGTGGGTATTTCGGGTTCGGCGCTGTATCGGCACTTTCCGAACAAGTACGCGATGTTCCGTCACGCGGCACTGGAGTTGACCGAAGCGCTCGGTAGTGCGCTCGATGACGTCTCGGTTGCCCCAGCAGCGACCGATGCGGGGCGATTACGCGAAAATCTGATTGCAGTGATACGAACGACAATTCGCAATCGGCGCACGGCCGGAATCTATCGTTGGGAGAGCCGGTTTCTCGATGCTGCCGATCGGAAATCCGTTCGAGCACAGGCCGACGCGGTCAATCGTCGAGTGGCCCGGAATCTTTCGCGCTCCGATCCGGCGATGACGGCGCGGGACGAGACCCTGGTCGTGGTAGCGATGTTCAGCGTGATCGGCAGCATCACCGTCCATAATCTGCTGCTACCTCAGCGGGCGATGGAACAGGTTCTGCTCGACGCGTGCCTGGCGATAGATCAAGGTGAGGGTGCAACCACCGCAAGCCGCTTGGAGCAGTCCTCGCTGCCTAGGACCGTGACCACGAACAAACGTGAACGTCTCTTGCAGGAAGCGGTGCGGCTCTTCGACTCTCGCGGATATCACGACGTCAGCATCGAAGAGATCGCCGCGGCCGCCGGCTTGAATGCTTCCGGTATGTACCGCTACTTTCCCAGCAAGGCCGAGCTTCTCGGCGCCGTGTTCTATCGAGCTGCAGATCGCTTGGACTTGGCGACGGCAGCGGTCTTCGATTCCGCGACATCGCACGAAGAAGTGCTCCGGGCACTGGCGGCGATGTACGTGGAGTTGTCGTTTGCACAGCACGAATTGATGTCGGTCTACTTCTCCGAGATGAACAACCTTCTGCCGAGTCATCGAAGCGATCTGAAGAATCGCCAGAAGCATTACGTGGTCGAATGGGCGCGAGTTCTCCGCGAAATCCGTCCGGAGCTTTCGGCGGTAGAGGCGAAGTTCGTTGTTCATGCTGCGCTCAACTTGGTTCCGGATGTCGGACGCATGGTGAAGTTCGACGGGGCCGCAGAAAATGCGACCAGACTGCAGATGTTCATGTCGGCAGTTCTGTTCGGCTGTCACACTTCGCCCTCCTGAAACGTGTCGGAGGGTGTGCGTACTCTGACCCGCTATGAGCGAAGTCGTGTCTCCGGCAGCTGCCCGTCGCATAGCGCTTGCCGCTCAAGGATTCGGCAGATCGCACCCCGCAACGGTGACGCGTCGCAATCTGGTCAGTGTGATGGACCGGCTGCAGGTGCTGCAGATCGACTCGGTCAATGTCTTCGAACGCAGCCACTACCTGCCGGTTTACGCTCGGTTGGGCGCGTACGACAAATCCAGGCTCGATCAGCTCGCCTTCGCCCCCGGTTCGGGGTACCTCGAATACTGGGGCCACGAAGCTACGTTCCTACCGGTGGACATGTGGCCGCTGTTCCGCTGGCGGATGGACCAGTTTCGCGCCAAGGCGTTGAGCGACAAGGGCGGATGGGCTTCCGATCGGAGTGTCTTCCTCGATTGGTTGCGGCAGGAGTTGCGCGACAACGGTCCGATGGCGGCGAGCGAGATCGAGCACGAAGCGAACACACGACGCGGTCCGTGGTGGGGGTGGTCCGACGTGAAGGTCGGCCTCGAGACGCTGTTCCGTTGGGGCGAGGTGGTGTCGGCAGGTCGAGCCGGCTTCGAGCGTCGTTACGGCCTGGCCGAGCAGATGCTTGCACCCGAGATACTCGACGCACGGGTCGAGCGGTCGGAGGCGATACGCGAGCTGGTGCTGCGGGGAGTGCGGGCACATGGTCTCGGCACACTCGACGACATCGCCGACTACTTTCGTCTGCCCAGCGCAGAAGCGCGAACGGCATTGCAGGAACTCGAAGACGCCGGCAGCGTGCGCCGGGTATCTGTGGACGGCTGGGAGCGTCGAGGCAAGGCAAGGGAGGTGTGGATCGATCCGCAAGCGAAGCGTCCCAGGTCCATCCGTGCGGAAGCGTTGTTGTCGCCCTTCGATCCGGTAGTGTGGGCCCGCGATCGGGCGTTGCGGCTCTTCGATTTTCACTACCGGATCGAGATCTACACGCCAGCACACAAGAGAGTTCACGGATACTACGTGCTCCCGGTCCTGATCGACGACAAAATCTGCGCCCGAGTCGATCTCAAGAACGACCGTCAGAACGCTCGGCTGCTTGTCCGCGCGGCGTGGGCCGAACCGACCGCGGACGCGGAGACTGCGCCGCGGTTGGCGGAACTCCTTCGCAGAACTGCGCGCTGGCAGGGCTGCGACACCGTTGAGGTGGAGAACAAAGGCACGTTGTCTCAGGAGCTGTCCGCCGCCATGACGTGAGCCTTCAGGGCCGCGAGGGCGATTGTCATTCGGGAACGGTTATGCGTCCGTCGGTCGCTGCCTGATTGATGGAATTTCTCAATGCGGAACAACTTCCGGATCGAATTCTCGGCGATGCAGCGTCGTCGCGGTACTCCAAACATGCGGTGCGCGAATCTGATCGCCACTGGGTCGACGTGTGATGCCAGCTGTTCTTCTCCACGAGGACGTACGTTCCACACCGCTCGCAGTCCAGCGGTTCCATGGTCATTGCGGCGCTCCGGCGGCGGCCTTGCGTGCAAGGTTGTCCGCAACTTCCTGCTTCCACGCCTCGATGGGTTTACTTGTGTCCATCTCGAATTCGAAGCGGTCGACCATCTCGGGCGTGACGTCGGCGACGTCCACGTAGAACTGTTCGTACCACCGCCTCAGTTGGTATACCGGACCGTCCTCGGTGCAGAGCAGCGGATTGTCGATGCGGGTCTTGTTCTTCCAGATCTCGATGTCCTGCTCGAACCCGACACCGATGTATCCGATCATCGCGTCGACGGTTTGGTCGGCGATCCCGGCGGGAAGGTCGTCGGTCTTCTTGACGGTGATGCCGTACATCAGGACAAACTTGGTCGGGCTGACCGGGTAGTGGCAGTTGATCAAAACCGAATCCACTTTGAAGGTTTCGTACTGATAGATCAAGTCGTCGATCATGAACGACGGTCCGTGATAGGCGGCCACCGAGAGGTTGGATACCAACTTCGGCACGTCGGGGTCGGTCCAGGTCACGATGTCGTCGCGGTTGATGCCACTCTGCTCCTGGATGGCGACGTGACCTTCGAAGACGTTCTTGAAATAGGTGGGGAACGAGAAGTGCACGTAGAAGAAATGCGCCATGTCAACGACGTTGTCGACGATTTCTCGACAGTTCGTATCGATGACTATCGACTTCCACACCCAATCGGTCCATTCGTGCTCCGCAGACTTGATGATCGGTATGGCGACGTCCGCAGGAGGCGGATTGCCTTCGGGGTCGTGCCAGACGAAGAGCAGTCCGTCCTGTTCGAGCGCAGTCCAAGCGCGGGTCTTGGCAAGCGGGGGGACACGTCGGGCATAGGGAATCGCGGTGCACTTACCGTTGCCTCCCCACCTCCAGTCGTGGAAGGGGCACGCGATCGAATCGCCCTTGACCGTACCCTGACTCAAGTCGCCGCCCATGTGCCGGCAGTACGCGTCGAGGATCTTCAAATCACCGTGGCTGTCGGCGAATACGACAAGCTTGGTGCCGAAGGCTTCGATCGGATGTGGATTTCCGTCGTGAAAATCGGTCGCGAGCCCGAGACAGTGCCAGCCGCGGGCAAAACGCTCAGGGGTAACGCCTTCCTCGATGATGCGGAATTCGTCGACTTCGCCCAGGTCCATTGTGGTCATAACGCCGTCCTCTGTTCAGGGGTCTGTCCGTGCCACTGTGGCGAGGAGTGTGCTCAGGTTCAACGGGTGCAACCGGTGATCGGTATAGCTGCAGGTGGCAGAGACCAAGTGGGTTTGTCTCCCGCACGATGGGAAATGCCCTGGCGGCGCGCGCCGACTGAGCCCAGATTGGCAGTCGGTAGCGAAAACATCGCTCAGCGGTGCCCTCTCGACGGGACGGACCACCGGAACGGAGACATCAATGTTGGTCGGACCGATCACCGAAGAGTCCATCCCCATGTCAACTCTCGACAGATTGTCGGCGGTGGTGGACTGCTTTCGTGACAAGCCTCGTCTGACGCTGGGGGAGGTGGCTCGCAGAACAGGAATTCCGCGTTCGTCCGTGCACAGGATGCTTCTGAAGCTTGTCAGGATGGACTGGCTTCGCCGTGAAGGGCTCGAGTACGAAATCGGTGACAAGCTAGGAGATCTGGGCGCTCTCTCGCTGTATCGACATAAAGTGGAACGAGTGGTGACGCCCCTGCTTCAGCAGTTGCATCTCGTGACTGGACATGCTGTGCACCTTGGAGTTTTGGAAGGGAACCATGTGCGCTACATCCAGAAGATCGGGAGCCAGATGGTCCCCGACCTTCAGACTCGCGTAGGCTCACGCATCCCAGCGCAATCGTCGACCATCGGGAAATCGCTGTTGAGCGCCGGGCGCAGATCGGTGGCGTCGCTGCAAAACACCAATGACGTTCGCCAACAAGCTGTTGCGTTCGGAATCTGTAATTCCGGGATGGGTTGTATCGGTGCACGAATCGGGGTGCTCGACCACTTGCAGGTGGGTCTCTCGATCTGTGGGCCTATGATTCGCGGCACGATAGACAAAAGGAACGCCGCTCCCGTGCAGATGGCGGCAGTGGCGATCTCCCAGTATTTCGGAGTGATCGACGGGTTCGGGCAGGAAAAGACGGGATAACCTGACAGGCGCAGTGAGTGCGCCTCCCCGACCACGCGTAAAGCGCAGTGGGGGAGACGCACTCAGGCAAAGATGTGTCAGCGAAGAGCCGTAAGCGCGTCGATGCGCCCCACTGCATCTTCCATGATGCTTTCGATCAATTCCTTGCAGCTGGGCAGATCGTTGATCATGCCGACAACCTGACCTGAAGCAAGAACGCCGGCTTCCGTGTTGCCCTCGACCAGACCAGCCTTGAGCAACATCGGAGTGTTGGCCGCCATGATGATCTGCATCAGCGTGCGGTCGCCTGACCGCTTCATCGCGAGACCGTCCTTGGCGAGCGTCGACCACTTCATACCCGTCATGGCCTTGAACTTCGTGGCATTCTTGGCCGCGGCAATCAAGCCTGTTGCATAACTGGAGCTTTCGAGGCTGTTCACCAGGTCGGTGTTGAGCACACGATGAGGCATGCCGTCGACCTTGCGTGAGACCGTCGTATCCGTCAGTCCGCGCTTGAGGTACTCCTGCTTGACGGAATCCGGTACCGAAGAGTCGCTGGTGAGAAGGAATCGCGTTCCCATCGCGACACCGGCAGCGCCGTACGCCAGTGCGGCAGCCAGACCGCGGCCGTCGAAGAATCCGCCACCGGCGATGACCGGAATATCGACCGCGTCGAGAACCGAGGGGAGAAGCAATGTTGTTGCCACACCGCCGGTGTGACCACCACCTTCGCCGCCCTGGACGATGACGGCGTCCGCGCCCCAGGATGCAACCTTGACCGCATGCTTCGCGGCGCCGATCGAGGGCACGACGACGATGCCGTGATCCTTGAGCTTGGTGATCAGTTCCTTCTTGGGAGCCAAGGCAAACGACGCGACCTTGACGCCCTCACGGATGAGCAGGTCGGCGCGTTGCGGCGCGTCGGTGGCGTCGGCACGCATGTTGACGCCGAACGGCTTGTCCGTGAGCTGCTTCGTCTTCTTGATCGCATGCTCGAGCTCGTCGTACGTCATCGTGGCCGAAGCCAGAATGCCGAGACCACCTGCGTTCGCCGTTGCCGACGTCAGGGCGGGACCGGAAACCCAGCCCATACCCGTCTGCACGATCGGGTAGTCCACGCCGACCAGTTCGGTCAGCGCGGTCTTCAGGGTGGGGGTCATGCCGAGACCTCACGGTCCCGGAGGTTGCGCGGGTCGAGGGTCTCGCGGATGAGGTGGAGTTCTTCGGCGGTGGGGTCACGGGTGATACCGGCCTCGGCGAGTCCGGCAACCTCGAACGAGGTGTTCTCGGCAACCTCTTCTGCCGTGACGCCGGGGTGAAGACTCAACGCGCGGAACGTGTTTCCTGGACCGCCGAAGTCGAAAACCCCGAGGTTGGTGACGACGCGGGGGATGTTCAGGTACTTGTATGCGGGGTTCTCGGGATCGATCTGGTCGTAGCCGACACCGCACACCACGTCGACCTTGTCGACGAACACTCGCTTGGAGTGCTTGGGGACGAAGTAGCTCGTCGCATGGTTGATGGTGTTACCCGGGGCGCCGCGCACGCCGAACATCTGACGCTTCGGCTGCTGAAGCGGGCCGAAAGCGGAGAGGTTCTGGTTGCCGTGGCGATCGAGCTGATTGGCACCCATCACAACGTGACGACGACCGGAAGCGACGACGTCGAACACCTTGCGGAAAGGCATCCAACCTTCGATGGGGCCCTTCGTTCCGACTGCCGGAGTGTCCTCGAGGATGAGGGCTTCACCGTCGGTGATGAGCAGGTCGGGTTCGGTGGTGAGCCGAGCCAGGCGAGCGCCGATGGTGGACGACGTCGACATCGGGCTGGCCATGATTTCGCCTGCACCGGAGAAGATTTCAGCGCACGCAAGAACTACGTACTCTGCGCGGGTGACGGTGGATTCGCTCATTTTGCCTGCTCCCCTGCCGTTGATGAATCGGCAAACTTCTTTACTGCGGCTTGGTAGTCCTCTTCGCTGCCGGAGAGGAAGGTGTCGACGAACGCCTGCCACGACTCGGGGGTCTTGGCGGCCTCGGCGTAGTGACGCTGGAACTTCTCGTCGCGGCCGTAGCTTTCGCCGGCCAACGTGAAGTGGGCACCGTTCGGTGCCTCGACGACGGCGTCGACCATCATGCGGTTGAGCAGAAGGTTCTGCAGTGGAACGGATTTGACCAGTTCCTCGGTCTCGACGATGCGCTCGACCGAGACGTAACGCTTCTCGGCGGCCATGCAGTACAGGTCGTCGAAGTACGGGTCGACGCCGTTGTAGGCGGCATTGCCGTGCTTGTCACCGAGATTGAGGTGGACGAACGACGCATCGAGGTTGAGCGCAGGCATCGCGATCAAGGTCTCGGAACGGCCGTCGGCCTCGGGGTACGGAGAGGTGACGGTCTTGAGTTCGTCGCCCCAGAAGTTGCGGACGTCCGAGCCCAGGCCGGCACGGATCGGCAGGAAGGGCAGGCGAGCGGCAGCGGCTTCGAGGCCGCACTTGACCATGCCCTCGTCCATCTCGCGGACTTCGATCTCACCTGCGGTGCGCGCCTTGGCAAACCACGGGTCGTAGAACGGCGCGGAGTCCAGGGACACGAAACCGTAGTACGCCTTCTTGACCTTGCCGGCCGAGCACAGCAGTCCGAGATCCGGTCCGCCGTAGGTGACCACGGTCAGGTCCTTGATGTCCGAACGCAGAATTGCACGCACGAAGGCCATCGGCTTGCGGCGAGATCCCCAGCCGCCCAAGCCGATCGTCATTCCGCTGCGGAGTTCGCCGACTACCTCGTCGAGCGACTTCGTCTTGTCACGCTTGCTAGCCATGTTTTTCTCAGCCTTCCTTCTGGGTTGCGTTCTCGCGCGGCTTGCCGGTGGCGACGAACTCGTCGCGGTGCTCGTCGGACACACCGAGAAGGTTGAGTTCGAAGGTGTAGCCCTGTTCGAGGCGGTAGCTGCCCTTGACGTCGACCGGGTCGATGCCGTTGATGGCTTCCTTGGCGCACCGGATGATGCGGGTGTCTTTCGCGGCGATCTTCGCGGCGATCTCGCGAGCGCACTCGTCGAGCTTCTCGCGCGGGACCACGTCGTAGACGCTGCCGAACTGCTTGAGCGTGTGCGCGTCGACGCTCTGCGCCGTGTAGTACAGCGTGCGCATCATGTGCTGCGGCACCAGGCGTGAGAGGTGCGTGGCAGCGCCGAGGGCGCCGCGGTCGACCTCGGGGAGGGAGAAGATCGCGTCGTCGGAAGCGACGATGACGTCCGCGTTGCCGACCAGTCCGATGCCACCGCCGACGCAGAATCCGTTGACCGCCACGACGACGGGGACAGCGCAGTCGTAGACGGCTGCGAAGGCTGCGGCACAACCGCGGTTGGCGGCGACCAGCGCGTCGAATCCCTCAGTGGCCTGCATCTCCTTGATGTCGACGCCGGCGTTGAATCCGCGTCCCTCGGCTCGCAGGATCACCACGTGCGTGTTGAGATCCTTGCCCGCGTCGAGGATGGCGTCGGCAAGCTCGAACCATCCCTTGGACGGGATTGCGTTGACCGGTGCGTAGTCGATGGTGACCGTGGTGATGCCGGTTCCGTCGGAAGAGGTGCTGATGCCCATATCGGGATTCCTTACGTCTGTGTACCAAACCAAGCGATTGCTTGGTAAGTTAGCACACAAGCGGAGCCGACAAGCCCGAGCAGAGTGCAATAGGAGACAAAAATGAGTGGATTGGTCGACGGACGCGTAGTCATCATCACCGGGGCAGGCCGGGGTATCGGACGTGCGCATGCATTGGCGTTTGCTGCTGAGGGCGCCAAAGTTGTCGTCAACGACATCGGTGCGGGTGCCGACGGTTCCGAGACCGGCGAAAGTCCGGCCGAGCAGGTTGTCGCGGAGATCATCGCTGCGGGCGGCCAGGCAGTGGTCAACGGAGACGACGTTGCCGACTGGGCGGGTGCCGAAAATCTGATCAGGACCGCGATCGACACCTTCGGCGGACTGGACGTACTTGTGAACAACGCAGGCTTCCTGCGTGACCGCATGCTCGTCGGCATGAGCGAAGGGGAGTGGGACGCGGTAATCCGCGTGCACCTCAAGGGGCACTTCGCGCCGCTGCGTCACGCTGCCGCCTACTGGCGCGGCGAAGCGAAGGCAGGCAAGACCGTCGACGCACGCATCATCAACACCAGTTCGGGTGCAGGACTGCAGGGTTCGATCGGCCAGGGCAACTACGCCGCGGCGAAGGCCGGCATCGCCGAGATGACCATTCAGGCCGCCGCCGAGCTCAAGAATTACGGCGTCAGTGTCAACGCGATCGCGCCTGCTGCGCGTACGCGCATGACCGTCGGTGCGGGTGGTGCGATGGCCGAGTCGATGGCGGCTCCGGAAGAGGGCTTCGACGCCATGGCTCCCGAGAATATCTCGCCGCTGGTCGTCTGGCTCGGAAGCGCCGAATCCAAGGACGTCACGGGCCGGGTATTCGAGGTAGAGGGCGGAAAGATCACCGTCGCGGAAGGCTGGCGTCACGGCCCGAGCGAGGACAAGGGTGACCGTTGGGACCCGAAGCAGATCGGGCCCGTCGTGGCAACGCTGTTGGAGAAGGCGGAGATTCCGACGCCGGTGTACGGGGCGTAGGGCCTTCAGCCCCGTGAGTGGTTAAGGAGTGCAGGGACTCCTCAACCACTCACAGGCGGCGTGCCGCCTACGCGGGCGCCCGAACCACCAATACAGTGCCGGGGAACTCTGCTGCGAGCTCGCGCCGCGAATGCTTCACGCAGGCGGTGCCGTAGCCCTTCTTGCGGGACTCGGGTGCAATCCAGATCGCGACGTTGACCTCTTGGCCGTCGAGTTCGCCGAACACCAGGCCGACGCTCGTCGGGCTGTCACCGGAGACGTCCTCGGCGACGAACCAGGCAGCGCTCTCGTCGTCGATGCGGCCGAGGCCACCTGTGCGCTCGGCTTCGATTCGATCCTCGCTCCACGGCTTGCCGTCTTCGTCGAGCTGCTCACCCGAGCGAATCGTGAACAGCGACTTGTCTTCTGCGCTGTCGCTGAACGGACGCAGGCTGAAGTTCTGCCCACTGCTCGCGGGGCGATCAAGCGTCGTCCATTCGAGAGTGGCGTCGAGATTCTCCAGTTCGCCCTGGATGCGATCGCGTGCGGCCTTGGTGAGCGCACTGAACTTGAGGCTCAGAACTGCTTCGGCATTTGCTTCCGACGTGCCGAGGAGTTCCGCGACGGTGGTCAGTGCCTCCTGATGGTCCTTGCTGTCGACCACTGCATCCAGCACCTCGTGGCGACGCTCCAGCGCACGCACGAGTGCGGAAGTGATCTCGCGTCGGTCCAGGATTTGATCTTGAATATGCGTCGTCATATATGCGACTCCTTGCTGTGTTCGAGGCTCTGTCGAAACGCCGTGCGGACCGTACGAGTCAATAGTGCTCCAACTCGCCCGTTATGGCACGTGTTCAGCCTCCGGTGCGGCGAACGAGCCGTTCGTAGCGCTGGCGGGCGGCTTGAGTACTGCCGAGCCCGAGTCCGAAAGCGATGTCCTGCCAGGTCATGCCCCGTTCGCGGGCTATTCCGAGGAACAGTGCTTCCAGCTGTTCCATTTCGGCTCGGGCCTTGGGAATAAGAGTCAACGCAGCCATGACGTCGGCGTCGTCGACTTCGGGTTCGTTCACCTCGGGTGTGTCGGTGCCGCCGGCCAGACGAGCCACGACGCGAACCGCGCCGTAGGGCTCGAGCATCTCCGGATGAGATTGCCGCGCGCGCTGGCTTCGGGTCGCGCCGTGGCGCTCGCTGATCCGAAAGAGTCCGGCGTACTCGCGATGTGCGCGTTCGCGGCCGGAATCGATCGGTCTGAACTGGTCATCGGTCATGAATCCAGGGTGGCACGACCCCGGACCGATGTAAACGTTCTGTTGTAAACAAATTGTTCAGTTTGTCAGTGGCTCGCACACGATGACGGGAATGACGCGGTCCGTCCAGGCCTGATAGTTGTCGAAATCCGGATACATCGCCGTCAACTTCGGCCACAGCCGAGCGCGCTCGTCCTCGGTTGCGACGCGGGCTTTCATCGAGCGGATCCGAGACTTGATCTGCACCGTCACCACCGGATCCGCCTTGATGTTGAGGTACCACATCGGATTCTTCGGAAGACCGCCTTGCGACGCCACCAGAATCACGTCTTCGCCGTCCTCGAGGAACAGCAACGGGCTGATTCGCTCCTCACCGGATTTGCGACCGGTAGTGGTGAGCAGGCAGATCGGCAGCCCGCGTGGGAACGCGCTGCCGACCCGCCACTTGCTACCCAGCCTCCCGTCGGTGGCGCGATACATGGCGACGTTTGCCTTCGACATCCATTTGATGAACTTGACCGTCACCGGGGCGTCGAGTCCCTTGGGTTTTGCTGGGGGAGTAGTCATCTCAGATTCGCTCGATGATGGTTCCGGTGGCCAACGCGCCGCCGGCGCACATCGTGATCAGAGCCGTCGAGCCGTTACGACGCTCCAGTTCGTGCAGTGCGGTGGTGATCAGTCGAGAGCCCGTGCTGCCGACCGGATGGCCCAGAGCGAGTGCGCCACCGTTGACGTTGACGTTGTCGAAGTCGGGTTCGTGGACCTGGGCCCAGGACAGTGCGACGGATGCGAATGCTTCGTTGATCTCGAAGAGGTCGAGGTCGCCGATCTTCATTCCGCTCTTCTCCAGAACACGGCTGGTTGCCTGCACCGGTCCGTCGAGGTGGAACTCCGGTTCCGAGCCGACCAGTGCCTGAGCGATGATGCGGGCGCGTGGCTTCAATCCGAGCGCGCGAGCCTTGTCCTCGTCCATGAGCAGGACTGCGGCCGCACCGTCGGAGATCTGGGAAGACGTTCCGGCCGTGTGAATTCCGCCTTCGAGGACGGGCTTCAACCGGGCAAGGGACTCGGCCGTCGTATCGCGCAGGCCCTGATCGCGATTGACAAGCTTGGTCTCGCCCGTGAGGTTTCCTTCCTTGTCGACCTGGGGCGCCGAGAGTTCGAGTACCTCGCGGTCGAAACGCCCTTCCTCCCAAGCCTGCTTGGCCAGTGCCTGCGAGCGGACACCGAGAGCTTCGACGTCGTCGCGGGTCAGTCCGCGTCGGCGGGCGATACGTTCTGCAGCCTCGAACTGGTTGGGCATGTCGATGTCCCATGTCGCCGGCCGACGCGGCCCGGCCTGGTCGCCGACGTTGGCGCCGAGGGGAACCTGGCTCATCGCTTCGATGCCGCAGGCGATGCCGGCATCGATGGCGCCGGTGGCGATCAGTCCAGCGATCAGATGGTTCGCCTGCTGGGCCGAACCGCACTGGCAATCCACGGTCGTTGCGCCGGTCTGCCACGGCAGACCTGCATGCAACCAAGCAGTGCGCGTGATGTTGTTGGACTGAGCGCCGGCCTGGGTGACGCAGCCGCCGATCACTTGCTCGATCAGCAACGGGTCGATTCCCGACCGGTCGAGAACTCCCTTTTGTGCCGCTCCGAGGATCTCGGCGGCGTGCAGACCGGCGAGCCAACCTCCGCGCTTGCCGATCGGTGTACGGACAGCCTCGACGATTACTGGTGTGCCCACAGCGGGCTCCTTTCCTTGTAATGAAAAAGTAGAACAGGTTCTCTGCGGGAAGCAAGACCTGCCGACGTTTCCTTTCCTAGTAAGCAGGCTTGTGTTTCAATGAGAGTAGAACGTGTTACACATCACGGATCCCCATCACCCCTGTGATGAAAAGGCTTAGGGCAGGAGACATCAGTGGCACAGCCCGCATTCCCCGAGGGAATCGACTTCACGGACCCCGACATCTACGCGGAACGTATGCCGTTCGAGGAGTTCGCTGAACTCCGGAAGACGGCCCCCGTGTGGTGGAATCCGCAGCCCCCGGAAATCGGCGGATTCCAGGACGAGGGCTTCTGGGTGGTCACCCGTCATGAAGAGGTCAAGGAGGTCTCGCAGCGAAGCGACATCTTCTCGACCCACGAGAACACTGCGATTCCTCGCTTCGCCGACGACATCCCGCGCGAGAACGTCGAGATGCAGCGCTTCATCCTCATCAACAAGGACGCTCCGGAGCACACCAAGCTTCGCAAGCTGGTTTCGCGTGGATTCACCCCGCGAGCCATCAACAGCCTGCGCGAAGAACTGACCGAGCGCGCCGAAAAGATCGTCAAGACTGCGGCTGCCGGTGGTGCCGGAGACTTCGTGGTTCAGGTCGCGTCCGAACTTCCGCTGCAGGCAATCGCCGAGCTCCTCGGTGTGCCGCAGGAAGATCGAATGAAGCTCTTCGACTGGTCCAACCAGATGACGTCCTACGACGACCCCGAGTTCGACATCGACCCGCAGGCGGCGTCGATGGAGATTCTGGGATACGCGTACCAGATGGCGGATCAGCGCAAGAAGTGTCCCGCCGATGACATCGTCACCAAGCTCATCGAAGCTGACATCGACGGAAATGAGCTCTCCCCAGAGGAATTCGGCTTCTTCGTGATCCTGCTTGCGGTCGCGGGTAACGAGACCACTCGCAATGCCATCACACACGGCATGGTTGCCTTCCTCGACAATCCCGACCAGTGGGAGCTGTACAAGAAGGAACGTCCGAAGACTGCGGCCGACGAGATCGTTCGTTGGGCCACCCCGGTGACCTCTTTCCAGCGCACCGCGCTCGAAGACACCGAACTCGGCGGACAGAAGATCAAGAAGGGCGATCGCGTCGTGATGATGTACGCGTCGGCCAACTTCGACGAAGACGTCTTCGAGAACCCCACGAAGTTCGACATCATGCGTGACCCCAATCCGCACCTCGGATTCGGCGGCACCGGTGCGCACTTCTGCATCGGCGCGAACTTGGCTCGTCTCGAAATCGATCTGATCTTCAACGCGATCGCCGATCACCTACCCGACATCACCAGGCTCGGCGATCCCCGTCGCCTGCGCTCGGGCTGGCTCAACGGCATCAAAGAGTTTCAGGTTGATTACAAGACATCGGGCTGCCCGGTCAAACACTGATCCGGACTTATACTGACCTGATAACCGGCGAGTAGGTTCTGTGTAGCTTTTCGGGAGTTGCCTCTGCACTCTCGAACACGCAGAACTACAGTAGACGTTCCGGGGGGCCACTAGCTGGCAACCTGGAACTGCGGCGGCGTCTGCGGGATCCCTCATCTCCCGTAGGCGCCGCCGTTTGTAGTTCAATCTCTGATTCAGCCGCCGTATGGTTTGGTGATCGCTTCGAGGAAGTGGCCCGACGGGTCGAGGAAGTAGACCCCACGCCCACCGTCGTTGGTGTTGAAGCCCGTACTCGACTGGCGCGGATCGGCCCAGTGATCAAGTTTCAAGGCTTGTATGCGCTGGTAGATGCCGTCGAAGTCGTCCTCGGAGACGAGGAAGGCGTAGTGCTGAGACGGCACCTCGGCGCCCTCTTCCACCTGTGCGAAATCCAGCGTCACGCCGTGCTCGAGTTCGACACCGAGAAAGTAGCCGGCTTCGACAGGGCCCGGTAGACCGAACATGTGAGTGAAGAACCACGCCGACTCTTGTCGGTCTCTTGCGGCGATGATGGTGTGATTGAACGAAATGGTCATAAGTGACCCCTTGCAGTACGACGCCTCCATGCCTGACGCAGTCCGTCATCGACACGCGACGTTGGGAACCAGGAAACCATTTCGAGGTTCTCGGTGCAAGTACCACTGCCGAATTCGATTGCGACGAGAGCGGCCCCGGTCACTGACCGGGGCCGCTCTCGTATCGGGGTTCTCAGGCTTTGCGTGCCGTCTTCATCGCGCGGTCCACTTCCCAGAATGCTCGAAGCGACGCGATCTTGCCGTCGTCGTTCACCCGGTAGACGAACACGCCCTCGGCGTCGATGATCGAGCCGCCGATGGTGGTCCGAATCTTGCCGATGTTGACGTTCTCGTTGCCGCACACCAGGGAATCGTCGATCAGAAATTCGAGCTTGTCCGCGTTGGCGATCGTCATGTCGTAGAACTTCGAGATCGCTTCGCGCCCGTGATGCCCTTTGCCTTCGGGATCGAAGCCCGACGGCCCGACCGGATCCTCCACCCAACCGTCCTCGGCGAAGAGGTCCAGCCAGGCTTCCTTGTTCTTGCCACTCGCTGCAGCGCGCGAAGCGTTACCCGCGACGCGGGCGGGGTGTTCGTCAGTCATCGCGGCTCCTCAGTTGATGTACTGCTCGGCGAACTTGCGCATCGATTCCTGCTTTGCCTCCAGCGGGGCATCGAATCCGATTCCGTCGAAAACCCAAGGCACGGTGATGATGTCCGTGACGCCGGCGTCTTCGAGTTCGGCGTAGCCGTCCTTGCCGAAACGGTCGATGCATACCGTCTGGATTTCGAACGGCTCGTTCTCGCGGCCGTACTCGGCACGCAGTTCACGCAGTCGTGCGATGACACCGACCAGATCGTCGAACTTGATCATCGCCGACGTCCAACCGTCGCCCACGCGCGCAGCCCGCTTGAGTGCGACCTCGGTGTGGCCGCCGACGTAGAACGGAACCGGCTTGGTGGGAGCCGGACTCATCTGCAGGCGATCGAAATCGAAGAACTCGCCGTGATACTCGACCATGCCGCCGCCCAGAATCAGTTTGAGGACGTCGATCATCTCGTCCACTCGGGCGCCGCGACGCTTGTACGGCGCGCCGCACCACTCGAACTCTTCCGGAGCCCAACCGATTCCGACACCGAAGCCGAAACGGTTGTTCGTCAGTGCCGCTACTGATCCGACCTGCCGCGCGAGCAGGACCGGATTGCGGCTACCGAGCTTGAGTACCTGGGTGTAGAACTCGATCTTCTCGGTCACCGCGCCCATTGCGGCTGCGGCGATCAGCGGATCGACCCAGGGGGTCTCGGCATTCCACATCCGAGACCCGTCCGGGGTGTACGGGTAATCCGCCGCCTGCGTTTCCATGAAGAACAGTGAATCGGGGAGAGCGATCGACGAAAAGCCGCATTCTTCGGCCGTTTTGGCGATACCGGCTAACTGGTCCAAGGGGTTCATGGCAACCCCGACGGTGTACTTCATCTTCGGCCTCTTCCTGATCGGCGTGTGTGCTGCTGTTACGTGGTGGGACGTTCGGAGCCGACGACCCACATCGAGAAGTACTGCGAGCCACCGCCGTAGGCATGGCCGAGAGCCTTGCGAGCGTCGGCCACCTGGTGATCGCCGGCGCGGTGCATGACCTGCATCGCCGACTCGGCGAAGCGGATCATGCCCGAGGCGCCGATCGGGTTGGAAGAGAGAACGCCGCCCGAGGCATTGACCGGGAGCTTGCCGCCGATCGCGGTTTCGCCGGCCTCGGTCAGCTTCCATCCCTGGCCTTCCTCCGCGAACCCGAGGTTCTCGAGCCACATCGGCTCGAACCACGAGAACGGGACATAGATTTCGGCGCAGTCGATTTCGTTGAGCGGATCGGTGATTCCCGCGGACTTCCACAGCGCGGCCGCGGCATCACGTCCGGCCTGAGGATTGACCTGATCGCGTCCGGCGTAGAACGTCGGCTCGGTGCGCATGGCCGTCGCGTGGATCCAGGCGACGGAACGGCCTTCGGCCTCCACCTGTGCGGCGGCCTCTTCGTTGCCGATCACCAGCGCGCAAGCACCGTCCGAGGACGGGCAGGTCTCGTCGTAGCGGATCGGGTCCCAGAGCATCTGAGATGCCTGCACCGATTCGAAGGTGATGTCCGGCTGCCGCAGATGCGCATAGGGATTGAGGCTGCCGTTGAGCCGATCCTTCACCGCGACGAGGTAGCCGATGTGCTCCGGTGCGCCCGATCGACGAATGTACGAACGGACGTGCGGGGCGAAATATCCACCGGCACCGGCGCCGACGGGCATGTTGAACGGAACCGGTACGGACAGCGCCCACATCGCGTTCGACTCGGACTGCTTCTCCCAGGAAACCGTCAGAACCCGCTTGTGGACACCGGATTTGACCAGGCTCGAGGCAACGATAGCCGTCGAACCGCCCACCGAGCCGGCTGTGTGAACACGCAGCAACGGCTTTCCGTTGGCGCCCAGTGCATCCGACATGGCGAGTTCCGGCATCATCGAACCCTCGAACAAGTCGGGGGCCTTTCCGATCACCACGGCGTCGATGTCGTCCCAGCCGACGTTGGCGTCGAGCATCGCGGCGTCGATGGCTTCACGGACCAAGCCCGCCATCGAGACGTCGTGACGCTTTGCGACGTAGTGAGTTTGGCCGGTGCCGAGCACGGCCGCGAGTTGAGGCGTTCCGGCCATCAGTTCCGTCCCTCCAAGACTGCTACCAGGTTCTGCTGCAGCACAGGGCCGCTTGTTGCATGGGCCAGCGCGCGATTCGCCTGACCGTCGAAGATTGCCTTGGCGGCGTGGCCGATTCGTTCCAGACCACCGGCGAAAAGTGGGTTGCCGCTGAGCGGGCCGCCGGACGGGTTGATCGTGGTGGCGTCGGTCAGACCGATCGCTTCCTTCAGGATCAATTCCTGGTGAGTGAACGGGGCATGCAGTTCGGCGACGTCGATGTTGCCGACCTCGCCGCCCGTTGCCGCCTTGGCTGCCGACGTTGTGGACGGCGACGTCGTCAGGTCACGTGCGCCCAGGTTGGGGGAGTCGATGCGATGCTCGAGTCCGGTGATCCACGCCGGCCGCTCGCACAGGTCTCGCGCACGGGTACCCGAGGCCAGGACGATTGCTGCCGCGCCGTCGGTGATGGGCGCACAATCGTGTGCGCGCAACGGATCTGCAAGGAATGGACTTGCAAGCAGGGCCTCGATGTCGACCTCGCCTGCGAGCTGAGCCTTCGGATTGCTCAGCGCGTGGCGACGGCTACGAGCGGCAACCTCCGCCATGTCCTCTTGCGTCCATTTACCCGCGTCGAGTCCGAGCCGGGCTTGAAGTCCGGCGATCGAGACGGAGTCCGGCCACAGCGGCGTGACGAGGTACGGATCGAGCTGCATGGACAGGATCTTGCGCAGGTGCCCGGCGGAGGATTTGCCGAAGCCGTACACCAGCGCGGTCTCGACTTCGCCGGTCAAGATCTTGATCCACGCTTCGTAGAACGCCCACGCGGCGTCCATCTCGACGTGAGATTCGTTGATCGGCGGTACCGCTCCGATGGAGTCGATGGCCGAGATGAAGGAGAACGCACGTCCGGCCAGGTAGTCGGAAGATCCGGAGCACCAGAAGCCGATGTCGGACTTGGTGATTCCCAGATCGCTGTAGAGCTGCTGGAAGCACGGGACGAGCATCTCGACGCCGTTGGTGGTGCCGTTGGTTTCGCGGACGTGGGGTGCCTGAGCAAAGCCCACGACTGCGATGTCTGCAGAAGTCATTTCAGGAGCCTCACAGGTGGTGTTGGAAGGTGGAGTACTCGGCGTCGGGTTCACCTGTCGGCCGGAAGTATTCGATGTTCTCGAGGGTGTAACCCCACTCTTCGCGAGGCTTCCACTTGGCTTCGACACGCATGCCCATCCGTACGTCCGCGGCATCACATTCGAGGATCAAGTGCAGGAACGGAATGTCGGCCCCGTCGAGGAGCACATAGGCGGCAACGTAGGGAGGTTTGATCCGCTGCCCGAGGAACGGGACGTTGACGATGCAGAAGGTGGTGACAATTCCCTTGTCCGGCAGTTCGATCTGCTCGCTCGTCGGCTTCCCGTTGGTGGGATTGGCGCCGCGCGGAGGGATGTAGATCTTGTCTTCGGGTCCGCTGCGACCACCGATCAGCTTGCCCTGTGCGAGACCACGGAGGTAGAAACTCTCCTCGGCCGAAGCGGAATGCATGAAGTGCAGGTCGACGGGCGTCGTGATCATGGTGACAGGATCGGCGTTGGAATCGACTGTCGCGATTCCATTTTCGCTCTCACCTGGTTCGAAGCACTCGATGTCCTTGATCTGCCCGATCCGCTCCGACGCCCAGCGAGCACGGACCCGCAGGCCGGTGCTGATGTCGTCGGGGGAGTCGACGTCGACCGCGTGGAGCATGGACGTGTCCGCGCCGTCGAGTTTGATCAGGGCCCACGCGAAGGGTTTCGTCAGGGGTTGCCCCTCGATGGGTTCGGGCATCCACGTCCAACTCACGACCGTTCCGCCGTCGGAGACCCCGACGAAGTCGGTCAGTGGTTCGGCCGTGTCCGGATCGAATTCCGGTGGCGGCACGAAGACACGACCGTTCGACCCACGGGCGCCGATCACCTTGCGATCACGCAGGGCAGTCACGAACGCGCCGATGGTCGGTCCCGTCGATCTGGTGTAGTCGAAATGGAGATTCAATGGTGCGCTCAGGGGCTTGTCGGCCACCCCGCTCTTTCCGATGGTCACAAGATCGAGTAGAACAGGTTCTAGAGATTGTGGCAAGAGTCACTTCTGATCACCGGCAATGTGGAGGCGTGCGATGAAGCTTGGGTTGCAACTCGGATACTGGGGCGCGCAGCCGCCGGCAAACGCCCCGGAACTGATCGAAGCCGCCGAAGGTGCGGGATTCGACGCGGTCTTCGCGGCGGAGTCGTGGGGCTCGGACGCATTCACCCCGCTCGCCTGGTGGGGATCGCGCACCGAGAAGGTTCGGCTCGGTACGTCCGTCGTACAGATTTCCGCGCGAACACCGACCAGTTGCGCCATGCACGCGCTCACTCTCGACCACCTCAACGGCGGACGAACGATCCTCGGACTCGGCGTATCCGGACCCCAGGTCGTCGAAGGTTGGTACGGGCAGCCTTTCGAGAAGCCGCTGGCTCGCACTCGCGAGTACGTCTCGATCGTGCGCCAGGTTCTTGCCCGTGAAGCGCCCGTCACCAGCCCCGGACCGCACTACCCTCTGCCGTATGCGGGACCGGGCAGTTCGGGACTTGGCAAGCCGCTCAAGGCCATTACGCACCCGTTGCGTGCGGACATTCCGATCTGGCTCGGCGCCGAAGGGCCGAAGAACGTCGCGCTCGCCGGCGAAATCGCAGACGGATGGCTGGCGATCTACTACACCCCGCGCCTGGCCCCGATGTACAACAAGTGGCTCGACGAAGGGTTCGCGCGCGCCGGGGCCCGTCGTAGCCGCGAAGACTTCGAGGTGGCCGCCACGTGTCAGGTCATCGTGACCGACGACCGTGCTGCCGCCATCGCCGCTCTCAAGCCGATGACCGCCCTCTACGTCGGCGGAATGGGTGCCCCGGAGTTGAACTTTCACGCGCAGGTCTACAAGCGGATGGGTTACGAGAAGGAGGTCGACGAGATCGGCCGGCTCTTCATGTCGGGCCGCAAGGACGAAGCCGCTGCCGTCGTCCCCGACGAGATGGTCACCGAGACCATGATCATCGGCAACGTCGACGAGGTGCGCGCCGACGTGAAGCGTTGGGAGGAAGCCGGAGTCACGATGCTGCTGGTGACCTGCCGCGACGCCGACCATGTGCGTGAGCTCGCGGCTGCGGTGGGTGGTTGAGCGGGGCCTGCCCTTTCTCGAGCGGTCCCCCCTTTTTTCGAGCGAACGGCACGTTCAGCGCATCTGAGGCGATCAACGTACCTTTCGCTCGCCCAAAGTTATCCACAGGCACACCGAAACCCCAGGTCGCCGCCAGGGCCCGCGCTGCTGCTCGAGCCATGCTGCAACCATGCGGCGTGGAACGTGGGGCGATGATCTGGACGCGATATACCGCGTCAGTCGAAGCGGAGTGATCCGAACGGCGGAGTTGGCGCGATTGGGCGTATCCAACTCCGCAGTGCACACCCGGTGTCGGGTGGGTGGACCGTGGCAGCGCATATTGCCGGGGGTCATCCTGCTCAGGAACGGTCAACCGACGCCACGTCAACGCTCGATCGCGGCGCTCATGTTGAGCGGTGACGAGTCCCTGCTGACTGGGCGATCTGCCATGTCGGAGTACGGATATCGCACGCACTCGGGGGATGTGCGAGTGCTCATCCCCATCGACCGTCGAGTTCAATCGGTCGGGTTCGTCACGGTAGAGCGCACAGTTCGATTGCCTGAGCCGGAGATTCGGAACGGTCTGCGCTGTGCGCCGCTGCCGCGAGCGTTACTCGACGCTGCGAGGCGATGCAAGGCGCTCGATCCCACACGGGCACTCGTCGCCGAGGCTGTTCAGCGCGGCGATGTCTCGGTGCGCGAACTTGCGAAGGAACTCGACGCCGGTAGCAGTCGGGGTTCCGCGCTACCTCGGGTCGTGTTGCGCGAAGTGAACGCGAACGTCCATTCGGTGCCTGAGGTTCACGCGCGAAAACTGTGGCAGCGGAGCGGGCTGCCGGAAATGTTGTTCAACCATGAGATCCGGGATGCGAAGGGAGACTTCATCGCAATTCCGGACGGATGGATCGATTCGGTTGCCTTCGCGTGGGACATCGACTCATTGGAATGGCATGCGGCGCCGACGGACTACAAACGCACGGTGGAACGCCGGACGCGTATGCAGAACGCGGGAATCATCGTGTTGCCGACGGTGCCCAGTGCACTTCGAACGGACCCCGATCGCGTGATCGAGGACCTTCGTGCGCACTACAGATTGGCGCAGTCACGGCCCCGGCCGCAGGTGTCGGTGAGGTCTAGGTGGGTGAAACTGGACGAAACCGGCTGAGCGAAAGTGCCTTTCGGCGCACTGAAGGCGCCGAAAGGTACGTTCGCTCGGAAAGGGGGTGGGTGGGACCGAGAGGGTGCACCGAGAGGGTGTGCCGAGAAGGGGGAGGGAAGGGGTGGGTCAGACGCCCTTGAACTGGGGCGCTCGCTTCTCTCCGAATGCCCGCGGGCCCTCCTTGGCGTCGGCGCTCATGAACACCTTCATGCCGAGTTGTGCGTCGATCTGGAAGGCCTCTTCCTCGTGCATGCCCTCGGTGTCGCGGATGGTCTTGAGGATCGCCTGGACGGCGAGAGGGCCGTTGGCACTGATCAGGTCGGCGAGCTCCAGTGCCTTGTCGAGTGCTTGGCCGTCCGGGACGACGTGGCCGATGAGTCCGATCTCCTTGGCCTCCGGAGCCTTGATGTGACGGCCGGTGAGCAGGATGTCGGCTGCGATCGTGTACGGAATCTGGCGCACCAGACGCACTGCGGATCCACCGAGCGGGAAGAGCCCCCACTTGGCTTCGGAGACGCCGAACTTGGCGCTCTCACCCGCAACGCGAATGTCGGTTCCCTGCAGGATTTCGGTTCCGCCGGCGATGGCTGCACCCTCGACGGCGGCGATCAGCGGCTTGGTCAACCTACGACCCTTGAGGAGGCCTTCGATCTTGGACATGTCGACGCCACCGCCCGCGAAGGAATCTCCCGGCGGCTTGGCGGACATGTTCTTGAGGTCGGCGCCGGCGCAGAAGTCGCCGCCCGCCCCGGTGAGGATGGCGACGCGGATCTCGGGGTCGTTGTCGACCTGGTCCCAGGCATCGACCATGATCGCCATCATCTCGCCGGTGATGGCGTTCTTACGCTCGGGGCGGTTCATGGTCACGATGAGGACGTGACCGCGCTTCTCCACGAGGCAATGCGGCGCGGTTTCCGAAATGTCTGATTTTTCGGTCGTCGAAGTGGACACTGATGGCTCCTGGCGGGTCTGTGAGCTGGCTCTCAAATTGGGTCTTGCCAGAAACGGTAACACGTTCTACTTTGATCTCGTGGCCCTTAACATCGCAGACTTCGTAGAGCACGCAATCGACCTCGTTCCGGACCGCGTTGCGCTGGTCTCGGACAATCGCGAGTCGACTTATGCGCAGTTGGAGGACCGGGCGAATCGCCTCGGTCACTACCTGCGTGAACATGGCGTTCAGCCGGGTGACAAGGTCGGCATCTACTGCCGGAACGTCATCGAGGCGATCGAGGCCATGGTCGCCGTTTTCAAAGTCCGGGCCGTGATGGTCAACATCAACTACCGGTACGTCGAGAACGAGTTGCAGTACATCTTCGACAACTCCGACATGGTTGCGCTCATTCACGAGCGCCGCTACTCGGACAAGGTCGCGAACGTCCTGCCGAACACTCCCAAGGTCAAGTCCGTCATCGTGGTCGAGGACGGCACCGATCTGGACTTCAGTGCTTTCGGCATCGGCTACGAGGACGCACTCGCACAGAGTTCGGGTGAGCGCGATTTCGAAGATCGCAGCAACGACGACATCTTCATGCTCTACACCGGCGGCACGACCGGTAGCCCCAAGGGCGTCATGTGGCGTCACGAGGACTGGTGGCGTGTGCTCGGCGGCGGCATCAACTTCGTCACCGGAGTCCCGGTCGAGGACGAGTACGAGATGGCGAAGGTCGGCGCTGCCAACCCGAGCATGATCCGCTACCCGATCCCCCCGATGATTCACGGCGGCTCCCAGTCGGCGGTGTTCCACAGCCTCTTCGGCGGCGGAACCTGTTTGATGCACCCGGAGTTCGACGCCCACGAGGTGTGGCAGAACATCGACAAGCACAAGGTCAATCTGATCTTCATCACGGGCGATGCAATGGGCCGCCCGATGCTCGACGCACTGATCGCCGGAAACCCGGAGACCGGTGAGCCGTACGATCTTTCGACGCTCTACGTGATGGCCAGCAGTGCTGCCCTCTTCTCGCCGAGCATCCAGGAGCAGTTCCTCGAACTGCTGCCCAACCGCCTGCTGACGGACTCCATCGGCGCGTCCGAGACCGGCTTCGGCGGACTCGCCGTGCTGAGCAAGGGCCAGAAGCACACCGGCGGTCCGACGGTCAAGATCGACGCCTCCACAACGGTTCTCGACGACGACGGTAACGAGGTCGAGCCAGGTTCGGGCAAGCGCGGCATGCTCGCTCGCAGGGGCAACATCCCGCTCGGTTACTACAAGGACGAGGTCAAGACGGCCGAAACCTTCCGCACGATCAACGGTGTTCGTTACTCGATCCCCGGCGACTACGCGCAGGTCGAAGCCGACGGCACAGTCACGATGCTCGGCCGCGGTTCCGTGTCCATCAACAGCGGCGGCGAGAAGGTGTACCCGGAAGAGGTCGAGGGCGCTTTGAAGGCGCACCCGGACATCTTCGACGTGCTGGTGGTCGGTATCCCCGACGACCGGTTCGGTCAGCGCGTTGCCGCAGTGGTTCAGGTACGCGAAGGCACGTCGCCGACGCTGCACGACATCGCGACCGCAGCGCGCAAAGAGATTGCCGGATACAAGGTTCCGCGCAGCGTGTGGTTCGTGGACCAGATCAAGCGCAACCCGGCAGGCAAGCCCGACTACCGCTGGGCGAAAGCCGAGACGGAATCGCGCGAGGCTGACGATCACAACGGAAACGGCGCTCCTGTGGCGTCACCGGCAGAAAGCGTGGAAGCCTGATGCGTTCGGATCTCGCCGACAAGTTCGGCATCGAATACCCGATCTTCGGATTCACTCCCTCCGAGCACGTCGCGGCCGCCATCAGTCGCGCGGGCGGTCTTGGTGTTCTCGGTTGCGTCCGGTTCAACGACCCGGAAGAACTCGAAGCCGCGCTGACGTGGATGGACGAGAACACCGACGGTAAGCCGTACGGCGTCGACATCGTCATGCCGGCCAAGGTGCCGACCGAGGGCGGTGCCGTCGACCTCGACAAGCTCATTCCGGAGGAGCACCGCGCCTTCGTCAATCGCACACTCGACGAGTTGGGTGTGCCGCCGCTTTCCGACGACGTCGAGCATGCGACCGGCGTACTGGGATGGCTTCACTCGGTGGCGCGATCTCACGTCGATGTTGCTCTGGGACATCGGATTGCGTTGATCGCGAATGCACTGGGATCGCCGCCGAAGGACGTGATCGATCAGGCACACGAGAAGGGCGTGCCGGTAGCAGCACTGGCCGGCGCCGTCGAGCATGCACGTCGTCACGTCGAGAACGGCGTCGACATCGTGATTGCGCAGGGCTACGAGGCCGGCGGTCACACCGGCGAGATTGCGTCGATGGTTCTGGTTCCGGAAATCGTTGACGCACTAGGCGATTCGGCTGCCGTGCTGGCTGCCGGCGGTATCGGCAGCGGCCGTCAGGTGGCTGCTGCACTCGCGCTCGGTGCGTCCGGAGTGTGGATGGGCTCGTACTGGCTCACCACGTCCGAATACAAACTCGGCAGTGCGTCGGGCGAAGGCCCGTCCGCTATTCAGCGTGCACTGTTGGGCGCGACGTCGGCCGACACCGTACGTTCGCGCATCTACTCGGGTAAGCCCGCTCGGTTGCTCAAGACCAAGTGGACGGAAGCCTGGTCGAACCCGGGAGCACCGGCGCCCTTGCCGATGCCGCTGCAGAACCTACTGGTCAGCGACGCTCATCAGAGAATCGCTGCATCGGAGAACCCGGAAGTTGTGGCAATGCCCGTCGGTCAGATCGTGGGACGGATGAACGAAATCCGCCCGGTCGCCGAGGTGATGGCCGAGCTGGTGTCAGGGTTCGAGGACGCGCGAACCCGACTGGATTCGATGAAGTAGTAGATGACACGTACGTATGCCCTCGGCCGAGTTTCGGTCGAGGGCATACGTCGTTTCAGCCGGCGAGGTCGTCCGGTCCGACGCTGTCCGACAACCATTCTCCGCGGCTGAGAACGCCGTCGTCGCGGCGACGTGCGATCACGAAAATGACCAAGGCGGCAGCGAGGACAACTGCGAGAACGCGCGAAGGCGTCAGGTTCGGGTTCTTCATACCCGTAATTTTGCCGGAAGAACGGGCGCGATGGTGAGACAGCGGAGCAAAATCACGTGTTTCGAGATTACTGCGCTTCGGACGCATGAAGACTGGCGATCCGCTCGCGCAGGCCACCGAAGTGCACATCGAGAGTGTGCGCCGCCTCGACTGCATCACCCGTACGGATCGCGTCGAGAATCGCACGATGCTTCGACGCGATGTCGATCAGTGGCGTATCCGAATGCCCGATGGCCTGCTGGATCTCGCTGTACACCTGCCAGAAGACGTCCATCAACTGAGCGAGGACCTGGTTGTCGAGCGGGGAGTACAGGCGGGAGTGGAAGGTCGCGTCGATGTCGGAGAAGTTCTTCCCCGCGGCGGCACGGACCTCCATACCGGTGACGAGTTCGTCGAGGTCAGCATGGTCGGCCGACGTCATCTCGGCCATCGCCGCACCGATCAGTCCGGTCTCGAGTGCTTGACGAATGTCGACCAGTTCCATCGCCTCGTGCCCGGTGCCCTGCAAGGACAACCGGCCACGGAAGGTCAGACCGTCGGCGAGAGCGTCGAAGTTGCTCGGGGCGACGAACATTCCGAAGCCGTGACGGATCTCGACGACGCCCAAGGCCTGCAGAACCTTGAGCGCCTCCCGGAGCGTGTTCCGGCCGATTCCCAATTCCTCGGACAGTTCGGCCTCGGTGGGCATCGGGTCGCCGGGGGAGAGTCTGCGTTCGAGGATCAAGTTCATGATGTCCGTCTGAAGTGCGCGCATGCGGTTTTGCGCGCTGAAACGAGCGCCCTGTGTGCCACTCCGGACAGACATCGATTCCCCTTTTCTGATACGAACGTCCTTCATCCTATGTCCGGTCATCCGCTCCATTGGTCAACCCACGTCAACGGTGCGTTGCAGGAGACTGGGCGCCGCACCCAGCAGTTTGGCCGTGTACGCATCCGACGGGTTGTCGAATACTTCCTGCGCCGTTCCCTGCTCGACGATCCGCCCGGCGTTCATGACGACGATGGTGTCGGAGACGTACCGCACCGTCTGTATGTCGTGCGAGATGAACACCATGCCGAGCCCCAACCGAGCCTTGATGTCGCTGAGCAGGTTCAGGATCTGCGCGCGCACCGAGACGTCGAGAGCCGACGTCGGCTCGTCGGCCACGATCACGTCAGGTTCGAGCGCGAGTGCCCGTGCGATCGCGACACGTTGACGCTGACCGCCGGAGATCTGGCTCGGGATGACTTCGAGTGCAGATTGGGGGAGCCCGACCAAACCGACCAGCTCGCGAACTCGGGCGGTCCGGCTCGCGCGGTTCCCGATGCCGTGGACGTCGAGCGGATCGGTGAGGATGTCGGCCACCGTCATTCGCGGATTGAGCGCGGTAGCCGGATCCTGGAAGACTATCGAGATCGCCCGCCCGAACTCTTTGCGCACGCCCGCCGACCGGGTCAGAGCGCTTCGGCCGCGGAAGACCACGTCGCCCGACGTCGGTTTCTGCAGTCCGACCATGACTTTCGCCAGAGTGGACTTGCCACAACCCGACTCGCCCACGATGCCGATCGTCGTCCCTCGTCGTACGTCGATACTGACATCGTTGACCGCGTGAACCGTGCCGGGTTTGAAAAGTGATCCCGAACGGGTCTTGTGGACGACGTGAATGTTCTTCAGTTCCAGGATGGGTGCTTCAGTTGTAGTCATCGCACGCTCTCCAATTCCGATTCTGCATGTGCGGGAGTCGCGGACTGGTTGGCGAACCAATGCTCGGTCCCGTCGATACGGACCATCTCCGGCTTTCGCAGGGGATCGGAGTCCGGGCGAGTGGAACGCTCGGCGAAACGGTCTCCCGGCGCGAAGTTTCCGGGTGAGGGCACAGTTCCCTGAATCTGATGCAGTCGCGGCGCTTCGTCCTCGATCGAGAGAACGGCACCGAGAAGGCCCTGGGTGTATTCGTGGCGGGGATCGACGAGCAGATCGCTTGTCGGGGCCGATTCGACGACCTGACCGGCATACATCACCGTGATCTTGTGGGCCAGCGAGGCAACCAGTGCCAGGTCGTGGCTGACGAAGACCATCGCAAAACCCAGCTTTTCCCGAAGGTCGTTGAGCAAGTCCACGACCTGGGCCTGGACGGTGACGTCGAGAGCAGTGGTGGGCTCGTCCGCGACGATCAACCGCGGACTACGGGTGAGCGACATGGCGATCAGGACGCGCTGACGCTGACCGCCGGACAACTCGTGCGGGTAGCTGGCGAGAGTGCGTACCGGATCGAGTCCGACGAGTTCGAGCAGTTCCTCGGCCGTGCGGGTACCGCCACGCTTGGTGAGCTGCTTGAACTGGGCGCGGATCAGCATCGCGGGATTGAGCGAACTCAGCGCATCCTGGTAGATCATGGCCATGTCGTGCCCGCGCAGCTTGTTTCGCTCCCGGTTGTTCAGCTCGAGGACGTTGACTCCGTCGAACAGGATCTCGCCGGTCACCACTGCCGTCTTGGGTAGCAGGCCCATGATCGCCAGCGAGGTGAGCGACTTTCCGCAACCGGACTCGCCGACGAGCGCCATCGTCTCGTTCGGGCGGACGGTGAAGCTCACGTTGTCGACGATCGCCGTGTCTCCGTAGCGTTCCGGGAACCGGATCGTGAGATTGCGGACCTCGAGGAGTGGCGCTGCATCGCCCTCGTACACAAGACGATCGGAGCGAGACCGCTCGGTTTCCGCCAGGATCTTCAGGTGAGTTTCGAGAGGCGTCGGCTCGGCGGCCGGCTCGAGAGCATCTTTCACGACGCTCGGGTCGGCGAAGTCGTCGGACGACTCCGCGCTGTCGGCGCTCAGTGCCGCTTCGTCCTCCAGAATGAGTTCGTTGGAGGTCTCCTCCGCTGCGGCGGTCTGCGCTGCTTCCAGTGCAGAGGGCGTCTTCTTGGTCTTCTTCAGGCTCGGGTCGGCCATCGCGTCGGTGAGCCCCTCGGCGAGCACGTTGAGGGAGAGCACCGTCAGCAGAATGAGCAGTCCGGGGAACACCGTTGCCCACCAACCACCGAGAAGGACCATGTTCTTGCCGTCGGCGATCACCGAGCCCCACGACGGATCCGGGGGACGGACACCGGCGCCGATGAACGACAGACTGGCCTCGAGCACGATGGCGTCGGCGACCATGACAGTGCAGAAGACGAGAACGGGCGCAGCACAGTTGGCCACGACGTGCTTGACGACGATGTGCGAAGTTCTTGCGCCGATGACCTTTTCGGCCGCGACGTAATCCTCGCCGTACTGAGCGAGAACGTTCGCCCGAACGACGCGGGCAACCATCGGCGTGTACAGGAACGCGATAGTGACGATCAGAACCGGGATGGAACCACCGAATGCTGCGACGAGTACGGCAGCGAGCGCGATGCCCGGGAACGCCATGACCACGTCGAGCACACGCATGATGGTCTCGTCGACGCCTTTTCGGCTCGTTGCGGCCACCGATCCGATGAGAGCGCCGGCGCACAGTGCGAGGAAAGTGGAACCGAGACCGATGGTCAGTGACCAGCGTCCGCCGTAGAGCAAGCGGCTGAACAGATCTCGGCCGAGACTGTCCTGTCCGAACCAGTGTGCGGAGCTGGGGCCGGAGGTACCGACCGCCTGTTCGAGCGGCGTGTACTGCGTGATCAGCGGCGCGAACAGGCAGGCGAGCACGATGATCGCGAGAACGGCCATCGAGAGCCAAGCCGAGAGGGGGAAGCGAGAAAAGGTGATGCCGGGTCGCGAAAGCTTCTCGGTGAGTTTTCTTCTCATCATGCTGCGCTCCGAAGTCGTGGATTGACGAGCAGGTAGAGGATGTCGACGGCGAGGTTGACGACGACGAAGCCGACCGCGATGACGATCACAACACCCTGAACGACTGCGGGGTCACCGTTGGTGACGCCGTTGATCATGAGCTGACCCATGCCGGGTAGGCCGAAGATCTGCTCGATGACCACAGCGCCGCCGAGGAGGTATCCGACCCGTAGACCCAGGACGGTGAGCGGGTTGATCAGCGCGTTACGCAACACGTTTCGGCCGATCACCACGTGATAGGGCAGGCCGCTGCCGATCGCGGTTCGGACGTAGTCCTTGTCCAACTCCTCGACCATGGACGTACGGATGATGCGCGTGAGTTGTGCTGCGACGGGCAGTGACAGGGACAGGGCGGGGAGTGCCATGTACCAGAGCCAGTCGGTGACGGAGTCGCTCGGATTGACGTAGCCACCGGTGGGGAACCATCCGAGCTGGACGGCCAGATACTGAATCATCAGCAGTGCCAACCAGAATGACGGTGCAGCCACACCACCGAGTGAGATCACTCGGATGACCTGATCCGGCCAACGATCGCGGAACAGTGCACTGGTGACACCGAAGATCAGTGAGAGCACGATGGCGATCACCAGTCCGAGAACCGTGAGCTGAATGGTCAGTGGCAGAGCGGTGGAGATCGAATCCAACACCGGGGTACCGGAAATCAGACTGTCACCCATGTTGCCGCTGACCAGATCGGTCACGAAGTGAACGTATTGCAGCGGAAGCGGATCGAGCAGACCGTTCTCTTCTTTGAACTGCTGCAACTGCTCCGCAGTCGGGTTGCCGCCGTTGAACGCCGCGGTTGCGGGATCGGTAGGCGCGAACTGCATCACGATGAAGACGAAAGCGATGATGCCGAGGATCAGGGGGATCAGTATCAGTAATCGCCTGATCAGCATGGGGAGGACTCTTGCCATCGGGGGATCTCTCAGTTGTGGGAAACGGCCGAGCGCACGGGTGTCAGGCCGGCTTCGCCTGAAGCAAGTTGACGCCGGGATACGGCAGCGGAGTGACGTCGGCGATCTTCTTCGGATCCCACGCCGTCAGGAGTTCCTGATGGAGAACCGGGTAGTAGACAGCGTTTTCGGCGATCTGGTTCAGGTACGACTGCACGAGTGTGCTGCGCTTGGCCGGGTCGGTCTCGCGGGTGGCCTCGTCCATGGTGGCGTAGATCTTCTGCGCCTCGGGGGTGTCGTCCCACTTGGCGTAGGTCTTCGTCCACAGGCCGCCCTTGCTGTACGTGTAGCGGACCAGCAGGTCGACGTCGCTGCCGAATGCCTGCGGGTTGGACGTACCGGCGGCGATCTGGAACTTCTGGCCGCTGTTGAGCTTGCTGACCATGGCGCTGGTGTCCTGCGGTTCGAGCGTCGTGTTGAATCCGACTGCGTCCCAAGACTCTTTGATGGTCGGCAAGCAGTCGGCCAGCCAGCTGACGTTGGTGGAGAGCAGTGTCAGGTCGAGACCACTGACGCCGGCGGCAGCGAGGAGCGAGCGCGCCTTGTCCGGATCGTAGGAGTAGACCGTCGACGCACGCGCGTAGTCGGGGTTGCGCTCGTACAGGTAGCTCGAGGCCGGTGCTGCCTTGCCGCCGAGGGCGATCTCGATCATCTTCGGGGTGTTGATCGCGTAGAACATCGCCTGGCGAACGCGAACGTCGTCGAACGGTGCCTGGGTGGTGTCGAAGAGCAGGTACATGAGGTTCATGCCCGGGTTGCCCTCGACGGTGCGCCCACCGGAGGTGAGGGTGGGGACGTTGGCGACAGGAATGTTGTCGGCGAGTTGTGCACCGGCATTGTTGCCCGAGACTCGTGCGATGCGTGAGGAGGTGTCGACGATGGACAGCCAGTTCATGGTCGCGAAGTTGGCCGGACGCGGCCCGTTGTACGCCTCGAAAGCCTCGAAAGCGGTGTTGCTCTTGGGGGTATGGCTCTTGAGCTTGTACGGACCGGAACCGACGACCAGCGCCCCGGACTTGGCCTCGTCCCAATGCCCGTCGAAGACGTGCTTGGGCATGATCTTGGCGATCGAGAGACGCTGTGCGGCAGCGCTGAACGGATAGTTGAAGTTCAGGGTCACCGTCTGGTCGTCGACCTTGGTGACGGACTGCAACCAGGAGGAGAAGAAGGAGCGGATCAGTACGTTCTGCTGCGGATCGAGGATGCGATCGAAGGTGAAGACGACGTCGTCCGAGGTGACGGGAGTGCCGTCGTGCCAGGTTGCGCCTTCGCGGATCTTCATGGTCCAGCTCGAGGCGGTGGCGTCGGTCGGGACTGCCTGTGCGAGCGCCGCATACGTCTCACCGGTGCCGGGATCGTTTTCGAGCAAGCCCTCGTAGACGTGGTTGACGGCTGCCATGAGGAAACCGGATGCAGTCTGCATCGGGTCGAAGCTCTGGTCGTTTCCGTATCCGATGGCGGTGGTCAGATCGCCGGTGCTCGCGGAACCGCCGACAACCGAAGTCGACGACGGGCCGCCGCCACAGGCTGCGAGAGTCGCGGTGATACCTGCTGCAGCTCCCAACAGCCCGGTGTACCGGAACAGGTCTCGGCGGGTGAACGCGGAGCTCAGCGGTCGTTCGTTCTTCAAGGCGGCCTCCAAGGCGGGGAGCGGGACATCAAGGGGAGTGGATAGGGGATGTCCTATGTTCGACGTCCGATGTTGCGTAACTTACATTGTGGATCAGAAAGCGTCTAGAGAATCTTCGGAACTCGCGTCGTCCAACTTCGCCTTTCGGTGGGTTTCGACGCGGAAATACTGCTTCTACCTGCATAGATGAAGACTGTGTTACTGGCCTCGAATTGACGGCCGATGACGCTGGCCGTATAACATAGGACATCCCTCATCCAATCTTTGGAGACTTCATGACCCGATACAAAGTCGGTGTGGTCGGTTGCGGATTCTTCGGTAGTTCCCTCGCTCGCGAGCTTGCTGCCCATCCACGTTTCGAACTGGCGATGCTGTGTGACCGCGACTTCGAGCGGGCAAAGGACGTCGCCGCGGAGTTCTCGGCAATCCCGACAGACGATCACGACGCGGTGGCTGCCCACCCGGACGTGGACCTCGTTGTCGTCGCGACGCCCAATCACGCGCACGCAGAACCTGCCATCGCAGCACTCGAACACGGCAAGGCAGTTTTTGTCGAAAAGCCACTCGCCGTCGAACTGGTCGATGCGCACAACATGATCGCGAGCGCCGATGCGAGCGGTTCACCGTTGATGGTCGGGCACATCATGCGGATGATGCCGGGTGTACGACGGCTGGCGGACCTGCTGACTTCGGGGGAACTCGGGGAGGTCGCTGCCATCGAAACGTCGCGCTCACGATGGATCGACACCGGCGGCGCAGATCCACAGTGGTGGAAGCTCGACAAGAGTCGAACAGGTGGAGAACTGACTCACGAAATTCACGAACTGGACCTGATGTGCTGGCTCGGCGGCGAGGTGACTGCCGTGTCGAGCATCGCCACGGCGGATGACGGCTTCCGCAACACTGTGGTCTCGTTTGCCGGCGGCGCGATCGGCAGACACACCATCTCCACGCGTTCACACACCTCGTCCTGGGAGCTGACGGTCAATGCCGCCGAAGGCTCGGTCCACGCGGACTTCCACACCGGCCGGGTCAGCCGACTGCGCGGGGGACAGGTCGAAGAGTCGTGGCCGATCTTCGACGTCGACGCCGAGAACCAATCCTTGATCGACTCCGCCAGCAGGACGCAAAAGTACAACTCGGGCAACGGCGGATCCTCGCTGTGGATGCAGGCTGCGATTCGCCACGAAATCGACGAGATGGCAGCAGTTCTCGACGGCAAGGCTGATCCCCACTCACCGTTGACATACGCACGCGAACGCGCACTCGTCGTCGCCGAACAGGTACGACTCGGTGGCGGCGAACCGGCAGCGTTGTCGGGACGTGCGAAGTGACCGTGCGCGTAGCCGTCATCGGCAGCGGAGGAATCGCGCGGGACCACGTCAGCGCTCTGGCGCGCATTCCGTCGGTCGAGCTCGCCTACGTATTCGGCAGTGACATGGACCGGGCGGCATCGGTCGCGGCGTTGGCTCCAGGCGCGAAGGCCAGTACCGATCTGGCGAAGATTCTCGCAGACCCGACGGTCCACGCGGTCAACGTCGTCGGGGCCACTCCCGACCACGCGCCGGTGACGATCGCCGCCGGTCGCGCGGGAAAGCATGTACACGTGGAGAAACCGGCCGCGCTGACAGTCGCGGACTTCGACGCCATGGTCGAGGCCACCGAAGGTGGCGGCACCTCACTGATGGTCGGACAGACCGTACGATTCCAGCCGTCGATCACCTCGATCGGAAACTCGGTTGCTCGAGGCGCCATCGGCGACCCCCGGTTGATCCACCTCAGTTGGTACACCGGCCACGTCTGGCCCGGAGGGTGGCGAGGCTGGCAACACGACAAGGCACGCTCGGGTGGTCACCCCGTTCACAACGGAACTCACGCACTCGACTTGGTGACGTGGCTGATCGGTCGTCGTCCGATCCGCGTTTTCGCTCGTAGTTTCCCGACTTTCGCGGCGGGGATGCCCGTGCACGACAGCTTCCATCTGACTGTCCGCTTCGAGGACGGATCACTGGCGCTCATCGAATTGGCATACGCACTACCACAATCGGGAAAGATGGTGCGCCGGATCGTGGTGTCCGGGACTACCGGCACGCTCGCGCACGACACCGGCGACGACCCGGGACTGATGACGGACACGACCAACGCGCCGCCGTCGTCGATCGAAGATGCGATGGCGCATCAGATGCGCCACTGGATCGCCACTCTCGACGGTTCCGCGACCCCGATAGTCGAGAACTGGCAGGTTCGTGCAGCTCTTGCGACTGCCGTCGCTGCACAACAATCACTCGACACGGGCCGCGCGATCGCGATCGGAGAGCACCGATGACCGGCACCGGTTCGATCCGCGTCGGATTTGTCAGCGGCGTAAGGCATGCCGGCTCCTATGCGGAGCTATTGCGCTCCGACCCACGAGTGCACCTAGTCGGCGCCTCCGACGAATCCTCGGTCCCCGATTGGATTCGTGAGGACGGAATCGCAATGGCAAAGGCCGCAGACATCGAGTGGTTCGACGAATTCGGCGAGCTACTCGATCCCGAACGGATAGACCTGGCGATCATCTGCAGTGAGCCGACCAGGCATGCGCGGCTTGCGATTGCAGCTTTGAACGCAGGGCTCGACGTCCTGGTGGACAAGCCGGTGGGTGTCGACGAGGCGGAGGCCGCGGCGGTTCAGGAAGCTGCACGGTCGAACGGACGAGTCTGTACGGTGGTGAACCGCACTCATTCACCTGCGTTACGGCGACTGCGCCGCTGGATCGATGCCGGGAACCTCGGACTGCCGCGCCACGTGGACATCGAGTTCCTCGCAAGCGGAACACATTTCGCCACCTCGGTGGAGCGTCCCGAACTGGTGGTGGATCCCGCGCTGTCCGGTGGGGGAGAAGTAGTGAACTTCGCCGGTTACGCTGCCGACTACCTCAGGTACCTCACCGGCTTGGATGTCACCGAGGTGTACGCCGAGACGAGCACTCTCTACGGCGGGGCCCACGAGCAGTTCGGTGTCGAAGACACAGCATTGATCTCGCTCGCCCTGGAAAACGGCGTTACCGCGACGGTGACCGTCGGAAGAATCTCCGCAGCACCGGGTTTCGGCGCAAACACCGCGACGGTTCGGGTCCTCGGCTCCCACGGATACGCGAGTTCGGACGACGACAAACCCGCGGTGACACACTTCGCGGCCTCGGGAGACGTGACAGCACTACCCATCGGCGGCTATGGATCGGACAACGCGGTGTCGAGTTTCCTCTCTCATGTGCTCGATCGACTTCCGACACGGACCGAACCCGACTACACCGTGGCAGACGCTCGTGCGTCGATGCGCGTGATCGACGCTGCTTATCGGTCTGCCTCGTGTGGGCAACCGGTATCCGTTTCTCTCTGACCGCCGCACCCACAACTCAATCCGACAACCAACAAATGGAGACCCCATGAGCACGGATACCACCACTTTCAGCGGAATCATCCCTCCGATCGTCACACCCCTGACGCTCGAGGGCGAGGTCGACACCAAGTCTCTCGAACGTCTGCTCTCACTGCAGATCGAAGCCGGAGTCGACGGCTTGTTCGTCCTCGGTTCCTCGGGCGAGGTCGGTTACCTCACCGACGCTCAGCGTGCCCAGGTGGTGCAGACTGCGATCGGGCATGTCGGCGGCCAGGTACCGGTCCTCGTCGGAGTGAACGACATGACCACCAACCGGGTCATCGCCGTTGCCGAGCAGGCGCGTGAAGCGGGCGCGGATGCCATCGTCGCGACGGCGCCCTTCTACGCGATCACCGACGCAGCCGAGACAGCAACACATTTCCGCTCCATCCATGCCGCAGTGGATCTTCCGCTGTTCGCCTACGACGTTCCGGTTCGCGTCCACAGCAAGCTCAACCCGGCAATGCTGGTCGAGCTCGGCCGCGAGGGAGTCATCGCCGGCGTGAAGGATTCGAGCGGCGACGACGTCAGTTTCCGTATGTTGCTTCGTCAGTCGGCCGGGCTCGAGAACTTCGCCGTCTTCACCGGGCACGAGGTAGTCGTCGACGGATGCCTGCTGATGGGTGCTTCGGGCGCTGTACCCGGCCTGGCCAACGTGGACCCGCACGGCTACGTGCGACTGTGGCGCGCTGCGCAGGCAGGAGACTGGGCCGCAGCGAAGGCCGAACAGGATCGACTCACCGATCTGTTCTCCATCGTCGAGGCGCCGACGCCGGGTCGCGTCAGCGCCGGTGCCGCCGGTCTGGGCGCATTCAAGACGGCTCTGGCCCTGCGCGGCGTCATCACCGGCAACACGATGTGCGCCCCGATGCTTTCGCTCGACGAGTCCGAGACCGCAACGATCAAGGTCGTTCTCGAACGGTCCGGGCTCCTCTGACATGACATCTGGGCAGAAGCGATGGATCGGCATCGACATCGGCGGCACCAAAGTCGCTGCTGCGGTGGTGACGTCCGACGGAGACGTGATCGACACGGTTCGTGCGGCAACACCGACAGCGGGTAGGGAAGCCGTTCTCGGGACCGCCACCGCCTTGGTCGATCGCCTGAGGGCGAATCACACGGTAGCCGGAATCGGAGTCGGTGCACCGGGAATCATCGATCGGGTGCGTGGCCGCGTCGTCTTCGCCTCCGACATTCTGTCCGGATGGAGTGGCGCCGAGGTTCGCGGCGAACTCGAGGCGCACTCAGGCCTACCGGTGACGGTGGACAACGACGTGCGCGCGATGGCCCACGGCGAGAACATGATCGGCGCCGGTCGCGGTCGAACTTCTGCACTGTTCGTCTCGATCGGTACCGGAATCGGTGGCGCGTTGACCGTGGGCGGTCAGCTGTACCACGGTGCCCACGGAACAGCCGGAGAGCTTGCCCATCTGTTGGTTCCGGTCTCCGGGGCGATAGGTTGCGGTTGCGGCCGAACCGATCACCTCGAGGCAGTCGCGTCTGGCCCGGCGATGGCAGCCGAGTACGCAGCGCGGGCGGGTGTGCCCATTCAACCGTTGCAGAAAGTAGTGGCACTCATGCACTCCGGCGATCCGATCGCCCGTGCCGTGATCACCGACGCCGGTACTCTGCTGGGTCGCGTTCTGGCCGGGGTCGCCACTGCATTCGATCCCGAGGTGATCGTCGTCGGCGGCGGCGCAGCTCAGATCGGAGCGGACCTCCTGTCGCCTCTGACGTCCGCTTTCCGGGTGGAAGCGATGGGTCCCATAACCGAAACTGCCATTCTTCCTGCACGTTTGGGGACCGATGCGCCGCTCGTCGGTGCTGCACTCCTGGCCGCCGCAACACGAATCGAGGTAACACCGTGACTGTCGAAGAGTTGCTCACGATCATCAGCGGAAAGCTGATCGTGTCCTGTCAGGCCGGACACGGCCATGCCTTACGTGACACCGGGACCATCGAGAGGATGGCCCGCGCCGCGGTCGACGGCGGAGCAGTGGCGATCCGCTGCGGCGGTGTGGGTGGAACCCCGGATGTAGCCGCAGTCGTGTCTGCCGTGAAGGTGCCGGTGATCGGTTTGACGAAAATCGGCACGGAAGGTGTGTTCATCACGCCGACAAGGGAATCAGCTCTCGAAGTCGTCGATACCGGTGCGCAGATCGTGGCTGCCGATGCCACACTGCGACCTCGCCCGGACGGGCTGACCTTTGCCGATACCGTCGCCGCGGTCCATGATCGCGGCGGTCTCGTCATGGCAGACTGCGGAACCGTCGAAGACGGCATCGCTGCCGCCGCAGCGGGCGCCGACATCATCTCCAGCACACTCGCGGGATATACCGAGAACAGCAGACGGCTGGCAGGTCCGGACCTGGAGCTGATCTCCGAACTGCGGCAGTCACTTCCAGATGCGATCCTCATCGCCGAAGGGCGCTACCACAGCCCGGAGGATGCGGCACGCGCCATCGCCCTGGGTGCAGACTCGGTGGTTGTCGGAACTGCAATCACGGATCCGGCGTTCATCACGTCGAAGTTCGCAGCGGCAGTATCGGGCGCTGAAAGGCAGAGGGGATGACCCCGGTGTCGAAGGCTCTGAAGTCCACGACTGCTGAACGGATTCGACTCGAGGCTTTGCTCGGCGACTCCTCGACGCCGATCCGATGGGTCTTCACCGGCGACAGCATCACTCAGGGATTGACGCACACCGACGGCCACCGAAGCTACGTCGAACACTGCGCCGAGCGCATCCGCGGTGAACTCTCCTTGTTCAACCACATCCTGGTCAACACCGGAGTCAGCGGCAACCGATCCTCCGATGTGCGTGCGGGTTTCGCGCACCGCATCGAAGTGTTCGAACCCTCGGTGGTGTTGATCATGCTCGGAACGAATGACGCCTTGGACGGCGAAGAAGGACTGGATCGGTTTCGAGACGATCTCTCGGACACGATCTTCCGGACGCGAGCGATCGGTGCGGTGCCGATTCTGCAGACGCCGCCACCGATCGACGTCGAGAACGCTCCCACCCGAGCGGGGTTGGTTCGGTACGTCGAGGTCGCGCGGCAAGTAGCAGTCTCGACGCGCGTGGTGTTCGTCGACCACTACGCACAGTGGACGGCCCATTCTCCCGAAGGCCCACCGCCGGCACTCCTGGCCGACGCGTTCCATCCGAACGAGCACGGGCACTACGTGCTCGCGGACGCGGTGCTTCGCGAGCTGTCGATCGCAGATACCGAGGTTCCCGTGGTACCGCAGGTGATGTCGTGATTCTTCGTGGACAGTTGGTGACCGGTGGTCGACTTCTTTCGGACGGAGTCGTCGAGATCTCCGGTGATCGTGTGGTGTGGGCCGGACCAGCTTCACAGCGAACCGACCCGATACCCGAGCGAGCAGCGCCGGGAACAACGATCATCCCGGGACTCGTGGACGTTCACTGCCACGGCGCCGGTGGTTTCGGTTTCCCCGAGGCAGACGAGGTCGGATCAACCGTGGCCGCCGATCATCATCGGACGAACGGCACAACCTCGGTGATCGGCTCTCTCGTCTCCGCGCCGCCGCAGATCCTGCGCAGTCGCATCGAACTCCTGGCGACACTGGTGGACAAGGGCACGTTGGCCGGAATTCACCTGGAAGGCCCGTTCCTCTCGGTACTGCGCTGCGGCGCCCAGGATCCCGACAGCATCCTCGATGGCGACCCGGCTCTGCTGGAGTCGCTGCTCGAAGCCGGCCGCGGGCGCGTCCGCTCGATGACGATCGCTCCCGAGACAGCGCACTTCGGCGAACTTGCCTCGTTGCTGGAGCGTCACGGCGCCGTCGTGAGTATCGGACACACGGATGCGTCCAACCCGATCGCGACACGTTCGATCGCACACTCGGCGCATGCACCGCTCAGTGCCACTCACCTGTTCAACGGAATGGCGCCGATGCATCATCGCGCTCCCGGCGCCGTGGCGGCATGTCTTGCCGCGGCCGCGAAAGGACAGATGGTGGTCGAGTTGGTCGGGGATGGAGTACATCTGGCCGACGAGACGGTGGCGACGGTGTTCGACCTGGTCGGTCCGCATCAGATCGCGTTGGTCTCCGACGCGATGGCTGCCGCCGGAATGCCCGACGGCCGCTACCCACTCGGACCACTCGACGTCGACGTGGTCGGTGGTGTGGCGCGATTGGCCGGCCAGGGGGACACGGCCATCGCCGGCGGGACGAGTCGGTTGATGGACATAGTCCGCAGAGCCGTCAATCACGCAGGCGTCGATCTGCTTTCGGCCGTCACTGCTGCAACGGCAACACCCGCTTCACTGTTGGGGCTGACCGGAATCGTCGGCGATCTCGTGCCGGGTTGCCGCGCCGATCTGATCGTCACCGGTCCCGAACTCGAAACCCGCGCCGTCATGGCCGCTGGAACCTGGCTCATGAACTACACCGAAAGCTGAGGAATCAACCGATGGAAATTGTCATTGTCGACAGTGCAGAGGCGGCCGGCACTGTTGTTGCCGACATCTTCGAGCACGCGGTGCATTCAGGCGCAAGGACTTTGGGCCTGGCGACAGGATCGTCACCGCTCTCGGTGTACCGCGAACTTGCGCGTCGACACCGCGACGACGGTTTGAGTTTCGCCGGCCTGCAGGCATTCCTCTTGGACGAGTACGTCGGCCTACCCGAAGACCACCCTGAGTCGTATGCCCAGGTGATCCGCACCGAGCTGGTGAATCACCTGGACCTGGACGCGGCAAGAGTATTCAGCCCCGACGGAACCGCACCGGATCCATTTGCCGCCGCGGCAGCTTACGACCGGGCGATTGCGTCGAATGGTCCGGTGGACGTTCAACTTCTCGGTATCGGCGGCAACGGTCACATCGGTTTCAACGAACCGACGTCCTCGCTGAATTCGAGGACCAGGGTCAAGACGCTGACCGAACAGACTCGAACCGACAACGCCCGATTCTTCGAGAGTCCGGGCGACGTACCACGGCACGTGATCACCCAGGGCCTCGGAACTATCTGCGAAGCAAATCATCTGGTGATGATCGCGACCGGCGAGCACAAGGCCGCTGCGATTGCCGCTGCCGTCGAGGGGCCTCTGGCCGCGGTGTGCCCGGCATCGGTCCTCCAACTGCATCCACACGCGACGGTGGTAATCGACGAGGCAGCGGCATCACAGCTTCGGCTCACCGAGTTCTACAAAACGGTGTCGGCGCACAAACCGCTTGCTCAGCACTACTGACGGATCGGGCTAGACCGACTCTCGCGTCTTCTCGAGGCCGAGTGCCAGTTCGGGAGTGAGCAATTGGAAGTCGGCTTCACCGCGCCGGCGGATCCACACCGGATCGGAGGTGTTCCAGCGTTCGGCGCTCTGCGTTCGGGTGACCACCTTGAACGTTGCCGTCCGCGGGAACTCACTGCAGACGCGGATCAAGGTCGGCTTCTGCTTCGGCCCGAGTTCCGGCCGGGAATCGATGTATTCGGCCACGGCGGCCGGGTCGAAATTGTCGACGTCGCCGACCGGAATCACCGACGCCATGACGCGGTCGCCGACGTCGCTGTCGGGGACCGCGTACACGGAAACCTGCGCGAAGCCCGGGTAACCGACCAGGGAGCGTTCGATGGGTGCGGCGCCGATGTTCTCGCCGTCCACTCGTAGCCAACCGGAACTGCGCCCCGCGAAGTAGACGTAGCCGTCGACATCCGTGTACGCCAGATCGCCACTCCAGTACTGGCCGTTGCGCATTCGCTCGGCGTCGGCTTCCGGGTTCTTGTAGTACCCGGCGAACGTCCCTGGACCGGTGACGTTGACCAATTCACCGGTTGCCTCGTCGGCGTTGGTGATCCGGCCGTCGGCGTCGAAGACTGCAGGCGGGCAGGGTGCGCCGGTCTCGGGATCAAGAATCTTGACCCCGTCCGGGAGCAGTCCGAGGGCGCCGGTCCGCGGAACCGGTGCGGCGGAGATCGAAATGCCGCCCTCGGTGGAACCGAATCCGTCGATGACGCGGGCGTCGAAACGTCGGACGAAGGTGGCGACGGCGGGAGCCGAACCCTCGTTGCCGTACATGATCTTCAAGGTGTTGTCCCGCTCGTTCGGCACCTCGGGGGTGGACGCGATGAAGGACAACGGCTTTCCGACGTAGTTGGAGTACGTGATCCCGAACTTGTGAACGTCGGGCAGAAAACCCGAAGCGGAGAACTTGCGTCGCATGGCAATTCCCGCACGAGCGTGCAGCGCGACCGTCCACGCCGCCATCATGGCGTTGGAATGGAACATGGGCATCGCCATGTAGACGACGTCGTCGGCGCCGAGGCCGAAGCGATCGGCAAGCATGACCCCAGGCGAGGCCAACTTGTGGTGCGTGCAGCGAACCGCTTTGGGATCACCGCTGGTTCCGGAGGTGAAGATGAGCATCAACAGATCGTCGGGCTGCGCCGTCGACGCGTAGGCCGGCGTATCGGCGAAGGGTGCCAACAACTCCGTCCAGACCGGAGAATCCACGTTGATCACCCGGACGTCACCGAGATCGACGTCGTCGAGAAGGTGTGCCTGGTTGTTCTCGGTGAAGATCACCTGGCAGTCGGAGAGCGCAATGTCCCGCGCCAATGCCGGTCCGCGCCTGGTCGTGTTCAGTCCGGCCGCAACCGAACCCGAGAACGATGCCGCGCCGAGCAGTAGTGAGAACTCGGGGACGTTCTCCATCAGAAGACCGAAATGCCTGGGGCGCGTTCGATCGAGCAGCGTGTCCAGCAGCGCTGCTCGATCGAACGAGCGTTGAATGTGCTCGCGCCAGGAGATGACCTGGTCCTCGAAACGGATGCCGCGGTCGTCGATCTCGCTGACTCCGAGGAGTAGATCGGAAACAGTGGGGCTCTGACTCATAGCTGCATCATCGTCGATTCGTCTCGGACCAGGTCATGGATTTCCACTCGGTGGGACTCGCTCAGGCAGGGACTGCGGCGAGTTCCCTGCCCAGTGCCCGTAGCTGATCGGTGGCGCTGCCGAGTAGGAACTCGTGATGCTTGGCAGCGAGGAAGTAGCGGTGAACCGGGTGGTCCTCGTCCAGACCTACACCGCCGTGAACGTGAACCGCAGTGTGCCCGACGCGGTGTCCCGCATCTGCAGCCCAGAACTTGGCCGTCTGTACAGCGCCGTCGGACGGAAGTCCTTCGCTCAGTCGCCACGCGGCAGCCCACAGCGTCAGACGAACGCCCTTGACGTCGATGTACCCGTCGGCGAGGCGCTGGGCGACAGCCTGGAAACTACCGATCGGACGACCGAACTGCACACGCTCGGTGGCGTATTCGGCGGTCAGCTTCAGCGCTTGATCGAGCACCCCGTACTGGTAGGCGCTCGAACCGAGCTGGATTCGTTCGACGATCCATGCTGCGATGTCGGATCCCTGGGCAACCGAGCCGAGAACACGATCGGCCGGGATCTGCACCGAATCGAATTCGACGAGACCCGCACTCGAGAAATCGGTGGTCGACTGCCTGGTGACGCTCACGCCTGCGTCCGACGGTTCGACGAGGAAGACCGCGACACCGTCCTCGGTGATCGCGGGAACCAGGAAAAGATCTGCGAGCGGGGCACTGTCGACGGTGATCTTGGCACCGTCGATCCGCCAACCGTCAGCCGTCTTCTCCGCGCGCGTGATCGGGTGGGCCGGGTCGTCGTTGTATTCCTCGGCGAGGGCCGCGGTGAGTATCTTCTCGCCGGCGGCGGCAGCGCTTGCCCATTCGTCTCGCTGCTTGTCCGAGCCGAATTCCGCTATCGCTGCGGCGGATCCGACGATGGACGTCAGGAACGGAACGGCTGCGACGCCGCGTCCGAGTTCGGCGAGGATGCTGCACTGCTCGAGGACACCGAATCCGTCTCCGCCGACCGACTCCGGCAGCGCCGCGCCGAGAACGCCGGCCGAGGCCAGAGCGTTCCACAAGATGGCGTCGAAACGGTCTTCGGCGGCGTCGAGTTCACGAAGGCGGTCGTTGGTCACCAGTTCGGTGACGACGGATCGTGTCAGGCCGGACAGGTCCTGCTGGGCCTCGGTAAGGGTGAATTCCATGATCGTGGGTCCTTATCGCTTCGATGCGGGAAGCCGCAGAGCTGTCATTCCGATGATGTCGCGTTGCACTTCGTTGGTACCGCCGCCGAACGTCAGGATCAGCGAAGAACGATGCATACGTTCGATGCGGCCGCGCAGAAGAGCGCCGGGGGAGTTCTGCCTGATCGTGGCGGAGGATCCGAGGATCTCCATCAGCAAGCGGTAAGCCTCGGTGGCGAATTCGGTACCGAACACCTTGTTGGCCGACGCCGCCTCTGGACCGGGAGCGTGATCGGTTGCGGAGGCAATTTCCCAGTTCATCAACTTCAGATACTCGGCCTTGGCATGCACGCGAGCCAGATTGATCTGCACCCATTCCTGGTCGATCATGCGTCGGCCGTCGGGCAGTTTGGTGTTCTGTGCCCACTCGCGGACCTCGCGCTGCGCGGTGAGAATCGGTCCGGCCGAGGTGAGGGCAACGCGTTCGTGGTTGAGCTGATTGGTGATCAGTGCCCAGCCGCCGTGTTCTTGACCGACTATCGACGACGCCGGGACGCGTACGTCCTGGTAGTAGGTGGCGCTGGTGTCGGGACCGGCCATGGTGTGCACCGGGGTGTAGGAGAAGCCTTCTGCCGTGGTGGGGACGATCAGCATGCTGATTCCCTTGTGCTTCTTGGCTTCCGGATCGGTTCGGCACGCCAACCACACGTAGTCGGCGTACTGGATCAGGCTGGTCCACATCTTCTGCCCGTTGATGACGTAATCGTCACCGTCGCGGACGGCCGACGTGCGCAGCGACGCCAGGTCGGTCCCGGCCTCGGGCTCGGAGTACCCGATCGCGAAGTGCAGCTCACCGCGGGAGATCTTGGGCAGGAAGAAGGCCTTCTGCTCGTCCGTACCGAAATGCATGATTGTGGGTGCTACGGAGTTGATTGTCAGGAACGGCACGGGCGCCCCGGCGATGGCAGCTTCGTCGGTGAAGATCAGCTGGTCCATCGCGGAGCGTTCCTGTCCGCCGTACTCTTTCGGCCAACCCAGGGTGAGCCAGCCGTCCTGGCCCATCTGCGCGACGACTTCGCGGTACACATTGCCTTCGCCGTACTCACCCGTCGTGGCGGCGAGTGCTTCACGCCGTTCGGGAGTCATCAGTTGTGCGAAGTAGGCACGCAACTCCTCCTGGAGCTGTTGCTGCTCAGGGGTGTAGGTGATGTGCATGGTTACCTCTCCATAGAGATACGAATCAGAGCGTCAACCATTCGATTGACACAGGTTCTATCGATGCGTACATCGGCGACAAGGGGCGCCTTCGCTGTGTCCAGCGGATCGTTCGACGTCCGTTCTCGGTACTTTTTCGAATCATTGCACACGACTGAAACAGGTTCTAGTGTTATCGCCAGGAACGGTGTGCGGCACAGCCCTGCGGCACTCGTTTCGTATCCGTGTTCGTGCCAGTAGTTGTGAGTAGAGAAGAGGAATCGCCATGGAGGTCAGGGTTGATCTGGACCGTTGCGAGGCAAACGGTGTGTGCGTCGGGATCGCCCCCGATATTTTCGACCTCGACGACAACGAGGAGCTCGTGATCAGTTCCGTACGTCCGCCGGAGGATCGTTGGGAAGACGTCCGTTCCGCGATCGCTCAGTGCCCGCGTGCGGCGCTGACCGAACATCCGTGACGATGGTTGCCCAAAACAAGAACACGTTCTAAAGTTGCGAACTCGTGGGTCGCGGCAATCGAGCCGGGTAACTCGACACACGACCGCAGAGAACCGGGAGAGCGCTTCGATGAATGCTGTGAACAGCCCAGAAACCAGTCTCGAAGGCAAGGTCGCCATCGTGACCGGTGCCGGATCGGGGCTCGGAAAGTTCGAGGCCATCGGTCTGGCGAAGGCCGGTGCGTCGTTGGTCGTCAACGATCTGGCACCGAACGAGGCCGTCGAAGCAACGCTCGAGGAGATCCGCGGCCTCGGCGCCAAGGTCGAATTCGTGGCAGGCAACGTCGGTGAGCGTTCTACGGCGGATGCACTGATGGAAGCAGCGCAGGGGCAGTTCGGCAGTGTCGACATCGTCGTCAACAATGCCGGCGTCGTGCGTGACCGGATGCTGTTCAACATGTCCGACGAAGACTGGGATCTGGTACTCGAGGTTCACCTTCGAGGCCATTTCCTCTTGTGCCGCAACGCCGCTGCCTACTGGCGGGCGAAATCCAAGGAAGCCGGTGCGCCGGTGTACGGGCGCATCGTCAACACCTCTTCGGAGGCGGGCCTCCTCGGACCGGAAGGGCAGCCCAACTACGGCGCTGCAAAAGCCGGAATCACGGCGCTGACGTTGTCGGCCGCACGTGGACTCTCGCGCTACGGCGTTCGTGCCAACGCGATCTGCCCGCGGGCTAGGACGTCGATGACCGAAGGCGTGTTCGGTGACGCACCGACCGACGGTATCGATCCGCTCTCGCCCGAGCACGTGGCGTCGCTCGTTTCGTACCTGGCATCACCGGCGGCCGACGCCGTCAACGGCCAGGTATTCGTGGTGTACGGCCCGATGGTTGCGCTGATGGCGGCGCCCGTCGTCGAGCAGAGGTTCGACGCAGACGGAGATTCCTGGTCTCCGGAAGCGCTGTCCGCGGTGATGGGTGACTACTTCGCCGACCGTGACCCGGCAAAGATGTTCTCGGCGTCAGCGGCCCTGCGGGCGCTGGGCTGATTAGTGCGCAGGGTGCTGGGCTGATCGGTGCGCAGGGCGCTGGGCTGATCAGCGCCCGCGACACGTAGAGCCGCTGTTCGCACATAAACGGCTCTACGTGTCCAGTTCTTGGTAGAAATAGCGTGTTCACGAGTCGGTGGGCGCGGTGCTCTGCCTGCGTTCTGCAATGAGACCAACAGTCTCGAAAAAACTGGACTGTGTTCCAATTTTGCATTCCCGTGAGCGGTGCGATATCGCATCGATCCGGCGGCCGGGCAAGTATCGAGAGCCGAATTTCGGCCACGGAACCGAGAAGTGCGGATCAGTCAAAAGTATTAATTTCCAGGATATTTCGGCGAAAATCCCACCAAAAAGGGATGCTTTCCCCGTTCCGGATCTTCGGGTTTCGGTTCGGCGCCGCGAGGCTACTTCTTAGAGTTGGACACTTGTTTTTGACAGGTGAACACGTTCTAGTTAATATGACCTGAGTCACAAGCTGTCGGGGGCTGGACTATGAGAACAGACAGTACTGCGGCAACCAAGGACGAGGAGGGCGAATGGTAGACCTCGTCGAGGTGCCATTGCGAGCGGTCGGTGGCTTTTTTCAGATGTCCGCCCAAACCTTGCGGGCAGTCTTCTCCCGCCCCTTCCAACGTCAAGAGTTCATCGATCAGGCCTGGTTCGTGGCCCGAGTCTCGATGGTGCCGACGGTGCTGGTCGCAATCCCGTTCACGGTGCTGGTCAGCTTCACCATCAACATTCTCTTGCGTGAGATCGGTGCAGCCGACCTCAGTGGTGCCGGAGCCGCGCTCGGTACCGTCACGCAGGTCGGACCCATCGTCACCGTGCTGATCGTCGCCGGCGCCGGCGCGACCGCCATCTGCGCGGACCTCTCGGCCCGAACCATTCGCGAAGAGATCGACGCCATGAAGGTGCTCGGTATCAATCCGATCCACCGGTTGGTCGTTCCCCGGGTGCTCGCGTCGACGGGAGTGGCGCTGCTCCTCAACGGACTTGTCTGCACCATCGGCATCCTCGGCGGTTTCGTCTTCTCCGTGTTCATCCAGGACGTGAACCCCGGCGCCTTCGTCAACGGCATCACGCTGCTCACCGGATTCGGTGAGCTCATGCTCTCCATGGTCAAAGCCGGACTGTTCGGCATGATCGCCGGCCTGGTTGCGGCCTACCTCGGACTCAACGTCAAGGGCGGCGCCAAGAGCGTCGGTGACGCGGTCAACCAGACCGTCGTGTTCGCGTTCATGGCGCTCTTCGTCGTCAACGTGCTCATCACGACCATCGGTATCAAGTTGACGGCCGGATGAGGCACACGGCAGTCGGAGAGACCGAAGTGGACAGAACGACAAACGACGGACGGGAGGAGATCTGATGGCGTTGGCCGCAGCGGGACGCTTCCCGCGCACACGTCGACAGATCGGATCGATCTCTCGCGGTATCGACAGCATCGGTGATCAAGCGCTGTTCTTCGCGAAGGCTCTCGGGCACGCTCCCAAAGCGCTGATGCGCTATCCGCGTGAAACTCTGCGACTGATCGCCGAGATCAGCATGGGTACGGGCGCGCTCGCCGTCATCGGTGGCACCGTCGTGATCGTCGGCTTCCTGACACTGTTCACCGGTGGAACCATCGCCGTTCAGGGCTACAGCTCGCTGGGCAACATCGGTGTGGAAGCACTGACGGGCTTCTTCGCCGCCTTCATCAACGTTCGCATCGCGGCGCCGGTCATCGCCGGAATCGGCCTGGCCGCGACCATCGGCGCCGGTTCCACCGCGCAGCTCGGTGCAATGCGCGTATCGGAAGAGATCGACGCCCTGGAGACGATGGCGATCCCGTCGATTCCGTATCTGGTCAGCACCCGCGTCATGGCCGGCATGATCGCGATCATCCCGCTGTACTCACTGGCGGTGATCGCGTCGTTCGTCGCCAGCCGCTTTGCGACGGTGTTCCTCTACAACCAGTCCGGCGGTGTGTACGACCACTACTTCACGACCTTCCTGATACCCACGGACATACTCTGGTCGTTCGCCCAGGCGATAGTCATGGCGCTGGCCGTCATGCTCATCCACACCTACTACGGCTTCAACGCAACCGGTGGCCCGGTGGGCGTCGGCGTCGCGGTGGGTAACGCAGTGCGCGCCTCGTTGATCGCGGTCGTCACGGTCACCCTGCTCATCTCACTCGCCATCTACGGCGGGTCCGGCAACTTCAACCTGTCGGGATAGGCGGGCAAGCGATGACCGTACCCAGATGGCACAAGAAGTTGGCCGCAGCCGGCCTGGTCCTCGGACTCGTGGCGATCGTTGCCGTTGCCCTGACCATGTTCTCGGGTGGGTTCACCAAGAGCACACCCATCACCGTGACGTCCTCGCGCGCCGGCCTGGTCATGGAACCGAATGCCAAGGTGAAGCTGCGCGGAGTGCAGGTCGGCCGCGTCGAATCGATCTCACTCGTCGGCGACCAGGCAAACCTGAAGTTGGCGATGGATCCGGGGCAGATGTCGAAGATTCCGTCGAATGCCCGGGTGGAAATCAAAACCACCACGGTGTTCGGTGCGAAGTACGTCAACATCGTGATCCCCGACGATCCCTCGACCCAGCCGATCCAAGAGGGTGCCGTCATCGCTTCGGACAGCGTCACCGTCGAGTTCAACAGTGTCTTCGAACATCTTTCGGACGTACTCGCGAAGATCGAACCGGAGAAGCTCAACGCCACACTCGGCGCGATCTCCACCGCACTCAACGGGCGCGGCGAGTCGCTGGGCGAGGTTCTCGAGCTCGGTGACACCTACCTGAAGAAGATGAATCCGGTTCTGCCGCAGCTACAGGAAGACTTGGTCGGAGCCGCCGATGTCACCAACCTGTACGCCGACGTGGCGCCCGATCTGATGCGCATCCTCGACAACGCCACCGCGACAAGCGGATCGATCGTGGCGGAACAGGCGAACCTCGACCTGCTGCTGCTCAACGTCACCGGCCTCGCGAACACCGGCAACGCCTTGTTGACCGACAACGAGCAGAACCTGACCACCGCCCTCGACACTCTGACCGCGACGACGACCCTCCTCGACAAGTACTCGTCGGGTCTGACGTGCTTCATCGTCGGCTTGAACGACGGCCGGATCAAGTTCGAGCCACTGGCCGGCACCGGCGACAAAGCGGCGCTCATGCTCAGCGCGAGCTTCATGTACGGCGCCGAGGCGTACCAGAACCCGCAATCTCTCCCCAAGGTCGCGGCCTCCGGCGGACCCAATTGTTACGGTCTGCCCGAATTCGATCCGAAGGTCGACGGGCATGCCCCGTTCGCAGTCACCAACACCGGCAACGTGCCCTTCGTTCCCAACACCGAACTGCGCGTCACCGTGCCGACCATTTTCCAGTACCTCTTCGGTGACTCCTACGAGCAGGAAGACGGGAAGTGATGAGACCGACCACGGTCAAGCTGCTGATTTTCACCGTCGTCATGGCGGTCATCTTCGCCGGACTGGCGATCGTTTTCAGCCAGGTGCGTTTCAGCAGCAGCAACGGATTTCACGCCACCTTCTCGGATGTCTCGGGACTCAAGTCCGGCGACAAGGTACGTATCGCCGGTGTTCCGGTCGGGTCGGTGACCGGAGTGTCCATCGGTGACTCCAACCAGGCCGAGGTCGAGTTCGACGTCGACACCCAGTACTCGCTGATGAAGAGCACCAAAGCGACTGTGCGCTACGAGAACCTGGTGGGCGATCGCTACATGGAACTGCTCGAGGGCGCCGGTTCCACCGAGACGCTGCCGTCGGGTGGATCCATTCCGGTCGACCAGACCTCACCCGCTCTCGATCTGGACCTGCTGCTCGGGGGGTTCAAGCCCCTGCTGCGCTCACTCGATCCCCAGCAGGTCAACGACCTCTCCGGGGCCTTGCTCCAGGTACTCCAAGGCCAGGGCGGGACGTTGGTTTCGCTCCTGGGAAACACCAGTTCGTTCACCAATACGCTGGCGGACCGCGATCAGCTGATCGGGGACGTCATCACCAATCTCAACGACGTACTCGGCACGATCAACGACAAGGGTGATCAGTTCTCCACCACGATCGATCAGCTCCAGCAATTGGTCAGCGGATTGGCGAAGGACAGTGGCCCGATCGGTAACTCGATCACCGAGATCGCCGGTGCCACCGGAGATCTCGCGTCGTTGCTGCAGGCGACACGTCCGGACATCCAGACCCTGATCGGAGAGACAAACCGAACGATGACGCAGCTGGACCTCGGCAAGGACGACATCAACACCGCTCTCGGTCGTCTGCCGTCCGACTACCGGAAGCTGATCCGAGTGGGCACGTACGGGGCCTTCTTCCAGTTCTATCTGTGCGCCAACACTTTCAAGTTCTCCGGACCTGACGGAACGACGATCATCTTGCCCACGGCAGTCCAGGACACGGGAAGGTGTGCAAAAGTCTCATGACCCCTACCCGTGAACGTAATCCTGTACAGATCGGTGTCATCGGCCTCGTCCTGGCGGTGGCAACCGTCGGTGCCACGCTTCAATACGATCAACTCCAGTTCATCAACGGCGGAATTCGCTACTCGGCGTACTTCCAAGATGCCGGCGGCCTGGTCGCCGGCGACAACGTGACCATGGCCGGCGTGAACGTCGGCAAGGTCAGCGACGTCGAACTCGACGACCAGAAGGTACTGGTCACGTTCACCGTTCAGGACGGTGTCGCCCTGGGCGAGCAGACGGCTGCCGACATCAAGACCAACACGGTGCTCGGCCGGAAGTCGTTGGCGGTACGGCCGGAAGGATCCGGACTGTTGCGTACGGATACACCGATTCCGATCGAACGCACCAACTCCCCGTACTCGCTCAACGACGCGCTCGGCGACCTCGGGACCACGGTGTCCGAACTCGACACGGAACAGATCAACGATTCGCTCAACGCGATCTCGGACACGCTGGCCGATACCCCGCCGGAACTTCGCACCGCATTGGACGGAATGACGAGGCTCTCGCAGAGCATCAACTCGCGCGACGAAAGCCTGCTCCAATTGCTCTCGCGGGCCGAAGATGTCACCAAGATCCTCTCCGACAGAAGCGGTCAGATCGATTCGTTGCTGGTCGACGGCAACAAGCTTTTTGCCGAACTGAGCCTGCGGCGTGACGCGATCAGCGAACTGATCGTCAACACCGGTGCAGTCTCACGTCAACTCTCAGCGCTGGTGCAGGAGAACGAAGCCCAGATGGGGCCGACTCTCGAGAAGCTGAATTCCGTCGCCGAGGTTCTTCAACAGAACAAGGACAACATCGCCGGGGCGCTCGACGGCCTCGGACCGTACATCACCGCGCTCGGTGAGACCGTGGCCAGCGGCCCGTTCTTCGACGCCTTCATCATCAACATTCTGCCGAGTAACTGGTGGAAGACCCTGGTGGACACCAGCGTCGCGCCCGAGCAGGTCCCGGGCGACCTGGAAGACTTCTTCCCCGGTCTTCCACCGACGATCAGGGGGCCGGGAGAATGACCGAGACATTGGATTCACGGGACTCACAAGGCTCCACCAACTCACGCAAGAAGTGGGTGCTGATCGGCGCGGGTGTGCTGGTCGCTCTGCTCGTGGCCGGAGCGGCATACCTCTTCATCCCAGGCCTGGGCAAGACCAAGATCTCCGCGCACTTCGTCTCGACCACCGGTCTCTACGAGGGTGACGTCGTGCGGGTGCTCGGTGTCAACGTCGGCAAGGTGACCAAGATCGAACCGCGTGATCGGGACACCTACGTCGAGATGAAGATCGACTCGGGCGTGGACGTTCCGGCAGATGCCAAGGCGCTCATCGTTGCTCAAAGCCTGGTGTCCGCACGCTTCGTGCAATTGACCCCGGTGTATTCCGGCGGTGAGCAGATGCCCAACGGCGGCGAGATTCCGATCGAGCGCACCGCCGTACCGGTGGAGTGGGACGAGATCAAGACCGAGCTCACCAAACTGTCCGACGCACTCGGACCGGAAGGTCTTGACGATCAGGGCTCCCTCGGACGATTCATCGACACCGTGGGAACGAATCTCGACGGCAACGGCGAGTCCATTCGGTCGACGCTGCGCGAACTTTCCGCCACGATGCACACGCTGTCCGAAGGCCGGACCGACTTGTTCTCCACCATTCGGAACCTGCAGGCGTTCGTCACTGCATTGTCCTCGAGCAACGAGCAGATCGTGCAGTTCAGTGGTCATCTCGCTTCGGTGACAAGCGTTCTCGCGAGCAGCTCCGACGAGTTGGGCACCGCACTGAGCGATCTCGACCTGGCGGTGGGCGACGTTCAGCGGTTCGTCAAGGACAACAGCGAGGGACTGAGCGAATCGGTCGCGCGTCTGGCCGATGCCACTCAGGTACTGACGGACAAGCGCCCCGAGATCGAGCAGGTTCTGCACTCCGGACCGACCTCGCTGGCCAACTTCTACCAGATCTACAAGCCGGCGCAGGGCAGCATGACCGGCGCAATTGCACTGAGTAACTTCAAGAATCCGATCCAGTGGATCTGTGGTTCCATCGAAGGCATCGACAGTGGTAACTCCCAGAACAGTGCCGATCTGTGCAAGCAGTACCTCGGCCCGGTGCTCAGCACGATGATCGGCAACTACCCCGGATTCCTGTTCAACCCGGTCGCGGGCGTGCAGGCTTTCCCGGATCAGATCGTCTACACCGAACCGGGATTGCAAGCGGCAAGTCAGAATCAGCCGGAAACCGTCGCAGGACCGATGTCAGGTGCTCCCATGACGAGTGTTCCCAAGGATCTCGCCGAACTCTTCAACATGGGCGGAGGGAACTGATGCGGGTAGCTCGCAAGACCACGGTTGCCGTGTTGGCCACAGCAGTGGCTCTCGGCGCCAGCGGTTGTGAATGGAACGGCCTCAACTCGGTGCCGATGCCAGGCACTCAGGGCCGGGGCGAAGGTGCGTACGAGGTTCAGATCGAGATGCCGAACGTGACTACGCTGTCGCAGAATTCGCCCGTCCGGGTGGATGACGTCGCAGTGGGAAGCGTCTCGAACATCGAGGTTCAAGGCTGGCACGCTCTGGTGACGGTGTCGCTGAACCCCGAGGTTCAGTTGCCGGCCAATGCGACGGCAAAAATCGGTCAGACCAGCTTGCTCGGCTCTCAGCACATCGAGTTGGCGCCGCCGGTAGGGGAGGAGCCCGAGGGTCGACTCGAAGCCGGTGACCTGATTCCGATCGAGCGGGCAGGCGCTTACCCGACGACGGAACAGACGCTGTCGTCGCTGTCGGTGGTGCTCAACGGCGGCGGTCTCGCTCAGGTGCAGGACATCACGAAGGAACTCAATGCCGCTCTCGGTGGGCGCGAAGATTCCGTTCGCGACCTCCTGCCTCAGCTCGATCAGCTGGTCGGCAGCCTGGACAAGCAACGAGGCGACATCGTCTCGGCGATGGAGGGACTCGATCGACTGTCATCGACGGTCCAGGCCCAGCACGACACCCTGAACAAAGCACTCGAAGGTATTCCGCCGGCACTCGAGGTTCTTGTCGCTCAGCGTCAGGACATCACCAACGCCTTGACCTCCCTCGGTGGTCTCAGCGAGGTGGCGAGTCGCGTCATCCAGGAGAGCGGTGACGATTTCGCGACCAATGTTCGCGCGCTGTCGCCGACTCTGAAAGCGTTGGCGGATTCGGGTAACGCCCTCACCCAGGTTCTCGGAGTCCTCCTGACGTTCCCGTTCCCACAGAACGGAATCGACAACGTCATTCGCGGTGACTACGCCAACCTGGCCATGACCATCGACATCTCGCTGCCCCGACTGGACGCGAACTTCCTCACCGGAACTCCTTTGGCCGGAACGCTCTCCGGACCGGAAGGCGTGTTGGGTAAGCAGGCTGGGCTGGCCGGACAGACAGGCAACCCGTTGAGCGATCCGCTCAAGCCTGCCGCACCGCCCGCACAGGCCCCTGCCGGACAGGCTCCCGCAGGACAGGCTCCGGCTGCGGACCCGAATACCATTCAGATTCCGGGACTTCCGCCGATCAACATTCCAGGACTTCCTCAGGGGGCACCGGCACCATGATGCTCACAAAGTTCGTCCGCATCCAGCTCACCATCTTCGCCGTCTTGACGGTCGTCGGATTGATCGTGATGGCCACTCAGTACGTGCGTGTTCCTGCGATGGTCGGTATCGGCCGATACGACGTCACCGTCGAATTGCCCGCCACCGGTGGACTGTACAAGAACTCGAACGTCACCTACCGCGGTCAGACCATCGGCGTCGTGAACGCGGTCGAACTCTCGGAGACGGGAGTGAATGCGCGTCTGTCCCTCGAGAGCGGCGTCAAGGTGCCCTCGGACGTCGACGCAGCAGTCAAGAGTGTGTCGGCGATCGGCGAGCAGTTTGTCGATCTGATTCCGCACACCGACAGTTCCGGTGCGATCGTGGTGGACGGTCATCTCGAGAACGGATCGGTGATTCCCGAAGACCGAACCAGCATCCCGCAGGATGTCGGCGCGATGCTCGACCAGGCAGATATGTTGCTGCAGAGCATTTCCGACACCAAACTCAAGACCGTCATCGACGAATCCTTCAAGGCGTTCAACGGTGCCGGCCCGGATCTGCAGAAGCTGATCGACTCGGCTCGGCTGTTCGTCGAGGAGGCGAACAACAACTCCGACGCGACCAAGACGCTGATCGAGCAAGCCGGTCCACTCCTGGACACTCAGGTGGTCAGCAGCGACGCCATCCGTTCCTGGACAAGCAATCTGGTGACGTTCACCGACCAGCTCCGAGCCAGCGACCCAGACCTGCGTGCCGTCATCCAGAAGGGCCCGGCAGCTGCAGCGGAAGCGAATACTCTTCTGCAAGACTTGCAGCCGACATTGCCGATCCTGCTGGCGAACCTGGTGTCCGTCGGACAGGTCGGGGTGATCTACAACAACGCGATCGAGCAGATTCTGGTCATCTACCCGCCGCTGGCCGCAGCGCTGGTCACGGTGGCCGGCTCCGGTCCGGCTGCGGACGGCGCGCTGGTGGACTTCCACATGGAGGTCAACGACCCGCCGCCGTGCACAACGGGATTTCTGCCCGGAGACCAGTGGCGCAGTCCGAAGGACGAATCACCGATCGAGACGCCGTCGGATCTGTTCTGCCAGGTTGCCCAGGATTCGCCGATCGCGGTGCGCGGTGCGAGAAACCTTCCCTGCGAGGAGTATCCGGGACGTCGTGCGCCGACGGTCGAGCAGTGCCGTTCCGGCTACGTACCGATGGGCACCAACCCGCAATCCGGGCCGCCGGAACCGATAACCGCGACCCCGAGCTCGTACACGTCGACGCCTTCGGTCTCGGCGCGTCGGTACGATCCGATTACAGGCAAGTACATCGGGCCGGACGGAAGGACGTACTCGCAACCGAACCTCGGTGGCGGCGACGTCAGTCTCGAACAGTTCATGAAGGGTCAGCAGGGTTGATGACAGACGAAGATCCACAGGCCGGGCAGCGGGTGCGCCGTCGCGCGTCTCGCAGCGCCGGACCCACGGGTGCGGATGCAGACGCTGCCGCGGTAGTAGTGCCCACCGAAAAGAAACCAGCCGAACAGAAGCCGACCGAACAGAAGACAGCCGAACAGAAGCCGGCTGAACAGAAGTCGGCGGTCCCAGTTTCTCTGGGCAAGACCGATACTCCGCCTGAGAAGGTCGTCAGCAGTGGCTCGGAAACCGCCACGGCCGGCGAAAGTTTCACCACTCCTGCTCGTTCCGAGCACAAGCCCAAGCCCAAGGCCGGGCTGGTAGTCGGGATCGCCGTAGCTTCGGTGATCGCCATTGCTCTTGCTGCTCTGACGGTGTTTCTCCTCGTCGATCGAAACAAGGCGTCCAATGCCGACGAGGACCGAGCGCGCTACGTGGCCGGAGCCCGGACCACCGCACTGAATCTGACGACGCTGCATGCGGATACAGCGGCCGCCGACCTCGACAAGTTCCTCGCCGGCACCACCGACGAGTTCAAGTCGCAGTTCGACGGTCGTAAGGATTCGTTTGTCAACGTCCTCGGGCAGGCCGGAGTTCAGACCGACGGTGAGGTGCTCGAGGCCGGGTTCGAGAAGTCGGACGGCGATTGCGGGACTTCCCTTGTCGCGGTGCGAGCAATGCAGAAGAACGGTGACGAAGCGCCCGCCGAACGCAACTACCGACTCCGAATCACCATGTGCGACGTCGACGGGCAGTTGCTTGCCTCGAATGTGGAGTTTGTGCCATGACCCCAGAAGTAGTCCCAGAGACGGCCAAGCGAGTCTCACTGCTCGCCATCGTTCTGTGTGTGATCAGTGCAGTGGCCATCGCGTTGGCGGCAGTGTCGGCGTATCTCTACTTCGGCCCGGACGGAACGCGTGACACCGCAGCGATCGATCAGACCAGAGACGAAGTGGCGCAGGCTTCTTCCGATCAGGCGGTAGCGATGTTCCAGTACGACTACAACAACGTCGACCAGCAGTTGCATGCGGCCACAGATGGTTTGACGGGTGATTTCCAGGGCACGTTCACCAATCTGATCGAATCGGTGATCATTCCGGGCGCCAAGGAAAAGTCACTGACCGTTCAGGTGGTCGTGCAGGGCGCCGCGGTTCTCGACGCCGAGGCCGACAGTGCGACGACGATGCTGTTCCTCAATCAGATCACCACGTCTTCGGAGTCGCCCGAAGCCGTCGCCAGTGGCAGTCGCGTCAAGATGAGTCTGGAGAAGCAGGACGGGCGTTGGCTCGTGAACAACGTCCAACCCTTCTGATCAGACACACGAAGGCTGGATCCGGACATGAAACAGGCTGGAGCCGAGGAGATTTGATCTCCTCGGCTCCAGCCTTTCACATGCTTGACCTCAGTGCGTCCGTGCTTCGGCCGGAGGCCTCAGTGCTCTCCAGTTTCGGCCGGGGCGATCAGCGCCGGGCCTGCCGCGCCGCCGTGCGCGAGCGCGTCGAGGAACGAACGTGCCCAGCGGTCGACGTCGTGTGTCAGGACCTGACGACGCAATGCGCGCATGTGGCGTCGGCCGTCCTCTCGCGGTTGATTGAGGGCCTTCTCCATCGAATCCTTGACGTCGTCGAGGTCGTGGGGATTGCACAGGAATGCCTGGCGGAGTTCTGCTGCAGCACCGGTGAATTCGCTGAGCAGCAAAGCGCCACCCAGATCACTGCGGCAGGCGACGTATTCCTTCGCGACCAGGTTCATACCGTCACGCAGCGGCGTGACGAGCATGAGATCGGCAGCGACGAAGAACGCGACCAGTTCGTCGCGTGGGATCGGCCGATGGATGTAATGGACGACGGGGCGGCCGACTTCGCTGAACTCGCCGTTGATTCGGGAGACCTTCTGCTCGATGTCTCCGCGCATCTGTACGTAGCTTTCGACGCGTTCGCGGCTCGGGGTCGCCAACTGCACCATGACGGTGTCGGCGGGATCGATGCGCTTCTCCATGAGAAGTTCGTGGAGTGCGGCGAGCCTGACGTCGATGCCCTTGGTGTAGTCGAGGCGGTCGACACCCAGCATGATGTGCTTGGGGTTTCCGAGTTCTTTGCGAATCTGCTTGGCGCGGTCCCGAATTGCCTTGGTGCGCGAGAGTTCGTCGAGCTTGCCGGAGTCGATGGAGATGGGGAAGGCGCCGACGCGGACGCTGCGGAAACCTACTTGCACCACACCGAGTTTGGAGCGGACGCCGACGGTTCCGCGTGAAGTCTGCTGCCCGGCAAGGCGTCTCGCCAGGAAAAGGAAGTTCTGTGCGCCGCCGGGAAGATGGAAGCCGATGAGGTCGGCGCCGAGCAGGCCTTCGACGATCTCGGTGCGCCACGGCATCTGCATGAACAGCTCGACCGGGGGAAACGGAATGTGCAGGAAGAAACCGATGGTGAGGTCGGGACGAAGCATCCGCAGCATCTTCGGTACCAACTGCAGCTGGTAGTCCTGGATCCAGACGGTCGCGCCCTGGGCCGCTGCCTTGGACGTTGCTTCGGCGAACCGCCGGTTCACCTCGACGTAGGCGTTCCACCATTCACGGTGATACTCGGGTTTGACGATGACGTCGTGATAGAGCGGCCAGAGGGTGGCGTTGGAGAATCCCTCGTAGTATTCGTTGATCTCCTCGGCGCTCAGCGGCACGGGGTAGAGCTCGAGTCCGTCTTCGACGATCGGGTCCAGGTCTGCGTCCGGGACGCCGGCCCAGCCCACCCAGGCGCCCTGATTGCTGCGCAGGATCGGCTCGAGGGCTGTGACCAATCCACCGGGGCTCCGCTTCCAGCGGGTGGTGCCGTCGGGAAGTCGTTCCAAGTCGACGGGCAGGCGGTTCGCTACGACGACGAACTCGGCCTGCCCGGACACGGTGTCACCGGTCGAAGAAGCAAGTGCGCTGTCAGAAAGGGTTGAACTGGTCGAATCCGGACTGACAGGCACGTGGTTCCTTCTCGGTCGGTGAGGGAAAGATTCAGTCGAGCTTGGCGGCGGGGGAGATACCGAGCATCGAGAGCAGCATCCTGCACTCGTCGGCATCTTCCGCGTAGGCAGCGACAACGCGCTGCGCCATGCGCGCTGTTTCCTCGGCGACGGTCTCGATTTCCTCGTCCGCGATCTCGGTTTCGACGGTCGTGTTCTCAGCCATCATGTTCCTCTCGTGCTTGCCTGCACGGCGCAAGCAATGATTCTTACTCGCGACTCTATGAGAACTGGGCGTGTCGACGCTAGTTGCTCATGTATTAGGGTCGACTTACTTATCTCTGTACTCAACTTTATCGCTTCCATCGATGCTTGGAGTTCCATGAGTTCGACCCCCTCGAGTGTGACCGTCGACTCGGACGAGCCGGAGAGTGGCAAACACAGCGGTGCTGCGATTTTGCGACGCGTCCTGGTCCGCAACCGTGGCCCACTCACTATCGGCACGGCCCTGGTCTGTCTGCACCAACTCACCGAGACGGCGGTGCCGATCTCCATCGGTGTGATCATCGACCGTGCAGTGGAGACTTCGGACACCACGGCCTTGATCGTCTCGATCCTCGGTCTCGCGGCTCTGTTTCTCGTTCTGACGGCCGCGTGGCGTTTCGGCGCCCGGTTCATCGTCACCGCGATGCAGCAGGAGGCTCATCGTCTCCGGCTCGAGGTGGCGCACCGCGTCCTCGATCCACGCGGGGTGCGTACTGATCTGCGATCGGGCGAATTGCTGACGGTTTCGACCTCGGACGCCGAACAGACTTCGTGGATTGCGGACATCGTCCCGCGTGCCGCTGCGGCCCTGACCGCTGCGGTGGCGTCGGCGGTGGCGTTGGTGTGGATCGATCTGTGGCTGGGACTGGCCGTTCTGATCGGTACTCCGGTCATTCTCGGTCTGCTGCAACTGGCGGCGCCGCTCATCACGTCGCGGGCCACCGGTCAGCAGGCGTCGATCGCTCGGGCGTCGGCGATGGCTACGGATCTGGTCAGTGGACTGCGTCCGCTGCGCGGTATCGGCGGTGAGAAGACCGCGTCGACGCGCTACCGCACGGTCAGCAGGCAGGCGCTCGCGTCGACGATCGGCACGGCGAAGGCCACCGGTATCTACACCGGTGTTGCCGCGACCATCAGTGCGTTGCTCGCAGTCGGTGTTGCCGGCTTCGCGGGTTACTTCGCGCTGCAGGGCCGGATCACGGTCGGTGAACTGATCACCGTGGTGGGGCTCGCGCAGTTCATCATCGAACCGCTCGGATTGCTCGCGTCGATTCCCGGATACTTCGCGGTGGCGAGGGCGTCGTCGGATCGTCTGGCACTGGTCTTGGACGCGGAGCCGCTGCGGGGAGCGGGTTCGCAGACCGAGCTCGAAGGTACCGACCTGACCCTCGACGCCGTCGAGTACAAGTCTCTCAAGGGCATCGATCTGCACCTGCCTGCCGGAGAACTGCTGGGTGTCGTGGCTTATCAACCGCAGGACGCCGACGCTCTTGTCGCCGTCCTGTCCGGGCAGCTGCCGCAGGATGCGTACCGCGGCGTGGTCCGAGTGGGCGGAATCAGCCTGTCCGACATGGACTTGCGATTGGCGCGTCGCACAGTGCTGGTGGAGCCGCACATCACCGATCTGTTCTCCGGATCCCTCGGATCGAATGTCACCGCGGGCGCCGGTGATGCCGCTGCTCTCGAAATCCAGAGCGCATTGACCGCCTCTGCGGCGGCTGATGTCGTCGACGCACATCCGGACGGCCTCGACCTCGAGGTGACCGATCGAGGCGCGAGTTTGTCGGGAGGCCAGCGTCAACGCGTCGCCCTTGCACGCGCATTGGTGGCAAAGGCACCCGTGATGGTCCTGCACGATCCGACTACGGCGGTCGACGCGGTGACCGAGGCGTCGATCGCCGAAGGAATCGCGGAACTGCGGCACGAGGGTGCCGGTGGCATCCACACGACGGTATTGATCACCAGCAGCCCAGCTCTTCTGGCCGTGACGGATCGAGTGATCGTGTTGAACGACGGAGTGATTGCCTCGATCGGCACACATTCCGAACTCTCTCGCGGCGACGCGAACTACCGAGGAGCGGTGCTGCGGTGACGGCCACGGACATGACAACCGATATGCCGACCGCGGAGAAGGTGACAGAGCGCGAGTTGCTGCCGATCGCGAGTGGTCGCCAGACCTGGAAGTGGTTGCGGGCAGCGCTGGCCGAACACCGGATGCAGAGCCTGCTGGTCCTGATCGTCGCGGCTTCGGCGTCGGCGATGGCCTTGGTGCCGATTTACGTCTTCGGTGTCCTGGTCGACCGGGTCCGGGACAACGCGCCCACATCGACGATCGTCGGGGTGGTCGTGATCATCGCCGCCGCCGCAATCGTGGGCGGTGTGTTCACAGGTGTGGCTGCCTATCTGATCAAGCGACTCGGCGAGACGATCCTGGCGGATCTGCGCGAGCGAACCGTGGACCGGGCGTTGCGCCTGCCGATCCAGACCGTCGAGAAGGTGGGAAAGGGCGATCTGCTCTCACGAGTCGGCGACGACGTGTCGGTGATCGCCAAGGCTGTGTCCGACGTGGTTCCCGGCATGATCGCGGCAGTTCTGCTCGTGGCTCTGAGCATGGTGACCATGCTGGGCCTCGACTGGCGACTCGGCCTCGCCGGAATGGTCGCGCTGCCGATGTACGCGCTGGCACTCAAGTGGTACCTGCCGCGATCGGCTCCCATTTACGCTGCCGAGCGAGTTGCGATGGGCGCTCGTTCACAGGCGCTGATCAGTAGCCTCCAGGGTGCCAAGACGGTACGCGCGTACAGCCTCGAGAAGGAACATCTCGGTCAGATCGATGCAGCGTCGGCAAAAGCGCGTGATCTGGCCGTCGGAGTGTTCGGCCTGTTCACGAGATTCGCCGGTCGCGGTAACCGTGCCGAATTCGTGGGTCTGTCCATGATCCTCGTCGTCGGATTCCTGCTGGTTCGTGAGGACATCGTGACAGTCGGTCAGACGACGACGGCTGCACTGCTGTTCCATCGCCTGTTCAACCCGATCGGCTCACTGCTCTACACCTTCGACGAAGTGCAGTCCGCCGGCGCCAGCCTCGCGAGACTGGTCGGCGTTGTCGAGATCCCCGAAACGGAACGTTCGACGGATACGGGTTCCGTTCCGACCGACGGCTCCCTTCGTCTGGACGACATCCGACACAGCTACGACGGCGGTCACGAGGTACTCCACGGAGTGACGCTCAGCCTGCGAGCGGGCGAGCGGGTGGCGCTCGTCGGTTCGACCGGAGCCGGAAAGACGACGCTTGCTGCGATCGCTGCCGGTTCGATCACTCCGACATCGGGGCGCGTGTCGATCGGCGGTGCCCCGCTTGCCGACCTCGATGACCTACGACGCCACATCGCGATCGTGAGTCAGGAGGTCCACGTCTTTGCCGGACCCCTGATCGAGGATCTGAGATTGGCCGCTCCCGAATCCTCGGACGAGGACGTAGCCGCTGCGCTGCGGACCGTCGGCGCGTACGAGTGGGTTGAGGCTCTCGACGAGGGAATGCTGACCGTCGTGGGCGAGGGCGGGCACGAGATGACGGCAGCGCAGGCGCAGCAGTTGGCCTTGGCGAGACTGGTATTGGCCGACCCTGCCGTCGCTGTACTGGACGAAGCGACAGCGGAGGCCGGTAGCGCCGGAGCACGGGAACTGGAAGCGACTGCCGAAGCCGCTACGGAGGGGCGCACCACTCTGGTTGTCGCACATCGGCTTACCCAAGCCGCGGGCGCCGACCGAGTGATCGTGCTCGAGCACGGGCAGATCGTAGAAGAAGGCCCGCACCGCGAACTGGTGTCCGCGGGCGGGCGTTACGCGCAACTGTGGGCGGCCTGGGAGGGTCGCGACTGAGGGCGTTCAGACGATCAGGTGAGGTACCCGCCGCCGTGGGGGAAGAACTCGGCGGCGGTGTACTCACTGCCGTCGTCGAGTCGGATGCGCTCGATTCGCAGTCCCTTGTTCTTGCCCGACCACGCGTCGGGGCCCGCGACGATCACCATGCCGTCGTCTTCCTGGATGAAGACTCGGCCGGGGGTTCCGCCGTAGTGCCCGCGTGAGACGGACGCCTTCAGGATGCGGATGCGCTGGCCTTTGAACTCCGCGAAAGCATTGGGGTACGGATCGGACTGTGCCCGGACGAAACGCTCGATGACCTCGGCCGGCCAGGACCAGTCGACGTGGCTGTCCTGCGGTGCACGCTTGTGGAAGAAGGTGGCCTGCGAGCGGTCTTGCGGCGTCCAGTCGGTCCGCCCGGACGCGATCAGATCCAGGGCGTCGAGTGTGATGGGGCCGATCATGTCGATCGTGCGGTGGAACAGATCGGTGACGGTGTCCGCGGGGCCGACCGTCGTCGAACGCTGCAGGACGATGTCGCCCGCGTCGAGTTCCTCGTCCATCAGGTGCGCCGTGAGGCCGACTTCTTCTTCACCGTTGATCAAGGCCCAGATGAGCGGGGAGAACCCCGTGTACTTGGGCAGCAGCGAATCGTGGATGTTGAGGGTGCCGTACTTGGGCGCGTCGAAGACTTCCGCGGGCAGCCAGGTGCGCCAGTTGTTGGCGACGATGATGTCGGGAGCAGCTTCGGCCAGCGCGGCTTTGAAGGCGTCGTCAGGCTTGTTCGCCACGTGAACGGGTACACCGTTCTCGGCCGCCAGATCTGCAACCGAGTCCGCCCACATCTGTTCGTAGACGTGATCACTCTTCGGGTGTGTGATTGCCAGCACGACCTCGTGATCGGAGTCGATCAAGGCCTGCAGGGTACGGTGGCCCCAGGTTTGGTATCCGAGCGTAGCGACTCTCAACGGGGGTCCTCCTGGACGAGCATGGGCTGGGGTTGGCGGTCACACGACCGCCCATCAGCTTAGGCTATCCAACCAAAATTGTTGATCACACGTACGAGGAGGAAGGCTGACATGACGGTCGCCACAATCAACGGAATCCCCATCAATTACCAGGTCAAGGGTGATGGAGATCTGGTGGTGCTCATCATGGGGACCGGTAGCCCCGGCCGCGTCTGGGATCTGCACCAGACTCCGGCATTGGTGGCCGCCGGCTATCGCGTCGCCACCTTCGACAACCGCGGAATCGCACCGTCCGGCGAGAGCCTCGGCGGCATCACGATGCCCGACATGGTTGCGGACACCGTCGGACTGATCGAGCATCTCGGCGGCGGCCCGGCCCATGTCATCGGCACCTCGATGGGCGCCCGGGTTGCGCAGGAACTGACGCTCGCCAGGCCGGATCTGGTTCGCAAAGCAGTGTTCCTCGCCGGCCACGCTCGGATGGATCATTTCCAGCAGGTTCTGACCGAGGGTGAGCGCCAGTTGTTCGACAGCGGCGTCGCCCTGCCGGCCAAGTACCGCGCCGCGGTGACGGCGGTGATGAACCTCTCGCCGGCCACGCTGGCCGACGATCACTCCGCGCGTGACTGGATGGACATCTTCGAGTTCACCGGCGGCGCAACGTCACCGGGTGTTCGCGCGCAGCTCGGCATGGACCGTGCTTTCGATCGACGTAACGAGTACAAGTCGATCATGCGCCCGTGCCTGTCCGTCGCTTTCGCCGACGACCGCATGATCCCGCCTTACCTTTCCCGCGAGGTGGCGGACTGCATCGCGACGGCGTCGTACGAAGAGATTCCCGACGCCGGGCACTACGGATACCTCGAGCGTCCAGAGGCCGTGAACAAGGTGCTGATCGACTTCCTGGCGAAGTAGTTCTTTCGCAGTTCTTTCGCAGTTCTTTCGCGCGCGAGAAAGGGCCTGATCCGCTACCTGCGGGTCAGGCCCTTCCTCTTGTTTCATGCCAGTGCCAGGAACAGCTTCTCGAGTTCGGCCTCGGTCATCGGTTCCTGACCTTCGGCGCTTTCGCCGGTGAGGCATTCACGCAGCCCCGAAGCGACGATCTTGAACCCTGCTCGGTCCAGCGCTTTGGACACGGCTGCGAGCTGCGTGACGACGTCCTTGCAGTCGCGGCCGTTCTCGATCATCGAGATGACCCCGGCAAGTTGGCCGTGAGCACGCCGCAGTCTGTTCAATACGAGCGAAATGCTCTCTTCGTCGCCGGTCATGGTGGCCCCTTCTCGAGTGTTCGTGCTGCGACCGAGGGTACCCCTGGGGGCATGTCAGCGTTTGATCCAGTGCTCGATCCGACTGTGGTGTCAGATGATCGAGGTGACTGCCGCGCGCAACTTGACGGCGGCGTCGGCCGCCACGGATTCCAGGCCTGGTTCGCCGGAAACCTGAACCATGAGAGCGGGATTCATCGCTTCGACGAAGAACGAGTTCTCGGTAGTCGTATCTTCGCGGACGACGACATTGCACGGCAGTAGGAGGCCGATCTGACGATCCACCGACACTGCCCGATGGGCCAGCGGCGGATTGCAGGCACCCAGGATCAGGTACTTCTCCATGTCCTCGTCCAACTTTTCCTTGAGGGTGGCCTGCATGTCGATCTCGGTCAGGATGCCGAAGCCCTGCTCGGCGAGCGCGGCACGCGTGCGGGTGACGACCTCGTCGAAAGTTCCGGTGACCTTGGTTGCGATCGCTATCGGTTCCGTGGGGGTTGTCATTGCCCGCTCCTGTTCGTTGGTTTCGATGTCTTCGGCTTCGATTTCCGTTGTCTCCATGATACCCCTGGGGGTATCAATTCGACAGTGATGTCGGGTACACGGTCAGCCATGCGAGAAGCTGATGTTCGGCAGGATGCGTCGTAGCCATGCCGGTGCCCACCAGGCTGCCCGGCCGGTGAGACGCAGGAGCACGGGCAAGAGCACCAAGCGGACGAGCACCGCGTCCAGGAGCACAGCCACACCGAGGATGATCCCCATCTCCTTGGGCGGCAGCGGATCTGCGAGCGCGAAAGTGAAGAAGACCGCAACCATCACCGCTGCCGCCGCCGCGATGACCCGACCCGAATGCGCGAGGCCGTCGATGTGTGCGATCTCGGGGTCGCCTGTCCGTTCGTAGTGCTCCTTGGCGCTCGAGAGCAGGAACACGGTGTAGTCCATCGCGATGGCAAAGATCATGGCGAAGAAGAAGACCGGACCCCACCCGTTCAGAAATCCCTGGGGATCGAAACCGAGCAGGCCGGATCCGTGACCGTCCTGGAAGATCAGCTTCGCGACTCCGAACGCGGCCCCAGTGGACAATAGGCTGACCAGCGTGCCGATCAAGGCGATCAGAGGTGCCTGAAGAGCGATCAGCAGCAACAGGAATCCGAGCGTCAGAATCACGACCACGACGATGGGCAGGTAGTCGTTCAACGCCTGCTGAAGGTCGAGATTTTCGGCCGGAGCGCCGCCGACGAGCGCTGATTCCGGCAGCTGCGACCGAAGGTCCGCAAGGATGGTTTCCATCTCAGGATCCGACGGGTCGACGGTGGGAACTGCTTGCAGCATAACCAGATCGGATCCGTCGGCTGCTTGCTGCGCCGGCGTGACCATGGCCACGCCGTCAATGTTGACGGCAACACGCGAGGTGTCTGCTGCATCGTCTGCGGACGTGACGATCTGCAACATTCCGGGAGCGCCGTCACCGAATTGCTGCTGCACCAGTTCGTAACCCTGCCGAACCGGGGCGTCCTCGGGAACCACGGCGATGGAGGGCATTGCCACCTTCAGTCCGAAGACCGGCACGACGAGTGCGATCAGGATGAGCAGGGCGCCGACGCCGAAGGGCCACGGGTGCTTGTGCAGCAGCGACGCCCAGGCTGCGAACATCGGGGAGCGGTGCTGCTGGCGCTTTGCGTACGGTAGCGAACCGCCGTTGACCTTGGCGCCGATCCTGCCGAGCACGGCGGGTAGCAGGGTGAGGGTTGCGGCGAGAACGAAGATCACGGCGAGCATGATGCCGACAGCCATCGTGCGTACGGCGGGAGCCGGAACGAGAAGAACCGCAGACAAACTGACCAGAACTGTGAGGCCGGAGAGGACAATTGCTTTGCCGGCGGTGTCCATCGTCTGGGCCACGGCGGCCCGCGGATCCGGATCGGTTCGCAGTGCTTCTCGGAACCTGGCGACGAGGAAGAGTGCGTAGTCGATGCCGAGTGCGAGGGCGAACATCATCGCGAAGTTCATGGCCCACACGGAAATCGGCGTGATCTCGTTGAGGATCACGAGTCCGCCCGCCGAAGCGACCAGGCCCGCAAGGGTCAGCAGTAGCGGGAGTCCCGCGGCAACCAGGGATCCGAAGGCCAACACCATGATCGCGAGAGTGACGGGCCAGGACATCATTTCGGCCTTGATCATCGCTTCGTGATTGGCCTTGTTGAAATCGCTCCACAACGCCGACGCGCCGGTGGGGTACACCTCGATCGTGTCCGTGGACAGTGCCGTGAGTTTCTTGCCGAGTTCGTCTACCGCGCGCACCATGTCGTCGGTATTCGCATTGGCACCCGCGATCATGATTCCGGTATGTCCGTCCGGGCTGATGGTCATGCCGGGCTGTGGGGCGATCACTTCGCCGAAACGAGGGTCCGCGGTAAACAGTTCGGTTGCCGCGGCCAGAGTCTGCTGCATCGACGGATCGGTGATGGGTAGAGAATTCGAGTGAACGACCACTTGCACTGCGGCGGAGGAGTTTCCGCCGAAATGCTGCTCGGCCAACTCGCGAACCTGCACCGACTCGGATCCGTTTGCCTGCCAACCCGCGCCGGCCAGGGAGGTGAAGACACTGGGCGCTGCGGCGCCGAGTGCAACCAGCGCGATCAACCAGACGCCGACGACCAGGCGGGTGTGCGCCGCCATCGATCGACCGAGTCGCGCGAGTATGCCGTCGGCTTGGTCGGGTGGGTCCGCGGTGACAGTTCTGGTCGCTGACATCTTCACTCCTGATACGGGTGGGGGTATTCCTGACTGTTCCTTGTATACCCCTAGGGGTATCTGATTGTCACTTCCGAAGGTTCTCTATGCTGCTGGGGGCGCCGTCTGATCAGTGACGGCGGAACGAACTTCGGTGATACGGATATGGGGAGAGCGATCGTGGACGCACAGGACTGGGACGAGCGATACCGAGCGGTGACGGAGCCGTGGGGAGTGGACCCGGCGGGAACCGTCGCAACAAGAATTGCCGACCTGAGGCCGGGCACCGCGATCGATCTGGCCTGCGGCGACGGCCGTCACGCGCGGTGGATGGCCGGGCAGGGTTGGTCGGTGACCGCGGTCGACTATTCGTCGGTGGCGATCGATCTGGCACGGGCGAGTGACCGGGACAAGGCCGTCGACTGGCGGGTCGGCGATGCGACCACGTGGCAACCGGAAGGTTCGGTCGACCTGGTGTTGGTCAGCTTTCTGCACCTCGAGGTCGACGAGTTGGCCGAAACGCTGAAGCGCGTCGGGCAGTGGGTTGCTCCCGGCGGACGCGTCCTCTATCTGGGGCATTCCATCGAGAACTTCCGCCGTGGGGTGGGCGGCCCACCCGAACCGACCATTCTGCCCGGTATTTCCGATCTAGCCAGGGCAGCGGAGGGATCGAGGGTCTACGCACTCGAACACGTGGTTCGGCCACAGGACGGTAAGACGGCAATCGACGTTCTGCTCGAATTCGGTCCGTGGGACCAGGTCTGACCAGGGCGGGAGTGCACCTTCACGTTCCTGGGTAGCCTACCCTAAACTGGCGAGGGTGTTCGTCGTTCGATGAGCATGAACGACGATGATCGGATTCTCGATGTCTGACCACTCTCAGGTAGCTCACCCGGCTGTATCGGGCGGTGGCCATCTGGACGCAGCGCTCCCGGCGACGGCCGCTCAGCGTGAGGTGTGGGTTGCTCAGAACGTCGATCCGAGCAGCCCGGTCTACAACATCGGACTGGTCGTCGAGGTCGACGGGACGATCGACGTCGAGCGTGCGGCAGCGGCGATCAAGGCCACCGTCGGCCGCGTCGAAGCGCTGTTCGTGCACTTCCAGGTGGATACCGACAACCGGCTGATTCAGGTGCCGATACCGGAGGCGCACTGGGACGTGGAAGTACTCGACGTTCGGGGCGAGCCGGATCCCGATTCGGCTGCGCAATTGTGGATGGACACCGACATGGCTCGGGTCTTCGGTCCGGACGATCTGCTTTTCCGCCAGGTACTTCTGCTGACCGCCGACGACCGAGTCATCTGGCACCAGCGCTATCACCACAGCGTGGTCGACGGGTATGGAATCTCGCTCATCGTCGCCGACGTCGCCGAACGATACGACGATCCGAATCTCGAGACTTCTGCCCCGCTGTGGGCACTCGATGCGGTGGTTGCAGCCGATCTGGAATACCGAAACTCTCCACGGTTCCTGCTCGACCGTCAGTACTGGGTGGAGCGAGTTGAAACAGGACCGGAAGCGACGCGGATTCTGCATGGGCAGGTGGATGATTCGCTGCCGCCGATCTCGGCGATGCTCACGCTCGATGCCGATCGCGCAGCGCAGCTCTATCGCTATGCGGCCGACGCCGGGATTCGACGAACTCGCCTGCCTATGGCCGCGCTGATCGCGTACCTTGCACGCACCACCGGACAGCACGACGTTGTCGTCTCGGTGCCGATGGCCGCTCGGGTGGGCCGCGACATGCGTCGCACCCCCTCGATGGCGTCGACGATTCTGCCGCTGAGTATTCGAGTCGAGCGCTCGGAAACCATCGGCCAGTTGGCAACTCGTCTCGACACCGCCCTGATCTCGATTCTCAAACACGGGCGGTACCGGGGCGAGGATCTCGCTCGCGACATTCGGGCGATCGATCCCGACCGTCAGGTCTTCGGCCCCGGCATAAACTCGATGATGTTCGAGCACACTCTCACCTTCGGCGGTTGCCCGGTGCGCGTGCGTAATTCGGTAACCGGGCGGGTCGGCGACCTTGATCTGAGTGTGCGCGGCGGACAGGACGGGGAACCGATCGAAATCGACGTCCGCGCACCGTTCGGATTCGACCGCGAACTGGCTGATCACACCGCCAGAATCGAACAGTTCCTCGATCGGTTCGTAGCTGAGCCGCAGCTTCCGATCTCGGCACTCGACCCCATGGCGCCGGCCGAGCGAGAACTCGTGCTCCACGGGTGGAACGACACTGCAGAGCCGCAGCCCGTCACGACGGTGCCGGATTTGTTGCGCAGCAGCTTCTCCGCCGATCGGGGCGCTGTCGCCGTGGTCGACGGCGACGTCCGGCTGACGTACGGTGAACTCGAATCTCGGGTATCGCAGCTCACCGCACACTTGATCTCTCGCGGTGCTGCATCCGAAACCGTTGTGGCAATCGGGCTTCCGAGATCCGCCGAGATGGTGGTGGGGTTGTTGGCCGCCATGTGCGCCGGTGGCGCTTTCGTGCCGCTGGATCCGTCGTGGCCCGCAGAGCGCCGCGAATCAGTGCTCGCCGATGCCGGTGCCACACTGGTGCTCACCTCCGACGGCGCTGACGACTCCGTTCCGGTCGATCTCTCCGCGTGGGCGTACGAGGACGGGCCTTCGCGCCTGTCCGAGGTCATGACACCCGACGTCCGTATTCACGGTGCCCAACTGGCGTACGTCATCTTCACGTCCGGTTCGACCGGTCGTCCGAAGGGTGCCATGATCCGCCACGAGGCAATCTGTGCAAGGTTGCTGTGGCAGCGGGAGCGGATTCTCGGGTTCGGGTCCGGCGATGCCTCGCTATTCAAAGCTCCACTCTCGTTCGACATCTCGATCAACGAGATCCTGCTCCCGCTCGTATCCGGCGGTCGATTGGTGATCGCGAAGCCTGAGGGGGAGCGCGACCCGCAATACCTGCTCGACCTGATCGCCGGAGAATCGGTCACCTTCGTCTACCTGGTTTCGTCGATGCTCGACATCCTTCTGGACCTGGCGAGCGGGACCGATCATCTCGATTCGTTGAAGCACGTGTGGTGCGGCGGTGAGGTTCTCACGCCTGAACTCTTCGATCGGTTCCGCACCCAACTGTCCACGACGCTGTATCACGGCTACGGGCCGGCGGAAGCGACCATCGGTGTCTCCCATGTGATCTACCGCGAGGACGCGGAACGAATCGCCACATCCATCGGGCGCCCGAACCCCAACACTCGCCTGTACGTATTGGACGGCGACCTGCAACCGGTTCCGGTCGGCACCGGCGGCGAACTCTATGCGGCGGGCTTCCTGCTGGGCCGCGGATACGTAGGTGCGTCGGCATTGACCGCGTCTCGTTTTGTCGCGGATCCCTTTGTTTCCGGTGATCTGGCCGGATCCCGGATGTATCGCACCGGTGACTTGGCCCGATGGACCGCGGACGGCACCCTCGACTTCCTCGGACGCACGGACAATCAGGTGAAGATCCGTGGCATGCGTCTCGAACTCGAGGATGTCGAAGCCGCCGTGATCTCGCACCCCCAAGTGCGTCACGTGGCAGTTCTGGTGCGTCAAGCACCCACAGGCGCAAAGTATCTCGCCGCCTACGTGAGCGCAGCGTCGGGGACTAACCTCGCAATCGACTCACAGGACATTCGCGAGTGGGCGGCGAGCAAGCTGCCCGACTACATGGTCCCGACCACCGTCACTGTCCTCGACGAGTTTCCGCTCACGGCCAACGGCAAACTCGACCGCCGCGCACTTCCCGAGCCCGATCTCGCCGAACTGAGTGCGCATGTCGCCGCGAGAAACGAAGTAGAACAACAATTCTGCACGTTGATCGCGTCGGCAGTCGGACTTGATTCGGTCGGCGTGACCGACGACTTCTTTGCACTGGGCGGCGACAGCATCGTCGCGATCTCACTCGTGACCGCGGCTCGTGCGGCCGGTTTGTCGATCAGTCCACGCGAGGTGTTCCAACTGCGCACCGCAGAGGCCATGGCGCGTGCCCAGTCCGGCCGAACGGCTGAGATCGTCGACCACGCGGACCAACCGATCGGCCACGTAGCCACGACGCCGATTGCCGCCAGGGTTCTCGGAGTGTCGGATGCAGTGCGAACCTTCCACCAGCGTGCGCTGATTCAGACCCCGTCAGCCTTGACGTCCGAGCATGTCCAGGCGGCACTCGACGCCCTGGTGGCGCGCCACGATGCACTTCGTGCGACGTTGACTTCCGAAGGAACGCTGCTTGTTCCGGAGACAAACGAAGCGGCTGTGGTCTTCGAGACCCGTGCACTGCCGGCACCTCTCGAAGAATGCGGACCGTTGATCCTCGCCGAGACCGAGCGAGCCGTCGGTCGTCTGAATCCGGCCGCCGGCACGATGGTCAGTGCTGTTCTGTTCCGCACCGTGACCGGTCCCGGACGACTGTTGCTGGTCATCCACCACACAGTGGTCGACGGCGTCTCCTGGCGCATCATTCTCGAGGACCTCGCGCGCGTCGGCATCGCAGCGATGAAGGGCGACGAACCCGAACTCGCTCCGGTCGGCACGTCGGTGAGGAGATACGCCGAACTCGTTTCAGAGGCGGTCGGAGCAGGGCGACTGGACACCGAGATCGAATTCTGGGACTCGGTGACGGCCGGACAACAGTCGCGTCTCGGGCGTCGGGCACTCGACCCGGCGATCGACATCGCGCGCACCGCTTCGGCGCGGTCGATCACCCTACCTCCAGAATTTGCAGATCAGCTGTTGGGCAGTGTCCCAAGGGCGTTCGGGGCCGATGTGAGCGAAGTGCTGGTCACCGCACTTGCCGTGGCGCTGACCCGTTGGAGCGGGGCCGGATCGGTGACGATCGACCTGGAGGGGCACGGACGCGACGAAGACATCGTTCGCGGCGACGGCGCTGCGCACGTGGACCTGACACGAACTGTCGGTTGGTTCACCACGGTGTTCCCGGTTGCGCTCGAGATCGGCACAGCCGCTCCGGATCTCGACGCGACCGACGATCTGGCGGGGGTTCTCAAGAGCGTCAAGGAGCAACTTCGACGGGTTCCGAACGCCGGCTTCGGGTACGGAGCATTGCGATACCTCGGCGGCTCGGATCAGTTGCGTAGTTTCGCAGCGCCCGAGGTGGTGCTCAACTATCTGGGACGCACTGCCGCAGCGGAGGGGGACTGGTTCCCGGTGTCGATGGACGGTGCTGCCGATCCGTCCATGCCGCTGGGACACGCGTTGTCTGTCGACGTCGTAGCCGAGGACGCCGCCGGTGGACCACGCCTGCGAGCCACTCTGACCTGGGCGTCGAACATCTTCCTGCGTAGCGACATCGACAGGTTTGCGCGGCTGTGGCTGGACTCGCTCAAGGCCGTGTCCGGGCTCGCAGCCTTCGGCGGAGCCACACCCTCGGACTACCCTCTGGTGGCGCTCACTCAGGCAGATGTGGACGAGTTGCCGAAGGCTGAAGAGATTCTCCCACTCACTCCGCTGCAGGAAGGGATCTACTTCCATTCGGCGTTTGCCGATCCGGGGGCGGATCAGTATGTCGTGCAACAGGTTGTGGAGCTGACCGGCACCGTGGACAGTGCGGCGCTGCACCGTGCGCTGCAATCCGTCGTCGATCGGCATGAGGCGCTGCGCACCGGATTCTCGGTCCTGGGTGACGGCAGGGTGGTGCAGGTGGTGCACCCGAGCGCTGTCGTGGAGATGGCGGTAGTCGAGGTGGCCGGCGCCGATGTCGATGAACTGCTCTCCGTCGACCGTGCGCGTGGGTTCGACCTCGCGCAACCGCCTCTCGTCCGCTACACACTTGTCCGTGCAACTTCGGAGAAATATCTGCTGCTGCAGTCGATCCACCACGCGGTTGCAGATGGATGGTCGGTCCCGGTGATGCTGCGGGAACTGATGGCGTCGTACAGCGTCGGCGATTCCCGCGTCGTGCTCCCGACGCCTGCGCCGTACCGCAGCTATCTCGAATGGCTGGCCGGTCACGATCACGAGGCTTCGGCAGCAGTGTGGAAGAAGGCACTGAACTCTCCCGGTCCCGCCGCCGAACTGCCCGCCCCGAGTGCCGGCAGCAGCGGAATCCGCGCAACTCGGGTCGAACTGACCGACAGTGACACTCGCGCACTGACGACCAACGGACGCTCACACAGACTCACGCTGAGCACACTGGTGCATGGCGCCTGGGGATTGGTGCTCGGCCGAATGGCCGGCCGAACGGACGTGCTGTTCGGCTCGACCGTATCGGGGCGCGGCGGCGACCTACCCGGTATCGAGACCATGGTGGGCCTGTTCATCAACACAGTGCCGGCTCGATTGCGCTTCGACCCGGCGGAGCCTGCCTCGCAAGCGCTTTCTCGCTGGCAGGAAGAACAATCGGAACTCCTCGACCATCAGTACGTGGGGCTGCCCGAACTGCGACGGACCGGCGGACTGGAGCAGAACTTCGAATCACTGGTCGTGTTCGAGAACTATCCCCTCGGTGACATTGCAATCGCTGATCCGACGGATTCGGTGCGACTGACGGGAATTCGATTCGACGAGCGACCGGCCTACCCACTGACGCTGATCGTCGTTCCAGGCGACCGGTTGGCGTTGGAGCTGAAGTACGACGCGGCTCAGGTGGACGGCAACGCCGCGCAGGCGCTGGCCGAAGCTCTCGCAGTGGTGCTCACAGAGCTTTCCCGCGATCTGGAACAGGTGATCGGCAGGATCGCGCTGGCACCCGCCCAGCCGGGGAGCGTCGGCACGGTCTTGGACCAGCCGCGTGCAACGCTGACCGAGCTGCTGCGGGATCAAGCTGAGCGCGCGCCCGAAGCCACCGCTGTGATCTTCCGCGACGAGGTGTTGACCTACGCCGAACTTCACTCTCGCGCCGATCGTTTTGCGCACCTGCTGCGCGAACGGGGCGTCCGACGCGAATCGTTGGTGGCCGTAGCCTTGCCGCGCTCGATCGAACTGATGGTCGCGATACTCGGCATCGGAAAGGCCGGGGGAGCATACGTGCCCCTCGACACCGGCTATCCGGCGGAGCGGCTGACGTACATGCTGGGTGACGCCGATCCGGTGTGCGTCGTGGTGTCGGAGGATTCTTCACTCGATTCGGGTTCGGTTCCGCGGGTGACGGTATCGGAGTCCGCGCAGTTCCCCGCCGATCCGCTGAGTGTTCCGGGATCGCCCGCGGATGCCGCGTACATGATCTACACCTCGGGTTCGACCGGTCGCCCCAAAGGTGTTGTGGTCACCCACGAGGGGGCGGTCAACCGATTGCTCTGGGCGCAGCAGATACGTCCGATGGACACCGCTGACCGGATGCTGCAGAAGACCCCGTCGAGCTTCGACGTCTCCGTCCCCGAATTCTTCTGGCCGTTCCTGGTGGGGGCAACCCTGGTGATGGCCGAGCCGGACGGGCACAAGGACCCGGGCTATCTGGCCGACGTCATCGTCGAACAGTCCGTGACCCGAGTGCACTTTGTTCCGTCGATGCTCGAAGTGTTTCTCACGGAGCCGAAAGCGGCACTGTGCACGTCCCTCGAAATCGTCAACTGCAGCGGTGAGGCACTGCCCGTTCACGTTGCACGCAAGGTCGCGGACATCCTGCCGAATACTCTGGTGGACAACCTGTACGGCCCCACCGAAGCTGCCGTCGATGTCAGTTGGCAGCCGGCGGTGCAGGACACTCCGGCCGACGCCGTCAGCGTCCCGATCGGCGCACCCGCCGCCAACACAGGACTGTTCGTTCTCGATCCGTATCTTCAGAACGTTCCGGCCGGTGCCACCGGTGAGCTGTATCTGGCAGGGCCACAACTGGCGCGTGGCTACCACGGACGTGGGGGATTGACCTCCGAGAGATTTGTGGCGAACCCGTACGGACATGCAGGCTCGCGGATGTACCGGACCGGTGACATCGTGCGTTGGAATGCCGACGAAGTTCTCGAGTACCTCGGCCGCGTCGACGAGCAGGTGAAGGTTCGTGGATTCCGCATCGAACTCGGTGAAATCGAAGCTCAGTTGGCGCTGTGCCCCGGAGTTGCGGCAAATGCCGTGATCGTCCGCTCCGACGGTCCGAGTAACCGCGCACAGGTGGTTGCCTACCTGGTCGGAGACGTTGACGAAGCTGCGGTGCGAGGGCAGTTGTTGTCGGTGCTTCCGGAGTTCATGGTGCCCAGCGCCTTCGTGCGGTTGGAGTCACTGCCGCTGAGTCCGAGCGGCAAGCTCGACCGGAAGGCCTTGCCTGCCCCGGATTTCGCGGCACAGGTGGGCGAAACGGTGGGAGGTGTCTCTTCGGGTGTCGCAGACCTCCTCGCCGGGCATTTCGCGACGGTTCTCGGACTGCCCCGAGTCGGGGTGCGCGACGACTTCTTCACTCTCGGCGGCGACAGTATTTTGGCGATCCGACTGGTCAACCTGGCTCGTCGGGATTCGGTAGTACTGACCCCGCGTCAGATCTTCGAATTGCGTACTCCCGCTGCGATCGCCGCAGCCGTGGGTGATGTTGTCACCTCGGCAACTACTGTCACGACCGACATCGGCGTGGGTGATCTGGTTCCGCTGCCGGTGGTCCACCGCTTGTCCGAATGGACGGGCAATACCGATCGCTTCAATCAGTCAGTTCTGATCCATTCTCCGGCAACATCTCTCGAATCGATCACCGGCGCGTTGCAGGCCGTACTCGATCACCACGACGGACTTCGGCAAACCTTGATCCGACACGACCGCGGAATGTGGTCGGCGCGGGTGCAGGAACCCGGCAGCGTCCGGGCAGCGGACATCGTCGAACGAGTCGACGCGCGGGGACTGGGCGACGCCGAGCTGCGAACACTCGTCACTGAGCACTCCGAAACAGCGACCAGTCGATTGGATCCGTCTGCTGGGCGGATGATCTCGGTGGTCTGGTTCGATTGTGGTGCCGAGAATCTCGGGCGGCTCGCCATAGTTGCGCATCACCTGGTCGTGGACGGCGTGTCCTGGGGAACCCTGCTCGAGGACTTGGCGATGGCCTGGGTGGCGGTCGAGGCCGGAGAGCCCGCCGCACTCGATGGTGTCGGAACTTCGCTGCGCACTTTCTCCCGCACGGTGGCCGAACACGCCCACTCGGCTCATCGATTTGCCGAACTCGATCACTGGCTGACGGTGACCGCTCCGGGCGCGCATCTGATTCCCGGTGTCGAGGGCTATGCCGTTGTATCCGGAGGCTCGAGACGCACGGTCACGGTGGACGGAGCAATCTCCGAGGCGGCACTTGGATCGGTTGCGGCACTGGTGGGTGCGGAGGGAACAGACGTTCTGCTGGCAGCACTGACGATGTCCGTCGATCGCTGGCGTCGTTCCACCGGTCGTAGCGAGTGTGAACTTCTGGTCGATCTCGAGAGGCACGGCCGCGAGGAATTGGTACCGGGAACCGATCTGTCGCGAACAGTCGGCTGGTTCACCACCATCGCGCCCACGCGACTGCACGCCGGGACCGACCCGGTAGCCACACTGCGCGAGGTGAAGGAGAGCCTGCGCAGTGCACCGGACGGCGGTATCGGCTACGGAATGTTGCGGTACGTGAACGCCCGCACGGCACCGACATTGGCGGGGCGATCCGAATCTCAGATCCTGTTCAACTACCTCGGACGTTCGGCGGCTGCTGGATCGACCGCATGGTCCCTGGCAGCCGAATCCGAAGCCATGTCCACCGATCCCGACGCGGACATGGGAGGGCCGTACCGCCTGATCGTCAATGTCGTCAGTGTGGATTCGGAGCTTCGCGCCGACTTCGCCTGGGCAAGTGAAGATTTGTCCGAGGAGGACGCGCGGGCACTGTCCGACGGTTGGGTTTCCGCGCTCGGTGATCTGTCGGTCGCGGCTGCGGAGCACGACGGGCCTCCCATCCTGACTCCGTCCGATGTGGGGTTGCTCGACCTGAGTCAGGCCGAGATCGACGCGATAGCCGACGCGAGCCCGACAGGTGTCAGCAGCATCCTCCCACTCTCACCCTTGCAGGAAGGCCTGTACTTCCAGGCCGGATACTCAGACAACGGTGACAGCGCTGGCGGGGACATCTACACGGCGCAGTTCTCGATGGACTTCGGGCACACGCTCGACGTAGACAGGTTGGCTGCGGCCGCCCGGACACTTCAACGACGAAATCCCACCCTGCGTGCGGGATTCGTGAGCGAAGGCCTGAACGAGCCGGTGCAGTTCTTCAGCGCGGGACTCGACGTTCCGGTTGCCGTCCACGATCTCCGTGAACTGGACGACTCGACTGCGCGTGAGCGCGCCGACGGCATTGCTGCCCAAGACAGAGTGACTCCATTCGACCTGACCGCGCCGCCGCTGTGGCGTATGAGCGTGCTGCATTTGCCTGGCGGACACGATCGCCTGGTGATCAACAGGCAGTTCCTGCTGTGGGACGGCTGGTCCAACGGCCTTGTCGTCAGCCAGCTTCTGGCGCTTTACGATACCGGCGGCGACGACAGCACCTTCGGCGAGCCCGAGGGGTCGTTCGAGACCTACCTCGCCTGGTTGGCCGGCCGCGACGGAGCGGCCGCCGACGAGGCGTGGCGCGGAGCGCTGGCGGGACTCGAAGAGCCGACGCTGGTTGCCGAGCCGGCGCCGGACGCCGAACGTCAGCTTCCGGATCGCCGTGATGTGGTTCTGTCGGAATCGCTTTCGCGTGCGTTGCGTGAGCGCGCTGCCGCGTCCGGCGTCACGTTCAACACGGTACTGAACGCAGCGCTGGCCCTGGTGCTGGCGTCGGCCACCGGTCGACAGGACGTCGTCTTCGGCTCCACCGTTGCCGGAAGGCCTCCCGAGGTGCCGGGAATCGACACCGTGGTGGGAATGTTCCTCAACACGGTTCCCGTTCGGCTGCAATTGAATCCGAACGAGAGCGTCGAGGGACTGTTGCGCCGCACGCAGGCGGATCGTCTCTCGCTGATGCCGTACGACTACCTCGGCTTGGCATCGATCCAACGTGTCTCCGAGCATCGTCAGTTGTTCGACGTGCTGATAGTCCTGCAGAACTTCGTGGACGAGAAGCAAGTAGACGCCCTCAATGCCGCCCACGACGTCAGTGGCAGCGACAGCATCGATCACACGCACTATCCGCTGACCGTCGTGGTCACACCGGGCACCACCGTCAACGTCAAGTTCGAGTTCCATCCGCATCTGGTGACCGCGCGTCGAGCCGAGGACCTACTGGGTCACTTCGTCGAACTGTTGCAGAGTTGGTCGCAGGACATGACAGGTTCGGTCGTTGCGACACCGGTTCCCGCAGTGGCGCAACAGACGCAGAGCCGAGAGTTGCCGGAGCGCACCATTGCCGACCTGTTCGAAGAGGTGGCGTCGGCGCAACCGAACGACACTGCACTCGTGTTCGGGAAGCGCCGGATGACCTACGCCGATCTCGACGGCGAGATCAACCGGATGGCGCGGTTGCTGATCAACTGCGGTGCCGGCCCGGAAAAGATCGTGGCTCTCGGTCTACCACGGTCGGTGGACATGGTCGTCGCCCTCTTCGCCGTGTTGCGGACCGGTGCCGCCTACCTGCCCCTCGAACTCGACCACCCCGCCGAGCGGTTGGCCGTGATGATCGACGACGCGCATCCTGTCGTGTTGCTGACGACCGTTGCCGCCGCATCGAAGTTCGAAGGAGCGGACGTCCGCACTATCGTGATCGACGAGCCGGACACAGCGGCAAGGAGACTGACGATCTCGGCGCGGTCGCTCTCCGTGTCGGAACTCGGAGCATTCGCCCCGGGGACACCGCATCGACTCGACCACCCCGCGTACGTCATCTACACCTCGGGTTCGACCGGCAAGCCCAAGGGCGTGGTCACCGGTTACCGCGGCCTGACGAACATGCAGTTCAACCACCGCGAGGCGATCTTCGAACCGGTGATCGCCGCGGCGGGCCGACGCCTGCGGATCGCGCACACCGTGTCCTTCGCCTTCGACATGTCGTGGGAGGAACTGCTGTGGCTCGTGGAAGGCCACGAGGTGCACATCTGCGACGAGGATCTGCGTCGTGACGCCGAGGCGTTGGTTGCGTACTGCGACGCACAGGACATCGACGTCGTCAACGTGACGCCGACCTACGCGACGCACCTGATCGAGAGCGGACTTCTCGACGACGGTGTGGGACAACACCGCCCGCCGCTTGTCCTGCTCGGGGGTGAAGCCGTTCCGGATTCGGTGTGGAACAAGCTGCGCGACACCGAAGGAACCGTGGGTTACAACCTCTACGGACCGACGGAATACACGATCAACACCCTCGGCGGCGGAACGTCCGACAGCGACTCCCCGACCGTCGGCAAGCCGATCTGGAACACGACTGCGCACATTCTCGACGGCTGGCTGCGTCCGGTTCCCGACGGAGTTGCCGGCGAACTGTACATTGCCGGAGCCGGTTTGGCTCGCGGCTACCTCGGACGCTTCGCGCTGACGTGCGAGCGCTTCGTCGCCGATCCTGCCGGGACCGGAGAACGCATGTACCGCACGGGCGATCTGGTGCGTCGACGCGGTGACGGCAACCTGGACTTCCTCGGCCGCACCGACGACCAGGTGAAGATCCGAGGTCATCGGATCGAGCCGAGCGAAATCGTCTCCGTTCTCGAATCCGACGAACACGTGCGTCAAGCAGCGGTGGTGGTCGACGTCGGGGCAGGTGGAGTCAAGAGGCTCGTCGGTTACGTGACACCGGTGCGCCTGGGCGTCGCGCACGATTACCGTGCGCGAGCACGAGTTCTCCTACCCGACTACATGGTTCCGGCTGTGGTGATCGAAGTGGAGGCACTACCGATGACCGTCAACGGAAAGCTCGACGTCAAGGCGCTGCCCACGGCCGATTCGGTGCTGGGGGAGCGGAGTGGGACAGCGATCGCGCCCCGGAACCACACGGAAGAGGTCCTGTGCGAACTCTTCTCGGACGTGCTGGACGTGGAGGGTATCGGTGTCGACGACAACTTCTTCGACCTCGGTGGGCACTCGCTTCTGGCCACCAAACTGATCAGTCGCACGCGGATCGCCATTCCCAACAGTCTGACCATGCGTGATCTCTTCGAAGCGCCGACTGTCGCGGAACTCGCGGAACGTATTGTGGCCGAGCAGGGATCGACGCGACCGGTACTGGTGGCGAAGCCTCGACCGGATCACCTTCCTCTTTCTGCCGCTCAACAGCGATTGTGGCTGATCGGACAGATGGAGGAGAACTCCGCGGCCTACAACTTCCCGATCGTGCTCCGCCTGGACGGTGCTCTGGACGCGGATGTGTTCGCGGCGGCGCTGGATGACGTCGTGGAACGACACGAATCGTTGCGCACGGTGTTCCGGTTGGTGGACGGAACACCGGAACAGATCATTCTCCAATCGGCGACGGTTCCGGTCGAGACAGTTCATATCGAGACAGTTCCTTCAGCGGAATCCGACGTCGCCGGCGAAGTTGCAGTGGCAGTGGGTCGTCCGTTCGACCTGTCGAACGAGATTCCGATCCGCGCACGCCTGATCCGGGTAGACGACGCCGTAGTGGTCGTGATCGTCCTGCATCACATCACTACCGACGAATGGTCCGATCGCCCCTTCCTTCGGGATCTGATGTCTGCCTACTCCTCTCGAATTCAGGGCGAAGAACCAGCTTTCGAACCGCTTCCCGTTCAGTACGCGGATTACACCCTGTGGCAACGGGAATTGCTGGGCAGCGCCGACGATCCGGCGAGCGTCCTGAGTACGCAGTTGGCCTTCTGGGCGAAAAGTTTGGACGGAGCCCCGGAAGAACTGCTGCTCCCCGCCGACCGGAGCCGACCGGCAAGACCGAGTTTCTCCGGTGGTGCAGTGGTGACACGGTTAGACGTAGACACCACCGCTGCACTGCGAGATCTGGCGCGCGAGAGCCAGAGTTCGATGTTCATGGTCCTGCACGCGGCGTCGGCGGCGTTGCTGACCGCGCTCGGTGCGGGTGAAGACCTTCCGCTCGGGGCTCCCGTGGCCGGGCGCAGTGAACAGGGGCTCGACGAACTCGTCGGCTTCTTCGTCAATACCATTGTGCTTCGCACGGATACGTCGGGTAACCCGACGTTCCGGCAGTTGGTGGATCGCGTTCGCGAGGGAGATCTCGAGGCCTTCGCCAACGCCGACGTTCCGTTCGAAACTGTGGTGGAGCGTCTCAACCCGTCGCGTACTTTGGCACGCAACCCGCTGTTCCAGGTCATGGTCGGCTATCACAGCCGCGAGGAGATGGGCGGGAATCCGTTCGAACTCGAGGAGTACACGGCCAAGTTCGATCTGGTGTTCAACTTCACCGAGTATCTCGGCGACGAAGGCTGCATCGACGTCCGGCTCGAATACGGCAGCGACCTCTTCGATCGCGAGACCGCACAGCGAATTTCGCACCGATTGGAATCGGTGATCGCGGCAGTCGTGGAATCGGCCGACATCGAGATCGGTGACATCGACATCTTCTTGCCAGGCGAACTCGAACAGGTTGTCACCTCGTTCAACGACACCGCCGTCGACGTGCCGGAAGAGACGTTCTACGACGCTTTTGCGCGTGGGGTCGTTGCTACACCCGAGGCGATCGCCGTGCGCGACGAGGCGGGGCAAGTCACCTACCGCGAGCTTTCCGAGCAGTGTGATCGGATAGCCGGTCTGCTGTATCGGCACGGAGTGTCGGTCGAAGACGTGGTGGGACTTGCCGTCCCGCGCTCGGTGGAGATGGTCGCGTCGGTCCTCGCCGTGCTCAAGCTGGGGGCAGCGTATCTTCCCCTGGACTTGAGTCACCCGAGCGAACGCATCACGTACATGCTCACCGATTCCCGCGCCTCGATACTGCTGTCCACCTCCGAGGAGAGTTCTCGAATCGACGATGTGGTCGGTGTCGAGCGAATCCTCCTGGACGATCCGTTGATCCGGAGGGAACTGGACGAGGCAGTGATCGTCGAGACCCCCAGGCCACCAGTTGGCGTCAGCCACGCGGCGTACGTCATCTACACCTCGGGATCGACCGGCAAGCCGAAGGGAGCTGTCCTCTCCCATGACGGTATCCCGAGCCTTGTTGCCACAGCCGAGGTTCGGATGCGACTGGTACCGGGTTCGGTGGTGATGCAGTTTGCTTCGGTCGGCTTCGACGTTGCGGTATTCGAGTTGGCCATGGCTCTGTGCACGAGCAGCACCCTGGTGATCGTGCCGCAGAACGCCCGGGTTGCCGGTCCGGCGCTCACGGATTTCATGACGAGCAATCGCGTGACCCACGCGATCATCCCTCCCTCGTTGCTGGCCGCCCTGCCGGCAGGATGCGAAGTACCGCAGGGTTGCACGGTGTTGGTCGGAACCGAAACGGTGCCGCCGGAGCTGATCGGTCGATGGGCGGAACGGCTGAATTTGCTTGCCGCGTACGGACTCACCGAAGCCACGGTGAACAACACACTGTGGCAGGCGGAGCCCGGTTGGAACGGCGCTGTGCCCATCGGAATCCCCGATCCCAACGAACAGGCGTACGTGCTCGACGATCAACTGCGTCCGGTTCCGCCGGGGGTATCCGGTGAGCTGTACATCGCAGGCCGCGGCCTGGCCAGAGGGTACTTGGGCCGATTCGATCTGACGGCACAGAGATTCATCGCAGATCCCGTCGGCGCGGGCGATCGCATGTACCGCACCGGGGACCGCGCGCGGTGGCGCTCGGACGGGAACATCGACTTCCTCGGCCGCGTGGACGATCAGGTCAAGATCCGTGGTTTCCGAATCGAATTGGGTGAAATCATAGGCGCACTCAGTGCCCATCCGTCGGTGAAGCAGGCGACGGTCGTCGCGGATCGACAGGGCGAAATCACGCGCCTGGTCGGGTACGTGTCACCCGAACCCGGTGTTGTCGTCGACACGACGGCAGTGCGGAACCTCGCGGCAGTGTCGTTGCCTGACTACATGGTTCCGACCTTGGTTGTGGCCCTTGACGGTCCGCTGCCGTTGACACCCAACGGAAAGCTCGACCGCAAGGCGCTGCCCGCCCCGGACTGGTCGGAGCTGGCGGGTGATGTTGCTCCTCGCACGGCGGTGGAGTCCACGGTCGCGGCTGCCTTCGCGGAGATACTGCAACTCCCGAGCGTCGGAGTCCACGACAGTTTCTTCGAACTCGGTGGGCATTCGATGGCATCGATGAAACTGGTCGGTCGCATTCGCGAAGCGTTCGGCGTGGACGTCAGTATTCGAGACGTATTCGACGCGCCGAGTGTTGCGGAGTTGGCCGCCGTCGTTGCGCGTTCGGAAGGTGGGCGTCCGATCCTGGCGCCGGCGGTGAAACGTCCGGAGACGATGGGTCTGTCTGCGCCGCAACGTCGTCAGTGGGAGTTGTTCCGCTCGGCCGGCGAGCACCCGCAAGCAAGCCACGCTCTGGCGCTGACCCTGAAATCGAAGATCGATCCGGAGATTCTCGGGCACGCCTTGGACGATGTGACGTCGCGGCACGAACCACTGCGGACAACCTTCGTCGAGGTCGACGGCATCGTCGTGGCAAGAGAATCGGTGCGACCGACTGTCGATGTGGTCGATGTCGGCGCCGGCGATGTGGGTCGAGTGGTGTTCGAACTGGCTCAACTTCCGATGGATCTGCGTGAGCAATCGCCGTTGCGGGTTCATCTGGTGCTCGGCGAAGACGGCTCTCGGACACTGCTTCTCGTCATGCACTACATCGCCGTCGACGAGTGGTCCGTTGTGCCCTTGCTGGGAGATCTGGTCTCGGCCTATGCGGCCAGGTCGCAGGGAGATCAACCGATCTGGGACGAGTTGGCGTTGACGTACGCCGACTACACCGTGTGGTCCGACGAGCTGTTGGGTGACCCCTCTGATGGCACCAGTCGTGCGTCGAAGCAACTTGCGTACTGGCAGGATGCGCTCGACGGAATACCGACCAGTGTGAATCTTCCGTTGCCGGAAGGTGACTCGGAGCCGCGAGGTGACGTGGTCGCTGTCGACATCGACGCGGATCTGCACGCTGGAATCGACGCCCTGGCTGCGCGCACCGGCACGAGTATGTTCATGGTCCTGCAGGCCGCACTGGCCAGCGTTCTCACGAAGGCCGGCGCGGGTACCGATCTTCCCATCGGTTCATTGGTTGCGGGCAGGTCGGATCCCCGTCTCGAACCGATGATCGGATCGTTCTTCAATGTTGTTCTCCTGCGCACGGATACGTCCGGTAGTCCGACGTTTGCAGAATTGCTGGCTCGCATCCGGGAAAGCAATCTGGAAGCGCTGAGCAATCAGGACGTCTCATATGTGTATGTCGAGCAGGCACTGGGTAATCCGGCGTCCATGAGACCTCAGGTGATGGTGATCCATCACCAACAGGCCGATTTGGACGGGCTCGGCGACTTCGGTTCTCTCGTACCGATTCCGGTGGGAGTGCCCGATGCGGATCTGACGTTGAGTTTTTACGAGCCGGTCGGCGAAGGGCCTGTTTTTGCAACTCTCGGGTTCCGTGCCGACCTCGTCGATGCGGGCGCGGTCCGTGAATGGGCAGGTCAGCTGGTCGACGTGATCGAGGCTGCGGCGCTCGTCGAAGGCGATGACGTGAGCGAGGGGGCGAAACTATGACATACGTCGCATCGCTCCGCGGGGTCGACCGCTATACGGGGGCTCGCAGTGTTGATACCCTCACCTCATTAAGGGTAGCCTTTGCTACTTACTTCGGGACATCGATTGGCGGCCGTACCAGGTCGTCCCGTCGGGGATGGACTACCTGTAATGAGTGAATCACCGAGAGACTCCAGCGCCGAACCCGCCGTGGTCGACATCGTCGGCGTCGGGTTCGGTCCGGCCAACCTTGCGCTGGCCATCGCTGTCGAAGAACACAATGCAAATTGTGCAGCCGTTGATCGGGTGAACGCGCGGTTCTTCGAAAAGCAGTCTCAGTTCGCGTGGCATCCCGGGATGCTGCTCGACGGTGCCACGATGCAGATCGCGTTTCCGAAAGACCTGGTGACGTTCCGCAACCCGCAGAGTGGATACAGCTTCTTCTCGTATCTGTTCGAGCAGGGGCGTCTGGTCGACTTCGTCAACCACCAGACCTTCTTTCCCACGCGCCACGAGTTCAACGACTACCTGTGCTGGGCAGCTCGACGAGTCGACGCGGACGTGCAGTTCGGTACGACCGTCGACGGGGTCGAGGGCATCAGGAACTCCGACGGCGTGATCGATCGCTTTGCGGTTCGCACGGCCGACGGTGAAACGGTGATCGCGCGCAACATCGTCGTCGGCGCCGGACTGAAAGAGCGGATCCCGGAGTGGGCAACGCCGTCGTCCCGGTGCTTCCACAATCACCAGTTCCTCTTCCACCTCGAAGCAATGCCCGAGCCCGTGCACAACAGGTTCGTCGTTCTCGGCGCCGGTCAGAGTGCCGCGGAGATCGTCGACTACCTGCACGCGAACTACCCGAACGCCGAAGTCCACAGTGTTTTTGCCCGCTACGGCTACAGCCCGGCAGACGACAGCCCCTACGCAAATCGCATCTTCGATCCCGAAGCCGTCGATCAACTGCACGGTGCCGACGCCGCGGAACGACGTCGACTTCTCGATTTGCACCGCAGTACCAATTACTCGGTCGTCGACATCGAACTGATCAACAAGCTCTATGCCACCGAGTACCAGGAGATGGTTCGTGGGCCGCGGCGGCTGTTCATGCGTCGGGCCTCGGAGATCACGAGTGCCGTGGAGACCGAATCCGGCATCGAACTGGCTGTTCGTAGCAATCTCGACGGCTTGACCGACACGCTCTCGTGCGACGCACTCATTCTGGCCACGGGTTTCACCCCGGCACCGCTGGACAATTTGTTGGGTGAACTCGTGCCGGATTCGTCCGTTCCGCGTAACGTCAGTCGGGATTATCGACTGGCTGTAACGGAGGACGTGACAGGCGGTATCTATCTGCAGGGTGGGACAGAACAGACTCACGGATTGACGTCGTCGCTGCTGTCGAACGTGGCAGTGCGGGCGGGGGAGATTCTGGCGTCGGTACTGAGCCACCAGAACCGAACTGGTGCGCTTGCTAGTCTGGGCGCACAAGACACGTACGTAACGAGTGAGGCGAGATGAGCACTAACCCTTTCGATGACGAAGACGGCCGCTTCTACGTGCTGGTGAATGACGAGGACCAGCACTCGCTGTGGCCCACGTTTTCCGAGGTCCCCGCCGGCTGGCGCGTGGTGTTCGGTGAAGACAGCCGCAAGGCGTGCCTCGAATACGTCGAGGCGAACTGGACCGACATGCGTCCGAAGAGCCTGCGCGAAGCCATGGAAGCCGATCAGGCTGCCGGCGGAAAGCACGCAGTCGAGAGCTGATTCTCTCACCGCTCGGAAACCCCCGAGTGAACAGAAAAGAGCTGGGCACCGTCAGGTGCCCAGCTCTTTCTGCTTGAACGACGCTTACTTCTCGGTGACGGGAACTCGACGCCTTCGCTTGCGGACCATCGGTCGACGTAACGAGTCCACGCGCATCAGGATTCGTGGACGACGCAGCGTCCGCGCTCCCCATTCGCCGAGCGTCACGCCCGCGGCCAGGGCGCAGCCGATACCGAAGGCCGACAGCAAGGCGGTCAACCCGATCAGTACCTGGTCGTTGAGCAGCGCGTACAGGCCTCGGTACAGCGAAAGACCGGGGAGCAGCGGAGTGATGCCTGCGACCGCGACAACCAGCGGAGGCGTCAGGGCGCGGCGAGCCATCAGACCACCGGCAAGGCCGACGACGGTCGCTGCGATCGCGGCCGCGATCACGGGGCCGACGTCGAGTGTCTGCACGAAGATCGACACACCACTGCCTGCCGCACCGCCCAGGAACGCGGCGGTGAGTGCACGACGCTCGGCGTAGCAGGCGAGTGCATAGAAGACCGACGCACAAGCGCCGGAGAGCATGAGGATCGGCAACTGGGTGATGGTCGATACTTCGACGTTGATCGGTGGAAGCGTCGAACCCAGCATCCCGGTCATCCGCAGTGAGATTGCGACACCCGCGATGATGCCGCCCGTCATCATCACCACTTCGAAGAACCGCGCGACAGCTGTAATGGGTGCACCCATGATCGCGTCCTGGACCGAGCCCACCAACGACAGCCCGGACAGTAGGACGACAACTCCGGCCGCGATGACCAGTGAGGGCCGGATACTGATCCCCAGCTGGTCCTGAAATGTATAGAGCGTGGCGGCGGGTGCAGCCGCGATGAGACCACCGACAACCTGCTGGAAGAAGAACGGCAGCCCGAACCGGTTCAGCACACGGTTGACGCGGTCGATCACCATCGTCGTCAAGAACGCGACTGTGGCAACGAGGAACCCGCCCCCGAGCAGGACGGAGACCGAAGCCGCCATCGCCGCCCAGGCCATGGTCGCGGTCCACCGGTTGTACGGGTGCGGCGCCGTCGTGATGGCTGTGAGAGCGTCATGCGCTTGGTCCGGGGTGATCGCCTCACGGCGGATACGACGCGTCAGACGATCGACGGCCGCCAGTCGTGTGAAGTCCATCGACCGGTAGTGGACGATGCGCATCGTGCTCGCCGGCGGTCGCGTCGGGCCGCGATAGGCGGAGAGCACAATCGAGTTGTAAGTGACGTCGACGTCACACTGGGCAAGGCCGTACGTGGCGGCGATGAACTGCACCTGCTCAGCGGTGTCCATGGCCGCGGTTCCGGATGCGAGGAGGACTTCGCCGACTCGAACCGCGAGGTCCAGGACCTCCGCGACGACGGCGTCGTCTGTCAGGTCGATCGGTTGAAGCGGCGCGGGAGCCGACGTGACCGTGTCGACGGTGGCTTGCCGGTTTCCCGTCAGGCGTGTGAGTACTTCGGTGAATTTCGCCATCAGGGGGCGGAGTGGGAGTTGCGCATGGGGCCCACGCTATCTAACGTGACCCGGGCGCGGCCACCGTGACGGCTTGGATATGATGGCTCCGCAAAGTCAGTCGCGGCAACGCGTCGGTCTTCGCCTCCTTAGCTCAGTGGTAGAGCACTCGCCTTGTAAGCGAAAGGTCGTCGGTTCAATCCCGACAGGAGGCTCCGAACTCAGAGGCACTCACCGAGAATGTGGTGGGTGCCTCTGTGTTTGCTCAGGTGCTGTGTTTGCCGAGACGCTGTGTTTGCCAGGTCTCTCGGCTGCCTGCCAGGTTCAGTTGGTCTCGGGCTTGTTCGAAGCCTGGCGCGGGTCGATCGCGCCGTCGATGTACTGCTGGGCAATCACTCGCAGTTTGACGTTGCTTCGCTGCGAGTCCTGGATGAGGATGCGGAATGCTCGGTCGGCGTCGACGCGGTGGGTGCCCATGATGATGCCTTTGGCCTGTTCGATGACGCCTCTCGATTCGAGTGCACGCTCGAGGTCCATCGCGTGCTTTCTGGCGATGTCGAGGCGCTGCGAGCTGTGCAGCGCGTAGGCCGAGGTGACCGCGAAGAGTTGGAGCAATGCCGCGTCGGCTCCGGTGAAACCTCGGATGTCGTGGCTGTAGAGATTGAGGGTTCCGAGCGGGCGTTCCCGGCCAGGTAGTGGCATCGACAAGAAGCTGACCGCGCCGACTGCCTTTGCCGCACTTGCGAATTGAGGCCACCGGCTGTGGGCTTCGCTGGCATGTGCGCGTACAACCGTGCCAGTGCGTGACGACGTCACACTCGGTCCGTAATCCAGTCGGAATTGGATCGAGTCGACGGTACGAACAAGTTGGTGGGTGGCAGCGACGGTTCGAAACGTCGAATCCGAACCCCCGATGGCAATGCCGGCCATATCTGCGTCGGCGATGAGGTCGACGGCATGTTTGCAGACCTGTTCGAGGAATTGCTCTGCCTGGGCATGCGGATCGAGGTGTGCGTAGAGCGATTGCAAGGCGTCCGAGGCGGCGTCCAAGCTGTCCTGCGCAGCGGAATTTCGGCCCCCGGCAGGGGTGCGGTGTTCCCTGGCAATGCGCGGCGCCGTCATTGTCTCAACCACCCTTCCCCATCACGTCGCAGGCATGTCCGATTCGTCTCATTGTTGCACCGGACTAACTGTTGTGCACTCTGTTTCGGTGGACAAGTGTCTGATGGGCCGGACGGTTATGCGGGGCGCGCCACGTATGCCCAATCGTGATGTTTGATTCGGCCATTAGCGGGTAGTGCGCCAACTTCGGAATTATGTTGTCCTGCAACAGTTAACGTGAAAACTGCGACCGAAGTACAAGTTTTCTCCGCAATGGCGCGCAGGTCGCGAACTTGGCCTATTGTCAGCGCCAGCGCACAATCTTGTACGCGTAACCCGTAGACAGTGAAGGGGATACGACGATGAACGGACTGATCGCGGCTCTGAACAGTGGAATGACGGTCGGCTTGGCCAACACGATCCTGACTTTCGGTGGAATCATCATCAATCTCAATATCGTGATCAACAACTGACCGCGTAATCGGCGAGTAACCGTTTGTTATGCCGATTCGATCGGAAGGTCCGGCCCTGGGCGATCGCTTCGGCTCTTGAGCCATCGATTGGGAAGCTTGCCGGCCAGTTCTCCGAGTGGACCGACTGCAGCACTGAGGATTCCGACTGTTTCCTGAAGTACCTCGATGCTCGCGCTCATACGCTCGAGGTTGGGAGCAAGCGAAGTCAAGGTGTCGGACAGTGCAACGATCTGGTCAAGCGGGCCGCCTTCGGCGATGAGCCGTTCGAAGGCACCGTTCTCCGCCAAGAGTGTTTCGAGGATGCCGTTCTCGGCAAGTGCGCGATCGATGACGCCGTCCTTGGCAGTCAGGCGTTCGACGGCACCGTCCTGTGCTGTCAGGCGTTCCAGTGGGCCGTCCTCGGCCATCATTCGGTCGAGGAGTCCGTCCGGGGCGAGCAACCGCTCCAAAGCGCCGTTCTCGGCGAGCACTCGATCCAACGGTCCGCCCGGGGCCAGAAGTCTTTCGAGTGGTCCGCCGGGAGCGAGTAGTCGTTCGAGTGTGCCGTCGGGTGCAGTCAGTTTGTCGACCGGACCGCCAGGTGAGAGCAGCCGGTCGAGCGGCCCACCGGGGGCCAAGGCCTGCCCGATGGGCCGATCGTCTGCAGTAAGCGAAGACAACTGCTGGATCATCTGCATGGGTCCGCGGGGGCTTGCCAGGGTGGCAGCGCCCGCCGTCACGGCACCGGTATTACTGACGGCGATGCGAACTGTCGTCACCGTCAGCTCGGCGATCCCCAAACTGATCTCTGCGGCTGCAATGCCCGCACGTAGGGGAAGCGTGAGCATCTCCAGCAGTTTCATGCGTTAACTGTAACCGGTAACACACAAACACTCACCTGGATCGCCGGTCAGTGAAGGACCTTCAGGCCGACGACACAACCGACGATTCCCAGGATCAGCAGAATCTTGACGATCGACGTGGACTCCGCGCCGGTGACCATCGCATATCCGACGGTCAGGGCGGCGCCGATGCCGACCCAGACCGCGTACGCAGTCCCGATGGGAAGGGTGCGCATTGCATACGCGAGGCCCGCCATACTGACGATCAGGCCGAGGATGAAGACGACGGTGGGGGACATTTTGCTGAATCCGTCGGACTTGCCGAGTGCGGTAGCCCAGACAGCTTCGAATAGTCCGGAAATGACGAGCACGATCCATGCCATGGTGAACAACTCCCAAGGCACCGTCTTTTCGCTGGCCGGGTACGGTGCGCTCGTCCGGATGTCGTCGTTGACCAACCAACCATAGCAACAGAATTCTGCGCTACGACCTGATCAGGTGGCGATTTAGGTCACCACCGCCGGTCGAACCCGCTTCATATGGATGGTCACCATGCCCACCACGATGGTCGCCGTTGCAGCGAGAACAGCCAGAGGAATCGGCGTGTTCACCGAGACCGGGCCGTGTTCGACGAGCGGACCGTTCGACCACCCGAATTCTTGCGCGGCCGCCTCCAAGAAGGTCGCTGAAACCGAGAACAGCGTAAGAGTGACGGGCAGTACCGCCCCGCTCGAGACTGCCCCGACGGCAACAGTCAGGCAAGACGTGACGGCCAATCCCAATGCGAGCGGCAGGACAACGACGTACGAAACCGTGGTCAAGGGGTTGTCCGACAATCCCGAGAGTGCGGTCACGCCAAGGAGTCCCAGCCCGAGTTGGGGCATCGGTCTTTTCCAGCCGACGACGACGCCGAGTGCCAGGGCAGCAGCGCCCGCGGGCATCGCCCAAGTCCAGTCGGACGAAAAGTGGGTCGTGCTGACCGAAACCGCGCTGACTGCCAGTCCGACGAGTATGAAACGGCCGTCGTGTGGCGACAAGCGCCAAGCCAGCGCCACCGTTACGGCGACCGCGATCGCCACTGCAGTCACCCAGGACTCAGGTGATGTCGACGTCGAGCCCAACGACACATAGAGAGCCGTGAATGCCAGGGGCAGAACAACTCCCAAAGTCACCAGGCGTGTGTCGATGTCGCCCGGCTTCTGATTCGGTCGTGCGACCGCGGCGACTACGCCGACGAGAAGAGTTGCAGCGAGCAGTATCCAGACGGGAACCGTGGACGGCACGGGGTGGGTGTCGCCCGGAAGTGTGAGCGACCACCTGGCGACGCGATCGCGCCACAAGTCTGCGGCGCCGAAGTACAGGGTCGTCGCGGTCACCCCGAGTGCGAGAGCAATTTGTGCTGCGCGGTGACTCTTCGTCGGATATGCCGCTGCTGCGAGGAAAGCGCCGGCTCCGATTGCGTTCAGAGTCACCGAAATCTGGGCGGAGACGGGGACGAATGCAGGTAGCGCGATGGCGAGGGCGCCGGCTGCAGCGAAGACGGTCGCGAGACCGCCGCGAGCCCAGCGCAGTAGAGCCCAGCGCTGTAGTAGTGCAACTCCGACGGCCGCAGCCACAGCGGCAGTTGCTCCCGCCCACTGCGGCGTGATCACCACCGAGGTGAGGCCGTCGTCGGAAAAAGTGAAGTCGTCGACTCGGGACTCGGCCACTGCGTACGCGGCCACCATACCGCCGACCAGCGCGGACGCCACCGAACCGCAGAGCTGAGCGATTTGAACTGGGCTACGTTGCTGCATAATTCGTCGAATTTTCGCACAACTCGCCGATACGACTGATCGTCACATCGCCGTGCGGATCCATCCACACCGGTTCCCCGTCTCGAAGTCGAGGAAGAAGCAGATGGCGCCCTCGGCTCGGCCACTGAACGAAGTCGTATCCGGCCAATTTGGTCTGAACGATATCGGCGACCCACACCGCAGCGTCCGCGAATGCAGTATCCATCGACAGTGCGTTGAAGTAGCTGAATCCGCTGATGTCACGTGCGCCTTGCCAGCCGATCGTGACGTTGTAGTCGCTGTTGATCGAAAATTCCCAGATCAGACGATCGACAACAACTTCAGGTCCGAATCGCAGGCAACGCAGATCTTGGGCAACAGCCGCGAGGGCTTGTGCCCAAGACTCCGGCGCCGCGAAGCCGGGATCCTCGCCGGGATCGGAGTTGTTGGTGAACAGAGGAATACGCCAGGTCAAGCATTCCATGTTCCACAGTGGAGGTCGTGACATGCCGCATCCTTCCGGTTCGTGGGCCTGCACCCCAGCATTTCACCTGCACCCGGCCATTCACCTGCACCCAGCCGTTCACAGGAAGCTCCCAGGGAACATACAGCGAGAATCCAGTGGCAGGGGAGAAGATAGTTCTCGTGACCGACAAGACCCCTGAAGCCCGCATCCTCGTCGTCGACGACGAACCCACCATCGTGGAGTTGCTCTCCGTGAGCCTCCGGTTCCAGGGCTTCGAGGTGGCAACTGCATCGAGCGGTGCCCAAGGCCTGGACGTCGCACGGACCTTCCGTCCTGACGCGATCGTTCTCGACGTCATGATGCCCGGCATGGACGGATTCGGTCTGCTCCGACGCCTCCGCGCCGACGGTGTGGACGCGCCCGTCCTGTTTCTGACCGCGAAGGATTCGCTCGACGACAAGATCAGCGGCCTGACCCTCGGCGCGGATGACTACGTGACCAAGCCGTTCAGCCTCGAAGAGGTCGTGACGAGGTTGCGGGTCATCCTGCGCCGCGCCGGCCGCGGTGTCGCGCCGGAGCAGTCGCCGCGGGTGAAGTTCGCCGACATCGAACTCGACGACGACACCCGCGAGGTCTGGAAGAAGGGCGAACTGGTTGCACTCTCACCCACCGAGTTCACATTGCTCCGATACTTCATGGTCAACGCCGGGACGGTTCTCAGCAAGCCTCGGATTCTCGACCATGTCTGGAACTACGACTTCGGCGGGGAGGTCGGAGTTGTCGAGTCCTACGTGTCCTACCTGCGTCGCAAGGTGGATACGGGGGAGACGCCGCTGATCCACACGTTGCGTGGGGTCGGCTACGTGATGCGTGAACCGCGGCAATGATCGCCGCCGCGGAAAACGATCAGCTTCCGAAGCGGGGTCGTTTCCGTCTCCATTCACTGCCGCTGCGCTTCACCCTGGTTGCGGCCTTGCTGGTGTTGGCGGCGTTGGGGTTGTTGGCGTCGGGCGTGGCGGTCACTTCGGCGCTCGAGAATTCGCTGACCCAGCGAACCGACAAAACGCTGTACGAGGCGGTCGACGGTTGGGCAAAGCCGCACACAAGAGATCTGCAGCCGCCCAGTGACGTCGGCCCGGGCACCCGCCCACCCAGCCCCTTCTTCGTTCGGACAGTGACCCCGGACGGTCGGGTGATCGTCCTGAACGACAAGTCGACGACCACCGAACCCGACCTGTCCAAAGATTCCACCAACGGTCCGATCACCGTCGGATCGAGCGATGGTTCGGACGTGAACTGGCGAGTGCTCACGACGGTTCGCGAAGGCACGACCACGACTATCGGTGTGCGACTGACGGATAACGAGCAGACCGTCGACGACTTGGTCGGGCTGCAACTCGGCATCGGTCTGGTTGTTCTGCTGATCCTCGGCGGCGGAGCGTATTTCGTCGTTCGTCGGAGCCTGCGTCCTCTCGTCGAGGTGGAGGAAACCGCCGCTGCCATTGCCGCCGGCGACCTTCATCGACGCGTTCCGGAGCGTGACGACCGCACCGAAGTCGGCCGATTGTCCGTGGCCCTCAACGGAATGCTCGCGCAAATTCAACACGCATTTGCCGCGACCGAGGCTTCGGAGGAATCAGCACGGCGTTCCGAGGAGAAGATGCGCAGATTTGTCGGCGACGCCAGCCACGAGTTGCGCACACCCTTGACGACTATCCGTGGATTCGCCGAGTTGTATCGCCAAGGGGCGATGACGGATACGGCAACGCTGATGAACCGAATCGAGGGCGAGGCGTCGAGGATGGGACTTCTGGTCGAGGACCTACTCATGCTGGCCAGACTCGACGAACAGCGACCGCTCGAGAACAAGCCGGTAGATCTGCTTGCAGTTGCGGCGGATTCGGTGCAGGCGGCCCGAGCGATCGCACCGGATCGAACCGTCGAACTGCAGATGACCGGCGGCCCCGGCCTGCCCGAGGTGCACGGCGACGAGGCCAGACTGCGTCAGGTAGTCGCCAATCTGGTGGGCAACGCGATCAAACACACGCCGCCGGATGCACAGGTCACAGTTCGTGTCGGTACTACCGAGAACTCCGCGGTGGTCGAGGTTTCCGATACCGGTCAGGGCCTGAGTGAAGAGGATGCCGAGCGGATCTTCGAGCGTTTCTACCGCGCGGACACCTCTCGCACCCGCGAGACCGGAGGCGCCGGTCTCGGCCTGTCCATTGTTTCGGCTTTGGTTGCCGCGCACGCCGGAACCGTCAGCGTCGAGACGGCCCTCGGGCAAGGGACGACATTCCGCGTCGAATTGCCGCGTGATCCGAAGGACGACTGACGAGGAACTACCGGAGTCGGTCTCTCAGAAGTAGGTGTGCACCGTACCGACGACGCGGTAGTCCGAGTCCACCTCGGGAATCAGCGACCACTTGTCGAAAGTGGTGCAGGGATGCGAGATTCCGCAACCGAGCAGATCGCCGACCTGCACGTCGAAGTCTGCCGGAACGTCGACGTACCCGTGCTGGTCGTTGAGGGCGGTGATCGTCAGTTCTCGCGCCGATCGGTTTGATCCGTCGCGTCGGCGCCACAGGACTATGGGAAAGCCTGCGTCGGATCCGACGTCGCGACGACCGAAGCCCAGGATCGCGCGGCCGGGCTCAGGTATGGAGAGCACTACGCCCCAGACCTCAGCGGCTCCCTGCAGGGTTCGCGGACCATCCGCCCACGGCGAAGTCTCGGCATAGAGACCGTGATCGTGGGTGATGTAGCAACCGCTGCGCAGGACGACGCGTACACCGTTGTCGAGTGCCCACCGGCCGGCCAGCTCGCGCACCACAAGATCGTGGAATGCGCTGCCGCCGAACGTGACCAGTGGCCTGGGAGCCTTCGCGGAGTTGTTCTCGAACAGGTTCTCGGCGACACAGATTTCCGTGAACACCCGCGCGGATTTGAGATATGAATCGACGGAAATGCGACGGGCGGCCACCGAGGCTCCGGGCATCATGCCCTCGAATCCCTCGACTCCGGTGACTGTCAACGAAGGAGCCTGCGCCGCCGCACGTGCAACGTCGAGAGCTTGCTCGACAGTGCGAGCACCCGCGCGTCCGCTGTCGTATCCGAGTTCGACGAGAACCCGGATACGGCTGGCCGGTGATACTTTCGCTATCAACTGTTCCATCAGCCGGACGCTCTCGACGGAGTCGACGAGGGTGGTGACGAAGAAATCGGGGTCGGTGGCCTGAGCGTCGCAGATCCACCGAATGCCGGCGGGATCGAGAACCTGGCTGGCGATGATGATCGTGTCCACACCGAATTCACGCAGAATGCGTGCCTGCGCAACGGTTGCCGCCGTCATCGCCCAAGCACCGGCGTCGAGTTGGCGACGAACCAGTTCGGGGCTCATCGTGGTCTTCGCGTGAGGAGCCAGATCCACGTCGTGATCGGAGCAGAACTGCGCCATGAGGTCGACGTTGTGCGCGATCGCCGCACGATTGAGTGTCATCACCGGCAGCAAGAGGTTGCCGTCGAGTGCAGAGATCCCCAGTGGCTCGAGGTCGGAGCCGTCGCGACCTTCGAGGTCGGTGCCGAATGCCTTGTGCTGCCAACCGATCGGGGGGTTCGCGAAATCCGTCATGGCATCGATTGTGCCGTTGATTGCAGACGAAGTGTTCATGTGTAGTGACTTTCTGTCAGAACTATGCAGGTCAGAACGTAATCGGGCTACGAGCGGCGTACCGGACGACCGGGCAACGCGTCCTCGACCACGACACCGCCTTCGACGACGGGTACTCCGCCGACGAGCACGCGGCTGATTCCGGTGGAGGGGCGGGTGCCGTCGATGTAGGTGGCGTTGTCGGTGATCCGCTCGGGGTCGAAAACGAGGATGTCCGCGTCGCTACCGGGGCTGATCCGACCTTTCGACGCCATCGAGGGAACCGACTCCTCCAGAATCTGCGCGGGGATCAACGAGCAGCGCGCGATGATCTCCGACAGCGACAGCAATTGGCGCTCGCGGTACAGCGTACGAATCGCACGCGCATAGGTACCGGCGCCGCGGGGATGGCCGAGTGCCTTCTCCGGCAACGGCCACTGCAATGCGTCGGCAGACGAACGGCCAGGCCAGGTCAGTGGCATCGCGTCGCTTGCGATGGCGGCGCGGTCGAAAGTCATCGCCCTTTCGAGGAACTCGCGCTGCACGGTGTCGTTCTCGTCGAGGAACTCCACCAGCACCAGTCCACCCGGGTCGGTTGCCCGAAGGTGTTCCAGCTGTTTGCGGTCCGCGATACGTTCACCGGTGGGTACGAATGTCAGCGATCGTGGTGTCAGATTCATCAGATGAAGCTTGTCGGGATCGAGAAACGCAGCGCCGACGGCCGTCGACCCGGAACCGTACGGATACGCCTCCGTCGTGACGCGTGATCCAGCAGCCTGAACCTGTGCCACCACCGACAGCGCATGGTCGACGTGCATTCCCGAGGTGCTGTTGACGTGGCAGTAGTGCATGTGTGCGCCGGTTTCGGCTGCTGCACGGGCGATTTCGACGGCGCCGTCCACCGGGCTCGACGGATCGGCCGAGATGAGCGGGCGTGCATGGGTGTAGGTGGGAACACCGGCGCGGGCAGCGAGATCCGCCACCTGCAAGTACTCGGTCGGATCGGATTTCGGGGCGTACCCGACCACCACGCCGATACCGAGAGCGCCTGCGGCCAGATCGTTTTCGAGAAGTTCGAGAATGTGTGCACGCTGCGAGGCAGATGGTTCGCCCTGCCAGCTCGGGGAACCGAGATGGTGCAGGAGCGTTCTGATGTCGCCGTCGGGATCGGCTCCCGAGAGTTCGATCATTCGGGCGTGAGCCCACGACGTCGCGTAGCCGTAGTTGATCGGGCGGCCCTCGGCGCCGGCCCGCGCATAGGCCTTCGCGACAGGAATGACGCCGGCTTCCAGCTCGAGGGCCGTCGTGACTCCGTCCAACGCCTGAAGTCGCTGCTCGGCGATTTCCTGTCCGTGGCTGTGCAGGTCGATGAATCCGGGGCAGACGACCTGACCGGTCACGTCGATCGTTCGCCGGGCTTCGATCGCGTCGTGACCCCACGCCGAGACCTTGCCGCCGGTGATCGCGATATTGCGAACCTCGTCGGTCCCCGATGCGGGATCGACGACGCGGCCGCCGGTGAACACGATGTCGTGGACCTGCATCAGCGCTGCACTCCTGTCGTTGGTCGAACCGCCTGGCCCGGCGAATGTCCCGATGGTTTCACGGCCCGGGTATCGGATTCTGGTGTGAACGTCCCAAATGGAGGCCGACTCACCGTTCGAGCGGACAAGAAACGGATGCGCTCGAGTGTGAAGGTGAAAGCGAAGTTATCAATTCAGCCGATTGAGATCGATGGAGGACAGGAATGCACGTCTATATTTCGGTGGACATGGAGGGTATCGCGGGTATCGCGACGCTCGATCAGACGATCCGCGGCGGTGGCGGCTACCACCGTGCGCAGATGCTCATGACCGCCGAGACCAATGCTGCGATCGCCGGTGCGTTCGACGCCGGTGCGACGAGCGTCCTGGTCAACGACAGCCACGGAACGATGGACAATCTGCTTCACGCCGACCTGGATCCACGGGCGCGTCTGATCTTCGGAACACCGAAGATGCAGTGCATGGCGGAGGGACTGACGTCCGATCACGACGTCGCCCTGTTCGTCGGCTACCACGCACCTGCCGGTGGCCCCGGCGTCCTGGCTCACACGTTCTCGAGTTTGTTCGCGGACGTCCGCCTCGACGGTAAGTCCGTCTCCGAGACCGACGTCAATACTCTCTACGCTGCGACGCAGGGCGTTCCCGTCGGCCTGGTGACGGGTGACGACATCATCTGCGGCCTGGTGGACGCGGCCTCGCCGACGACGGAGACCGTCGAGGTGAAGAAGGCGCACGGTTGGTCGGCAACCAATTCGCTGCCGCCGTCGCTGGCGTGCGAGCAGATCCGAGCAGGCGCCGAGCGTGCAGTGCGCAAGGCCGACACACTGAAGCCGGTCGAGCTGCGTGACGAATGGACCCTCGAGATCGTTCACCCCACCACCACGGGAGCTGAACTGGCCGAGGCTGTTCCCGGCTCGCGACGGATTTCGGATCGTACGATTTCGCACACACTCGGCAGCGTCGACGACATTCTCGGTCTGATCACTGTCAATGCTCGGCTCGCGGCCGCAGGCGTCTCGACGATCGTGGCAGTCGCCAATCGCACGTAATGCAGTAACGACTCGACCTCGAATGCCGCCGACACCGTGTGTGTCGGCGGCATTTGTCATCTGTTGGGGCAGAACATGTTCCGATCGACCAAACGTTGCTTCGGGTATTGGTGGGACGAACCAATGCGGTAGACGTGTTCGCTGTCACACTTCATCAGGCTTTCAACGTTCTAGTCCATGCGGCACAAGACAATCCGGGAGGCTTGATGAAGGCGGAACGCGTCACAGTCGAAGAACCATCGCACACAAGTGGTGGAGCGGTTCGAAACATGATGGACAACAAGTCGATTCGACGCACAACCGCCGTTACGGTGGGACTGCTCAGTACGATCTGGTTGATCGACATGGTGGATCGTGTGATGATCGGGCTTGCACTTCCCATGATCGGCGACGAATTCTCCCTCAGCAGTACACAGTTGGGCGGAGTAGTCTCGGTCTTCGCGATCTTCTACATGCTCGGGCAGGTCCCCGGCGGCATGCTGGCCGACCGCTACGGACCCCGGCCACTGTTGATCGTGGCTTTGATCCTGTGGTCGGTGTTCACCGCATTGACAGGGTTCGCGTGGGGTCTCGTCTCGCTGATGGTCATGCGTGCGATGTTCGGCATCAGCCAGGGGCTCTTTCCGGCTGCGTCGTTCAAGGCGTTGGCAGAGCGGACGCGTCCGAAAACCAGAGCAACCGCGATGGGTTTCATGCTCGGCGCCAACAATCTCGGCCCTGGCGTCGCACCGCTGATCATCGCACCGGTTCTCATGGCGGTGGGGTGGCGTGACGCGTTCTGGCTGGTGGCGATCGTCGGCGCCGTGATCGGCACGGTGGTGTGGTTGGTGCTGCCGGCACCGTTGGACACGGAAATCTCGGAAGATCCCGAGGCTGCGCTGCAACCGCTGGCGAGTGAGCACTCGCGCGCCGCGGTGTTCAAGTCCGCGTCCGTCTGGAAGTTCGCGATTCTATTCTGTCTAAGCAACATGTCCGCGTACGGGCTGATGACCTGGGTGCCGAGTTATCTGCTCAACGACAAGGGACTCTCGCTGATCGATACGGGGATCTTCGCCGCGATCCCCTTCATCGTCACGGCGCTGGCCACGATTCTGGGCGGGCGATTGGTGGACAAGTACTTCCACGACCGGGCCCGGATTCTTCTGGTTCCGTGTATGGCTACGTCGGCAATCCTGTTGTTCCTGATGACCACCGCCGACACCGTCGCGATGTTCACGTTCTACGAGACCTTGGCTCTAGGCATCAGCGGTCTGTGTTCGATGTCGATCTTCGCGATGCCGTTGAGGGCACTTCCTGCCGAATTCCTCGGTTCCGGAATGGGTTTGATCAACGGTTGTGGTCAGTTCGCCGGTTTCGTCACGCCGCTCGTGATGGGATGGATGGTGGACCAGTTCTCGTACATGGCTGCGTTCGGAGTCCTGGTCGGAGCGACGAGCGCTGCCGCATTGGTGGCCATGATCGTTCCGCAGACCCCGGCGAAATTCTGAGAAGGAGACCGAAGATGTCGGCAACGGACGGCACACGAAAGATCGAAGACGACGTCGTCACCGATTTTTCCGAGAAGATGAGTTACGGGGCCTACCTCGGACTCGATACCCTCCTGGATTCGCAGCATCCGGTGAGCGATCCGGAGCACCACGACGAACTCTTGTTCATCATTCAGCACCAGACCAGCGAGTTGTGGCTCAAGCTGTTTCTCCACGAGATACGGGCGGCCAGAGCAGCTATAGCTGCCGACGACATCCGGGTCGCTTTCAAGCGCATCGCGCGCGTCAAACACATTCAGGCCACACTGACCGAGCAGTGGTCGGTGTTGGCGACACTGACGCCGGCGGAGTACGCGGAGTTCAGAGGCGTTCTCGGTAACTCGTCGGGGTTCCAGTCGTACCAGTACCGCGCCGTGGAATTCGTGCTCGGAAACAAGAACGCGGACATGCTGAAAGTCTTCGAATCGGATCCGTCTGCCCACCAATTGTTGGAAACCTTGCTCGGGGAGCCGACACTGTACGACGAGTTCTGGCGATACCTGTCCAGGCAGGGCTACGACGTTCCGGCGTCGGCTCTCGAACGAGACGTCAGCGCGCCCTACGTGCGCAACGACGAGTTGATTCCGCTGGTCAAGGCAATCTACGAAAACGTCGAACAGCACTGGACGGCGTACGAGGCATTCGAGGAGTTGGTCGACCTCGAGGAGAGCTTCCAGTTGTGGCGGTTCCGGCACCTTCGGACGGTGCTGCGGGTGATCGGCATGAAGAAGGGGACCGGTGGATCGAGTGGTGGTGCCGGGTTCCTGCAACGAGCGTTGGAGTTGAGCTTCTTCCCGGAGCTCTTAGCCGCCCGAACCGAGATCGGAACCTGACATACCTGCTTCATGACACGGCTGCCTATTACAGGCAGTCGTTCGTGGCACACGACGAATCCCGGCCCGAAGGACAGGAGTCTTCGACAAGATCCAACCGGGGTGGTTCGACCAAGCTGAACTTGCGAAGTTGCAAGTCGGTGACAGGAGAGCGTCGGAGTGGACAAGAAGACAATGGTGGCGGACCTGGCGGCACTGGTAACCGCCGAGTCGCCCAGTTCCGACCTCAGCGCAGTCGATGCGTGTGCGGACGTGGTGGCCCAGATCGGTGAACGCCATCTCGGGAGCGCACCGGAACGTATTCGCATCGACGGTCGTCAGCACTTGCGTTGGTCCTTCGGCACGGAACCGAAGGTGATGCTCCTGGGCCATTTCGACACTGTCTGGCCGCTCGGAACGCTCGCGGAGTTGCCCTGGTCGGTCACCGACAACATCGCCACCGGACCCGGAGTCTTTGACATGAAGGCCGGCATCGTCCAGCTCTTCCACGCGCTCGCATCGCTTCCGTCGCTCGACGGGGTGGTCGTGCTCCTCAATTCCGACGAGGAAATCGGCTCCCCGACCTCGCGCGCACTGATCGAGGAGCAAGCACGTCAGGTCGACGCGGTGCTGGTCCTCGAGGCCGCCGCCGACGGCGCGGTGAAGACGGCACGCAAGGGCATGTCGCTGTACTGCGTCGATATCGAGGGACGCGCTGCACACGCCGGACTGGAACCGGAACGAGGTGTGAACGCTGTCGTGGAGCTCGCACATCAGATTCAGGCGGTTGTGGAGCTCGCGGACCCGGCGGCGGGCACGTCGGTGGTTCCGTCCGTGATCAGTGGCGGCACGACCACCAATACCGTTGCAGCGCAAGCGCAACTGTGGTGTGACGTTCGCATGTGGTCGGCGAAGGAGCAGGAACGCATCGACCGTTCGATCCGTGCACTGACACCGGCGCTGGCCGAAAGTCGAATTTCGGTGTCCGGAGGGCCCAACCGTGGACCACTGGAATCAGCGTCTTCGGAGAAGCTGTACTTTCTCGCTCACCAGGTCAGCAGTGAGAGCGGTTTGGGGATGCTGCGCGACTGCGCCGTCGGCGGTGCCTCGGACGGAAACTTCACCGCTGCAGTCGGAACCCCGACGTTGGACGGCCTCGGTGCCGTTGGCGGTGGGGCCCATGCAGCCACAGAACACGTAGAGATAGATCAGATGATCCCGCGCGCCACGTTGCTGGCCGGTCTGGTGACTCGAGTCCTGGAGGGAGGACTGTGACGATGACGTCGCCGAACAATGTCCAACGCAAGATTGCTCAACCGGTGGGAGGTGTTTCGCCTTCGCGGATGCGTCAGGCGATCAGCCAAGCCGAACAGGCAGCTCTGCTTGCGTGTGTGACCATCGAAACCGTCACCGGGCATGCCGAGTTGGAACAGGTATTCGGCTTGTTCGAGAAGGTATGGCAGCCGGAGAGCGGAAATCCGCCCGTACACCGGGACATGATGAAAGCACTCTCGCACTCCGGTAATTACGTCGCCGGTGCTTTTCGTGGCGGAGACCTGATCGGTGGCTCGGTTGCCTTCTTCGAAGAGCCACAACATCGTTCGTTGCATTCGCACATCACGGGGATTCTCCCGAACGTGCAGAACGGGCACATCGGCCTGGCGTTGAAACTGTTCCAGCGGGCGTGGGCACTGGAACGGGGAATTCTCCACGTGCGGTGGACTTTCGACCCGCTCGTCGCGCGCAATGCCTATTTCAACGTCTCGAAACTCGGTGCGTTTCCGGTCCAATATCTGCCGCGTTTCTACGCGCCGATGAACGACAGCCTCAACGGCGGCGCAGACAGCGACCGGTTGTTGATCGACTGGGAGATCGGTAGCAGCAAGGTTTCCGACGTCGTCGCCGGTTCGGGAGAAGTCCCGACTCCCGAGTCCTTGGGGGCGAGCGAACTGCTGTCCGTCTCCGAAGCCGGCCTGCCCGTGTTGAAGTCGACGAAGAATCGTTTCGTCACGGTGGCTACGCCGAATGACGTGTACGCACTGCGTAAGTCGGACCCGGTGGCGGCGAACGATTGGCGACTGGCCGTCCGCGAAACTCTCGGGGGCGTGCTCGCCGAGAACGGAGTGGTTCTCGCCGTCACCAGAACCGGAAAGTACGTGCTGGACCGCGCGCCGGGAACACAGGTCGGCAGGACAACAGCGGAGGCCACATCGTGAAGATCGACGGAGTTGAATTGCGCCGGGCGGCAATGCCGTTGAAGGCGCCGTTTCGAACCTCGTTCGGCACCGAGACCACCAAGGACGTGTTGTTCGTCAAGGTCGTCACCTCGGAGTCGGAGGGCTGGGGCGAGTGCGTAGCGATGTCCGATCCTCGCTACTGCTCCGAATACACGGACGGCGCCGCCGAAGTCCTTCGCAAGTTCCTGATTCCGTCTCTGGGTGAACTCACCGATCCCGACGTGCACGCACTGAGCGCGACGATGGAACAGTTCGCCGGGCACCCGATGGCCAAAGCTGCCCTGGAAACTGCCTTCCTCGACGCCGAATTGCGCGCCGCCGGGACGAGCATGTCCTCGTATCTCGGCGCAGTGGTCGATCGGGTACCCGCAGGTGTTTCGGTGGGTATCAAGAATTCGATCGACGAACTGCTCGACGAGGTGGGCGGCTTCCTCGACGCCGGTTACCTACGCATCAAACTGAAAATCGAACCGGGCTGGGACATCGAGCCGGTTCGCTCAGTCCGCGAGCGGTTCGGCGACGACGTACTCCTCCAGGTCGACGCGAACACCGCGTACACCTTGGCTGACGCGCGCCATCTCCAGCGGCTCGACGACTTCGACCTCCTACTGATCGAGCAGCCGCTTCCCGAAGAGGAACTGCGCGGCCATGCCAGGTTGGCCGAGATGATGCGGACGCCCGTCTGCCTCGACGAGTCGATCACCTCCGCCAAGGTCACAGCCGACGCGCTGGCCATCGGCGCGTGCAGCGTGGTGAACATCAAACCGGGACGTGTCGGCGGTTATCTGGAATCGCGTCGAATCCACGACGTCTGCAAGGCCAACGGTATTGCCGTGTGGTGCGGTGGGATGCTCGAGACCGGAATCGGCCGGGCCGCCAACGTCGCTCTTGCCGCGCTCCCTGGATTTGTCCTACCAGGCGATACGTCAGCCTCCGACCGGTACTTCGCCGAAGACATCACCGAGCCGTTCGTACTCGACAACGGTTACGTGAAGGTTCCGGAAGGACCGGGTATCGGCGTCCAACCGATCCCTGACCTGCTCGAAGCCATTACCACCTCGGTCGAATGGATCGGCATGGATCGGCTTTGACGAATCACTATGACACACTTCGTTCACAGGACGAAGGAGTGATAGACGTGGGCACCGTACGACCTCGCATCAGTTTGGTGCGGCTTCTCGAAGACGTGGGAACTACGGTGCTGAATCCGGTTGTCGGTGACCCGGAGGCGGTCCAGGAGATCGCCTCGGTGGTCATTCACGACCCCGACGACGACTCGCCCTCGACGCCCGACTCCATGGTGCTGCTGGTCGGAATCACCGGCGGTCAACGTATCGCGGAGTCCGTCGCCGGCCTGGCCGAGCGCGGAGTACGCGTGGTGGTCGCGCGAGTGACCACCGAAGTCAGTGACGCCGATCGAGAATCCATCACGGCCTCAGGCGTCGTCGTATTGACGTTGGCTCGCGGAGTCTCGTGGGTTCAACTGACAAGCCTGCTTCATTCGGTGCTCTCGGCCCGAAACGAAGTCGGGCACATCCACTCACGCGGAGGTGGACCGGCCGGCGATCTGTTCGCCTTCGCCAACGCTGTCAGCGCACTCTTGGATGCCCCGATCACGATCGAGGACCGAAGCTCACGGGTCATCGCCTTCTCCGGCCGCCAGGAAGAAGGAGACGGTCCACGTATCGCGACCGTTCTGGAGCGGCAGGTTCCTGACCAGTACATTCGAGTGCTCGAGGAGGCCGGGGTCTTCGACCGGCTCTATCGCAGCGACGATCCGGTGTGGGTTTCTGCCGAGACCCTCGGTACAAAAATGGGACGTATCGCCGTGTCCATCCGAGCCGGCGACGAGTTCCTCGGCTCCATGTGGGTGGCAACCGGTGAGCCGATGTCCGAGGACCGTATGCGTGCGTTGCGTGATTCTGCCGGGTTGATCGCGCTGCAGATGTTGCGGTTGCGCGGCGGCGCCGACGCCGAGCGTCGACTGCGCGCAGACCTGATCGCAACCCTTCTCGACGGTGGGTCCGGTGCGGTCGACGCGATGAATCGCCTCGGCCTCGGGACCGGTCCCGCACTCGTGATGGCCTTGGGCCGTAGGTCTTTCGAGGGATCGTCGAAACCGGACGACGCCGCCCACGTGGTGCGGCTGACCGACGCTCTGGCCATGCACCTCGGTGCCGTCCACTCGCAGTCGGCGGCTGCATTGGTCAACGGAACCGGCTACGCGGTGCTGTCTGTGCGAGGGCATTCCCCGGCAGAAGCCGAGCTGCAGGCGTTCCGTGTGGCCTCTGATTTCCTGGACCGCACCGGAGCGTCCGGCGACACGATCATCGGGATCGGCCGGGTCGTGACCAGACCGGCTCAGTTGAGCCGATCGAAACGCGACGCCGAACATGCCCTCGAAGTGTTGTTGGCGGGACGAGCGTCGGGCAGCGTCGCCACTTTCAGCAGTGTCCACGTCGACGCCATTCTGTTGGAGATCGCGTCGGAAGCTGCAGCCGAAGGATTCTCGGACCTCGGGCCCATCGAGGCGATCGCCAGCCACGATGCTGCCCATGCGACCTCGTTCGTCGACACCCTCGATGCGTGGCTCAACGCCTTCGGTGACGTCGGTGACGCCGCGGCGTCATTGCACGTGCACCCCAACACCTTTCGGTACCGCCTCAGCAAGTTGAAGGGTATGGCCGCGTTGGATCTCGACGATCCCAACGTTCGCTTCCGGTTGATGGTGCATCTTCGTCTGCGTGGTCCACGCTAGTACGAAAACCGAAAAATGC
>NZ_JBHUUU010000014.1:0-183550 GCF_042670865.1 Rhodococcus sp. NPDC057135
GTATAAGTGACACCTTCCAGATGGAAGGTGCCCCGCATTTTTTGATTCAAGGTGCAGCTGCGTTTCAGGACTCGTCGCGATCGCGGTACCGAACTCGCGGCGGCGGATACGCCGGAAGATCGACTCCGGGTGGGCGGCGGCGAGGGGGCAGCGGCGGCGATACGTCGTCACCCGAGGCGAAGAAGGGCTCCATCCGCTCCTCACGCCGGGGCGCAGGGGAGGGCTCGGGCGCTCGGCGGCGACCGTACGACGGGTAGTCGTCGTCTGCTGTCGGTCTGCTGTCCGGCTGAGGGCGACGCGTAGGCGGTTGATGCGTGCGATCGACCCTGGGTGGCAGTGGGCTTCTCCGGGGCGGCAGCGGGCGCTCGTCCTGGGTCGGCTCGCGCCTGGGGGTGCTTCGGTAAGCGGGCTGTTCGTCCACCTCGGGGGCGCGGCGACGAGGTGGCTCGGAGGCGGGTGCGTCGGTCACTCGGCGACGACGCCCGGTCTCGGGCGCGGGGTCGCGAGTGGCAGCTGCGGAGGTGTCCCGAGCGGCAGACGCTGATGTTGCCGAACGGCGGGAGCGGGTCGAGCGCGCAGGCCCGGTGGGGCGCTGATTGAGCAGAAAGTATCGGAAGCCACCGATGATCAGCACGACCACGGTTGCGGCCAACATGATCGGAAAGCGGTTGACCAACGGGTACGCGATGTTGATCGCGATGTCGCGCAATGCGGTGCTGTTGTCCTTACCGATGAGCGTGTGCCCGATCGGCACCGCGGCGAAGAGCAGCAGGGGCGGTTGGGCCATCGCGGTGAACAATGCCTTGTTCGAAGCGGCAACCACGGCAAAGAGACAGCCCAGGAAGTAGAACGTCGAGAACACCGCTGTGAGCTCGCCGCCACCTCCGGTGGCATCGATCAGTACGCCGACGGCGGTGACACCGGCAGCAAGCAGGATCACTCCCCACCAGGGCAGGCCGGGGACGGTCACGATGAGCGATCGCTTGTCCAGCGGTACCCCGGAGCGAGCACGTTGGGTTGCAGACACATAACGACATTAGCGGTTCTTGCGTTGTCGGCCGTGTTTGTGCGGGTCGTGGCTGGCGCATTTATCGACGCGATGGCGCGATGGTTTCGGGTTCTTCGTCAAACGAACCGGACGGATTGTGTGCAGGGTCACCGGACGCTCGTGGGTTGGGGCACACCGTCGAAACCGTCAGCGTGGGAGATCGGTGGTGTCGGTGGGCTGCTCTACCGTCGGATTCATGAAGATTCTGCACACCTCCGATTGGCACATAGGTCGCACCTTTCACGGCGTCGATCTGTTGGCCGATCAGGCGAGTGTGCTCGGTTCCATCGCAGATTCCGTCCGCGAACACGGCGTCGACGTCGTGGTCGTGCCGGGGGACATCTACGACCGTTCGATTCCCAGTTCTGATGCGGTCACCGTGTGTAATCGAGGCTTCGAGGCAATTCGGGCGGCCGGGGCGGTCATCGTCGCGACGTCCGGTAATCACGATTCCGCGGTGCGGCTCGGGGCCGGGGCATCCTTTGCCGCTGCCGGCGGATTGCACTTGATCACCCGCGTCGGCCAGATCGGTACTCCGGTGATGCTGAGCGATCAGTTCGGGCCTGTCGCGCTTTACGGGATTCCGTATCTCGAGCCGGAGATCACGCGCGTCGAGTTGGACGTGCCCCGGGCTCGTACTCATTCCGACATCCTCGGAGCGGCCATGTCGCGTGTTCGGCGAGATCTCGCCGAGCGAACGGCGGTCGACCCGTCGACTCGATCGGTATTGCTCGCTCATGCCTTTGTCGTGGGCGGTGAGGCCTCGGAATCGGAACGCTCCATTTCGGTCGGCGGAGTGGAGACCGTCGCAGTGGGCGAGTTCGACGGCGTCGACTACGTCGCCCTCGGACACCTGCATTCTCCGCAGATGCTCTCGGAGAGTGTTCGATACTCGGGTTCACCGTTGCCGTATTCGTTCGGTGAACGCAGCCACCGCAAGGCTGCGCTCCTGATCGAGCTCGACGCAACCGGTCTGTCATCGGTGCAGCGGCTCGATCTCCCGGTGATTCGAGGGCTGAGCCAGGTGGCTGGAACGCTCGAGGAACTTCTCACCGAGTCGAGGTATGCCGATTCCGAGCAGTGCTATGTCTCCGCATTGCTTACCGACCCGGTCCGTCCCGTCGATGCCATGCGGCAGCTCCAGGCCCGTTTTCCCTTTGCCGTTCATCTCGAATGGCAAAGGCCGGAAGGACAATCGGATCTCAAGTACCGCGACGCGGTGCGGGGTCGAACCGACATGGAGATCGCCCGCGGCTTTGTCTCCGCAGTGCGTAGTGACCCGTCCGAGCGTGAGGTCACGTTGATGGCCGAAGCGCTCAGCGCTGCCGCGCGCGCCGAGGAGTCCACGGTCGAACTGGGTGAAACCGCGTGAGACTGCACAAACTCGAAGTCAGCTCTTTCGGGCCATTTGCCGACACGGTCGAGGTCGACTTCGACCGTTTGGGTGCAGACGGGTTGTTCCTCCTTCACGGTGACACCGGGGCAGGTAAGACCACGATCCTCGACGCGGTTGCGTTCGCCCTGTACGGCCGGGTGCCGGGTGCGCGCAACGAGGGCAAGCGATTGCTGTCCGATCACGCGCCCGCCGGTTCGGTGCCGCGCGTGGAACTGGAGGCGACCATCAGTGGTCGCAGAATCAAACTTGTTCGCAGTCCGGAGTATTCGCGTCCGAAGAAGCGCGGGACCGGTTCGATCACCGAGAATGCCAAGGCCACGCTGACATGGTTGGACGGCCGCGGCGAAAATCTCTCGCGCATCCCTGACATCGGTGACGAGATCAACCGTCTCATGGGAATGAGCGCTGATCAGTTCTTCCAGGTTGTGCTGCTCCCACAGGGTGAGTTCGCCAAGTTCCTGCGTGCCGAAAGTGACGAGCGAGGCAAGCTGCTCGAGCGCCTGTTCGACACCAAACGTTTCGTTTCCGTGGAGGCATGGTTCGACGCCAAACGGAAGGCAAGTGCCACCGCGCTCGCGGCCAGGGAGCAGTCCGTGCGGCTGCTGCTTGCCAAGGTCGAGACCGCGGCGGGACTCGAGGTCGGAGCCGAAGCGCACCCACTGGAATGGTCGCGCAAACTTCTGGCCGAGGCTCAGGACACCCGCGATGCAAGTCTCGCCGAGATGTTGACTGCCAAAGACGCAGCAGCCGAGGCTAATCGGGTGCTCACGGCAGCGCAGCGAACCGCAGAGCTGCTAGCTCGCCGCAATCGTGCGACCGCTGAACTCGCGGCATTCAACACCGGCGCCGCGCACCGATCTGCGATCGCCGCCGAACTCGAGACTGCCAAGCGCGCACTGCCGGTGGCGACCATCGCCGGCGACGTAGAAGCTGCCCGCGTGGCTCTTGCCGCATCGCTCGATTCGATGAACACCGCGATGTCGACCTACACCGCACTCGACGGGCCGGACATTTTCGAGCCGGAAGTGTGGCCGCCCACCGGCGATGAGCGCCAACGCGTCGTAGCTCGGATCAGGACGTGGCGTGACGAGATCGTTCGGCTGGACGCGATGGCGGAGGACGCTCGCAGTGCCGATGCGACAGAAGCCGAGATCGAGAAACTCGGAGTTCGGCGAAACTCCCTGTCCGAGCGCGTCGATGCCATTGTGCGTGAACGGACTCAACTGCCAGAGCTGGTGCGCGCGGCCGGCCAACGACTGGACGAAGCGCAACGCGCGCATGCCACCCTTCCCGGCCTCGAGGCTGCACTTGCGAAGACCTCGGATGCTGCGACAGCGGCACATGAAATCGTTTCTCTGCGTGCGCAAGCCGAGAAGATTCGTGTGCAGGTTTTGGATGCACGTGACGCGCACCAGGGTGCTCGTGGGCGCTGGCTCGATCTTGTGCAGAAGCGTATCGAGGGCATGGCAGCGGAGTTGGCGAGTTCACTCGCACCCGGTGATGCATGCCAGGTGTGTGGTTCGCGTGAACACCCGGCGCTGGCGCAGTCGGACGTCGTCACGGTCACCGAGCCTGATCTCGAGGCCGCGTCGGCAGCCGAACGCGCAGCCGAGAAAGCTCTGAGCAAAATCGTCGACCGTCAGGGAACCGTCGACCGTGACATCGACCGGGTGATCGCGCGCGGCGGCGACGGTGATGTCGAAGAACTCGACAGGCTTCGCGCTGCGGCGCAGAGCTCCGTCGACGAGGCAACGCGGGCTTCCGGGCAGGTAGAAGCGCTGGCCGAAAGGCTCGCGCAACTCAACGAGCGTGACGGCGAGCTGCAACAGGAATCCGCTTCTCTGACGGCCGAATTGGCGGCACTGACCGAGCGCATCTCGGCTCTGTCGGCCACGGTCACGCAGATTCGGGCGGCGATCGTTGCGGCGGCGGGAGACGATTCGTCCATCGCGGCTCGGCGCTCGCGGTTCGAAGGGCTGGCGTCCGCTGCCACGTCTGCGTCCGAAGCGCGGGACGAAGCCGTCCGTGCGCAGGTGCGATCGGCAGAATTGTCGACCAAGCTGGCCGATGCGGCGGCCGCTGCCGGATTCGATTCGGTTGACGCTGCGATCGAGGGCGTCCGAGCGCCTGCCCGAATCGCGGCGATCGAAACCGAACTCGCCAAAGCGCGTGACCTCGAGGTGGCCGCTCGGACCGTCCTCGACGATCCTGACGTCGTCGCAGTAGGCGAGATCGAGACAGTCGACGTCGACGGTCCTCGCGAGCGTGCTCTTCAGTGCGCAGAGGTGGTGAACTCGGCTGTTGCAGCCGCATCCCTGGCCGAGAACCGTGTGTCGGATCTCGAACGGTTCAGTGGACAACTCGAGAAGGCATTCGAGGCGGTTGCGCCTGAGCGGGAACTGCACGACGAACTCGCTGCCCTCGCCGACGTGATCGCCGGTAAAGGGCAGAACAGTCGCAAGATGTCGCTGAGGGCCTATGTACTCGCGTCGCGGTTGGAAGAGATCGCGGTGTCGGCATCTGTCCGGCTGCAGCGAATGTCCGGGGGACGCTACGAGTTCGTCCACAGCGACCAGGCCGGCACTCGGGGTCGCCGCGGGGGTCTGGGACTCGACATCCGTGACGACTTCACGGGCGTCGTCCGCTCGGCGAAGACTCTCTCCGGCGGTGAATCGTTCTTGGCGTCTTTGTCTTTGGCGCTCGGACTCGCCGATGTGGTCGCTGCGGAGTCGGGGGGAATCGTCCTCGACACGATGTTCATCGACGAGGGATTCGGAACGCTCGACGCGGATACCCTCGACTCGGTCATGGGGGTATTGGACGAGCTCCGTGATGGTGGACGTGTGGTGGGAATCGTCAGCCACGTCGACGAGATGCGGCAGCGAATCCCGAGTCGCCTGCACGTCATTCGCGGACGTGCAGGCTCCTCGGTGAAGGTGATCGCGGGCTGATCAGGCCTTCTTGTTCTCTACCTCTGACTCGGCTTCGTCATCCTGCTCTTCGAGGACGTCCGAGGCGTCGCCGGCCGGCATCGGCTCGTTGTCGCTCGCGCGTTCGTCGATCTGCTCACCGATGTAGCGGATGACCACCGCAGCCACGGCGGCGACCGGTACTGCCAGGAAAGCGCCGACGATGCCGTACAGCGAGCTACCGGCAGCCACGGCAAGCAGCACGATGACGGCGTGGAGTTTCATCGACTTGCTCTGCAGGACAGGCTGAAGGACGTTTCCTTCGATCTGCTGAACCGCCAGGATGATGATGAGCACGATGATGGCGGTGGTGAGACCGTTGGCCACCAGGGCAACCAAGACGGCCAGGGCGCCGGCGACAAACGCACCGACGATCGGGATGAAGCCACCGATGAACGTGAGAATTGCCAGCACCGGTGCCAACGGGACGCCGAGGATCAGCAATCCGGCGCCGATGAAGACCGCGTCGATCAAGCTCACCAGCGCTTGAGTCCTGATGAACCCGCCGAGCGTGTCCCACATGCGAGTGAGGACCTCTTCGAGGTGCCTACCGGCACGGCCGCCACCGACAGCGTGCAGCCACGGGATGAACCTCGGTCCGTCCTTGATGAAGAAGAACGCGAGAATCAGGACCAAACCGAGCGTGACCAACAACGAGCTTGCCGTGCTCACACCGCTGAAAACGCCTGAAGCGATAGCAGTTCCACTTTCCTGCACCTTGGTGATGACGGCGTGGACAGCGTTGTCGATCTGGTCGTCCTTGAGATTCAACGGCGGACCCTGGAGCCAGTCCTGAACCTGGTTGATGCCCTCGGTGGTCTTGTTCGCGAGCTCGGGGGCCTGGCTGACCACTGACGGAACGATGCCTGCGATCACTCCGGCCAGGATGCCGATCGAGAGCACCAGGGTGATGCCGGCTGCCGCGGCCGGGGGCATACCGCGCTTGATCATGCCGCGGGTCGGTGGCCACATGACTGTCGCGACAACGATCGCCAGAGCCACCGGCAGGACGATGACCCAGAGCTTTTCGATCAGCCAACCGAAAATCCAGGCACCCAGCGAAATCGACGCCAACACCAACGACCACTTCGCGAGCCACATACCCCCTTGCCCGATGATCTCGCCGCGGTCGCGCTTTCGCACCCCTGCGGACGTCCCCTTGTCTTGCTCGCTCACTGATCGTCCTTTCCGTCGGCGCAGGGATCTCCTCGCCGATGTGAGAATCCGGTGATCTAGCTGAGCTGATCGTAACGACTGCATGCGATAACTCGTGTGTTGCGCTGCAATACTGTGTTTTGAAGCATGCCGCTCGGACTAACATTTCCGTCATGAGAATCGCAGCAGCAGTCGGGGCAGCAGCAATCGTCGTTCTCGGGCTCACCGCGTGTAGCACCGAGGATCAGGACAACGCACAGAACAAGATCAGCGAGGCAGTCACGAGCGGGCAACAGGCGCTCGAGACGGCGAAGCAGTCAGCCGGCAACGCCATCGATCAGGGCAAGACGGCGCTGTTCGTCGCCACGTTCCGTGGGGCTTACGCACCGTTGTCGGAGAACCGCGACGACGCAGACATCGAGGAGATCTTGACGACCACGTGCACCGAGGTCTCCAACGGCACGGACGAGGCGAAGGTCAAGGCCACGATCACCGACCTGGCCGAGAACAACGGCAACAAGCCCACCGACGAGCAGGCTGGCCACATTTACGAACTCGCGAAAGCCACCTGCCCCTGACCGGATTCAGCAGCAGCGGGCGCCTGGATTGGCGTCGGCTGCTGCGTGTCGGCGTCGCCAGAACTCCCGTTCGCTGATCACCGGTGAGTCGGCGTGGTGGCGTCGGGTGTGCTCGACGTAGCGCTGATAGTCGAGATCACCCATCACCGAGCGAACCCACCACAGCGTTCCGCGGAACGCTGTGGTGAGTTTTGCCGTCATGGTCGCCGTCGTCATGGTCAGTGCCCACCTCCGTGCGCGGCTCCGGGCGCGCGGACCTTCCCGGCTTTGATCAGCTCGTCCCATTCCTTCTGGATTTCCTTCTCGGCGGGCGTCGGAATGAAGCTGGCGGGACCGAAGATCTTCGACGGTTCTTCCGGAGACTCGGTGGTCGGCAGACCACCGGCTCGGATTGCCTTGACACACACGATGATCCCAGCGATGACGACGACAATCACCAGTGAGGCAAAGATGATCGACAGCGTGCCCTGGATGAAGGTGTTGCGGATGACGGCGTCGATGGCTTCGGGAGTCTTCGCGGAACCGTGCGCCGTCTCGCCTGCAGCCTTCGCATCCTTGAAAACGTTGTGCTGAGCCCAGTACCCGATCGCGGGGTTGTCGGAGAAGATCTTCTGGTACGACGCGGTCATGGTCACGACCAGGTCCCACACCAACGGCACGCCGGGGATCCAGGCCCATTTGAACAGGCCCTTCTTCATGACGATCGTCAGGGCGACCGTCAGGGCGATCGCGGCGAGTAGTTGGTTCGCGATGCCGAAAAGCGGGAAGAGGGTGTTGATGCCGCCGAGTGGATCGGTGACACCCATGAGCAGGATCGCGCCCCAGGCCGCGACGACGATCAGTGAGCACAACCATGCGCCGATGCGCCAGGACGGGTCCTTGAACTTCTTTGCCGGACCGCCGAAGTTGCCGAGCGAGTCCGAGAGCATGAATCGAGCGACGCGGGTGCCGGCATCGATCGTCGTGAGGATGAAGAGAGCCTCGAACATGATCGCGAAGTGGTACCAGAACGATTTCAGCGAGTCACCGCCGAACACGTCGCTGAGCACTTCGGACATGCCGAATGCGAGCGTCGGGGCACCGCCGGTTCTCGAGATGATCGATTCTTCGCCGACGGCTTCGGCTGCCTGAGTCAGCACGTCCGGTGTGATGGGGGCAGTGCCGAGGGGCAGGTTGTTGACGTATTCGGCTGCGGTTTCGGGGGTACCGCCGGTCAGCGCCGCGGGAGCGTTGAGTGCGAAGTACAGGTGCTGATCGAGGATGCAGGCGGTGACCAGAGCCATGATCGCGACAAATGATTCGGTCAGCATGCCGCCGTACCCGATCATCTTGGTCTGGCTTTCTTTTTCGAGCAGCTTCGGCGTCGTACCCGAGGCGATCAGCGCGTGGAATCCCGAGAGCGCGCCACAGGCAATGGTGATGAACAGGAACGGGAACAGCGAACCGGCAAAGGCCGGGCCTTCGCCGTTGGAGGCGAACGGCGTCACTGCCGGCATGTTCAGCGCGGGTCGTGCGACCAGAATTCCGATGGCCAGCAGTGCGATGGTGCCGACCTTCATGAACGTCGACAAATAGTCACGCGGCGCCAGGAGCAGCCACACCGGCAGCACCGAAGCGGCAAATCCGTACGCGATCATCAGCCACGCGATGGTGACCTTGGAGAGCGTGAACCAGTCTGCGCCCCAACCGGTATCGGCAACCCAACCACCGGAGACGATGGCCAGCAGGAGGAGGACGACGCCGATCAGAGAGACCTCGGAGACCTTGCCCGGGCGTAGATACCGTAGGTACACGCCCATGAACAGGGCGATGGGGATGGTCATCGCGATCGAGAACACACCCCACGGGGACTCCGCGAGGGCATTGACGACGACGAGGCCCAGCACCGCGATAAGGATGATCATGATGACGAACACGCCGATCAACGCGGCGACACCGCCGACGAGGCCCAGTTCCTCGCGGGCCATCTGACCGAGGCTGCGCCCGCGGCGCTTGGACGAGATCCACAGGACCATGAAGTCCTGCACCGCCCCGGCGAACACGACGCCGACGATGATCCAGATCGTTCCCGGAAGATATCCCATCTGCGCGGCCAAAACAGGCCCGACCAGTGGACCGGCACCGGCGATTGCCGCGAAGTGGTGACCGAACAGCACCCGACGATCGGTCGGCATGTAGTCGGCGCCGTTCTCCATGATCTCGGCGGGAGTGGCGACGTCGTCGCGGGGTTTGACGATTTTGCGTTCGATCAACCGCGCATAGAAACGGTAGGCAATCAGATAGGTACAAATTGCGGCCAACACGAACCACACGGCACTGATGTGTTCACTGCGGACAATCGCGATCATGTACCAGGCGCCCGCGCCGACCAGTCCGAGAACGAGGAAGACGACGCGCGCAGTCGTGGAAATGGGTGTTTTGTCGATGACACCGACAGGTGGCAGGTCAGGATCGGTTTTCAGGTACTCGACATTTGGTTCCGGCGCAGTCGTCAAGCTCATCGTCGAACTCCGTCCACTCGTGCACGTGTGGCCGCCGTCACAGCGGACCATCTGTCACTGTAGGACCAGAAGGGCGAATCCGCGCGATCTGAGGCGCGGGAGTCGACCGGCGTCAGAATCGGTGAGCGTCGGCGTCGATCCAATCGGTGAGCCAGCTCTGCGGCGGGGAGTCGAGCAGTTCTCCCGGCATCAGCCAGTCGAACAGGTCGGCATAGGTTCGGGTGGTGAGACCGTCGACGCGGCGGTTGAGCATTCCCGGTTGTAGTTCGTCGAACGAATCGATGCCCATCGACGCGATCATCTGTTGAGCGCTGGCGACAGTTGCCTTCTGGAAGCGGTAGACGCGCTCGCTCTTGTCGGGGATGTCGAGTGCGCGTGTGCGTGCCGGATCCTGAGTGGCGACGCCGACCGGGCACCGGTTGGTGTGGCACATCTGGGCCTGAATGCAGCCCACTGCGAACATCATTGCGCGGGCCGCCATCGTGAAGTCTGCGCCCTGGATGATGCGTTTGACGATGTCGGAACCGCTCGCCACCTTTCCGGAAGCGCCGACTTTCACGAGAGGGCGCAGACCAGTTCCCACCAAGGCGTTGTGCACCAGCATCAGGCCCTCGGTCAACGGCATGCCCATGTGGTCCTCGAACTCAACCGGACCTGCGCCGGTGCCGCCTTCGGAACCGTCGACGATGATGAAGTCGGGCGTGATGCCTCGCTCGATCATCGCTTTGCAGATGCCGAGGAATTCACGACGCGAGCCGACACACAGTTTCATCCCGACAGGCTTGCCACCCGACAGTTTTCGCAGGGTGGCGATGAAGTTGATCAGTTCGACCGGGGTGCTGAAGGCGGTGTGTGCCGGCGGCGAAATGACGGTCTGGCCGACGGGAACGCCGCGGGTCTCGGCGATTTCGGGGGAGACCTTGACCCCGGGAAGCACGCCGCCCAAGCCGGGTTTGGCGCCTTGTGAGAGCTTGACCGAAATGGCTTTCACTTGATCGGAGCCGGCGCGCTCGGCAAAACGGTCAGGATCGAATCGGCCGTCCTCGGTTCGGCATCCGAAATATCCCGAGGCGATTTCCCAGATCAGATCGCCACCGTGTTTGCGGTGATACGGACTGATCGCGCCTTCTCCGGTGTCGTGGGCGAAGCCGCCTTTGGCGGCGCCGGCATTGAGGGCCTCGATTGCGTTGGCGGACAACGATCCAAAGCTCATCGCCGAGACGTTCAGGAGAGCGATGTCGTACGGTTTCGTGCAATCGCGTCCGCCGAGGCGAACTCGCGGAACGGTGTCGGGGGCGGTCCGTGCTCGAATCGAATGCGTCATGAACTCATAGCCGATCGCATTGACGTCACGCTCGGTCCCGAACGGCTCCTCAGCTAGCGTTCCCTTGGCACGCTCGTAAACCAGATCTCGCGTTTCCCGATCGAATGGCATTCCGTCGGTGGATGATTCGACGAAGTACTGCTGGATCTCCGGTCGAATCTTCTCGAGCAGGAATCGCGCGTGCCCGAGGACCGGATAGTTACGGAGGATGCTGTGGGACCGCTGTGTGAGGTCGTAGGTGCCCATTGCGGCCAGCGCGAGAGTGACGACCGCGATCACCCACCATCCGGGTGAGACCACAATCGCGAGCGCGGCGGTGCCGAGACCCACTATCCATATCGAGAGCACGATCAGCATCCGAGTCACCTCGAGAGCGTAGGCGCTCACTGTGACACGGCAGCGGTAAGTCTCCACTAGGTTCTGCGATAGAGAACCGAATCCGACACCTTTGGGGGAATGATGACCGAACCGCAATATCCGACCGACCCGCAGGATCCGAAGGAGCAGCAATATCCGTCGGGCCAGCAGTATTCAGCCGGTCAGCAGTATTCAGCAGGCCAGCAGTACCCGACTGACCCGCAGTATTCAGCGGGACAGCAGTACCCGGCCGGTCAGCAGTACAGCGCGGCCCAGCAGTACAGCGCTGCTCCCACGTACGCGGCGCCGCAGTACGGTCCGCCGAAGTCCAATGCCGGGTGGGCCGTCGCGTCGATTCTTTTCTTCTGGCCTATCGCGTTCGCCGCGTTCAACCACCTCCACGACATCTACCCGAAGTGGGCGATGGGCGATCACCAGGGCGCGCAGTACGCATCCGAGAGGGTGAAGAAGCTCGGGCAGATCTCGCTCCTGATAGCCGTCATCTGCTGGGTGCTGTTCATCGCGTTCTACGTCATCTTCCTGGTTGCGATCGTGTCGTCCGTGGACTCGTATACCTACAACTGATCACCTGCCGCGACGTGACGGTGGGGCGAGTACCCGTCACGTCGCTGCGAGGCCGTAGAATCCACAGACCGTGAGCCTTACCCTCGGAATCGTCGGACTGCCCAACGTCGGCAAGTCCACCCTTTTCAATGCACTGACCAACAACGACGTGTTGGCAGCGAACTACCCGTTCGCGACCATCGAACCCAACGTCGGCCTGGTCGAGCTGCCCGATCCGCGGCTGCAGAAGCTCGCCGAGATCTTCGGCTCCGAGCGCATCCTTCCCGCGACCGTGTCGTTCGTCGACATCGCCGGAATCGTGAAGGGCGCATCCGAGGGCGCCGGCCTGGGTAACAAGTTCCTGGCCAACATCCGTGAAGCTGATGCCATCTGCCAGGTAGTGCGCGTCTTCGCCGACGACGACGTTATTCACGTCGACGGCAAGGTCGACCCGGCCTCGGACATCGAGGTCATCGAGACCGAGCTCGTGATCGCCGACATGCAGACTCTCGAGAAGGCTCTCCCGCGTCTGGACAAGGAAGCTCGCAAGAACAAGGAGCTCAAGCCGGCCCACGATGAGGCACTCAAGGCTCAGGCATTCCTCAACGAGGGCACGACGCTCTTCAGCGTCAAGGACAAGCTCGACTTCTCGTTGCTGCGTGAGCTGAGCCTGCTCACCACCAAGCCTTTCCTCTACGTCTTCAACGCCGACGAGTCGGTGCTCACCGACGAGGCGAAGGTCGCGGAACTGCGCGCTTCCGTCGCTCCGGCCGATGCCGTGTTCCTCGACGCCAAGGTGGAGCAGGAACTGCTCGAGCTGGACGAGGAAGACCGCCAGGAAATGCTCGACTCCATTGGTCAGACCGAGCCCGGCCTGCACGCGCTTGCACGCACCGGCTTCCACACTCTCGGGTTGCAGACCTACCTGACGGCTGGTCCGAAGGAAGCTCGCGCCTGGACCATCCACAAGGGTGACACCGCGCCCCAGGCTGCCGGCGTCATTCACACCGATTTCGAGCGCGGCTTCATCAAGGCTGAAATCGTGTCCTTCGACGACCTCGTCGAGGCGGGTTCCATGGCCGCGGCCAAGGCTGCCGGCAAGGTCCGCATGGAGGGCAAGGAATACGTCATGGCCGACGGCGATGTGGTGGAGTTCAGATTCAATGTGTAGTTGAGTTTCGGTTCAACATCTCGCCTTGAATTCCCATCGGTACTCCCTCAGTCTCGTCTCTCGCCGCATTCGAATTCAGCCAGGCAGAAGTCGTCGTTGATCTTGATGACCAACGCAATCACCAACTTCAATGCGGTGATATAGGCATTGAAGTGAGTACTCTCGCCGTCTGCGTTGGACTGCACTCCGTGGAGATACTTGTTTCGGAGTTGGGGTCCGTTGGTGAAACCAACTGCGTTGAGGAGGAAGTTGAAGTAATCGGCCTCCGCTTCAGTCAGCACGGTGGCGCGTCGGGTCACCCATCCTTTCTTCTCCATTGAGTCGATGACTGCCCGTCCATTCACGGAGAGGTGGTAGTAGCTTGTAGCTTGTGTGCTGAACAACGCCTTAAGGATGAGCAGTGTCTGCGCGTCCGCGAACTGGATTCTCGACTCAATGTCTTCAATGACACCCAACTTGATCAAATAGTCGATATCGGAACGTTGGTACTCTTGAAAATCGGTGTATGTGAGGTGGTGTCGCGCGATGAGGGCGGCTCCGCTCTCATCGTTTGTCGTTTCGTCTATGTACGTGAGTGACGATTGGTCAGAAAACAAGAGGTGAAGCACGTTGGTGATCTCTTCGTGTTTCGTGGCATATATGTATTTCCCTTGAAGTAGGCTTGGGATCTCCTTGTATACAACTGAATCGGCGATCATGAGGAATTCCCGATCGATCGTGCCGTCGACAACAAACATGGAGAACTGACTTGCGAGGCTCTCCATCTCGGCGAATAGGTGGCGTATCCTCTGAAGGTATGAAGTTTCCTTGTCGGATGGCGAGAACGTAAAGTCTCGAGCTGCGTACTGCTGGGCGATATACTCCTCGCAGAACCAAGCAATAACCTGTTCTAGATCGATGTTCTTCTCTTCCAGGAATCTGCGATACAGAATTGTCTGTACTTGAGCTGCGTTATCGACGACTTGGGTTGACGGCGTTGCCATGTACTCGCTCTTCCCTCTAGCGCCGATAAGTCTTTCCATGACCCCAAGGCGTGCCGGATAGTAGGGCAAGTTAAGGATTGCCTTGTCGTCGGCGAACTCGAAGAGGTGGAGAAAGTTATTGAGAATGCTGGGATAGTCGAGGGTATCTTCGAGCCATTTCCGCGAGTACGTGTATCTGTAAGTTAGGCCGTCGGACTCGTCGGTCTCAAGCAGGTCGGGCTCGATTTGGTCGTCGACTATTGCTGCTTCCCATCCGACCTTGAATCCCGTGCCCTCAGCAAAGAGGTCTGCTTCTAGTGCGGTGCTGCGCTGCTTCGCTTGAAATTTGAGCTTCGCATCGATCCCAAGCTTGGAATCAGTACGTGCGGTAGCGAGGAGTCGGGTGTAGTTCAAGTTCGGGTCGTCACTGACGACGTAGTCGGCGAGCAGTGTCCGAGTGTCACCTGGAGTGAGACTTTTCGGAAGGTGTATCTGCGATTCGATGTTGTCCTGCAGGTACTCCTGAATCAGGTACTCGGCGCTCGCTGGTGATGCTAGGAGTGCGTCGCGAATTTCTGAGTCGTAGGCTCGGACGAGGCGTTTGCTGGTGAGTTGGTCTCGCAGGTGCACACCTGTCGCATTGAGTGCGGGGAGCGCAGAGTCGGCTCGACAGCGTTCGAAGGCTTTGTAGCGGCCGAGGAGATCGAGAAGGTCGATATGAAACTGGCGCTCGACCCCCGCGACCTTGGCTCCGATGTTCGTGTCATTAACCTCGGAGAAGTATCGCGCCACGGTGCCTCGGATTAGGGGAATCCGTGCTGTGAGATCGCCTTGTTGCTCACTGTTCAGGTCTCTCGGTAATAGTCCATGTTCGAGATACTGCTGAATGTTATGGAGTTCGAGAGCATCGTTGATACTCGTAGGGACCTCGTTGGCGTTGAACGCCTCAACAATCTGAATCACCCGGGGCACGTACCAGCCGACAGAGAGATCGTGTGGGCCATAGAACTTTACTCGACGTTGCTGATTGTCGGTTGTTGTCATCGCACACTCCCATTTTACCCACTGTCCGTTGATGAGAGTGTGCAGGAGCGGTACGACAGTCGGGTGTGCTCCACCGCGCAGATGTTGTTTAGCTACGGAACGTGGTGGAGTTCCGCTTCAATGTCTAAATCCGGCTTCTGGTCCTGACTCCACTGGCATCTCGCTGAGCGACCGACTTGTCACAAACCGCCGCGCTCTCCCCGACAACGGATCGGTGAATTCGAGTTCCCTCGCGAGCAATTGGAGTGGGAGGGAATGATCGTCCGGTGCGTCGGGAAGTAGGTCGGGGTATCGCCGGTCGCCCAGAATCCCGGCGCCGAGGGCCGCCAGATGCACCCGCAACTGGTGCATCCGTCCGGAGCGCGGACGTAGAACCGTGTGCAGCACAGTACGTCCGGAGGCACTCACGCCCGTCCCTCGCGCCTCGATCATGGTCTCGGAGTTGGGTTCACGGCTGTCGTCGACGAGGACCCGCAACTCGCCGCGCCGAGCTTCGATGTGGTTGCGGTAAACGAGAGGGACGTCGAACCCCGGTGCATCCTGGCCCCACTGGGGCGGTCGCGCCGACACCGCCTCGTAGACCTTCGTGACCTGACGCTTCTCGAACAAAGACTGGTACGCGCCGCGCGTCGCGGGGCGAGCCGAGAACATCACCACCCCTGCGGTGCCGCGGTCGAGTCGATGGATCGGGGTCAGATCTGGGTTGTCGAGGCGGACCCGCAGTCGGACGAGCGCCGACTCACGCAGGTATCGCCCGCTAGGGGTGGTCGGGAGAAAATGTGGCTTGTCGATGACGACGAGATCGTCGTCGGTGTGCAGGATTTCCTCGTGGAACGGCACCGGATCCTCTGCCGGTAACTCGCGGTAGTACCAGACGAACCGGTGCGCGCTGAGTTCTGTGCTCCGGCGGATCGAGGTGCCGTCGATATCCACGAACTCGCCGTCCTCGAACCGCCGATACAGGTTTTCGGCGTCCAGATGGTCGAACTTGGCCACGACGTACTCGGCGATTGTCGCCCACGGCCCGGACAGGGGGATGCGTAGCCGCGTCGGGCCAACCCCGTTCTTGACGGGCAGCGGTGCGGACATGGACACACAGGCAATCATCCCATCGACTGCTGGTCAGCGGTGATTCGGTGTGGCCTTGCCAAAGACGTCCCCGCGGGGACGCGGAACCGAACTCGCAGCGGTGGTCGGCCTAGATCGTCGAGTCGAAAATCAGTAGCACGGACGACTGGCGGGTCCGTATGGTTCGGGAGGTAAAAGACCGCAGTCGAAAAGCGCTGCGGTCCATACCTTCTGTAGCTCAATTGGTGAGAGCACCCGACTGTGACTCGGGCGACGGCGGATCGTAACCGCCCAGAGGGACTCAGGCCTCAGCTCAGATGCGGCTGAGGTCGGGCCTCTAGGCGCAGAGACCGGAAGCCCTCTGCCTGCACATCTGCCGAACCAGCCTGAGCCGGTATTCCCTGAATCGTCGGACAGCATTCCAGTCGCCGGCCATTTCCGCGTCGGCAAGTAGGTATTCGCAGTTGTCCAACTGATCCTTCAAAGACATCATCAGAATTCACCTCCGATCACCCGAGCAAGTACCTGTCCAGGATGCGTCCGGCAGGACCCCGGGGACATCGGCCGTAGTACCTGTTCAGGTACCTGCTTCGGTGTGCGGTGGAGGCTACTTCTTGACCGCAGGCGCAGGTAGCGGCATGCCTCGCTCTGCCAGGACCCCTCGGAGGCGGTCGGGGTAGTCGGTGATAATTCCGTCGACCCCGAGGTCGATCAGGGCGTGCATGGTGGCGGGATCATCGACGGTCCACGGGATGACCTTCATGCCACGGGCATGTGCGCTCGCGATCATGTCGGCTGTCGGATAGAGGGTGAAACCGGGATCCCCGACCTTTCCGCCCTGCGGAGTTCCTTGGACGGGGGAGTAGGCGGAGGCACCAAAGGTTGCTACCGCCGCGATGCCGTCGCCACCGAAATCATCGATGTCCAGGCCGCCGAGCCACGGTGATGCTCCGTCCTTGCCTACCTGGAGAAAGTCGCCGTTGGTGAGCGCAACGACGGGAACACTCGGTGCGAGTTGACGGGTGAGCATGAGTGAGCCCCAGTCGAAGCTCTGAATGGTGACGCTGTCCAACAATCCGGCTGCCCGGATCGTGTCGAGGACAACAGAGACGAACTGCTCACGCGGGGCGGTCTCGTGAGGCGCTCCCGCTTCCACCTTGGTCTCGATGTTGAGCTTGATTCCGGGTGCGTTGTACGACTTCACAAGGGTGAGGACTTCTTCGAGCGTCTGCATTTTCGCTCCCGGAACATTTTGCTGCTCAGGGTATCCGGCAAGCGGGAGGGTGCCGCAGTCCATGGTTTTGATCTGTTGCAGGCTCAGTGTGTTGACGAATTTGCCGACGTACGGGAACTCCGGGTCGCCGGTAGTGGCCGGCTCGGTGTCGAGGCATTTCTTGTTCGAGATCTTCCGATCGTGTGTGACGACAGCGATCCCGTCCTCGGTGATCTGGGTATCGAGTTCCAGTGTGCTGACGCCCATTTCGAGGGCATTGGCGAACGCAGCCAGGCTGCTCTCCGTGTACAGGCCGAGTCCGCCGCGGTGGGCTTGGACGTCGAACGTCGAAACCGGCTGGGGCGCTGAACTACCGAACGAACCGGGCCAGTCGAGACTGCCGGTTGGCGATGCCGAGGCCGGGGTCGCCAGCGCAGCGAGGGGGAGTGCGACGGTCACGGCGGCGCACGACAATATTCTGCTCAGTTGCATGAAAGGAACGTAGAGGCGTCGAATGGCTCGCCGGGGTTCGTTAGGTAAACTAACGGTAAAGGTCAGGCCGCGTGAATGCGCTGCTCGACGCCGCTCGCTTGGGCCTTCATCCACGACGCCAGAAGCTCACACCCGGTCAGTCCACTGGCGTCGAGAGGTTCGATCGCGTAGCTGATGTGTCTACCGCCGCGAGGGTTCTTCAGCTGAAAGCGGTTCAGGTTTAACCTCGTCGGCAGATAGCCGAGTACTTCGAGGAACGCGGTGCGAATGCGTCGTAGATCGGTACGCCACTGCTTGGGGCTGAAACGAGTCTTCTGCGCATTCTGGAAGGCGTTGCTACGAAGGAGTTCCCACACCTTGCGTACCCACACCCGCGCCTGCGAGAAGGACATCCAGCGCGTCAAGTCTGCGATGTCGCGAATGTAGCTGTCGGCGCTGGCATTACAGATCATGTCCTGCGGGTGCCCGATCCACTTGACCGGAATCCACGGCTGGACTTCGGGTCCGTCGCCGGCAACTCCGTGTCCCTCACAACCTTCGATCACGCCGGCCGGTTGTTGAGGATCGGAGATCAGTCCGACTCCGATGATGTTGGCGCCGTTCAGCGTCGGAGAAGTCGTCGGAGAAGTCAATGTCGGAAGAGCCGAGCGAATCACGGTGCATCCCTGTGAGTATCCGATCAGCATCACGGGGCCGTCTGTCTGCGCGATTTCGGCGGTGAGGGCCTTCACACCCATCGCGGTGCTGTGCCGAAAGCTCAGGCCGCCGTCGGCGACCGGACCGTACGACGCAGGATAAGCGACCCAGCGAGAATCGAATCGACTGTCGAGTTCGTCGGTGACGGCGCTGAGGAGTCCGAGCACGCGGACGCTGTCGTCGCCGACGTGGGATTCGCCGGTGCCGCCAACTGCAAGAACGGTTACCTCAGCCATGTCAGCGATCATCCACGTCGATTCTGAGAGGTCTGCATCCAAACCCTGAGAAGAGACTGGCAATCCGTTGTGCTGCGAAATCGTTATAGAGCGAGCACCATTTACCCATGACGACGCCGAATCGTTCATCCAGACGAAAAGTGTCCGTGGTCGGTGCGGGAAGCGTCGGCACCGCAATTGCGTATGCGTGCCTGATACGCGGATCGGCCGACGCGCTCGCCCTCTACGACACCAACAGTGCAAAGGTCCGGGCCGAAGTTCTCGATCTCAACCACGGCACCCAGTTCACACCGCCGTGCACTGTCGAGGGAGGCGATGACATCTCGGTCACCGCGGGATCCGACTTGGTCGTCGTCACTGCGGGCGCCAAACAGCATCCCGGTCAGTCGCGTCTCGAACTTGCCGCGGTGAACGTCAAGATCGCGCAGACACTGACCGAACAACTGTTGGCGGTGTCGCCGGACGCGGTTCTTCTCTTCGTCACCAACCCGGTCGACGTGGCGACCTACGCAGCGATCCAGGCCGCGGGACCGTCGTACGGCGGCCGAATCTTCGGATCGGGAACGGTGCTGGACACGGCCCGATTGCGATTCCTGATGGCCACCGAACTCGGAGTCGCGGTCGAGAACGTCCATGCCTTCATCGTCGGCGAGCACGGGGACTCCGAGATTCCGCTCTGGTCGAGCGCGACCATCGGTGGAGTGCCGGCAACCTCGTTCGTGGGACCGTCGGGCGGCACTCTCGGCCCCGACCTACGGGCGAATGTCGCGAAGTCGGTGGTCGAGAGTGCTTACGAGATCATCGAAGGGAAAGGTGCCACCAACCTCGCCATCGGATTGTCGAGCGCGTTCATCGTGGAAGTTGTGTTGCGGGACGAACAACGGGTGCTGCCGGTATCGACTTTGCAGACCGGCGTCCACGGACTCGAGCACGTTTGTCTGTCGCTGCCCACGATGGTCGGTCGCGAAGGTGCCGGTCGAGTCCTCGAAGTACCGCTTTCAGAAAAGGAGGCTTCGGGGCTCCGATCTTCCGCCCGTACATTGCAAGAGGTGCAGCAATCTCTGGGATTGTGAATATCTGTTGTCCTCGATATCCGACATATAGGATCAAAAAATGATCAGCTTCCTGATTCGCGCCGCGATCTTCCTGGGTTCTGCCGCTGTCGGGCTTCTTGTTGCGTCGTTGATTCTTTCGGGCTTCTCGGCGCCTACATCCGGATTCATCGTTGCCGTCGTGATCTTTGCGATTGCGCAGTCGGTCCTGGCACCGTTCATCGCGACGGTGGCAAAGCGACATGCACCGGCATTTCTCGGCGGAATCGGATTGGTGTCGACATTTGTCGCTCTGTTGGTGGCGTCGCTCTTCTCCAATCTGTCGATCTCCGGTGTCTCGACGTGGATTCTGGGAACCGTCGTCGTGTGGCTGGTAACCGCAGTTGCGACGCTGGTTCTTCCGTTGTTGTTCGTGCGTAAGAAAGTTCAGGAGAAGAAGGCACAGTGACGCGCCCGAAAATCGGTATGGACTACACCGTCCTGGACTGCCCGGATCCGGCTGCATTGGCCAACTTCTACGTCCAGGTCCTCGAGTGGAAAAGTGTTCGCGACGAGGATGATTGGCACGTGATCGAAGGACCCGGCGGAGAGCGACTCGCGTTTCAGCTCGCTCCGGATTTTGTTCCGGTGGACTGGCCGACAACCGGCGTCGGCATCCATCTGGATTTGCTCGTGGATTCTCTCGACCCCGCGGAGGCTTGGGTGACGAACCTTGGCGCGCAGCGGGTGACCGGCATCCCGGAGCATCAGACTTTCCGCGTCTACCGCGACCCGGTCGGTCACTATTTCTGCCTGTGCCTGCGGGACTGAGTGTCGACTCGCCCCGATCTCGTCGACCGTGGATAATTCCGAACACTTGTCACGCCCGAGAATTGGAGATCGACGATGGCTTCGCAGAATTCCGACGAATTCCTGGTAGAACGTACGACGATCGTCAAGGCAGAAGCATCGGTCGTCTTTGCATTGATCAACGATTTCCATCAGTGGACTCAGTGGTCGCCGTGGGAAGGTCTCGACCCGGCGATGCAGCGCACGTACGCGGGTCCTGACGCGGGCGTCGGGGCGTCGTATGCCTGGGCCGGAAACAAGAAGGCGGGCTCCGGTTCGATGGTGATCACCGAATCCGTCCCGAACGAACGCGTAGTTTTGGACTTGGCCTTCCTCAAACCGTTCAAGGCACAGAACGTCACCACCTTTCTCATCTCTCCCAATGCCGGCGTCTCTCCGAATGCCGGTGAAGTTCAGGTGACGTGGAAGATGACTGGAAAGAAGAATCTGTTCTTCAAGATCTTCGGTTTCATCTTCAGCATGGACAAGCTCGTCGGTAAGGATTTCGAGAAGGGCCTGTCCCAGCTGAAAGCTGCTGCAGAAAAGGGCTGACGAGCCGGTGGTACCGTCTCCCGGTGTTACGGATGACGCCCACCGACGCCCAAACTTTCTGGATTTCGGAGAAGATCCCCAACGATCAGCTGCTGCTTTACTGCTTCGACGGGCAGAGCCAGTCCATGGACGAGCTACGACGCTCGGTGGTGGAAAGAGCGTCGCTCATTCCGGATCTCAATGTTCGGATACGCGAATCGCCGTGGCACCTCGACTATCCGCTCTGGGAGCCTATGCCGGTCGATGCCTCGTTGGTGAGAGTGCATGAGCTGCCCGAAAACTCGTGGCTCTCGTGCATTCACGGCATCGAGAAGCTACTCGAAAACCACGTCGACCCACGCGAGTCGCCGTGGACGCTGCACCTGTTTCACGGCGTCACCGGCGCGCCGCGTTGTAGCGGCCCAGCGCTGATCGCAGTTCTGCAGGTCGCGCATTCCTTGGCAGACGGCAAACGCGCGTCGGCGATTGCTCGCCAGCTGTTCTCGCCGCAACCGCCCGCAAAGCAGAAGACGGTCGAGCGACGCAGTGGATCAGTCGAGATTCTGGGCCGCGCCGCCCTGCGCCTGCCGGGTCAACTCGTTTCACTGTTCCGCGACGGCCGAGCGGGGCACAAAGCGCAGTTGCAACTGCAGGCGGACACCGAATCGGGAGTTGTTGCGCCGCAAGCGGCAAGCCGTCCCAAGGTGCGCTCCAACATCCCTCCCGGACCTCACCGACTGGTCCGCATGGTGGTGCGGGACGGTGCAGATTTCCGCGGCAACGGCGTGTCCGTCACAGTCGGAGCGATGACAGCCATCTCGGTAGCGATGGCGAACTACCTCACCGAACGAGACGGCTCGGTACCACCCGAATTGGGAGCTGAGGTGACCATCGCCAAAGCCGGCACACCGACGGCGCGCAACCACTTCCGCAATGCGGGTGTCGGACTGTTCCCGGATGTCGACGACCTCCGTGAGCGAGCCCAACGGATCAAGGAGTCGATGGACGAGCGCCGCGCACGTGCGTCCCATCCATCCAGCGCAGCTTCGGATCTCGCGTTGAACGCTGTTCCCGGACCGCTCGTCCGCTGGGGAGTGCAGCAATACGATTTCACGGCAGTGCCCGACGAGGTCACCGGAAACACCGTCGTGTCGAGTGTCGCGCGCGGTGATGCGGATCTGGTGCTCGGAGGCGGCGTCGTTCGGTTCACAGCGGGCTTCCCGAGTTTGTCGCCGGTCATGTCGTTGACCCACGGCGTACACGGGATCGGGGACACGGTGACGATCAGCATCACCAGCAGTCCGGCCTCGATTCCCGACATCGATGTGTACGAGCAGATGATGCACGATGCGATCGACGAGGTGCGCGAGACGCTGTCGTGACGGCCTGATGTACTGGCAGCATGGGATTCACGCGCGCCGAACTGGAATCGTTCCGAGACGCCGAGATCGAGGATCTGATCGGGCCGGATTGTCGGCTGTTGTTCGTCGGTATCAATCCGGGACTCTGGACTGCCGCAACAGGCGCGCATTTCGCCAGGCCGGGCAATCGGTTCTATCCGGCACTGCTGCGGGCAGGCATCATCGAGCATGCGATCGATCCTTCCGCGGGTATGTCGGACGCTGACACACAGCATCTGATCGATCGGGGAGTGGGCATCACCAATTTGGCGGTACGCGCGACGGCCAGAGCAGACGAGTTGACGGCGGAGGAACTTGCCGCCGGGGGACTGCGGGTGCGGGCGGTCGTGCGTGCGACAAAACCGAAAGTGGTTGCCTTTGCCGGAATCACCGCCTATCGAACTGCTTTCGGTGACAAACGAGCCAAGGCGGGGCGGCAGGATCATGCTTTCGAGGGGTCAGCACTGTGGATTGTGCCCAATCCCAGCGGTCTCAACGCACACGAGACCGTGGACACGTTGGCAGCGAAATATCGTTCTGCTGCAGCCGAAGCCGGAATTGTCTGACAAGAACTCTCAGTTCCGTTCGCCTGGAACGAAGTACGGGATAGAGTGGCCGTATGTCTGTTCTTTACAACATCTTTGTAGTGATTCACCTACTCGGTATGGCTGCGCTGGTCGGTAGCTACTTCACCGTCCTCAAGGCTCCCTCGATCACCGAGGTCATGGTGTGGGGTGCCAGGATGCAGTTCGTGTCCGGCCTGATCATCGTCGGGTTGGGCGAAGGCGCCCTGGACAAGAACTACATTCACGCGAAGATCGCTGTGAAACTTGTACTTTCACTGGTCATCGTGGCGCTTGCCGAGATCACCCGGGCGAAGCAGAAGAAGGATCAACCCAATCCGAATCTGGTACACGTCGTCGGCGGGTTGTCGATCTTGACTGTTTTTGTGGCTGCGCTCTGGACCTGACCAAACACGAAAAAGAGCCCCGGCGATCGAAACCCGCCGGGGCTCTTTGCTGTTGACGTGTCTACAGACCCGGACGCTTGCCGATCGTCAGGGTCACTTCACCGGTGTGCGCAAAGAAGTCGTTGCCCTTGTCGTCGACGACGATGAAGGCGGGGAAGTCCTCGACGTCGATCTTCCAGACGGCTTCCATTCCCAGTTCGGCGTACTCGAGGATGTCGACCTTCTTGATGCAGTCGAGCGCCAGGCGAGCGGCCGGCCCACCGATCGACCCGAGGTAGAAACCGCCGTGCGAGTTGCAGGCGTCGGTGACCTGCTTGGAGCGGTTTCCCTTGGCCAGCATGATCATCGAGCCACCGGCGGCCTGGAACTGCTCGACGTACGAGTCCATACGGCCGGCCGTGGTCGGGCCGAACGAACCGGACGCCATGCCGTCGGGCGTCTTGGCGGGACCGGCGTAGTACACCGGGTGGTCCTTGAGGTACTGCGGCATCTCTTCGCCTGCGTCGAGGCGTTCCTTGATCTTGGCGTGCGCGATGTCGCGTGCCACGACGAGCGGACCGGTCAAGGAGAGACGAGTCTTCACCGGGTGCTTGGAGAGCTCGGCCAGGATCTCCGACATCGGCTTGGTCAGATCGATCTTGACCGCAGCGCCCTTGCCGGTACCCGAAATTCCATCGGTCTCTTCGTCGAGCTGAGCGTCCGTGACCTCGGGCAAGAAGCGGCCAGGGTTGAATTCGAGCTGTTCCAGGAATACGCCCTCCGGCGTGATCTTGGCCTTGGCTTGTCGATCTGCCGAGCAGGACACCGCAATGGCGACGGGCAACGAAGCGCCGTGGCGGGGGAGTCGGACGACGCGGACGTCGTGGCAGAAGTACTTGCCGCCGAATTGTGCGCCGATACCGATCTTCTGCGTGAGCTCGAAAACCTTCTTCTCGAGCTCGTGATCTCGGAAGCCGCGACCCGTGATGGCGCCTTCGGTGGGCAACTCGTCGAGGTAGTGCGCCGACGCGTACTTCGCCGTCTTCATCGCGAACTCGGCCGAGGTACCGCCGACGACGATTGCGAGGTGGTACGGCGGGCAGGCTGCGGTGCCGAGTGAGCGGATCTTCGCCTCGAGGAACTGCATCATCGAGTCGGGGTTCAGGATCGCTTTGGTTTCCTGGTACAGATAGGACTTGTTGGCGCTTCCGCCGCCCTTGGCCATGAAGAGGAACTTGTACGAGTTCTCGTGTCCGGCAGCAGTATCGGCGTACAGCTCGATCTGCGCGGGCAAGTTGTTGCCCGTGTTCTTCTCGTCCCACATCGTGATGGGCGCGTTCTGCGAGTAGCGCAGGTTCAGGCGCGTGTAGGCGTCGTAGACACCGCGGGCAATGGCCTTCTCGTCGTCGCCTGGGGTGAGCACGTGCTGCCCGCGCTTGCCCATGACGATGGCGGTTCCGGTGTCCTGGCACATCGGTAGAACACCGGCAGCGGCGATGTTGGCGTTCTTGAGAAGATCGAGCGCTACGAACTTGTCGTTGTTCGACGCTTCGGGATCGTCGAGAATGCTCGCCAGCTGCGTCAGGTGATCCGTGCGCAGGTAGTGAGAGATGTCGTGCAGCGCCGTTTCGGTCAGCAGACGCATCGCCTCCGGCTCGACCTGCAGGAAGGTGCGGCCGTCCGGTCCCTCGACTGTCGACACCCCTTCGGTGGTGAGCAATCGGTACTCGGTGGTGTCATCACCGATCGGCAACAGGTCCTCATAGAGGAAGTCGGCCATCATCTCTCCTGAACAAGGGTGCGTGCGAAGGTCGCATTCAGGTTATCGTTGGGGGTTTCCTTCTCCGAATCGGGGCGGGTGTGAGCTGGAATTATCCTGACCTCGCTGGCTCGATCAAGATGCTTCGACCAGTTCGGACAGCTCGACGCCCCGAAATTCGGCAAGTATTTCGGCCTGCTCGGCCACTGCGGCGCGGGCCGATCGTGACCACGTTCCCCACGGGGTGATCGCGACCTTCAGCTTCTTTCCGGACGCTCGTGGTCGCCACAGTCCGGTGATCGTGCCGCCGACCAGAACCGTGCCCGGTCGCCCGAGGGTCGGCCATACCGTCTTCTGTGCGGCCGGGTCGGGAACCAGGGTCTCCCGATCCTTGAGCTGTACATATGGATCGAAAGGGCCGAGTAGGCGAGTACTCGAATCGGTGGGGGAGCCGAGCAAGCCTTCGCGGTCCTGTTCGAGAATCCATCGCTTCTCGCCGTTCACCTCGATCTCCTCGGCATCGGTGGGCCAGTGGGCTTTGACGTCCTTGACCGGAGCATCGAGAAACGACGCGACGTGAGCAGGAGTGGCGGGTCCGTAGAAGCGCAGATACCCGCGAATCACGTCGAAGCGGGGATCGGCGTCAGAACCCGAGGCGGTGTACGGGCGTCGACGCCAACCCGGAATGCGTTCGAGCACTGGGGGAGATGTGCCCGGCTGCAGTTCGAGGCCCGCCTGAAGCGCCGCGAGCCGGAACGGCATCTCGTACAGATGGGTGGCGTTGCACGGTCGGCAGAATCGCAAAAAGGGTTCGGTCACTCGCGTGGTCAATTGCGCGGACATCTCGCCCTTGACGGTTGGTTTCGAGACGATGTCCCGCATCGCGGTAGCAACTGTTTGCAGGGCAGTCAGCGTCGGGATACCGGCGGCCTTCAGTGGCCGGTTCGCATCGTAAATGCGTTTGGCTGCATCGGCTTCACCGAACGGCGACGTGGCGACGGCGACGGCAGGCAGATCGCGTCGACGGTAATGGTGGGGAGCTCCGCGCAACGTCCAGGCAAGAGCGAGGTCAGTGGCGTGGACGCGTACGCCGCGGATCCTCAGTGCCCACGCGGCGCCGTCAGGTCCGGTGTTCTGAATCCCGAGGTCGAGAATGTCGCAATCGTTGTGATCGGCGTCACCGGAGTGTGGCCTGTCGAGTTGATGGCGATGCCATCGGAAATTAGCTACCTGCGTGAGTGACGCTGCGCTAGACATGATTTCAGTTTACTGGTGGGTAACCGCAGGATTTGGGGCGGTTGATCGATGCGGCGACAGAATCGGTCAGATTCGACCGATTGGCCGGAATTTTTTCAGTAGCAGACCTTATTAGTCGAAATAATGACCCCTTTGTCGGAATCCTTTGCCAACTGGTCGTTCGTATGATTACTGTTACCCACGTCACGGATACATTACAGATGTGACGCAGCTGTCACAGCGCTGTCGGGTGCTTTTGGCAGCTGACCTCTGACTTCTCTAGGAGATTCACATGGGTTCACTGATGTCGATCGTCGAACTTGCACTCAAGGGCATTGGCTCGCTCGGTGCCGGCGACCAGTTGTTCGAAACCTTCATCGGTTCGGTTCAGACGAACACGGGCAGCCTCAAGCCGCTCCTCTGATCCCGCCCGCCGGAATCGGACTGTTCGACCACAATCTTCCGCTCGGGTTACCGAGACCTAAACAACTGTAGGAGTTTTCATGGGATCCTTCGAAATCGTGGGGAACGTCATCACGGCCGTCAACAACGTCGGCACCGCATTCTTCAATTCGCTGACCACGCTCAGCGGCGGCACGGTTACGCCCAAGTAAGCGTCGTCTGACGAGGAAGGCTCACGCACTCGGTGCGTGAGCCTTTCCGCGTCGACGGGATCGAGTTTTTCCGATCACGTCGGGTTTGCCTGTTTCAGGCGGTAGCGTTCGAAAAGTTCCGCTGCCGAAGAGAGTGACCCGGATGATCGAGACTGGTGCGTTACGAACGGTTTTCCGCGTCTTCGTCGCGCTGACCACGGCGGTATGTGGGTTCCACCTTCTCGGCGCACCGGGTCATGCTCAATCAGTGAACAGCAGGCTGGTCGACATCTCGGTGTACTCACCGTCGATGGGGCGCGACATTCCGTTGCAGGTCTTGCGGCCGGCTGATACCTCGACGCCCGCTCCGACGCTCTACCTACTCAACGGAGTCGACGGAGGCAAGGACGACGCGACGTGGTCGGTGCGGACCGATGTGCCGAAGTTCTTCGCGGACAAACATGTCAACGTGGTCACGCCGCTCGGTGGGGCGTTCAGCTACTACACCGATTGGGAGCGGCCGGACCCCGGCCTCGCGAAGTCCGGAAACAACAACGGGGTCAACATGTGGACCACGTTCCTGACGGAAGAACTACCGCCGGTGATCGATTCGACGTTCGGGACGACTGGCGAGAACGCACTGGCCGGATTGTCGATGGCGGGCACGTCGGTACTGGACCTGGCGATGTCGGCACCCGCGTTGTACAACAGCGTCGGGTCTTTCAGTGGGTGTGCGATGACGAGTCCCGGCCTCGGTCAGGACTTCGTGAAACTCGTGGTCGCAGTGGGTGGTGGCAACGCGGAGAACATGTGGGGTCCGTACGATGGTCCGGGTTGGCCGGCCCACGATCCGGTTGTCAACGCGGACAAGCTACCTCGCATTCCGATGTACATCACTACCGCAACCGGGATTCCCGGTTCGTACGACACACTTGCCGATCCACGGATCGACAACGATGTCACAGATTTGGCGTTGCAGCTTGTTCTCGGTGGCGGAATCGAGGCAGCAACTCACTACTGCACCACCCAGCTTGCGGACAAGACGAACGCATTGGGTATGAACAACATTCGCTACAACTTCAAGCCGGCAGGAACGCATTCATGGGGATACTGGGAAGACGACTTACACGACTCGTGGCCGATGATCGCCGCGTCGCTCGGCGTGTGAGTTCCCGTCGAGCGAGCCTTCGAAGCGTTGTTCTCGTCGGCGCGCTCGCCCTGACTTCACTACTGGCGCTGCCGTCGACCGCACTCGCTGACGAGTCCCCGAAAATAACGAGCGCCACTGAACTGTCTTCGCGCTTGGTTCTTCTCGACGTTCTCAGTCCCGCCATGGGGCGTACCATGCAGGTCAAAGTACTGCTCCCGGCCGACCGCTCGGAACCGCGCGGGACGCTGTATCTCCTGGACGGCAATTCCGGGCAGATCGAAGAGAACAACTGGTTGGCCCCCGCTAACGGCGATATCGTCCCGTTCTTTGCCGACAAGAACGTGAACGTCGTACTCCCCATCGGCGGCACCGGCACCATGTACACCGATTGGCAGGAAGATCACCCGAAATTCGGTCGTCTGAAGTGGGAGACGTTCCTGACAAAAGAGCTTCCCTCACTGATCGACGAGAGGTTCGCGACCAACGGGCACAACGCAATCGGCGGGATTTCGATGGGCGCAGAAGCCGCGCTGATCCTGGCCCAACGCTCAGCCGGGTTGTACGACGCGGTCGCCGGCTACAGCGGCTGCTACACAACCGTCGGAGGATTCGGCAAGGCGTTGACCGATCTTGTGGTGATCAACGGAAATGCCCGTTCGGAGCAGATGTGGGGTCCGGCCGGCAGTGAGGCTTGGCAAGAGCACGACATCTTCGCCAATGCCGACAAGCTCCGCGGAACCAAGGTGTATCTCGCCTCGGGGTCGGGACTACCAGGCCCGCACGAAACCCTCGATACTCCTGCCCTGGGGCGCGTACTGGTCGTCGGCGGGGTCATGGAACTGGGATCGAACCTGTGCACCGACCAGATCACGCAGGTGCTGCGCGATCGAGGAGTCGATGTCACCCGCAGCGCTCAGCCGGTGGGGACGCACGGTTGGCCGTACTGGCGCGACGAACTCGTTCGTTCCTGGCCGATGCTCGAATCTGCGTTGTCCGCTTGAGCAGTTCCTGGCGATGAGTTTTCGTTTCGGGTCGGGTCTATAACCCTGTACACCTGATTCGTAACCTCTCCGACAAGGACAGAACATGCCTTCCATCACTCCCTGTTTGTGGTTCGACAACCAAGCAGAAGAAGCAGCGAACTTCTACATCTCGGTGTTCGGCTCCGGGCAGATACTCGGAATCGAAAGGTACGTCGAAGGATCGCCCTCCGGAATGCCGGCAGGCTCGGTGATGACCGTCAGCTTCGAACTCGGCGGTCAGCGATTCACCGGATTGAACGGCGGACCGATGTTCACGTTCTCGGAGGCCGTGTCGTTCGAGATTCCGTGCGTCGATCAGGCGGAGGTCGATCACTACTGGTCCCGACTGACCGAGGGTGGGGAAGAAGGCCCGTGCGGCTGGGCCAAGGACAAGTTCGGACTGTCCTGGCAGGTTGTCCCAAATCGTCTCCTCGAACTGATGAAGGATCCAGATCGAGCCAAGGCGCAACGCGTCACGGACGCGATGATGAAGATGAAGAAGATCGATATCGCGGAACTCGACAAGGCCGCAAACGCATCCTGAACACGATCTGGCCGATGGGCGACAGTCTTCCTTAGCTGATGCTAGCCTTCCCTAATTCTCGCTGGAGCGTTGGAGGAGTGCTGGTAACCATGCGGATCAAAGTCTCTCGAATGAAGATTGCAGTGACGGCACTGGCAGCCTCGCTGGCCGTCGCCGGGCTTGCCGGTTGCAGTAGCGACAGTGCTGACGGACCGGCCGAAGCGGGCGCAACCATTTCGACGATGTTCGGCGACGTCGAGGTCCCGGCCGACCCGCAGCGCGTCGTGGCGCTTGGTTGGTCGGATGCCGAGACGGCACTCGCTCTGGGCACTCAACCAGTGGGCGTCGCGGACTGGATGGCGTTCGGCGGCAAGGGCGTCGGACCGTGGATCGCGGACGAGTTCACCACCGACCCGAAGATCCTCGGAACGATGGACCTGAGCGTCGAAGACGTCATCGCGCTCGAACCGGATCTCATTCTGTGGACGCGAAGCGACAACACGCAGGCGACCTACGACAAGCTCAGTGCCATCGCGCCGACGGTCGGGCCGCCTCCAGGTCTCGCCACGGCCTACGGGACGACGGTCGAGCAGCAGACCGAACTCGTCGCCAAGGCACTCGGCAAAGAATCGGAAGGCAAGGCGCTACTCGACGGCCTCGACGCCAAGTTCGACGCCGCGATTGCCGCCAATCCGAACTTCGCGGGCAAGACCGCGGCGGTCGGCGCCTACAGTTCCGACGGCTACGGCGCCTACGTACCTGGCGACGCACGCGCCGACTTCATGACCCGTCTCGGCTTCACGATTCCGGCCGCGATCACCGAGAAAGCCACCGGCAATTTCTACGTTCCGGTCGCCAACGAGAACCTCAACCTGTTCGACGCCGATCTCACCGTGCTGTTCCCGATCTTCCTCGACAGCAGTGCGTTTGCAAACGATCCGCTGTTGCGTGCAATTCCGTCGGCCCAACAGGGACACTTGTTGATCCTCGATGACGCTTCACTCGTCAATGCGTTCTCGAGTGGCTCCGTACCGGGGCTGACCTACGCAATCGACAACGCGGTTCCGAAATTCGCGAGCACGCTCGGAGCCTGATCAGAGCCATTTCAGAGCCTGCCCGTCACTGTGAGCGTGTTCGCAAACAGTGGCGGGCGGTTCTCGTGCGTCCGTACACTGGAAAAAGTGAACTTTCAGCTAACGAGCGGCGCCCCCGTGGAGATCGGTCCAGTGGAGATCGCAGCGACCGCTCCTCGTTTTCCGCGGATGCATGCGTACGTGGATATCGCTGTTGTGATCGTGGTGCTGGTGGGAACCAATCTGATTGCACACTTCACCACTGCGTGGGCGAGCATCGCCACGGTACCTATTTCTGCTCTTGTTCTGTTGGCGCTCACCAAGCGCCGGGGAATGGGTTGGGCGGAGCTCGGGCTGTCGCCTCGTGACCTGCGGAAGGGGTCGAAGTACGCCCTGGCCGCCGTCGGCCTGGTCCTGACGGTTGTCGCCGTCGGCGCGCTGCTTCCGCTTACGCGCCCCTTCTTCATGGCGGATCGCTACGCCACAATTTCCGGCGCCATCATCGCGTCGATGATCGTCATTCCGCTCCAGACCGTCATTCCCGAAGAGTTGGCTTTCCGCGGCGTCCTGCACGGCACATTGAACCGGGTCAGCGGATTCCGGGGCGTTGCAACGGCCGGTTCATTGATGTTCGGACTGTGGCACATCGCGTCGTCGATGGGTTTGACCAGCGGCAACGAAGGGCTTTCCGGCTTTCTCGGTACCGGAGTCGTCGGTCAGGTCGCTGGAATCCTCGGAGCTGTTCTCGCCACCGCTGCAGCCGGTCTCGTATTCACCTGGCTCCGTCATCGCAGCGGCAGCCTCATTGCGCCGATCGCTCTGCATTGGTCGTTGAACGGGGCGGGCGCGCTGGCTGCGGCTCTCGTTTGGCATGCAACTCTTGCTTGATCCCAATATCTGACAAAAAGGACAGCATTCGCCGCGCGGTTCTGGGTAGTTTTGTGCTTTGCTCAGTAAGTGACGCACCTTCATCGAGGCCATGTCTTCCACATTTCCGGTCGTCCGACGGTTGAGGATGCGGCGCAGTCGCTCGTCTCGATCCCCGACGGCGTGTTGGCGATCGACGATGCGGGAACCATCGTCTACTGCGGAGAATTCGAATCACTCCCGAGCGAACTCGAAGGCGCTGAAACCCACGATCACCGGCCAGGATTCCTGCTGCCCGGATTCGTCGACGCGCACATTCACTTCCCGCAGACGTACGCCGGCGACGCGTACGGCGGCGGTCAACTCCTCGAGTGGCTCGACCTCTGTGTCTTTCCCTCCGAATCGAGGTTTGCTGATCCCGAGTTCGCCCAGCATGCCGCCGAGGCCTTCTGCGCTCGCCGAATCGCCACGGGAACCACGGCCGCGATGGTGTTCGGATCGGCCTTTCCGCACGCGCAGGACGCCCTGTTCTCGGAAACTCTGAAACGCGGCCTTCGGGTGGTCAGCGGGCGGGGGATTCAAACCACCGGCCCGGCCTCCGCCGCTGCACTGATCACTTCTGAAGAGGACGCGATCAGGCTCACTCGCGAGGAGATCGACAAGTGGCACGCGGCCGACACCGGTGACGTGAATACTGCGTTGGTTCACGTCGCAGTGGTTCCGCGCTTCTCCCTTGCGGTGACGACCCGAACACTGAAAGAGCTGGGGGAGTTGTACGACTCGGTCCGCGACCGCGGCGTCTACTTCCACAGTCACCTCAACGAGAACAATCGGCCCGGAACCGGCGAGGTGGCAACCACACTCGCCGAGTACGAGGTCGAGACCTATCTCGACACGTACGACGGCAAGTTCCTCCCCGGCTCGAAGGTCGGTGGAAAGAGCTTCCTGGGTCCGCGCGCGATTCTCGCGCACTCGGTGCACTGCCAGGACTCCGAACTCGCACGAATGGCCGAGACCGGAACCTCGATCGCACATTGTCCGACGTCCCAACAGTTTCTCGGCTCTGGCACCATGCCGTGGAAACGAACCGTTGCGTCAGGGGTCAACATCGCGATCGGATCGGACTTCGGCGGCGGTGACGAGTGCCTGCTCACCCGAGTCCTCGGCGACGCCTTCAAGGTTCACATCTCCGAAGCCGGCGACGACGGAGTGTCGATGCACCCCGCCGAACTGTTGTTCACCGGAACTCTCGCCGGTGCTCGCGCGCTGGACATGGAGAACCGGATCGGCAATTTCGACGAAGGCAAAGAGGCCGACTTCCTGGTGATCGATCCGTCCGGATGGCCGCCGCTCGCCGGCCTCGTCGACCATGGAACGCGTTCGGATGATCCGATACTCGCCCGCGACCAGACGCTCTTCGGGCTCCTGATGGCGATGCGCGAACCCGCGATTGCGCACGTGTACGTGCAAGGGCGCCGGGTGTCGGGCTGACGTGTCCGCAACCGCCATCACCGGGTACCACCGAACGAGTTCGGGATTCCGGGCGTGGGTAGAGCGCGCGGCCGAGATCGCCGGTCGATTCGACGGCTACCTGAGCTGCGCTGTCAGTGATCAACCGGAACCGGTGTCGCACGGGTTGTCCGTCACCTTCGACAGTGCCGACGATCTTCATCGCTGGCTGGAGTCGGGCGAACGCCGCGATCTCGAAAGATCTGCTGAAGCAACGGGAATTCTCGCGCAGACGAGCGATCTGGTGCTGGTCGACGGCATTCTGCCGCCGCCCGGTATCGGTGTGTACGACCACACCGTCGTCGTGGGTAAGGAGAACGAGTTTCTGCGAACGCAACGACACCTCATCGATCTCAGTTCGCGATTCTCCGGCTACGAGTCGGTGATGTTGTTGCGGTCGGTCACCGACTCCACCCAGTGGAAGTCCGTCCTTCGGTTCCGGACCGAGCACCAGTTGGCGGTGTGGATGGCGTCGCCCGAAAGGGCCGCGGCACTACCGAAACTGCGAGCCGAGCTAGCCGAGGACTTCACCGAGACCACGCGGTCGACACCGTTCGGCACGATTCTGCGCACGGAGAACGGGCAGACCCGTGCGACGCCGAATTGGAAGACGGCGATGATCATTCTGCTCGTTCTCTATCCGACGGTGATGACGCTGTCGAGGTTTCTCGGACCGCTGCTCGACGGGATCGGAGCGCCGCCATGGCTCTCGATGTGGATGAGTCAGATAGTGAGCGTCGGCGCCATGACGTGGTTCCTGATGCCGACGGTCACGAGGTGGTTCCGCCATTGGCTGGACCCGGTCGACGGCGCCGTTCCCCGCACCAACTGGCGCGGCGTAGCGGCGGTAGTTGCGGTGTATGCAGTAACTCTGACCCTGTTCGCGTCGGTCAAGTGGCTGCAGTTCTGGGACTACTTCGACTGAATCCGGCCTCGGCGGAAGTAGACGAGCGGTCCGAAGAAGTTGACGAAGATGATCGCCGCCCACTTCTTCTTGCTGCCGTTCACCGTTTCGGCAGGTCGTCGTGCGAGGTCGGTCCACGCGGCAATCGCCAACAAGGACTGAAACGTTCCGAGCAGGGCGACTGCGCGGCGCTGCGCGGGTGACAGCTCACTCCAGGACTTCTTTTTCGTGAGGTTCATGAACTCCACTTTGCCCTCGAACGTCCGATCCGTGTCGAGTTGGGGTTGCAATCGGCACCCGAAGTTCCCCGAAACAGTGTGAATAGCGTCACCATCATGACCGCTAAGTACGGTGTCGGACCGCGGCGGGACGGTCGTTTCTGGCGTAAAGATCTCGCTAACTCGAACTGTGGCTGAATGTTTGCGTGAGCGCTAAGCTCGCGCGGCCCGATCGCGGGATTGGATTTGGCCAATCTGCTGGTACGGGCTCTATCGGGAGCAACAGCCAATCTGTTAAGTAAGGCTTGCCAATCTTGTAGTTGACATACAGGTTTGATGCTGCGCGGTAGCTGCTATCGGGAACGATGTTCGGAATATGTCAATAAATCGTCCGTAGGTGACAATTTGATCACTGCAAGTGGTGGTTACCTGTGTGTATGTCCGTGGGCTGAAGGGGCCGAAATGTAACGTCCCGGACACATTTGGTGTCGCGGAAGTAACGGAAGACCTCTACTCTTATCGCCAGCAGCCATTCACGTGGCAGCAAATCCTCTGGACCGTATCTTCGACAGGAGCACATCGCATGAGCAGCGCAGAATTCTCGGATGCCTTCACCTTCCTCAACGACTTCTTCAGCAACGCGTCTGATCTCTTCAGCGCTCTGAGCTTCTTCACCTCGCTCAGCTGATAGCTTCCGGCCGATAGGCCGACCCAGTGGCCCCCGAAGACGACGTCTTCGGGGGCCACTGTTGTCTGTCTGATTAACTGCCTAGCGTCCAATTTGGTGACAATGTGAGCATTGTTGGCCAAGTGCATGGCGGGGTTGATGTGACTGTGGTGGAATGCGAGCGAAAGAAGATAGCTTGCCTGCCCGCCACTTCGAGCGGGACACGCCGATGATCGGAGCTTTGTGCACGTCTCGCGAAGAAACCTCTTCAAGTACGCAGCCGCTGGATCGGCAGCTGCCGGACTCGCTGCATTGAGCGGTACGACGTCGGTGGCCAATGCCGGTTCGCTCGGGACCCTGCTCGATTACGCCGCCGGTGTGCCGTCCGCTCAGGCGATCAAGGCCGCCGGGTACGCAGGCGCCATCCGGTACGTCTCGGATCGACGGCCGGGCGCCGATTGGATGGTCGGTAAGCCCGTACTCGCGCGGGAAACCGACGCGTTGACGGCGGCCGGACTCCAAGTCGTTTCCTGCTATCAATTCGGCAAGGGCGGTACGGCGGACTGGCGCGGGGCCCGCGAGGCCGGCAAGCGTCACGCGTCCCGTGGCCTCGAACTACATGCTGCGGCCGGTGGGCCGTCCGGTCGGCCGATCTACGCGTCGATCGACGACAATCCCACCAGTACCGAGATCACGACACTGATTGCGCCATACCTCGAGGGGTGGGCCTCGGTTGTCGGCAACGGGGCACTCGGTGTCTACGGAAACACTCGCGTGATCGACGCGATGATCAGTGCAGGCGTCGGAACCTGGTTCTGGCAGCACAATTGGGGTTCGCCCGCAGGGTATGTGCACCCGCGGGCAAACCTGCACCAGTTCGAAATCGACAAGCGCAAGGTCGACGGCGTCGGCGTGGATCTGAATTCGATCCTCACTCGCGACTACGGGCAGTGGTCGTTGGCCGGCTCGGTCGGTCCGGTCCAGCCCGTCGGATCCTCGTTGCCGACGGGATCTATCGCACCATAGCGCCGAATTTGGCGAGCCAGGCCTTTGCGTCATCGGGGAGGGTGCCCGCTGCTTCGGCGGCGAGGCACCATGATTTTGCCATCGACAGAAAGTTCATCGGGTTGTAGGCGTCTTCTTCGCGAGACCACAAACCGTTGCCTGCGTAGTGCAGGATCGTGATGTTGGCGGCGCCGTGCTTGGATCCGTCACCCGGATCCTCCATCGGGTTGTCGATCTCGCACACGATCCATCCACGCTGCTCGTCGACGATGAACCAGTTGGCCGGGAACTCGGTCATCGCGCGCCCCGGGAACTCGGTCATCGTGCGAGTGACCCACTTGCGTACGGCCTCTCGGCCGTCGAGGGTGCCGAAAGCGTGTTCCACGTAGACGACGTCCTCGGTGAACATGTTCGCGAAGGCGTTCCAGTCGCCGGAGCGAGTGCACTCGACAACGGTGTTCTGGTAACCCGCGAAGGCGTTTTCGAGTTCCGTGCGTGTCCAGGTCATGAAAGGCTCCTCGGGTAGTCGTCGCCTCAAATTAGAACACGTTGCAGAATTGATTGTCGGTGATTCGATGCAGAAGAGTTCTGCGGTACCGTCGTTGACGGGTCGGGGACCCGTTATGTGAGAGGGCACCACGTGGATATCATCATCAGTTTCATCTACACACTTCTGTCGAAGTTGCAGACGGGCAGCATCGAAGGCTCTTCGGAGAAGTGAGTCCTCCGCCGGGTTGATTCCCTTATGAGACTTTCTGTTTGGGAATCAATCCGGCGAACACCATTGTCACGACGGCGGCGGCGATGGAAATCAGGAACGTGGCGCGAAACGCCTCGAATGAGGGGATCACTGCGGTGCCGACCGTGATGGTCATCCCGGCCAGAACGACGCTCACGATCGCGGCAGACGTCGACGTGCCGATCGATCGCATCAGAGAGTTCAGTCCGTTCGCGGCTGCGGATTCCGTGATGGGCACCGCGCCCATGATCAAGGCCGGCATGGCCGAGTAGGAGAGCCCGACGCCCGCGCCGATGAACATTCCGGCCACGGCGACCTGCCAGACGCTCGACACCGTGAAATATGCGAAGGCATAACCTAATCCGATGACGAGGGCGCCAAGCATCAACGTGATTCGTGGGCCGCGCCAAGCCGAAATTCGAGCGGAGACGGGTGAGAGAGCCATCATGACAAGTCCACCGGGGGCCAGTGCGAGTCCCGCTGCGACCATGGACAGTCCGAGTCCGTATCCGGTGGACGTCGGCGCCATGAGGAGTTGGGGGAGCGTCAAGGAATTGCCGTACATGGCAAAACCGACGGCGATCGACGCGAAGTTGGTGAAGAGAACCTGGGGCCGGGCCGACACGCGGAGGTCCACCAGTGGCGCGCTGCGTCGAAGTTCCCACCATCCCCACACAAGGAAGCTGAGCGCGGAAACCGCCAGGAGCCCCAGGGTTTTCGTGTCGCCCCACCCCCAGGTTCCGCCCTTCGTGATCGGGAGCAACAGGGTGATCAGTCCGATGGTGAGACCAAGCGCCCCGATGAAGTCGAAACGTCCCGGGCGTCGTACTTTCGATTCGGGAATGACAAAGGCAACCAGTGCGATGCAGATCAATCCGAAAGCCGCCGAAGTGACGAACAGGAAGTGCCAGTTGGCATTCTGTGCAATCACTGCGGCGATCGGCAGTCCTATCGCACCGCCGACGCCGAGGGTCGCGCTCATGACGGCCATGGCACCGGCAACCTTCTTCGGCGGAAGAACGTCGCGAATGATGGCTATACCCAACGGAATTGCCCCGACCGATGCACCTTGAAGTGCACGTCCGATCACCAACACGATCAGTGAGGGCGCGATCGCGCAGATGGCCGAGCCCAGGACGACCATCCCGAGACTGACCAGCAGCATTCGTTTCTTGCCGAACATGTCGCCGAGGCGTCCGCTGATCGGCGTGATCACGGCAGCGGCGAGGAGCGTTGCCGTGACCGCCCACGACGTGTCGGCGGGAGAAGAGTTCAGCAGGTGCGGCAATTGCGGAATGATGGGGACGACCAGCGTCTGCATCAAGGCGACGACGATTCCGCACAGTCCGAGAACGGTGAGCACGGGACCCGACGGTGCGTATTTCGTGTCCGTGGTTTTCGTCTCAGGGGTATTCCCGTCGACATTCGACGACCCTGTGTGAACGGACATTCGGCTCCCGCCCTGGCATGTTCTGTTTCGGTGCGTTCGCCCCAGTGTGCACGCTACACATCGTGTGTAGTCTGCACAATATGACGATGGACCGGGACCCAGAACTGGTGAATATCGAGTACGAGTTGACTCTGCTCTCGCGCTATCACGCGCTCGCTCAACGGGCGGAACTTCATCTGGACCGGTCGGCGTACCTGCTGCTCGGACGACTGGAATTACAGCACCCCATGAGCCTCAAGGAACTCTCCTGCGCATTCTCCCTCGACATCTCGACCATCAACCGGCAGATCGGTGCGCTACGCCGGTTGGGCTTGGTGGAGCGGGTGGAGGATCCGGACGGTGGCCTGGCGCGAAAGGTTCGACCGACAGCGCAAGGGCTGTCGAAACTTCGTGCTGATCGCGAACATTCGACAGCGGGCGTCGAAAAGGTCCTGCGCGAGTGGACGCCGGAGCAGCGTCTTGCGCTCGGTGATCTACTCCGGCAATTCAATCGCTCGGTGGAGAACTTGGAGGGCCGCGACTGGCCGCGACCGAATCAGGTCTGAGAGTGCGAAACGGATCGCAACGAGCGATCCGGATCGCTCGAATCCGATTCCGGCGCAATGACAACAAGTTTCGGATGTTCCTCGGGCGCTGCATGATTTCCACGCCAGGAGAGCAACGACCAGCGTGACAGTCCGGACAGCGCGGACCCGAGACTGGCGAACGAGCCCGAACTCAGGACCGATGCCGTAGATCCGATGCTTCCGATGGACAGGAAAGAGCCGACACTACCGATCGACAGAATCGAGTACGCCGATCCGATCGACAGGATGGACCCCTCGGATCGGATGGACAGTATCGACCGAGTCGACTTGTGCGACCGTATCGACTGGTCGTCTTGGCTTGATTTCCGGTCTGAACGGCCATGCGTGATGTCCACTCGTAGATGTCCCATCTATCGGGTCTATCACGGTGATCGGAGATGCAAAAGGGACCCACCGAAATTCGGTGGGTCCCTTTCACAAGACTTCGATCAAGCTACCGCGAACATGCCCACGGTCGGGAGGAAGCTGCAGGTGATGCGATCTGCGCCTTCCGGCTGGGTGGTCAGCGAACCGCTGATCACCGAGAGGACGCGTCCGGGACCCGTGTCGGCGATAGCTGACAGCGTGGCGGGGCCGTCCGGGTTGATGCGCGCGGCGTTGGTCAGGTTCTGGGTGGCGCTGCGCTGGTTGTCGATGTTGACCCAGGTAACGGTCATCGGCACCGGCTGGTCGTCGACGGCGGGAGCCGTACCGAGAGCGGTGAAGACGAATCCGGCCTGACCGGCAGCGGGGCCGGGAGGAGGCAGGTGAGCCGGGCCGGGAACAGCAAGTGCGGTTCCGACCGAATCGGCAGTTGCCGAGATGCAGCCCTTGCCCAGTGTCGGGTAGAGGAACTGCGCGATGACAGGGGCGTTCTCGTTCGGGATTTCCGGTCCGCCGCCGCCGCTGCCGTCGAGGAAGGTGATGACCTTCTCGAGGGTCGCCTTGATCTCGGGCGGAATGCCGGGGGAGTTCAGAATCGCACGAGCCTGGTCGAGCAACGCTTGCTGCGGGCCGCCGGCGACGTCAGCCGGACCTGCAGCGGCGCCGATAATGGCAGGCGCAAACGACGCGAGGAACTCGATCGGCACACTTTCGGGTGCGGGCGGTGCTGCCGGATCGGCCATTGCCTGTGCCGGCAATGCCAGTCCTGCTACTGCGGCAATAGCGACGGCGGTGAACGCCTTTCGCATACCTCGGGTTCGAAGCACTGTTTCCCCATCCTTAGTCATACCGCGCGGGCGCCTAGGCGAGCTCCGCGTTTGACGGCTCGAGGGGTCACTCTATGTACAGAGCCCCCGGGTTGTACAGCTGTTCAGTTGCTGAGCAGCTACGCACCGGGGGGAGTCTATGGCATGACCGGCCTCGATCGTGATTTACGGCGACCATACCTGTGACTGAAGTGATCTAAGTGAAAGTTGATGCAACTGTTACGTCAGATTGCGAGGATTGTTCACTCGAAGATCAGTCGAAACGGACCGAATCGTCGACAAGTACGTCAATTCGACGGGCCAGGTCGAAGTCCAGATCGGTGAGTCCGCCGGCCGAGTGTGTCGAGAGTGTGTACGTGACCTTGCGCCATCGAACGTCGATGTCGGGATGGTGATCTGCGGCCTCGGCGACGGCCGCGATGCGTTGGAGAAGGGCGATCGCGTCCGGGAAGGTCGCGGAGTCGACGGTGCGAGTGATCGAGCCCGGGGACAGCTGCCAAGCAGGCAGTTCGTCGAGTGCGCTTTGGATTGCGGAGTCGGACAACAAAGTGGCCATACTCCATCATGGTGCGATGAGTGATGTGCCTGCAAGGGATCGCGAAGTTGTTGCCGGCGCGATCTTCCGTGGAGGAAGGCTGCTCCTCGCGCAGCGGACGAGTCCGCCGGCGTTGGCCGGTCGCTGGGAACTGCCGGGCGGGAAGGTCGAGGAGTTCGAATCACCACAGCACGCGTTGGTGCGAGAGCTACTCGAGGAACTCGCGGTCGAAGTTCGGTGCGGCGCCAGAATCGGCGTCGACGTGCCACTGTCGCCGGGGTTGGTCCTGCGGGCGTACCGGGCGGAGTTGGTGTCCGGCGAACCGGTCGCGCTCGACCATGCTCAGTTGGCATGGGTCGACGCCGAAGAACTGTTGTCGATGGATCTGGTCGACAACGATCGAGCCTGGATCCCCGAACTGCTCGAGGAGTTGAGGGCGCTTACGCCGCGCGGGCCTTCTTGAGACCGGCTTTCAGTTCCTTCTTGGATGCGCCCTCGTTCTCGAGCTTCTTCATCCGCATGATGACGACGGGGCACTTGATGCACCGTGTCTTCTTCCGGCAGCACTTCTTTTTCGGCTTGAGCTTCGAGACCTTGCTTGCCTTGATTTTTCCCATGTGACGCTGCGGCTTTCCTGTTTCACTACGGCGGAGAGCCCGCTCTTGGAACGAGGTTAGCGTACCCTTAAACACCCTGTTTCTCCAGGTCGTAATCCTACCCGCTTCAGCGTGGTGCAAATCACTATTGGCTGGTGGGGGCGGTGATAGAGGCCGCACAATGCAGGAGTATCCGCTCGGAGCGAGTAGTATTTACTAGGCCGCGGTGCCTATTCAGGCGATTCGTGCCCTGATTCGGATCACACACTCGTGCAGCGGCCACCAGAAGAGCCGTGCGACTTGACTTTCGCGTGGCCGAATCAACTCAGCCAGGAGAGCCATCGCGTGACCACCACCAGCTTCCGTAACGTTGCCATCGTCGCACACGTCGACCACGGCAAGACCACCCTCGTCGACGCCATGCTTCGTCAGTCCGGCGCGTTCGAGGAGCGCGCCGAGCTGGTCGATCGCGTCATGGACTCCGGCGACCTCGAACGCGAGAAGGGCATCACGATCCTCGCGAAGAACACCTCGGTGCACAAGCGCAACGAGGATGGTTCGGTCACCGTCATCAACGTCATCGACACCCCGGGCCACGCTGACTTCGGTGGCGAGGTCGAGCGCGGTCTGTCCATGGTCGACGGCGTCGTCCTGCTCGTCGATGCGTCCGAGGGCCCGCTTCCGCAGACGCGTTTCGTGCTGCGCAAGGCGCTCGCCGCTTCGCTGCCCGTCATCCTGGTCGTCAACAAGACGGACCGCCCCGACGCCCGCATCGAAGAGGTTGTCTCCGAGGCTCAGGACTTGCTCCTGGACCTCGCGTCCGATCTCTCCGACGAGGCCGCAGAGGCCGCCGAGCTCGCGCTCGGGCTGCCGGTTCTCTACGCCTCCGGTCGCGAGGGCAAGGCTTCGACGGTGCAGCCCGAGAACGGTCAGGCACCCGACGCCGAAGACCTCGCCGCTCTGTTCCAGGTTCTGATGGAGTACGTCCCGGCCCCCAAGGGCACGGTCGACGCGCCGCTTCAGGCTCACGTCACCAACCTCGACGCGTCGGCATTCCTCGGTCGCCTCGCGCTGGTTCGCATCCACAACGGCGAGCTGCGCAAGGGTCAGACCGTGTCCTGGTGCCGAGAGGTCGACGGCGAGCCCGTCATCACCAAGACCAAGATCACCGAACTGCTCACCACCATCGGTGTCGAGCGTGTTCCCGCCGAGGTCGCGCTTGCCGGCGATATCTGCGCTGTTGCGGGCTTCCCGGACATCATGATCGGCGACACGCTCGCCGACCTCGACAACCCGGTTGCGCTGCCTCGCATCACCGTCGATCAGCCGGCCATCTCGGTCACGATCGGTACCAACACCTCACCGCTGGTCGGCCGCGTCAAGGGTCACAAGCTCACCTCGCGCATGGTCAAGGCTCGCCTGGACCAGGAGCTGGTCGGTAACGTCTCGCTCAAGGTCCTCGACATCGGGCGTCCCGATGCGTGGGAGGTCCAGGGTCGTGGAGAGCTCGCGCTCGCCATCCTCGTCGAGCAGATGCGTCGCGAAGGTTTCGAGCTGACCGTCGGAAAGCCGCAGGTGGTCACCCAGACTGTCGACGGTAAGATCCACGAGCCTTTCGAAGAGCTGACCATCGACAGCCCCGAGGAGTACCTCGGTGCCATCACTCAGCTTCTGGCCAACCGCAAGGGCAAGATGGTTCAGATGTCGAACCACGGCGCAGGCTGGGTTCGTATGGAGTTCATCGTTCCTTCACGTGGTCTTATCGGCTTCCGTACGGAATTCCTCACGGATACCCGCGGAACCGGCATCGCCAACGCAGTCTTCGACGGCTACGGCCCCTGGGCCGGCGAGATTCGTGCACGCCACACCGGTTCTCTCGTGTCGGACCGTTCCGGCACGGTGACGCCGTTCGCCATGATCCAGTTGGCTGACCGCGGAACCTTCTTCGTCGAGCCCGGCGCAGACACCTACGAGGGTCACGTCGTCGGTATCAACCCCCGTCAGGAAGACCTCGACATCAACGTCACCCGCGAGAAGAAGCTGACCAACATGCGTCAGTCTTCCGCAGACGTGATGGAGACCCTCGCGAAGCCCATCAAGCTCGAGCTCGAAGCGGCCATGGAATTCTGCTCCGGCGACGAGTGCGTCGAGGTCACCCCCGAGGATGTCCGCGTCCGCAAGGTGCATCTCAATGCAACCGAGCGCGCTCGCGAGCGTTCGCGCAGCAAGTCTCGCGACAAGGCTGCTCTGTAGTCTTTCGTCGGTTACAACCTGACAGGCGGATGTGCCTTTCGGCCGAGTTTTCGGCGGAAAGGTACATTCGCCTTCATGGTTTCCGGGCGAAAGTTCTGCCCGGAAATCGAGTGCGAAGGGGCGACGCGGCCCCGTACGGAAGGAATTGTCTGTGGCCTCAGGACGTCGCTACCTGGCGTTGGCAGTGGCAGTGACGGCGTTGTCGCTGACTGCATGTACAGCCGATCCGCCGCCTCCGGTCGAGAGCACCGAAACCGTCAAGCCCACACCGACTCCGGTCGTCCCGGCGACGAAGCAGGTAACTGTGGCAATCGACGAGGTAGGAGGCGGATTCAACCCGCACCTGCTCGCGGATCAGTCGCCGGTCAACTCCGCAGTCGGTAACCTCGTGCTGCCCAGTGCGTTTCGCGCGATCAAATCGCCGACGCAACCTGGTGCGACGGAGTGGGCGATCGACGATTCTTTTCTCGTTTCGGCTGAAGTGACGTCAGAGGCTCCGTTCACGATTCGCTACCAACTGCGCAACGAAGCCCAGTGGTCGGACGGTGCTCCCATTGCGGCAGAAGACTTTCGCTACCTGTGGCAGCAGATGATCTCGGTTCCCGGTGTGGTCAACCCCGCGGGCTATCAGATGATCGACGACGTGAACTCGTCCGGCGGTGGCAAGACGGTCAACGTGGTGATGCGTGCACCGTACCCGGCGTGGCGAGAGTTGTTCACCGATATTCTTCCGTCCCACCTGATCAAGGACACTCCCGGTGGTTTCAGCACCGGATTGAGCGAGGGGATTCCGGTGTCGGGAGCCCACTTTCACGTGCGCTCTGTCGACCGTGGCCGGGACGAAATCGTGCTCGAACGCAACGACCGATTCTGGGGCAAGCCGTCCGACCCGGATCAGATAGTTCTGCGACGCGGCGGAACGGCGTCGCAGTTGGCGGATGCACTGCGCACCGACGACGCTCAAGTGGCGCAAGTTCATTCGGGTAGTGCCACGGATATTCAGCTGTCTGCGATCCCGGGTGTCAGTACTGCATTCTCGTACGTTCCGCGCACTCTAGACATCAACGTGAACGGGCGCAGCAAGAACTTCGCGGACGTTCGGGTCCGTAAAGGTGTTCTGGGACTGCTCGATCCGGACCTGCTCGCCGTAGTGGCGGCCGGGAGTGAATCGGCGTCGGCCCCGGTGAAAGCTCAGATCCTCGCTCCGTCGGATCCGGGATACGCACCCACCGCGCCGCCGAAGCCGACCAGAGAGCAGGCGCTGGGCGAGCTGACTGCAGCCGGCTACCTGACGACGCCGGCCACCGGAATCGTCACGGGCACTGGAACGGTCGGATCGATCGTCCGCGACGGCGCTCAGTTGACCCTGCTGATCGGAGCTCCCGAGAACGACGACATCGCGATCGCCGTGGCAAACACCGCGGCCGACGAATTGCGCGACGTGGGGATCCTCGCGACTGTCGAATCGGTGCCGCCGGAGGAACTCTACGGCGAGGACCTGACGACAGGACGCGTCGACATGATTGTCGGTTGGAGTCGGGCAGGCGCCGACACGGCCACTTCACTGGCCTCGCGGTTCAGTTGCCCGAGCGCACCTTCCGCTCCGGCCACCAGTTCGGCGGTACCCACACCGACGCCGTCGCAGTCTCCGGAGCCTGTCCGCACGACAAGCGTCGAGGCTCCGAGTAACCTGTCCGGGCTCTGCGATCCTGCGCTGCAAGGTCGGATCGACGAAGCGCTCAGCGGCGTCGGGGATCTCGGATCGTTGATCGCCGATGCGGAGCCCAAGCTGTGGGACCTCGCTGCGGTCTTGCCGATCGTGCAGAGCCGAGCGCTGGTCGCGGTCGGGACCGGAGTCGAGGGCGTCGTCCTCGACGGCCCGGTGCAGGTGGGGATATTCGGAAACGCTACGGACTGGGTGAGGGTGGCAAAGTGACCGCGTCGGCGAAACGACTGCTGTTGGTACACGCACATCCGGACGACGAAACGATCACCACCGGAGGCACCATCGCGCGTTACGCGTCCGAAGGCGCCGAGGTCACGGTCCTTACCTGCACGTTGGGGGAGGAAGGCGAAGTCATCGGAGACGCGTGGGCGGGGCTCGTGGCTGCCGAGTCGGATCAACTGGGCGGCTATCGGATTTCGGAACTGAGCGCAGCGCTGTCGGCACTGGGCAGTGCCGCTCCTCGATTCCTCGCCGGCGCCGGTCGGTATCGCGATTCCGGAATGACCGGCACACCGTCGGCCGCGAATCCCCGTGCTTTTGTCAATGCTCGACGCGACGAGGCAGTCGGCGCGGCGGTCGCCGTCATTCGTGAGATCAGGCCGCACGTCGTGATCACGTACGACCCCAACGGCGGCTACGGGCACCCGGACCACATCCAGGCACACGCGATCACCACAGCGGCCGTCGAAGCTGCAGGAACGACGGCGTATCCCGACGCCGGCGAGCCGTGGTCGACCCCGAAGTTCTACTGGACGGTGACCGAGCGAAGCGGACTCGAGCGTGGCATCGCGGCCATTTCCGAGTTCCCGGCGAACTGGCGCCTGCCCGAGCCCGCGGAATTGCCGAGCGTCGATGACGGAGACGTGACGACGGCAATCGACGTTCGCGGCGTCGTCGATGCGAAGGCGCGGGCATTGAGCGCCCATGCCACTCAGGTGACGGTATCCCCGAGCGGAGCCGAATTCGCATTGTCGAACAACGTGGTCCAGCCGATCCTGACGGTCGAGCATTTCGTGTTGGTGGCGGGCACGCTCGGTCCCGTGGGTGAGGACGGTCGCGAGAGCGATCTGTTCGGCGGGCTGCACAGCTGACCTGGGCGTCGGCTCACAGGCATTGCGATCGACGCCGTAGTGGTGTGTGATGCGTGTCACCGGATGGGTGGTCCTTTCGGTAACAGCAAAGCCTGGGGGCTGAAGAAATGTACAACTGGGACCTGCAGAACCAGATCGTCGCCTTTGTCGATTCGTTGCGTCCGATGGCTGGTTACTACCACGACATGTATTACGGATCGCTCTACGCATTCGCAGATCAGCAAAGTCATCTGCTGACGCTGCTCGGGTTCCCGCCGGTTCCCTGATCGGCTTCGAACTTTTCGGGCGCGAGCCGGGGTGCTTGTCGGGAGGGGACCCCGCGCTCGCGCGAAGACGACCGATAGACCACTATCAAAACCATGATCACGGTCGAGAAGAACACGGACGCCTCGACGGAAACGTCGCTGTCGTGGCTCGACCCTGTCATCCTCGGCGTCCTGATTTTCGACGGATTCCTGTGCGCGGTGCTGTCCGTTCTGTTCCTGCCGACCCATTTCGGTACGACGGCATTTCCCATCAGCATTCTCGTAGCCGCGGTTGCGAACCTCGTGTTGGTGATCGCGGCCCGCACTGTGACGACTCCGGGCAGGGCCGCATTGCCGCTCGCCGGTTGGATCGTCGGGTTCTTGGTATGCATGGTGGGCGGCCCCGGCGGCGATGTGCTGGTGCTTTCGTCCCCACTGACGTTCTTGCTTTTGGTCGGTGCGATCGCCCCGGCCGCAGTTTTCCTTTTCAAAGTGGCGATCAACAGGCTTGCCACCCTCAGTTCGCAATAGATCTCGGCGCGCGCGTAGGAAAGTAACCCATACATAAGGGACACTCAGCCTGTGGCTGAACATGATCTGGCGGGTGCGACGATCGCCTTGACCGCAGAACGGCGTGCCGAAGAATTTGCGACGCTCCTCGAACGTCGAGGTGCAGAGATCGTTCGGACGCCGGTGATCCATGTGCTGCCGTTGGTGGACGACCGAGACCTGCGCACCCAGACCTCCGCCCTGATCGCCGATCCACCGGATCTGGTCGTGATCAGTACCGGAATCGGCTTTCGCGGATGGCTCGACGCCGTCGCGTCGTGGGGTTTGACCGACGAGTTCCTCGGAGCTTTGGCCCGGACACGAATCATCGCCCGCGGCCCCAAGGCGACGGGTGCCATCCGAGGCGCCGGATTGCGTGAGGAGTGGTCACCTTCGGGTGAGTCGTCCGAGGAAGTTCTGGCGCACCTCGGAAGTGAGGGAGTGGCAGGCTTACGCGTCGCAGTCCAGTTGCACGGCACCATCACCGAATGGGAGCCGTTGACGGATCTGAGCGCTTCCCTTGCCGATACCGGCGCGCTAGTCACTCCGGTGTCGGTCTATCGGTGGATCCGGCCGCCGGATCAGTCGCCAGTCCGCGCGCTGGTTGCTGCAGTTCGTTCCGGTGCAATCGACGCGCTGACCTTCACCAGCGCCCCCGCGGTCTCCTCGATGCTCAGCACGGCAAAAGAAATGGGCGAGCTGGAGCGGTTCGTCGCAGCCATGCGCGGACCGGTACCGACCTACTGCGTCGGACCGGTGACGGCCGCCTCGCTGGAACTGCTCGGTGTTCCCACCATCCAGCCGGAGCGATCGCGTCTCGGTTCGCTGGCAAGGCTCATCATCGACGACCTGCCCAGACGTCGCCTCCGCCCGGAGTGACCGCCTCGATCAAAGCCCACGCGTTCTCGGCGGGGAGATCGATCACCTCGTAGCTTCCGGTGCCGGCGGGCGTCGCGGCGACGACGGTCGCCACGCCTGCGCGACGTTGGAAGAACGTCTCGCGCACCGTCCAGCCGATGACACCTTCGGATTCGAGGCTGTGACGCTGGCGATCGAGCGAGCCGCTTCGGGTGATCAACCACCCCGGCAGAACTGCATGGCCGAGGCCGTTGTATCGGTCGTAGGCGAGGGCAGCGCCGCCGATCGCGAGTACAGCGACTCCGAACCACGCATAGATCGGCACGTGGAGGCCCGATGCCGCGCACACCACGCAGACCAGGAACGCCACTGCCGCCAGAAACAGCGCTCGGGTGTACCGGCGACGCCGCGCGGCCGGGCCGTGATTCATCAGGGGAGCGGACGCTTGGCGTGAGTCACCGATCACGGTGGCCATCACTCGCTCGGCCTCCTTGCGCGGTCCCTGCGGGAGCAGTAGCGAAGATTCCTTCTTCTCGGCACTCACTCCCGTCATGATGGCGTCGAGGCGCGCGCCGCGCGCCAGACGCAGCAGGAGCGGCTCTTTGAGCGTCGTGCCGCGCAGGCGGGCTCGGTCGAGTGTGGTCTGCCGGGTCTTCAACAGGCCGTGACTGACGTGCAAAATACGGCCGTTGTCGGTGAGTTTCATGTTGCCGAACGCGATCAGATACTGAACGCAGGCGAGTGCGCTCGACAGCACCAGCAGCACGACGAGTGCGATGACGACCATCACCGCGATGCCGAGGCTCTCGAGGGAGTCGAAGCTGTCGCTGACTGCCGAGGACTTCGCGACGGCAGTGCCGATGCCGTATTGGAAGGAGATGCCGATGATCGCCGCGATGATGGCAATTCCCGTGAACGAAAAGGGGGCATAGCGAACCCAACTCGGCTCCCAGTGTCCGATCTCGGTATCGACTGGTTCGGCGATGTTTTCGACCGGAGTGCCGGGGACCTCAGGGTTGCGTGCCTGTTGCGCGCCGGCCAGCAGCGCGGCACGAAGGTCCGGAACCAGGGCGGTCGAGAGGGCGTTGAGTTCGAACTTGTTCGAATCGTGGCCGCTCCCAGCGCGTTGGCCGGTCCCGATGCGCACGATCGACAGCCCCAGCAGTCGGTGCATGACCCCGGCCTCGACGTCGACAGATCGGATGCGGCTGCGCGGGACCGAGAGCAGCTTTTTCTGGAATACCCCGGTGCGCAGTTGAACATGAACGGGCCCGATGCGGTACGTGGTGGTGAAATACCGCAACAGGCCGAAGATGACGAGCAGAGTGACGACGCCGAGACCCCACCAGTGGTTTCCGGATTGGCTGCCGAGAACGACGGAGACGAGTAGGACCGGGAGGAGTTTGACGACTTCGTTGACGGGGTGGACCAGAAGCATGCGGCGGTCGAGGCGGAGCCAGGGCTGCTCCTCTTCGGCTGCCTCGGCAGCTGCCGTTTCCGCCTCGACCGGGATCTCGATCGCGGTCGGGTCGCCCAACTGTTTCTCGTTCATGTTGCGTCCCCCACGTTGGTGCCAGCGATCTCCGTCAGTTGAGCCACCGTGCGGTCGGCGATTTCCTGGTCGAGTGCGGAGATCTTGACAGCGCCGGCCGACGACGCCGTCGTGACAGTCACGGTTGCCAGACCCAACATGCGGTCGATCGGTCCGCGCTCGGTGTCCACGGTCTGCACGCGCGAGATCGGTGCGATGCGTCGTTCCTGGGTGAACCAGCCGGTGCGTGTGTACACCGCGGTGTCACTGATTTCCCATCGGTGGACGCGATACCGCCACGCCGGAACCATCAGAATGTAGGTGGCGGCGAAGAGCACGGTGACTGCGAATACCGTGCCGACCACCCAGGACGGGATTCCGGGTATCAAGACGGCACAGACGATTTCGGCGACGATGACGGGTACCCAGAACAGTGAGGCAGTGATTGCCCATAGCCTCGGGGCTTTGGTGCTGGGACGCCATAGTGGGTCGGCCATGGTGAGCGGTTGCGGCGCAGTCATGGGCACTACTTTGGTCGAGTGAGGGGCGATCTGTCGACATCGGCCCTATCGTGGAGTGTGGCGACCGCGAAGGGAGCACGTGATGACCGAACAAGATGCGACATTCGACCCGGAGGCTCCGGAATCAGATGCGCTCGAACAATCGACACCCGTAGATCCAAACGCCCCCGAAGAACCCGATCTGACCGATATTCCGCTCGACGCACCTGTGGCTGACGTGGTGGATCAACGCGTCGAGGTCTCGGTCGACGACGACTATCGGCCGTCGTGACCGAGGCGGTATCGCGGCAGTAAGGCCTCCTACTTCTGGCACCGGGTGGCACTAGTCGTCTCACATGGCGCATGATCGCTAGGTGAACCGAACTGGTGATGACTCCGGCAAACCCACCATGCTTCCGATGCCAGGTATTTCCGCGTCCGCCTCGTCCAGTCCGTCGCCCGGCCCGTCAGCGTCGGCGATGCGGCGAGTTCTCCGTCGCGCACGCGACGGAGCGACGCTCAATGTCGACGAGGCGGCAACGCTGCTGCAGGCACGTGGAACCGATCTGACCGATCTGTGTTCCTCGGCGGCCAAGGTTCGCGATGCCGGTCTGCTGGCAGCGGGTCGGCCGAACACCGTGACGTATTCGCGGAAAGTTTTCATTCCGCTGACTCGTCTGTGCCAGGACAAGTGCCACTACTGCACCTTCGTCACCGTGCCGGGGAAGCTGCGTGCCGAAGGGCACGGCATGTTCCTGGAGCCGGACGAGGTTCTGGACATTGCCCGGGCAGGCGCCGAATTGGGCTGCAAGGAAGCCTTGTTCACGCTGGGGGATCGCCCCGAGGCTCGCTGGCCGGAAGCAAAGCAATGGCTGGATGAACGCGGCTACGATTCCACCCTCGACTACGTGCGAGCGATGTCGATTCGGGTGCTCGAGGAGACCGGACTGCTCCCACACCTGAATCCCGGTGTGATGAGCTGGCAGGAACTCTCGCGGCTCAAGCCCGTCGCGCCGTCGATGGGCATGATGCTCGAGACGACGGCAACTCGGCTGTTCACCGACAAGGGCGAATGCCACTACGGAAGCCCGGACAAGGACCCCGCGGTTCGGTTGCGCACCCTCACCGACGCAGGCCGACTGAACATTCCGTTCACCACCGGCATTCTCGTGGGCATCGGGGAGAACTTCCTCGAGCGTGCCGAGTCGATCATGGCGATACGCAAGTCGCAGAAAGCGTTCGGTCACATCCAGGAAGTGATCATTCAGAACTTCCTGGCCAAGCCTGATACCGCGATGCGCAATACTCCTGATGCGGGACTCGACGAATTTCTCGCGGCCATTGCCGTCGCGCGCCTACTACTCGGGCCGACCATGCGGATTCAGAGTCCGCCGAACCTCGTCTCGAACAGCGAGTGCCTCGCCCTGCTCGGCGCAGGCGTCGACGACTGGGGCGGGGTATCACCGCTGACCCCCGATCACGTCAACCCCGAGCGCCCGTGGCCGAACCTCGAGACCTTGGCCGAGATCAGCGCCGAGGGCGGCTTCACACTGACCGAACGCACCGCGGCTCAGCCGGCGTATGTCCTGGCCGGGGCTCCGTGGATCGATCCGCGCATCGCCGGCCACGTGCAGGCGCTCGCGGACCCCAAGACCGGCCTCGCCCTGCCCGACACCAAGCCGGTGGGTCGGCCGTGGCAGGAGCCGGACGAGTCGTGGGAATCGAGCGGACGCGTGGATCTCAATACGGAGATCGACACGGACGGGCGCAACACCGAGACCCGCAGTGACCTGGGCAGTGCGTTCGGCGACTGGGAGACCGTGCGCGAGCAGGTACTCGAGCTGAGCGCTCCGATTCGCGTCGACACCGATCTGCTGGCTGCGCTGCGCAGTGCCGAACGCGATCCCGCCGGATGCTCGGACGACGAATACCTGGCCCTGGCCACCGCAGAGGGTCCGGGCTTGGAAGCCGTTGTGGCACTCGCGGATGCGCTGCGCAAGGAAGCCGTCGGCGAGGACGTCACCTACGTCGTGAACCGGAACATCAACTTCACCAACATCTGCTATACGGGCTGCCGGTTCTGTGCGTTCGCACAGCGCAAGGGCGACGCCGACGCCTTCACACTGTCGGCAGACCAGGTCGCCGACCGTGCGTGGGAAGCGCACGTCGCCGGCGCGACCGAGGTGTGCATGCAGGGCGGTATCGATCCGGAACTTCCTGTCACCGGTTACGCCGACCTGGTCCGGGCCGTCAAGAAGCGCGTGCCATCGATGCACGTTCACGCGTTCTCGCCGATGGAGATCGTGAACGGTGCATCGCGCAGCGGTGAAAGCATCAGGGATTGGCTGACGGCTCTGCGTGAGGCGGGACTCGACACCATTCCCGGCACGGCAGCGGAGATCCTCGACGACGAGGTGCGCTGGATCCTCACCAAGGGCAAACTGCCGACGGCGGAGTGGATCGAAGTGGTCACCACGGCCCACGAGGTAGGACTGCGGTCGAGTTCGACGATGATGTACGGACACGTCGACCAGCCGCACCACTGGGTCGGGCACTTGAACGTTCTTCGCGGAATCCAGGACCGCACAGGCGGATTCACGGAGTTCGTGCTTCTGCCGTTCGTCCACCAGAGCGCGCCGCTGTACCTGGCAGGCGCTTCACGACCAGGGCCGACCAATCGGGACAACCGCGCTGCGCACGCGCTGGCACGCATCATGCTGCACGGCCGCATTCCCAACATCCAGACCAGCTGGGTCAAACTCGGCATCACCGGAACGCAGATGATGCTCAACGGGGGAGCCAACGACCTCGGCGGAACGCTGATGGAAGAGACGATCTCGCGGATGGCCGGCTCCGAACACGGGTCCGAGAAGACCGTCGCAGAACTGCGCGCCATCGCCGAGGGAATCGGACGTCCGGCGCGCGAGCGAACCACCACACATGCACGACGCGAAGGAGCGATTGCCTGATGGCTGATGTATTGGGGGACCGCAAGGTCGTCGAGGTTCTCGATCGAGCGGTATGGGGGATCAACCCGGTTCTCGACCTCGCCTACAGCGATCCGCTCGGTATCAAGCGTCGGACCTTCGAGCCGACCGATCCTGAGCGAAACGCTGCCGCGATGGTGTTGGACGCAGCCGCTTGGGCCCTCGATGTCGTCAAGTTCCCCGGGACCGCGGCGTGGTCGGTGATGACGGACGAGCAGCGCTCGAAGTGGTGGACGACCAGGTTGGGCGCACTCAACACCGTTGCCGTCGCGTTCCCCGGCATCTTCGGCGTCCTCCTCAATCGGTTGCCGATCCAGGACCTGCTGGCTTTCGCGAATCAGGCCGTTGTGCTTGTTGCGGTTGCCCGTGAACACGGAGTGACCGAACGGGATCAGCAGGTGGACCTCTTGGCGTCGGTGCTGTGCCGGCGTGAGACCAAGTCCCGAGATCTGCTCGCCGGTGAGGATTTCGCCGAAAAGTCGGTCAGTGGCACCGACGAGACCTGGCGCCCCTTCGCATTGATCGGGACCTTGTGGCGCACGTCGAAGACTTTCCGCGCCATCACCGACGAGCTGCACAAGCGGCCGTCGCGGACAAAACCGTACGAGATTCTCGGCAAGATTCCGGTGGTCGGCGTCGTGGCGGATTACCTCGGTGAGCGGGGCGCACTGGTACGCGCGGCCGCCCTGGGGGCGAAGTGGATCGCGATTCGGTCGAGGAACATCACCGCAGTAGGCTGAAATGTGTTACCCCCGCCTGCTCAGAGTCGGTAGGCAGGGGGATAATAGGCTGTTCCCGCGGTACGTGAGAGTCGTATCGGATTTTCGGCCCCGAGCAACTGCGTGTTGCGGCGGCGATGCACGACAGGAAGGCAGGGAGATCGGCAGTGACCTACACGATTGCTGAACCGTGTGTAGATGTGATGGACAAGGCGTGCATCGAAGAATGCCCTGTCGACTGCATCTACGAGGGTGGACGCATGCTTTACATCCACCCCGACGAGTGTGTCGACTGCGGCGCGTGTGAACCTGTCTGCCCCGTCGAAGCCATCTTCTACGAAGACGACGTCCCGGACCAGTGGAACGCGTACATCAGCACCAACGTCGATTTCTTCGACGATCTCGGTTCGCCTGGTGGAGCCGCCAAGCTCGGCAAGGTCGACTACGACACGCCGTTCATCAAGGCGCTGCCTCCCATGGGTGAGGAATAGAGATCTTGTCTCGTACTCCGGTGGCCGCTGGGCTTCCTGATTTTCCGTGGGATTCGCTCGCCGACGTCACGGCGAAGGCGCACTCTCATCCCGACGGCATCGTGAACCTGTCCGTGGGTACGCCGGTGGATCCGGTGGATCCGGTGATTCAGGAGGCTCTCGCCTCTGTTGCCGAGGTGCCCGGATATCCGACGACTCATGGCACGCTCGCGCTTCGCGAGGCCGTGGCGGAGTCACTGGATCGCCGCTACAACATTCCCGACGTCGATCCGGCAGCGGTGCTGCCGGCCATCGGTACCAAGGAAATGATTGCGTGGCTGCCGAAACTACTCGGTCTCGGAGCCGACGATCTAGTGGTCATTCCGGAGTTGGCGTACCCGACCTACGAGGTCGCGGCGAAGTTGGCAGGCGCACGCGTCCTGCGCGCCGACGGCTTGAACAAGCTCGGTCCCGAGTCGGCGGCGATGATCTTCGTGAACTCGCCGTCCAACCCCACCGGCAAGGTGCTCGGCCTCGAGCACTTGCAGAAGGTCGTGGCCTGGGCGCGCGAGCGCGGCGCCATCGTCGTCTCCGACGAGTGCTACCTCGGATTGACCTGGGAAGCGGATGCACTCTCCATTCTCGATCCCCGCGTCAACGACGGCGATCTGACCGGTTTGCTTGCGGTCCACTCACTTTCGAAGACGTCCAACCTTGCCAGCTATCGGGCCGGGTTCGTCACCGGTGACCCGGCTCTGGTGTCGGAACTGCTCGAGGTGCGCAAGCACGCGGGAATGATCTTGCCGCTGCCGATCCAAGCCGCGATGACCGCAGCCTTGGGCGACGACCAACACGAGAACATCCAGCGCGAGCGGTACCGCGAGCGTCGCAGCGTCTTGATCGAAGCTGTTCGCGGCGCCGGATTCACCGTCGACAATTCCGAGGCCGGCCTGTACCTCTGGGCAACCCGCGGCGAGGAATGCCGAGCGACGGTCAGTTGGTTCGCCGATCGCGGGATTCTCGTTGCTCCCGGTGAGTTCTACGGACCGAGCGGAAGCAAGCACGTTCGGATCGCTCTCACCGCAACAGACGAACGAATCGCCGCAGCAGCAAAGCGCCTCTCCGCCTGAACTGTGTGCGTTCGCAGGTGTCAGGTTCCCTGATGTCGGTATCAGTCCGATGTAAGGTCGCGCTGTGACCACCTCAGGGACCGGCGGCTTGGACGCGGTACTGATCGTCGCCGTCGTTGTTGCCTCGGTTGCGCTGATGCTCACCTGGCTGAAGGATCGTCGAATATTCGGAGACTTCCCTCTTTCGGCCGCTGTTCTTTGGTTGGTGGTGGCAGTTCCGTCGATCCTGCAGGCGCTGATGCCGGGACTGCTGGACATGTTTCGTCGCGATCCCGCTTCGATTCGCGACGGTCAATGGTGGCGCATTCTGACCTCGGTGCTCGTTCAGGACGGAGGGGTCGCAGGAACCGTCACCAATCTCGTGACGCTGGCGGTGGTGGCGCCGCCGGCGTTTCGGCTCTGGGGCGCCGCACGCGGCTGGGCTCTCTTCCTGCTCGGTCAACTGCTGTTCGGTTTGCTCACCACCGCAGTCTTCCCGTCGACCGGCGCAGGAAACTCCGGCGCCACACTTGCTCTGGCAGCGGCGGCCGCGGGGATCGGCGTTCTGGTGCGCCCGCGAATGCCCGAGATTGTTCTGACTGCCGTGATTGTGGTCGGCGGCGCAACCCTGGTGACGGTCGACGACGCGCACGGATTCTCCGTTCTTTCCGGGGCTCTCTTGGGGGCGGCGCTGGTGACGCTGTTCCCGCCGCACTCGATGGATGCGCGTCGGGCAGGAGAAAGTTTGCGACCATCTGCGCTGTGAGATGCTGTCGTGGTGCTGCTGAGATCCCTGAACCCCCTTGCTGTTGCCCGCGGTGACGACCTCGACGACGCCGTGACGATCGGTGACACGGTTCTCTCGCGGAGTGTCATTCTCGGTGCCGCGACCTCGGTCGCGGAGCGAGTGGCGCAGGCCGATCGGGTTGCCGTATTGGCAACTCCCACAGCAAAAACGATCCTCGCCGTCGTCGGGGCATTGATTGCCGGCGTCACTGTTGTGCCGGTCCCGCCGGACTCGGGGAAGGCTGAGCGAGAGCACATTCTGCGTGACTCCGGTGCGCAGGCGTGGCTCGGCGAAACGGACGAACACTGCGAAGGCTTGCCCGTAGTTCCCGTCCGATTGCACGCGCGCTCGTGGCACAGCTATCCCGAACCGGCACCACAGTCCACAGCGTTCGTCCTGTACACGTCCGGAACTACCGGCCCACCGAAGGGTGTTCTGCTCAGTCGCTCGGCCATCGCAGCCGGGATCGACGCGCTCGGCGAGGCCTGGGACTGGACGTGGCGAGACACGCTGGTGCACGGGCTTCCGCTCTTCCACGTGCACGGACTGATTCTCGGAATCCTCGGCCCCCTCCGGATCGGCAGCCGGGTGATCCACACCGTCAAGCCGACGCCGGAAAACTACGCACGGGCCAAAGGCTCCCTCTACTTCGGTGTCCCCACCGTCTGGTCGCGTATCGCCGAAGACGAAGAAGCTGCCAGGGCGTTGTCCGGTGCCCGACTTCTGGTTTCCGGTAGCGCGCCGCTTCCTGTGCCGGTCTTCGAAAAGCTGCGTGAGCGAACAGGATTGACGCCAATCGAGCGTTACGGCATGAGTGAGACGATGCTGACCCTGAGCACGCGTTTCGACGGCGAACGACGCCCGGGGTGGGTCGGCGTGCCGCTGCGCGGTGTCGAGACTCGTCTTCGTGACGAGAAGGGCAACGACGTGCCACACGACGGCGAGAGCATCGGCGGCCTACAGGTACGCGGGCCGATGCTTTTCGACGGCTACTTGAACCGTCCAGACGCAACCGCCGAGTCCTGGACGGAGGACGGCTATTTCAAGACCGGTGATGTCGCCGTCATCGACGAGGGTGGGTTCCACCGAATCGTCGGCCGCGAATCCATCGACTTGATCAAGACCGGCGGATTCAGAGTCGGCGCCGGCGAGATCGAGACCGCCATCCTCGGGCATCCCTCGGTCTCCGAAGTTGCGGTGATCGGTGTCCCCGACGCCGACCTGGGGCAGCGGATCATCGCCGTCGTAGTCCGAAAGCCCGGGAGTGCTGAGGTCACCGAAGCTGAATTGGTCGAGTTGGTCGGGGCAGAGTTGTCGGCGCACAAGCGTCCCCGTGAGGTTCGCTTTGCCGAGACACTGCCGCGTAACGCGATGGGCAAGGTCCAGAAGCGCGAACTGTTCTGAGCCGATCTGTTTGCTGAAAAGTCGCTGCGACGCTTGAATGTTCGTGAATTCAGCCGACCTGTCCCGGAATGTGGGCTCGCCGGTTCTTGGATGATTCAGTGCTAGTTGGAATTTCTGTGTTCTTGGCTACACTACCGCCCGGTAGGGATAGCTCCAGTCGCACGCATGCCGTCGGTATGCCCCAGTGCGAGTGGCCTCGGAAGGGCAGATTTCATGGCGGGCGGACGGCATTCGAGTCCTGACAGCGGGCGGTCGATCGGGTTCTACGCAGTGGGTGGGTTGGTTGCCGTCGCGGTAGTCGCCACCGGGGTGGTGGTCTTCAAGGCAACACAGTCCGATTCCTGCGAGAGCGTCGACGAGTACTCGCTGGCAGCAGATCCTGCGATCGCGCCTGCGGTCACGGAGATCCTCGCAGAATCGTCGCCGGAGCAGACGGGCTGCTCGCGGATCACGGTCACCTCTGCGCTGCCCGGCGACGTTGCGGGAACTTTGGGTAAGGGCGTCGACGCTCCGGACATGTGGATACCGGATTCGACAGCGTGGGTCGGCAAAGCTGCATTGACGGCCAAAGGGCCGGTGGCTGCCGCGGGAGGTTCGATCGCCACCTCGCCTGTTGTTCTTGCCTCCGGCGGTGGCGAACAGTTTGCCAGTTGGCTCACCGCGCTACAGGTCCCCGATCTTGCGCTGGGCAATCCGTTGTTCACCGGAGTTGCATCGGCGCCCATTCTCGGAGCTCTCGCGGAGACCGGCGCCACCTCCGAATCGGTTCGAGCGGCCCTCGTGCCCCATGCCCAAGCGGAGAGTGTTCGTACCGAAGATCAGCCGGTAGGACAGAAGATGCTCACCGAATTGGTCAGCTCCGGGAAGGTCGGTGTTTCGACCGAGCAGCAGGTAGTCGAGTTCACGAAAGCCGAGTCGAAGATTTCCGCGACAGTGCCGGCGACGGGAACCATGATCATGGATTACCCCCTGGTGGTGAGTGCTTCGGCACCGGATCGGCACTACGCCGCAGCCAAGAAGAGTGACGCCATCGCCGACTTGTTGCACAGTGAATCTGCACAGGAAGTTCTGACACGCAACGGTTTCCGTACTTCCGGCGGTGGGGCTGTCGAAGGTGGCGTCGGTGACGTCACGGCACTGACCGTGTCCGAACAATCGGTGGCAGATCAAACACTGGGTGCTTGGGCGTTGATGGCCAAGCCGATCCGAACGCTCGTCGCGATCGACGTGTCGGCCTCGATGGACTATCCGGCGGCCGGCGGCAAGACCCGCATGCAGCTGACAACTGGTGCGGCTCTTGCCGGCAATCAGGTCTTCCCGGACAGCGTCGCTGCCGGTCTGTGGGCGTTCTCCCAAGGTATGAACGGAACCCAGGACTTTCAGGAATTGGTGCCGATCAGGCGCTACGACACCATTGTCGACGGTGTGACTCAACGAAAGTTGATGGCGGATCAGGCGAACCGGCTCACCGAACTCAAGCGTGGCGCCACAGGTTTGTACGACACGACTTTGGCCGCCTTCCGTAAGGTTCAGGAATCGTACGATCCGAGAGCGGTCAACAGCGTCATCATCTTGACCGACGGTGCCAACGAAGACCCTGACAGCATCAGCCGTGAGCAGCTGCTCGATGTACTTGCACGCGAGCAGGATCCGGCTCGACCGGTCATCATCGTCACCATCGGCATCACCGACGACGCTGATGCTGCGGCGCTCGCCGATATCTCCCGCGTGACGGGCGGTTCGACGTACATCGCTCGCGATCCCTCGGAAATTTCCGAGGTGTTCGTGAATGCACTGGCTCACCGAGGAACTTAGGCCGCATCGGGACCGGCCCACGGTATCGGAAGTGGCGGAGCCGCAGACGAATATCGGTGCCCGGTAGGTGTCGTCGTGGTGAAGGTGTGCCGGTTGCCTGGTGCAGGTTCGGCAGACCAGTCCGAGCCCTGCTTGGCGTAATTGCATGCCGCGCACAATCCTGCGCCGTTGGCTGCACTGGTAGGTCCACCCTTGTTGTGATCGCGAATGTGGTCGCGGTGGCGAACCGGCGCGTCGCACCACGGAGTGCGGCAGCTTCGATCACGGAGTTCGATCAATCGCGCCAACCCCTTCGGGAAGGTTCTCGCCGTTGATTCCATCGCGGTCATCGCGCCGGTGTCGGGGCATGCGTAGATCTTTCGGACCATTGCCATCGTTTCGGAGTCTTCGCTGGACTTGGCGATCCACTCGCGTGCAATGTCGGCTGGTACAGGTCCGTACCCGTGGACGTGTGCAGGGTCGGTGCTGTCGCCCAGCAGTGACTGATCCGAGACAACCAGATTCACGGTAACGGGTGCCGGTGTGGCGCGGCCGATTCCGGTGACACGCTCGACCAGGAGGTCAGCCATGATCTGAGCTCGCGTGCGCTCATCCCCGCCGGCACGAACGGAATCTGCATCGCGTCCGAGTGTGGCATGTACGGCGATACCTTCGGCAACGGGAAGAAGCACCTTGAGCCAGCACATCGTGTCGGGTGCGGGCCGCGCCGTCACTCGTCTGTTTCCCACGGCTTTGCGTGCTCGTCTGGCGACACTGTCGGCGTCAATTTCGGCAGTGCGTGCGCGGATTCTTTCTGTCAGTTGATGGTTGCCGCATCCGTCCAAGATTGCAGCGTCGCAGCAGAACTCGCGATCCAATGTAGCGCGATCCTGGGCGGTGAGACATGAAGTCTCGCGCATGAGGATCGTCGCCTGATGCTCACTGATGGAGCCGTCGACGAGTAGTCGAAGTGTGTGCGGCATCTCGTCGTTCAGTGCGCGGGCCAGGTTCAGATGCTGAGTTCCGAACCACGCAGACTCCCTCCGTGCGAGTGCAATCTGCGCGTTGATGCCGCGGCCCTGGTATGAGCGCCGAACTCCCCGTTCGCCGCGGTCCTTGCGGGTCAAGGTATCGAGGTCGGCAGCCAGTAACGCTTGGGCCCCAGCGCAACTGGCCTTCAATTCTTCCAATGCGCGTAGAAGGTCCACGCGCGCTGCGTTGTCGATGGAACGATCCATGCTGACGAGTGAAGCTCGGAATTGTCCGATCGCCTCTTCGGATATCGCCTGTTTGGATATCGCCTGTTCAGATGCTTGCGTCGTCACTTTTACCCCCCGGTAGTGTCGAACATACATTCGACAATAACGTCGACAACGAACTTGCGCAACGGTTTTCTCTGTGAAGTGCGGAAAGTTCCGACAGTTCGGTTTTCGTGGTTGACTGGTCCACATGATCGAGCTGAGGGGATTGACCAAGGTTTACGGACCGACGAAAGCGGTGGACGATTTGTCGTTCACGGTCAAGCCGGGCATCGTGACGGGCTTTCTGGGCCCGAACGGTGCGGGTAAGTCGACGACGATGCGGATGATCCTGGGTTTGGATCAGCCGACGTCGGGTGCGGCGTTGATCGAGGGGAAGCCGTACCGGGAGCTCAAGACACCGTTGCGGACGGTGGGCGCGTTGCTGGATGCGAAGTGGGTGCACCCCAATCGCAGTGCGCGGGCGCATCTGCAGTGGATGGCCGCTTCGAACGGGATCCCGAAGTCCCGCGTCGACGAGGTGCTCGGGTTGGTCGGGTTGTCCGAGGTGGCGGGCAAGAAGGCCGGCGGGTTCTCGTTGGGCATGTCGCAGCGTCTCGGGTTGGCGGGTGCGTTGTTGGGTGATCCGAAGGTGTTGTTGTTCGACGAGCCGGTCAACGGTCTCGATCCGGAGGGCATTGTCTGGATTCGTAAGTTCATGCAGCGGTTGGCGGCGGAGGGCCGCACGGTGCTGGTGTCGAGTCACCTCCTGTCGGAGATGGCGTTGACGGCGGAGCAGTTGGTGGTGATCGGTCGGGGTCGGTTGATTTCGGATTCGACGGTGGCGGAGTTCGTGGATCGTTCGTCGGAGTCGACGGTGCGGGTGCGTAGTCCTCAGCTCGATGCGTTGCGCAGTGTGTTGCTTTCGCAGGGGTTGACGGTGCGTGAAGATGGTTCCGGTGTTGCGCCGGCATTGGTGGTGGTGGATTCGACCACTGATGTGATCGGTGGTTTGGCTGGTTCGCAGGGAATCGTGTTGTACGAGTTGGCGTCCCAGCAGGGATCGCTCGAGGATGCGTTCATGAAGTTGACCGGGGACGATGTCCAGTACCACGCGTCCGGTATCGATCCGGGCGCTGGCGCCCACCAAGCAAATGCACACCAGGCAAACACACAGCAGGCTATGGGAGGTGCACTGTAATGGCTGTTCTCAGTGCTGAACGTATCAAGATCACCACGACCAAGTCGCCGCTGTGGTGCACGATCATCATCATCGTGCTCGGGTTGGGGCTCGCTACCGTTTTCGGACTCAGCGCCAAGTCGTCGCTCCGCAATTCGAACGGCACAATGATGCCGACCGTCTCGGGGGCGCTCAGTGGAGTGACCGGCTTCGGTGTGTTGGTTCTAATGATCATGGCGGCGCTCGCGATCACCAGCGAATACCGGTTCGGGACCATCCGCACCACCTTCCAGGCAGTTCCGAATCGCGCTTCGGTGCTGATCGCCAAGGCCGGCCTCATCGGCGGTTTCGGAGCGGTATTGACGCTCGTATTGTCGTTCGGTGCCTTCGCTCTGACGAAGGCCACAGCAGGTGACGCCGGAACATTCCTTACTCTGTCCGGCGACGAGAACTGGCGGGTCGTCTACGGAACACCGATCTACGCGTTCTTCTGCGTGGTTCTGGCAGTCGGAGTGGGGGCGTTGCTCCGGCAGTCTGCGGGTGCGATCGCGCTACTGCTGTTGTGGCCTCTGCTCATCGAGAATCTGTTCAACCTGTTCGGCAGTATCGGCGAGAAGATCATGCCGTTCCTGCCGTTCATGAACGCCAATAACTTTCTCGGTTCCGGCGGTAGCGTCGACTTCCACTGGGGACCTTGGGGCAGCCTGATCTACTTCGCCCTCTTCGTGCTCGTCGTCTTCGGCCTCAGCATCGTCGTCGTGAACAGACGAGATGCGTAGGCACGCAGATCAGGCGGGCTGATTCTGCTTACGCCAGCGGGCGTTCAGGAAGCCCAATGCCGCGATAACGAGGAACAGCACGGTGGTCGAGATCAACTGTGCACGGGCATCGGCGTCGAAGAGCATGAGGACGACGAACACGCCGAGCATCGCGAGTGTCGCGTAGCTCAAGTACGGGAACAGCCACATTCGAACTGTCAGCTTGCCCGACGCTTCGAGTTGTTTACGCAGTCGCAGATGCGAGACGACGATGAAGATCCAGATGACCAGCAGCGCGGCGCCGACTGCGTTGAGCAGGATGCCGAGCAGGTCGTCGGGGAGCAGCCAGTTGAGCAGGACGCTGACGAAGCCGAAGAACACCGACAGCAGAACGGCATTCGTCGGAACTCCGGTGCTCGACAGTTTCGCCATGAAAGCGGGCCCGTCACCGCGACGCGACAGTGAGAACGCCATACGAGAGGTGCCGTAGATGTTGGCGTTGAACGCGGAAAGCAACGCCACCACTACGACGAGTTCCATGAACCCGGCAACACCCGGAATGTTCGCCTTGTTCAAGACGGCCACAAACGGGCCGCTCTCGAGTTCGGGGTCGTTCCAGGGCAGCAGCAGAACCATGATCGAGATGGCGCCGATGTAGAAGACGCTGATGCGCCACACGACGCTGCGGACAGCGACGGCGATGGAGCGTTCCGGATTCTCGGATTCGGCTGCAGCGATGGTGACGATCTCGATCCCGCCGAAGGCGAAGGCCACGACGAGAAGGCCTGCGGCAATGCCGGACAACCCGTTGGGCATGAAGCCGCCCTGCCCGAACAGATTGCTCGTACCGACCGGGTCGGTATCGGGCAGGAGGCCGAACACCAGCAGGACACCGATGATCAGGAAGCCGATGATGACGGTGACTTTGATTGCCGCGAACCAGAACTCGAACTCGCCGAAGTTGCTGACCTTGGCCAGGTTCACGACGGCGAAGAACACCACGAAGACGAGTGCGACAACCCATTGCGGGATCGACGGCACCCAGTCGTTCACGATCGCAGAAGCCCCGGTGATCTCGGCGCCCAGCACCATGATCAGCATGAACCAGTAGAGCCAGCCCATCACGAAGCCGGCCCACTCGCCGATCCCCAGGCGCGCGTAGTGCGAGAAGGAACCGCTGGCCGGAATCGCCGCGCCCATCTCACCGAGCATGCGCATCACGAACACCACGACGGCGCCCGCAAGGATGTAGGAGATCAGGACGGCCGGGCCGGCCTTGGCGATACCGACGCCGGTTCCGAGGAACAGGCCGGCGCCGATGGCCGAGCCCAGGCCCATCATCGTCAGATGGCGGACCTTGAGACCGTGGCCGAGAGCAGTGGTTGTTCCGTCGGAGACGTCGGTGCTGGTCATCAGTCGTTGGCGTGCAAAGCAGCGTTCAGTTCGACGCCGGTGCCCTTCCACGGCACGACCTCGACGGCACCCGAGACCGAGTTACGACGGAAGAGAAGGTTCGACTTGCCGCTCAGTTCTTTGGCCTTGACGACGGTGCCGTCCGGGCCGGTGACCTTGGTGCCCGCGGTGACGTAGAGGCCCGCTTCGAGGACGCAGTCGTCGCCGAGTGAGATGCCGAGGCCGGCGTTGGCGCCGAGGAGGCAGCGCTTGCCGAGGGAGATGGTTTCCTTGCCGCCGCCGGAGAGGGTGCCCATGATCGAGGCGCCGCCGCCCACATCGGATCCGTCGTCGACGACGACGCCCGCAGAGATGCGGCCTTCGACCATCGAGTTGCCGAGGGTGCCGGCGTTGAAGTTGACGAAGCCCTCGTGCATGACGGTCGTTCCGCTGGCGAGGTGTGCGCCGAGTCGGACACGGTCCGCGTCACCGATGCGAACTCCGGACGGCACGACGTAGTCGACCATGCGGGGGAACTTGTCGACGCTGAACACGGTGACGACTCCGCGGATGCGCAGACGCGAGCGAACCTGCTCGAAGCCCTCGACGGCGCACGGACCGAAGTTGGTCCACACGACGTTGCTGAGCAGGCCGAACTGACCGTCGAGGTTGACGCCGTGGGGCGCGACGAGACGGTGCGAGAGGAGGTGGAGGCGCAGGTAGACGTCATGGGCGTCGACCGGTGCCTTGGAGAGATCGGCGATGGTGGTGCGCACGACGACCTGCGAGACCTCGCGAGCGTCGTCAGTGCCTGCCAGCAGGGCAAGATCGGAAGGAATGTCTGTTCCCTCGACGTTCTCGGTACCGGTCTTGTCGAATGTTCCCAGCTCCGGTGCCGGGAACCAGGTGTCGAGGACGGTTCCGTCCGCGGTCACGTTGGCGATACCTACTGCTGTTGCTCCCTGTGCGCTCACGGGACTAGAGATTACTGGGTGGTGGGTGCACCGGCCTAGGCTGGTGCGTGTGAGCATCCTCGATCTTGCTTCGGACCCCATCGACTTGACGGCCGCCCTGGTCGACATCCCCAGCGTCTCGCACGACGAATCCGTCATTGCGCAGGCCGTCGAGGATGCGCTGCGTGAGCAGACTTCGGGCTTCGAGATCATCCGCAACGGCAACGCCGTGTTGGCGCGTACGTCGCGCGGTTTGCCCAGTCGCGTCATGCTCGCCGGACATCTGGATACGGTGCCGATCGCCGACAATGTTCCTTCGCGACGCGAAGGCGACATTCTGCACGGATGCGGGACCGTCGACATGAAGTCGGGCGACGCGGTGTTTCTTCACCTGGCTGCGACCATCGAGAACTTGGCCCACGATCTGACTCTCGTCTTCTACGACTGCGAAGAGATCGCCGCGACGTACAACGGCCTGGGACGAATCGAACGCGAGATCCCGGAATGGCTCACGGCCGACGTCGCGATTCTCGGTGAGCCGACGGCCGGTTTCATCGAGGCCGGGTGCCAGGGCACGATGCGGGTTCGGTTGACGGCTTCGGGAACTCGCGCACATTCGGCCAGGTCCTGGCTGGGGGACAACGCCATTCACAAGTTCGGCGGTGCGTTGGAGCGGTTGTCGAGTTACCAGCCGCGCTCGGTCGACATCGACGGTTGCGGCTACCGCGAAGGTTTGTCGGCGGTGCGGATCTCCGGCGGTGTCGCCGGAAACGTCGTCCCGGACGAAGCCGAGATGGACGTCAATTTCCGATTCGCGCCCGATCGCAGCGAGGCACAAGCCGAGGCACACGTACGCGAAGTGTTCGACGGTCTGGGCCTCGGATTCGAGGTCACGGACTCCTCACCCGGCGCGCTGCCTGGCTTGGCGAACCCGTCCGCTGCCGCCCTGATCGAGGCGGCCGGTGGTCAGTTCCGCGCGAAGTACGGGTGGACCGACGTGTCCAGGTTCTCGGCGCTCGGCATTCCTGCCGTGAACTACGGACCGGGTGATCCGAATCTCGCGCACAAGCGCGACGAGCACGTTCCGGTGCAGCAGATCACCGACGTCGCGGCCGTGCTGAGGAAGTATCTGTCGGCCTGACCGTTAGCCTTGCCGCATGGCACCAGAGAAGAATTCGGCTTCGAAGAAGCAGAGCTCGTCGATCAAGCACCGCGGGCCGGTTCAGCTTCGACGCAAGCGCAAGGATGAGAAGACCACGACGGATCAGCGCTTGCTCGACAAGCGCGGACCCACGGATTGGGTGCACACCGATCCGTGGCGTGTGTTGCGTATCCAGAGCGAATTCATCGAAGGTTTCGGCGCGCTCGCCGAGGTCCCGCGTGCGGTGACGGTGTTCGGTTCGGCCCGCACCACGGTCGATCATCCCGAGTACCAATCCGGCCGTGAACTGGGTACGGCCTTGGCCGAGGCCGGGTACGCCGTCATCACCGGTGGTGGGCCGGGAGTCATGGAAGCTGCCAACCGTGGTTGCAGCGAAGCAGGCGGATATTCGATCGGTCTCGGCATCGAGTTGCCGTTCGAGCAGGGACTCAACGAGTGGGTGGATCTCGGAATCAACTTCCGGTACTTCTTCGCACGCAAGACGATGTTCGTGAAGTACTCCCAGGCATTCATCTGCCTGCCCGGCGGCTTCGGAACACTCGACGAGCTGTTCGAAGCCCTCACCCTGGTCCAGACCCACAAAGTCACGCGCTTCCCGATCGTCCTGTTCGGCACCGAGTACTGGTCCGGACTCGTCGACTGGATTCGCGGCACCCTCGAGCGAGACGGCAAGATTTCCGAAGGTGACGTGAATCTGCTGCACGTCACCGACAGCGTGGAAGAAGCAGTGCGAATCGTCCTCAACGCAGACAAGGGCGTCGACGAGGCCGCAGATCTGGGGAAAGAAGAAGAATGGTGACCGATTCCGACAAGAAGTACTCGATCTGCGTCTACTGCGCGTCGGGGCCGGTGGACGAGTCTTTCCTGGCGTTGGCGGCAGAGGTGGGAACCGCGATCGGTCGACGCGGATGGCAGTTGGTCTCGGGCGGTGGCAACGTCTCGATGATGGGCGCTGTCGCCGAGTCCGCTCGCGCGGCGGGCGCTTGGACCGTCGGCGTCATTCCGAAGGCCCTGGTGCACAAGGAAGTTGCCGACGTCGATGCCGACGAGCTGATCGTCACGGACACCATGCGCGAACGCAAGAAGCTGATGGAAGATCACGCCGACGCGTTCATCACGCTGCCGGGCGGAATCGGGACGCTGGAAGAGCTGTTCGAAACGTGGACCGCCGGCTACCTCGGAATGCACGAGAAACCAGTGGTGATGCTCGATCCCGTCGGGCACTTCACCGGCCTGCTCGAGTGGTTGAACAAGCTCGACGGGACCGGCTTCGTCGGGCGTCAGGCGCTGGACACCCTGCTGGTGCGGACGGACGTCGAGGCCGCACTCGACGCGTGCGTCAAATCCTGATCAGACGCGTGCGTGAAACCCTGACCTGGGGCATGGCGGGCTTTATTACCGTGAAGTAAGGTGGCCGCAGACTGGGCGGCCGAATGGGCGCCGGATACGTGTTAGGGGAGCCATGAGTTCGGAAGCCCGTTCGACCGTCGGCCTGCTGGATCTGGCGGCAAAACTGCCGTCGATGATCACCGAGGTGCCGATCCTGGCGCGGGGGGCCGCCGGCCTCACCCGCAAGCCTTCGGCCAAGGAATCGATCGGGTTGATCTTCCAGAAGGCTGCACACGCTCACCCGTCGCGCCCGTTCATCCGGTTCGAAGGCCACGCGACCAGTTATGCCGAGGCCAACGAACTGGTGAACCGCTACGCGGACGTTCTCCGCGGCCGAGGAGTCGACCGCGGAGACGTCGTCGGAGTGCTGGCAAAGAACACTCCCGAAGCCCTGTTGATCGCACTCGCTGCCGTCAAACTCGGTGCGGCAGCGGGCATGCTGAACTACAACCAGCGCGACGACGTTCTGGCACACAGCCTTACGCTGCTCGACGCTCGCGTCCTGGTGGTCGCCGACGAGTGCGAAGAAGCCCTCGAATCGTTGCCTGCCGGATTTGCCGGGCCCGCTCAACTTCTTGTCAGTGAACTCTCGGATCTGGCGAAGACGGCTGATCCGGCCAACCCGGCGGTCACCGCGGAGGTGCTGGCGAAGGAGAAAGCGTTCTACATCTTCACCTCGGGCACCACCGGAATGCCCAAGGCCAGCTTGATGACTCACTTCCGCTGGTTGAAGTCGATGTCCGGGCTCGGGTTGATGGGCGTGCGCTTGCGCGGCTCCGACACTCTGTACTGCTGCCTGCCGCTCTATCACAACAACGCGTTGACGGTCTCGTTGTCCTCGGTGCTCGCGTCCGGTGCGACCATCGCAATCGGACGTCAGTTCTCCGCCTCCCGGTTCTGGGACGACATCGCAGTCAACAAGGCGACCGCCTTCACCTACATCGGTGAGCTGTGCCGCTATCTGCTCAACCAGCCGGCCAAGCCGACCGACAGCGACAACGCCGTTCGGCTCATGGTCGGCAACGGTCTGCGCCCTGAGATCTGGGCCGAATTCACCCAGCGCTTCGGCATTCCCCGCGTCGCCGAGTTCTACGGTGCCAGTGAATGCAACATCGCGTTCGTCAACGCACTCAACGTCGACAAGACAGCAGGCATCTGCCCGTTGCCGCACGCCGTCGTGGAATTCGACGAGAACACCGGAAAAGCGTTGCGTGGAGCCGACGGTCGACTCCGCAAGGTTTCCACGGGTCAGGTCGGACTCCTACTGTCCAAGGTCACCGACCGGGCGCCTTTCGACGGTTACACCGACGAAGCGGCGAGCAACAGCAAACTGGTACGGGGCGGATTCAAGGACGACGACACCTGGTTCGACACCGGAGACCTGGTGCGCAAGCAGGGATGGGGTCACGTCGCCTTCGTCGACCGCCTCGGTGACACCTTCCGCTGGAAGGGTGAGAACGTCGCCACCACGGAGGTCGAGGGCGCGCTGAGTTCGCACCCGGCCGTCGAGGAAGCAGTTGTCTACGGCGTCGAGATTCCTGGTACCGACGGGCGCGCGGGCATGGCGGCGGTGAAGTTACGTGACAGTCAGAGTTTCGAGGGCAGCGAAGTCGCGGCTCATCTCTACGGCAAGCTCCCCAACTACGCGGTCCCGCTGTTCATCCGCATCGTCGACTCACTCGAACACACCAGCACTTTCAAGTCGCGCAAGGTGGAATTGCGGAACGAGGGTTACGACGTCGGCGCCGACACTCTGCACGTTCTCGAAGGCCGCGAGGGTGGTTACGTGGACTCGTACGACGAATACGTCGGAAAGGTCGCGGCAGGCTCGGTACCCAAGGGCTAGACCGAGTTCCGTCATGCCAGTATGAGTGGCATGTCTTCACTCTCCGGTTCTACCGCGCAGCCAGGTCCGGCGCCCACCCTGTGTGGGCGTCCGGTCGCGGTCGACCGTGCATTGGTGATGGCGATCGTCAATCGCACTCCCGATTCCTTCTACGACCAGGGTGCGACGTTCTCGGACTCGGCGGCGATGGCTGCCGTCGATCGTGCCGTCGACGAGGGCGCCGATCTGGTGGACATCGGGGGAGTGAAAGCCGGACCGGGTGACCTCGTCGACGCCGACGAGGAAGTCAGGCGGGTGGTTCCGTTCGTCGCCGCGATCAGGGCCAAGTACCCCGAGTTGATCATCAGCGTCGACACCTGGCGCAGTGGCGTCGCACGGCTGGCGCGCGACGAAGGCGCCGACCTGATCAACGACACGTGGGCCGGTGCGGATCCCGAACTCGTGGTGGTCGCTGCCGAGACGGGCGCCGGCATCGTCTGCTCGCACACGGGCGGTGCGGTTCCGCGTACCCGCCCGCACCGTGTTCGCTACGACGACGTCGTCGCAGATGTGGTCTCCGAGGTGGTGTCGGCGGCAGAACGCGCCCTGGCTCTCGGTGTTCCGCGTGACGCGATTCTGATCGATCCCACCCACGACTTCGGCAAGAACACCTTCCACGGGCTCGAGTTGTTGCGAAAAGTGGACGTTCTTGTAAACACCGGGTGGCCAGTGCTGATGGCGCTGAGCAATAAGGACTTCATCGGGGAGACTCTTGGTGTGGAGCTTTCCGAGAGGTTGGAGGGAACATTGGCAGCGACAGCAATGGCCGCGGCGGGCGGCGCCCGGGTGTTCCGTGTTCACGAGGTGGCGTCCACCCGTCGAGTAGTCGACATGGTGGCCGCGATTCAGGGACGCCGCGCCCCGGTACGTACGGTTCGAGGTCTGGCATGAGTATCACCGGTGCGGGCCCGACCCGCGTATGGGCAGAAGCCAACAGTTGGGACCATCCGAGTTGGACGGTGGCCGAACTCGAACGGGCAAAGGGTGGCCGAACCGTCTCGGTGGTGTTGCCCGCGCTCAACGAAGAAGACACCGTTGCTGCGGTGGTCGACACCATTCACCCGTTGCTCGGCGGCTTGGTCGACGAATTGATCGTGCTCGATTCGGGTTCGAGCGACCGTACCGCCGAGCGTGCTCGCGCGGCCGGAGCGACGGTGATCAGTCGTGAGAGCGCCGTCCCGTCTATCCCGCCGACCGCGGGCAAAGGTGAGGTGCTCTGGCGTTCGGTCGCCGCGACGACCGGCGATCTGATCGCATTCGTCGACTCCGACCTCATCAATCCCGATCCGGCGTTCGTGCCCAAATTGCTGGGTCCGCTACTCACCGTTGACGGCATCCATCTGGTGAAGGGTTACTACCGCCGTCCGCTGCGCGTGAGCGGCACGGAGGACGCCAACGGCGGCGGACGAGTCACTGAATTGGTGGCGCGGCCCATGTTGGCTGCGCTGCGGCCCGAACTCACCTCGGTGCTGCAACCATTGGGTGGTGAATACGCGGGCACCCGAGAGTTGCTCTCCGCAGTCCCGTTTGCCCCGGGCTACGGCGTCGAGATCGGCTTGCTGCTCGATACGTACGACACGTTGGGGCTGGCGGCGATCGGTCAGGTCAATCTGGGCGTGCGCAAGCATCGCAACCGGCCACTCGCCGACCTCGGCGTGATGAGTCGGCAGATCATCGGAACGATGCTCAGGCGGTGTGGGATCGAGGATTCGGGTGCCGGGTTGACCCAATTCCTGGTCGACGGTGATTCTTTCGTGCCCGAGACCACGGAGGTATCGCTGGTCGATCGACCCCCGATGAATTCGATAGTGCGCACCGCGGGGGTCTGACCGCTTACCCACGGGTATGGGAGTATCGGTCCATGATGACGATCCTCCTGTACCTGATTGTCATGGCACTGGTCGGCGCGATGATCTTCCTCGCCGCCAGCGCTGTGTTCGGGCGCTCGGAAGAGCTGCCGCCGCTGCCTCCCGGCACGACGGCGACCGTGCTGCCGGCGGAGGACGTCACGGGGGCGGATGTCGACGCTCTGCGCTTTCAGCAGGTGCTGCGGGGTTACAAGGCGAGCGAAGTCGATTGGGCTCTGCATCGCCTCGGGTTGGAAATCGATTCTCTGCGTGCACAACTGGGCCGTGACGAGCGGTCTGAGGTCCTGGTGAAGGCGGATGCTCCCGCCGTGGCCGAAGCGTCGCACGAGGACCCTGAGACCGCGTCCGAGTCCGGATCGAAGGATCCTCAGGGCTGATGGCAGACGGACTGGTTCGATGCGGCTGGGTGGTCGAGACGCCCGGCGACACGCTTTACCGCGACTATCACGACGAGGAGTGGGGGCGTCCGCTGCACGGGCGCGACGAACTGTTCGAGCGGCTCGCTCTCGAGGCATTCCAATCGGGGCTTTCGTGGATCACGATTTTGCGCAAACGCGAGTCCTTCCGAGAAGCCTTCGACGGGTTCGATCCGGACAAGGTCGCAGCGTACGGAGTTGCGGATGTCGAGAGATTGCTCTCCGATGCCGCGATCGTCCGCAATCGCGCGAAGATCGAAGCGACGATTTCCAACGCCCGAGTGCTCGTGAATTCACCCGATCTGGACCTCGATTCGTTACTCTGGTCGTTCTCGCCGCCTCGACGCACCAGACGACTGACATCAATTGCAGAGGTTCCGGCGGTCACTCCCGAGTCGACTGCCATGGCTAAGGAACTCAAGCGGCGTGGGTTCAAGTTTGTGGGTCCTACCACGGCTTATGCGCTCATGCAGGCCACCGGAATGGTCGATGATCACGTGGCCGATTGTTGGGTTCCGACGCAGGTGTGACGGTCGACTGAACACCCCTAAATGTGACTCAGATTCCCGGTTCCCGCATCCATAGGGAACAATGGAGGGTACGAGCCTCGCTGATTGTTGGCGGGGCGCACCGTTAGTCGAGGCGCAGAGCAATGCAGCGCAGATCTGGAGGGAGCAGAGGATGGCGGCCATGAAGCCCCGGACCGGGGACGGTCCCCTCGAAGCAACCAAAGAGGGACGAGGAATCGTCATGCGGGTTCCACTCGAGGGTGGCGGACGCCTCGTCGTCGAGCTGACCCCGGATGAAGCTGCAGCGCTCGGTGTGGAACTCACGAACGTCACCAGCTAGTCGGGTCCAGGTTGTAGCAGTACGAACAACAGCACGTGATTGCACGCAGGCTCCGTATCCGTTTCGGTACGGGGCCTGAAGTGTGTGCGCACCACAGGTAGCCGAAAGGACGGATCAATGCTTGCCGCCGTGATCGATCTTCTGTCCTGCCCGCAGTGCGCTGCCGAGTTGGAGTTGGTGGACGGCGCCGCCGAGTGCGACCGCGGACATCGATTCGACGTGGCTCGTCAGGGTTACGTGAGCCTGATCAGCGGCGGAGCCACGAAGTTCACCGGCGACAGTGCCGAGATGATCGCGGCGCGTGCACGACTGCTCGGCGCGGGCCATTTCGACCCACTGATGGATGCCGTCTCCCGGGCCTGCTCGACTACGGCCGGGTCGGATCCTGCGCGGATCGTCGAAATCGGTGCAGGCACAGGTCAATACCTCGCGCACGTGGTGGATTCTCTGCCTGATTCTCGCGCAATAGCCTTGGACGTGTCCAAGTTCGCGGCAAGGCGAGCTGCGAAGGTTCACGAAAGAATCGGCTCGATCGTCGCAGACGTCTGGCAACCACTACCGATTCGCGACGGAGCTTTGTCTCACGTGCTCTGTGTGTTCGCTCCGCGTAACGGTCCGCAGTCCCATCGCGTTCTCGCAGATGACGGCGCTCTGGTGGTGCTGACGCCCACCGACAGGCATCTGCGCGAGCTGATCGACATCCTTGCGATGGTCAGGGTCGACGATCGCAAAGTGGAACGCCTCGAATCCTCGATGGCCGGCTACTTCGACCGTGTGAGCAGCGACGAGGTCGAGTTCACGATGCCGTTGTCGCACCAGGACATCCTCGACCTGGTGGGTATGGGACCGTCGGCGAGACACCTGACGCCCGCCGATCTTGCTGCCGCCGTGGCGAAGCTGCCGCAGCCGAGCACCGTGACCGCGTCGGCGACGATCTCGACCTACCGCAAAATCTGACCTGGATCAGCGTCTCGTGACGGCATCGGCGTAGACCTCGAGCGTCTGCTTGGCGATTTCGGCCCAGGAGAACTCGTCGATCGCACGGATTCTGCCCGCACGACCCATCGCTTCGGCGCCCTCTCGGTCGGCGACAACGGCATTTACGGTGGCCGCGAGTGACTCCTCGAATGCGTTCGGCTCGTAGGCGTTGTAATGCACGAGTCGCCCGGTGATGCCGTCGGCGACCACCTCGGGGATGCCGCCGACATCGGAAGCGACCACGGCGGTCTCGCACGCCATGGCCTCGAGATTGACGATCCCGAGGGGCTCGTACACCGAAGGGCAGACGAATACCGTTGCTGCCGAAAGTACTTCCCTGATCTGTTCGGTCGGGAGCATTTCGCGCACCCAGAAGACGTTGCCTCGATGCCTGGCGAGTTCGGCCACCGCCTTCTCCGTCTCGGCGGCGATCTCCGGTGTATCGGGAGCGCCGGCGCACAGCACGAGTTGAATCTCCGGGTCGAAGTGGTGTGCCGCCGCGACGAGGTGACCAACTCCCTTCTGCCTGGTGATGCGTCCGACAAAGGCCACGATGGGTTTGGCTGGATCGACACCGATCGACGCGAGCGCGGACGGCGCTCCCGGCGCAGATCCGCCGGGATGCCATACCGCGGTGTCGATTCCGTTGCGCACCACGTGCACGCGACTCGGATCGACGGCGGGATACGCGTCGAGGACGTCGAGTCGCATTCCGGAACTGACGGCGATGATCGCGTCTGCGTGCTCGACGGCGTTGCGTTCGGACCACGACGAGATCCGATAGCCACCACCTAGCTGCTCGGCCTTCCACGGGCGTCTGGGCTCGAGTGAGTGGGCAGTGAGGATGTGCGGTACGTCGTAGAGCGCCGAGGCGAGATGCCCGGCCAGTCCGGTGTACCAGGTGTGGGAGTGGACGATGTCGACGCCGGCCGCTGCGTCCGCCATCCGCAGTTCGGCGGAGAGCGTAGTCAAGGCGGGGTTGGATCCGGCGAGCGCGGGGTCGGGAGAGTGGACGATCGCGCCTTCGCGTGGGGCGCCCATGCAGTGCACGTCGACCTCGCACAACCGCTTCATCTGAGCGACAAGCTCGGTTACGTGTACTCCTGCGCCGCCGTAGATCTCCGGCGGGTATTCCTTGGTCATCATCGCGACTCGCACGCGCTAAACCTAACCGCCCGTGGTCGATCCGGCTACCGATCGCGCTTTCCCCGCCCGTTCGGAGAGGGACACGATCGGACCTCTCGGACTGCTTCGCTAGCGGGAGTTCACCAGTGCGGATAGGTTAGCGGTGTGAGAAGCCAGCCGCATGTGCTTGGAATCGTGCTCGCCGGGGGCGAGGGCAAACGCTTGTATCCGCTGACCGCGGACAGAGCGAAGCCCGCAGTGCCCTTCGGAGGTGCATATCGACTTATCGACTTCGTGTTGAGCAACCTTGTCAACGCGGGATATCTGCGTATTTGTGTGTTGACGCAATACAAGTCACATTCACTCGACCGCCACATTTCGCAGACGTGGCGGTTGTCCGGTTTCGCGGGTGAGTACATCACTCCGGTCCCGGCCCAGCAGCGGCTCGGGCCGCGCTGGTACACCGGCAGCGCCGACGCAATCCTGCAGTCGCTCAATCTCGTTTACGACGAGGACCCCGAGTACATCGTGGTTTTCGGCGCCGACCACGTGTACCGGATGGATCCGGAACAGATGGTTCAGCACCACATCGAATCCGGGGCAGGGGTGACGGTCGCGGGTATTCGTGTACCGCGAAGCGAGGCTTTTGCTTTCGGCTGCATCGACAGTGACGAGTCGGGACGCATCACCCAGTTCCTCGAGAAGCCCGCCCATCCTCCCGGGACACCGGACGACCCCAACTCGACGTTCGCGTCCATGGGTAACTATGTGTTCACCACCAAGGTGCTCGTGGATGCCATCCGCGCGGATTCGGAGAACTCCGACTCCGACCACGACATGGGCGGCGACATCATTCCCGCCTTGGTCGCCGCAGGTGAGGCGTCGGTCTACGACTTCAAGGACAACGTCGTTCCCGGCGCCACCGATCGAGACCGCGGTTACTGGCGCGACGTCGGTACCCTCGACGCCTTCTACGACGCTCACATGGACCTCGTGTCCGTGCATCCGATCTTCAATCTCTACAACCGTCGCTGGCCCATCCGCGGCGCCACCGAGAACCTCGCGCCCGCCAAGTTCGTGAAGGGCGGACTCGCGCAGGAATCGGTGGTCGGTGCGGGGTCGATCCTCTCTGCCGCGACCGTGCGCAATTCGGTGCTCAGCTCCAACGTGATGATCGAGGACGGCGCGACCGTCGAGGGCAGCGTGCTGATGCCGGGTGTGCGCATCGGCAAGGGTGCCGTCGTACGGCGCGCGATCCTCGACAAGAACGTCGTGGTCGGTGACGGCGAAATCATCGGCGTCGACCTCGAACGTGACCGCGAACGATTCGCCGTCAGTCAGGGTGGCGTCGTCGCCATCGGGAAAGGCGTCTGGATCTAGAGCTTGCTCGCGCAGAGGAGGCCGTCGCCGAGGGGGAGGAGCACTCGAATGAGTCGCTCGTCCTCGGTCACGGCCTTCGCTGCTTCGCGGACCGCAACAGTCGTCGCATCGCGAGCGGAGCTGTCGGCAACACGGCCGTCGGCGAGGGCGTTGTGCAGAACGATGACACCGCCGGAGCGCAGCAGGCGGACACCTTCGCGGACGTAGTGCGGGTGGTCGATCGCGGCGCAGTCGACGAACACCAGGTCGTAGCCGCCGTCGGCGAGGCGGGGAAGGACGTCGAGTGCGCGTCCGTTGATCAGGCGAGTGCGTGCCGGAGCGATTCCACTTTCGCGGAAGGTCAGTTTGGCCGCCCGCTGGTGTTCGGGTTCGCTGTCGATCGTGGTCAGGACGCCGTCGTCGCGCATGCCGTGCAGAAGCCACAGGCTGCTCACGCCGGCTCCGGTGCCCACCTCGACGGCTGTCTTCGCGTCGAGCATTCTCGCGAACATGGCGAGAGTCGCGCCGACGGCGGGCGTCACCGGATGGGCTCCGAGATCCAGCGCTCGATCTCGCGCCGCGGTCAAAATCTCGTCCTCGGAAACTACGTCCTCGACGTGGCGGAGTATCTGTTCGGCGTGGGTCACGCTCATGAGGTTATCGGGCGGTTCGGATTGTCGCTGCAAGGCGCGCAGTCACCAGGATTCTCAGGAATCCCTCAGGCTCCTCATATGGCGTGCACACCGCGATGAGAAAAGGTGTATACATCGCCGGATCGAAGATCGCACGGCGGTATCGATTTCTACCAAGTTGATCTTTCGCAGCTCGGTGATCGGGAACAAATCACAGCATCGGCTGGTTCTCCCGAATATCGCGCATCACGTGATTCGGACAACGCGGTGATCGAACTACGCGATCCCGAGCAGGAGGATCAACTTATTTACCAGGTCAACGACGAGCCTCGCCCTCGAGAGTCGGAAGTTTTGACGACGGAATCGGCTGTGGATTCCGAATTGATCGGCACAGCTGTGTTCGATGCAACTGGTGAGAAGTCCTCCATGCCGTCTTGGGACGAACTCGTGCGTCAGCACGGTGACCGGGTGTACCGCCTGGCCTACCGGTTGTCAGGCGATGCCCAGGACGCCGAGGACTTGACGCAGGACACCTTCATTCGGGTGTTCCGCTCGCTCTCCGATTATCAGCCCGGAACGTTCGAGGGCTGGTTGCACCGCATCACCACAAACCTGTTCCTCGACATGGTTCGCCGACGCAACCGCATCCGTATGGAAGCGCTGCCCGAGGATTACGACCGCGTTCCCTCACCCGGTCCCGACCCCGAGCAGATCTACCATGACGCGCGCCTCGATGCAGGTCTGCAGGCCGCATTGGACTCGCTCGCACCTGAATTTCGTGCCGCTGTTGTGCTCTGTGACATCGAAGGTCTGTCGTACGAGGAAATCGGTGCCACACTGGGAGTGAAGCTCGGAACGGTTCGTAGCCGTATCCATCGTGGGCGACAGGCGATTCGTGATCATCTGGCAGCGCAGCGCGCGGCCGAATCCGAACTCGTCGGTTTCTGACGGTCGGGTTCGAGCTACAGAGCGGGACGTGGTCAATCACCTGGAGGGACGAATGACGGAGGCGCGGGCACATCGCCAGTTCGGTTCGACCGAACATCTGGCCAGCGAGGCAATCGCTGCCTACGTCGACGGAGAGCTCCGAATGCAGGCCTACTTGAGGGCCTCCCATCACATCTCGATCTGCGCCGAGTGCGCTGCAGCCGTCGATGCTCAGCAGCAGGCGCGTGGTGCGCTGCGTCGAAGCGGCGAGATGACGATGCCGTTGTCCCTGGTGGGACTTCTCAGCCAGATTCCCTCGTGCAACAGTCCGACTACCGGACCCAATTCGGAAAACGCCGACAGTTCCGTCGGTAATCAGCCCGCGGGCTTCTCCACCATCAGCAAGAGGTTGTCCCGTCGCTGGCGCAAATGACGCCGCGCGCCTGCTTCCCGGCGCGGATCAGTGATACTGGACGATGTGACTGACGGAAAAAGGGGGCACTCCGGAGTGAGTTCGGATTCTTCGGCAAACGGTTCGGTGGACAGACCGGCAGATGCGCCGGTTCTCGACCCCCGTCCGGTCTATCGACCCCAGATCGATCCGGCCTCGCGCCAGGTGTTCGGTCGGCCGAGTGGAGTCGAAGGCTCGTTCACTCCGGTGGCCGCGCGATCAACCCCGTCCTCCGACGTCGTGATCGGCGCTCCGGACCCGGTTCTGGCCGAGGCATTCGGACGACCCGCGGACGCCACCGAGTCGATCGGCCGCGATCGCGAGGCGTCGGCGAACAACGCGCCCGAAGAAGAGCCGCCGAGCGATCCGTGGCGTGATCCGGAATCCGCCGTCTCCCTGGGCAATCCCGCAGAGTCCGAGGCGCCGGTGCAGTTGCAGCCCGCCCGGAAGCTCGATGTGCGTGAGGTGTTGTTCGGTCGCAAGGTCGCTCCCTCGGCGCTGGCCGCACTTGCCGGGATGGCGCTCGTCATCGCTCTCGTCGGTGGCTTACTCGCCACGGTCATCACTGCCGATCGCAGTTCACTCACCAGCTCACGTGTCACCCTCGTCCAATCCGGCGGCGGCGAACAACCGGAGTCTCAGGTGGCGAAGGTCGCCGACGCGGTGCTGCCTTCCGTGGTGTCGATTCAGGTCGCCGTCGGTGACCAGGGGAGTACGGGATCCGGCGTGGTCATCTCTGACAAGGGATACATCGTCACCAACAACCACGTGATCTCCTCTGCCGTTCCGCCCGCTCAGGACGCGAAGATCCAGGTGATCTTCTCCGACGGAACCAAGACCGACGCTCAGATCGTCGGCCGTGACGTCAAGACAGACCTCGCGGTGCTCAAGGTGTCGGCCAACAATCTGACGGTCGCTCAGCTCGGAAAATCCGAGGATGTTCAGGTGGGCGACGACGTCGTCGCCGTCGGCTCACCGCTCGGATTGAGCAAGACCGTCACCCGCGGAATCGTCAGTGCGCTGAACCGGCCTCTGCGGTTGTCGGGTGAAGGCACCGACACCAACGCCGTCATCGACGCCGTCCAGACCGACGCTGCGATCAATCACGGCAACTCCGGTGGTGCGCTCGTCGACGACGAAGCCCGCGTCATCGGTATCAACACGGCAATGCTCAGTGAGTCCGGTGGTTCGGTCGGGCTCGGCTTCGCGATTCCGATCGACACGGTCACCGAGGTGGCGCAGACCATCATCCGCGACGGCAAGGTTCATCACCCCGACATCGGCGTGAATGCCCGCACCGCAGTCAACGACGCGACCAGCGGCGCTGCCGTGGCCAACGTCCGCGACGGCAGCCCCGCTCAACGTGCGGGGATCGTCGAGGGTGACGTCATCGTCAAGGTCGGTGACCGACCGGTGACAAGTGCCGACGAATTGGTGGTTGCGGTCAACGCGACGACCGTCGATCAGCCTGTCAATGTTCAGTTGATCCGCGACGGACGGCAGGTCGACATTTCGGTCACGCCGGTGTCGGACTGATCGGACCCTGCGATCTTCCTGTGAGGTTGATCCGGACATGCGCGTACCGAGCGAGCACACAGTAGGCTGACCCTGTGTTTGGCAACATCGGTTGGGGCGAGTTCATGATCCTCCTCGTAGCGGCTCTGGTCATCTTGGGACCTGAGCGGCTTCCTGGTGCGGTCTCCTGGGTCACGAAATCCCTGAGGCAGGTGCGCGAATATGCCTCGGGCGCTTCCAATCAGCTCAAGGAAGAACTGGGCACCGACTTCGAGGATCTGCGTAAACCACTCGCAGATCTGAACAAGCTGCGCGGAATGACGCCGCGCGCTGTGATCACCCAGCACCTCCTCGACGGTGACGACTCCATCTTCACTGGCAACTTCGACAAGAAGCCGCAGAGCGGAGTGCAGGAGCCGAAGACGCTGTCGAAGGACAAGCCACTCACTGCCGGCGAACGTCCTCCCGTGGACTTCGACGCAACCTAGATTCGACATACGAAAGGGCGCCTGCCACCGATCGGTGACAGGCGCCCTTTCGTATGACGGGGTTCTAGAGGTTGCGAACCGTGTTGATACCGAGCGACATTCCGGCCAGCCCGCGCTGACGGACGGCCAACTTGTCGGCGATGTCCTTGAGTGCGATGGCGGCGGGTGAGTCGGGGGCGCTGAGGACGATCGGTGTCCCGGCGTCGCCTGCCTCACGGACGGACGGATCCAGCGGGATCTGTCCGAGAAGCGGAACCTTGGCGCCGACGGCCTTCGTGAGGCGATCGGAGACGGTCTGCCCGCCGCCTTCGCCGAAGACGTCCATACGGGTGCCGTCGGGAAGTTCGAGCCACGACATGTTCTCGACGACGCCGGCCACACGCTGACGGGTCTGCAGGGCGATGGCGCCCGCGCGCTCGGCGACCTCGGCAGCAGCCTGCTGCGGTGTGGTGACGACCAGGATCTCGGCGCTCGGGATGAGCTGAGCCACCGAGATGGCGATGTCACCGGTGCCGGGCGGCAGATCGAGCAGCAGCACGTCCAGATCGCCCCAGAACACGTCGGCGAGGAACTGCTGGAGCGCGCGGTGAAGCATCGGTCCGCGCCAGACGACAGGTGTGTTGCCCTGGGTGAACTGCGCGATGGAGATCATCTTCACGTCGTGGGCGACGGGCGGCATGATCATGCGCTCGACCTGAGTCGGCTTGGCGTCGGTGCCGAGCATGCGGGGGATCGAGTGACCGTAGATATCTGCGTCGAGTACACCCACGGACAGTCCGCGCGCGGCCATGGCCGCCGCGAGATTGACTGTCACACTGGACTTTCCGACGCCACCCTTGCCGGAAGCCACGGCGTAGACGCGGGTGAGTGAACCCGGCTGGGCGAAGGGGATGACCGGCTCGGCGGAATCGCCGCGAAGCGACTTGCGGAGTTCGGTTCGCTGAGCGTCGTCCATGACGTCGAGTTCGACGCGGATCGCGCCGACTCCGGCGACGTCGGCGACGGCTTTGGTGACGCGTTCGGTGATCTCGGTGCGCATCGGGCAACCGGCGGTCGTGAGATAGATGCCGATGTCGACGCTGTTGTCACTGGAGAGAGTGATCCCCTTGACCATCCCCAGTTCGGTGATGGGTTTGCGGATCTCTGGGTCCAGAACTCGCGCGAGCGCTGAGCGTACGTCGGACTCGGTCAGTACAGACATGACTCCATGGTAAGTCCAGGTAGGTCAGTGGATGCGCGGCAGGTCCGATGCGGCGGGGACGATGCCGGTGGAGTACCCGAGCGACCAGGCCAGAACGTTGGCGACGTAGGCCGCGGAGTTGTTGTATCGGTGGATCGCGGACGCGACCTGGGTGACGTCCTGCATGTTCAGTCCGCCGTCGCACAGGTACTTGCCGGTGGTCAATGCGGAGTCGAAGAGGTTCTGCGGGTCGGCGATTCCGTCACCGTTGCCGTCGCCGGCGTACTGGTTCCAGGTGGACGGGATGAACTGCATCGGGCCGACTGCACGGTCGTAGACGGTGTCGCCGTCGAGGGCGCCGCCGTCGGTGTCCATGATCACGGCCTGACCGGGCAGGCTGCCGTTGAGCGGCAGGCCGATCACGGGCTTGTAGAGGTTGCCGTTCGCGTCGGCGTCCTTACCGTCGTTCGCGTGACCGGATTCGACGCGACCGATACCGGCGAGGAGCGTCCAGTGCATGTTGCAGTTGGGCTTTTCGACGGCGAGGATCCGCTCGGCGTTCTGGTAGGCGGCGACGCTCACGCTCGGGATTCCGAGTGCGCCCTCGGCCATGGAGGCGGGGAGCGGGGGAGTCGCTTGCACGGGAGCCAGCGGTGCGGGCTCCGGCGCTGCGGCGGGAGCGGGCTCGGCGATTGCTTCGACAGCGGGCAGGATCTGCGCCTGCGGTTCCTGCGTGGCAGGCGCAGCGTCGACTGTCTCGGCGGAGCTGGCGTTGAAGAACGGGACCTTGGGAGCGGCGCCGGCCGTGTTGGCTGCGGTGACGAGTCCGATAGGGATGAGTCCGGTGAGCGCGATGACCGAATTTCGACGGATGTGCGAATCTGTCTTCTTGCTGTGCCGACCCACTGTGTATGCCTCCTGAACCTCCGCGAGGAGGTTTTCCGTTCAACTGACGGAGTCGAGGCTACCTGATTTGTTGCGTTTCCGTTATTCAACCGTGATCTAGAAGGGCAGTTTGGGGCATTTGCACTGTTCTTTCGTGATTTTTAGGTTACAGAGCGGGCATGCCGGGCAGGCCCGGGAAGAACGGCACGAATGCCGGTGCGGGGGCTGGGGCGGGCTCCGGCGAGGGAGCCGGTGCCGGTGCCGGCTCAGGCGAGGGGGCGGCGGGCGGCGAAGATTCCGCGGGCGCGGCGTCGGTGGTGGCGGGTGCCGTGGCAGCCACAGCCATGCCTGGGACCGTGCACGGCAGAAGGATGCCGTCCTGCAAGGCGTCGAGGGCTGCGGGGTCCGGAAGGATCACGCACATGTCGTCGGGCCAGCGCCATCCCTCGGCCGTCAGAATCGGCCAGACGAGACCCCGTGAGGTCAGGACGGGGAGCGGGATGACCGGGCCGGGAGCTGCGTTCCGGGCGGTGTTGGGTCCCGGAGTCGGGCCGGCCGGCATTACTCCTGGCGGGATCAGTGCCTGGATCTCGGGTGAGAGCGCAGGCATGTCCGGCAGGCCCGGGAAGAGGGGAGTGGTGGTCGGGGTTGCCGTCGTCGACGCTGATTCCTTGTCGCCGGCCGCCGGATCGGTAGCCGCAGCAGCGGCGAGTACGGCCGAAGCGGCGGAGTCTGCCGAGGCGGCGGCGTTGATCGCCGAGCTGCCGGTGTTGATGCCCGAGGTGTACGGCAGCTGACCGGAAGGAATGACGCCGTTCTTGTAGGCCGTCGACCACATGATCACATTTGCTGCATATGCGGCCGAGTTGTTGTATCGCAGAACAGCTTTGGTCTCCTGGGTGACATCGCGCAGGTTGAGTCCGCCGCTGCAGAGGTACTTCGCTGCCGAGAGTGCCGCATCGAAGACGTTGTTGGGGTCCTTGATTCCGTCTCCGTTGCCGTCGCTGGCATATCCGGCCCAGGTGGCCGGAATGAACTGCATCGGCCCGACGGCGCGGTCGTGAGTGGGGTCGCCGTCGATCGCGCCCTTGTCGGTGTCTCGAATGACTTCGTTGCCGGCCAGCCGTCCGTCGAGGACAGGGCCGAGGATCGGGGTGACCGTTGTACCCACCGACGTGGTCTTGCCGCCGTTTGCGTGACCGGATTCGATGCGGCCGATGCCGGCCAGGAGATGCCAGGGGATTCCGCATCCCGGAGCCTCGGTCATCATCACCAGCTCCGCGGAGCGGTACGCGTTCAGGACGATCTCGGGGATACCCAGGGAGGTGAGGACGACAGCCGCGGCGTTAGGGGCTGCCGGGGCGCCCGCGACCGTATCGCTGGGCGGGGCAGATCTTTGCGTTCGGACCGTGCGGGGCGTCGGGAGGAAGTCGACAGAGTCCGGCTGCGCAATCGAGGCGGCGCCCGCCAGTGCGATGGGAACCTGTGACCCTCCGGTCGGTGCGCTTCCGGCAGTGAGGGCCGCTGGACCTGTGACGACGAGCAGTCCCCCCACCAGTGTGGATGCTGCAATCATTCCGCGTACTCGCACGATTCCCCTTTGCTGGCGCTCCCGCTCCGGAGTACCCACCGTGATATCCGTATTGCTGTGACTTACGTTACATATCGGTCACGGTGCGTGCAGCAAAACTCAGCGAACGCTCAGCTAGTTGTGACTTTGTTTCGCAGTATTCGAGTCACGGTGCTTCTTCTTCGGGGTCGGTTCGCCGTCGGCAGCAAGGATCGACTTGATCTCTTCGAGCTCCCGTCGCAGGTAGTCGCGGGTTGCAACCTCGCCGACGGCGATGCGCAGAGCTGCGAGTTCACGGGCGAGGAATTCGGTATCCGCCTTGGTTTGCTCGGCGCGTGAGCGATCCTCCTCGAGCGAGACCCGGTCGCGATTCTCCTGACGGTTCTGTGCCAGGAGGATCAGCGGCGCCGCGTAGGCGGCCTGGGTGGAGAAGGCCAGGTTGAGCAGGATGAACGGGTACGGGTCCCACTGCAGAGCCACCGCGAACACGTTGATCAGGATCCAGACGATCACGATGATCGTCTGGATTGCGAGATATCGCCCGGTGCCGAGGAAGCGGGCGATGCGTTCGCTGACGCGTCCGACAGCTTCGACGTCGAAATCGAGATTGAACCGGCGGCTTCCGCGCGGCGTTTCCAGTCGTTGCCGTGCGGTCGTGCTCGACGCCCGTTCGCTCATCGGAGTAGTTCCTCGTCGTCGGAGTAATCCTCACGCCAGTCTTCCGGCAGGAGGTGATCGAGCACGTCGTCGACCGTCACGGCCCCGATCAGGTGGTTCTCGTCGTCCACGACCGGCCCGCACACCAAGTTGTAGGTCGCGAAATATCGGGTGACCGACGCCAGCGAGTCGTCCGGAGCCAACCGGGGCATGTCGGTGTCGAGAAGTCCTCCCACCAGGCTGGCGGGAGGCTCGCGCAGAAGTTTCTGCAAGTGGACGCAGCCGAGATAACGCCCGGTCGGAGTCGCGGTCGGCGGACGCACGACGAAGACCATGCTCGACAGGGCCGGGGTCACGTCGTAGTTGCGGGCGCGGGCAAGAGCCTCGGCGACGGTCGTCGAGGCCGTCAGTACCACCGGTTCAGGCGTCATCAGACCGCCGGCGGTGTCCGGGGAGTGTTCGAGCAGGCGTCGAACAGGCTCGGAATCCTGCGGGTCCATCAACTGCAGTAGTGATTCGGCTTCGGTCTCGGGCAGCTCGCCCAGCAGGTCGGCGGCGTCGTCGGGATCCATTGCCTCGAGTAGATCGGCGGCACGTTCGACTTCCAGGTGCATCAGCAGATCGGTCTGATCGTCCGCCGGCAGTTCCTGGACGACGTCGGCGAGGCGTTCGTCGTCGAGTGCCACGGCCAGTTCGTGGCGGCGCTTCTCCGGCAGTTCGCGCATGGCGTTGGCCACGTCGGCGGGTCGCATCCCTTCGTACTGCAGAAGAAGGTGAGCGACGCCCTGGCCGGGGAGCGAGAGGTCGCTCTGGGTGAGGCCGGCGACGTGCTGCCAGTCGACGACGTGAATCGCCGCGCGTCGGCCGAGGCGTCCTCGATGGCCGCGAACCGCGACCTTCGAGACGACCCAGTCGCGGGTTCGCGTCGATTCGATCCCGAGGTCGACGACTATCGTGTCGGCGCCGTGAAGCTCTTCGAGTTCCGGGTCGTCCACGCGCACATGCGAATCGAGTACCTGTGCCAGAGCGAGAACCTCGCCCGGACGCTGGTTGAAGCGCCGCAGACTGACGTTGCCCGTGGTCAGGGTGACTGCACTCGGCTCGATAGCCGTCACTCGCAACATCGGGACGAAAATGCGTTTGCGCGTGAACATTTCGATCACCAGACCGAGAACTCGCGGTTGCTGGCGTCCGATGCGGACCGTGATGACGACGTCGCGCACACGACCGATCGATTCGCCGTCCGGGCCGAGGACAACCAGGCCGGCAAGCCTGGCTGCAAATACCTTGCCTGCTGCTGCCATGATTGCAAGGCTAATTCGTCCAGCGTCAAAATCTGCAACGGCGCCACCGAAAATCGAGAAGGGCAGTCCGCAAATGACTTCACGCAACCGTTCCCGTCGATCGGTATTGGCAGTTCCCGGCAGCAGTCGGAAGATGATCGACAAGGCGAAGGGATTGCCCGCCGACGAGATCTTCCTCGACCTCGAAGACGCAGTGGCGCCGCTGGCGAAGCAGGCGGCTCGCGAGTCGATCGGTGACGCGTTGGCCGAGGACGGGTGGGGCAAACAGGTCAAGGTCGTCCGGGTCAACGACTGGACCACCGAATGGACGTATGCCGACGTCGTGGAGGTGGTGGGCCGCGCCGGAGCCCATCTCGACGCCATTCTGCTGCCCAAGGTTCCCGACGCGAGTCACGTGCAGGCACTCGATTTGCTGTTGACGCAGGTCGAGAAAGCCAATGGTCTCGAGGTCGGCAGAATCGGAATCGAACCGCAGATCGAGAACGCGATCGGATTGACCAACATCGACGCGATCGCCACCGCGAGCCCCCGTGTCGAGGCGCTCGTGTTCGGTCCGGCCGATTTCATGGCGAGCCTGAACATGCGAACTCTGGTCGTCGGCGAGCAACCGGACGGCTACGACCGCGGTGATGCTTATCACCACATTTTGATGACCATCTTGATGGCCGCACGGGCACACGGAGTCCAGGCGATCGACGGGCCGTACCTGCAGATCCGCGACGTCGAGGCCTTCACTCGTTCGGCGGCGCGAACGGCAGCGCTCGGCTTCGACGGTAAATGGGTACTGCATCCCACACAGATCGAGGCGGCCAACGAGGTGTTCAGTCCGCGCCAATCCGATTACGACCGTGCGGAACTCATCTTGGACGCGTACGCATTCCACACCTCGGCCGCCGGGGGAGGGCGGGGTGCCGTCATGCTCGGCGACGAGATGATCGACGAGGCGAGTCGCAAGATGGCACTGGTGATTTCGGCCAAGGGGCGCGCCGCGGGGATGACGCGCACCTCGGAATTCACGCCACCCGAACACGCCTGACGCTCGCATAGCCGAACGAATCAGGTCTGTAAAGGGCACAATAGGGGTAGATGTACTTGCGTCATCCACGTGGATGACGTGCCCGAAAAGAGGAGCGCAGCCAGCCATGTCCAATCCGCTCGGTCAATCGTCGAATGGGTCGCGCCGTGGAGCGTTGCCGACACCGCCTTCGGGATGGCCCATCGGGTCGTACCCCACCTACGCCGAAGCACAGCGCGCAGTCGATTACCTCTCCGATCAAGAATTTCCGGTTCAGGACGTCACGATCGTCGGCGTGAATCTGATGCAGGTCGAGCGAGTCCTCGGTCGGTTGACGTGGGCCAAGGTGATCGGTGGCGGCATCGTCTCCGGTGCCTGGCTCGGTGTGTTCTTCGGCCTGGTGCTCGGAATCGTCACCGGCGGCTTCCTCGCCCCGCTGATCGCGGGCATCGTGGGCGGCATCATCTTCGGTGTCATCTCGACGACCATCCCGTACGCCGCGACGCGAGGGCAGCGGGACTTCGCCTCCACGATGCAGTTGGTCGCGGGACGCTACGACGTACTGTGCGAGCCCAAGACGGCGGAGTCGGCGCGCGACCTTCTTGCCAAGCTCGCCATCTGACATTCTTGCTCGGGCTGCCAACTTGTGTGATCTCGGTTACTTTGTGTACACACGGGCGAGGTAATACTCACTTTCCCGTGACCGTTTGCCGGACAAGGAAATAGGTCCCTTCTCCGGCAAGAGTGCCGATGTGTGGTGCGTCGGCCAGCCGTAACGACTGCGCCGTCTCGCCGCCCGAGGAGGACGGCTGTGCAGAACAAGAGATCGCGGGCGGGGCAGAACGAGAGATCGCGGGCGGGGCAGAAAAAGAAATTGAGGGTGGGCCTGCTCGGCGCGGCAGCGTTGTTGTTGGCGCCCTTGCTCAGTGCGTGTGGATCAGACAACGACGACGGGGTGGTGCTGTCCTTCTACACCGCCGCCGACGGCGCCGAGCAATATGCGGAAGCCGCCGCCAATTGTTCGGCGGCCTCGAACGGCGCGTACCGGGTCGAGCAGAAAACTCTGCCCAAGGGTGCTGACGACCAGCGACTTCAGTTGGCCCGGCGTCTGACCGGCAACGACAAGTCACTCGATCTGATGACGCTCGACGTGGTGTGGACTGCCGAATTCGCCGAAGCCGGTTGGGCATTGCCGCTTCCTGCCGACGTCGCGGCCGAGGTGAGCGACGGGACTCTCGAGGGCCCGCTGGAGTCGGCCAAGTGGCAGGACCAGCTCTACGCGGCGCCGCTGAACACAAACACCCAATTGCTCTGGTATCGAAAGGATTTGATGCCGGACGGCCAACCGCCCCAAACCTGGGATCAGATGATCGACATCTCCGAAGGTCTGGCTGCGGAGGGACGACCCAGCTGGATCGGCGTGCAGGGCAAGCAGTACGAAGGATTGATGGTCTGGTTCAACACGCTTCTCGCCAGTGCGGGCGGATCGGTGGTGGGGCCGGACGGAACCACGGTGACGGTCGCCGACGGTGATGCTGCCGAGCAGGCACTGACCGTCATGAAGCGCGTCGCCACCGCAAAGGGCGCGGATCCCTCGATTTCGCAGGGGGACGAAGCGTCGTCGCGCTTGGGCATGGAGAGCGGTAAGTCCGCCTTCCAGGTCAATTGGCCGTTCGTGCTTCCCGGCATCATGGCGAACGCCGAGAAGGGCGATCTTCCGTATATCGACGACAAGGGCAACGTCACCAGCCAGAACACCGGGAATACGGTGCTGACGGTGAACGGTGAACGGAATTTCCTTGCTGCTCCCTATCCTTCGGTGATCGAGGGCAAACCGGCGGAGGTCACGATCGGCGGCTTCAACGTCGCGGTGGCCAAGACCAGTCAGCACCCGGACCTCGCTTTCGAAGCGCTCACCTGCCTGCGTAACGAGGAGAATCAGCGCAACAACGCCGTCGCCGGCGGTGTCCCGCCGACGCTCGAGAGCCTGTACGACGATCCGGCGTTCCAGGAGGCGTACCCGGCATGGCGTGAGGTTCGCGACAGCCTGGACACCGCGTCGGTCCGGCCGGTTTCTCCTGCCTATCAGAGTATTTCGACACTCATCACTGCCACGCTCAACCCTGTGGGAAATATCGATCCGGAATCGACCGTGAACGATCTGGCCGAGCAGGTACGCAAGGCAGTCAATTCGGAGGGGCTGATTCCGTGACGATCGACAGCGAAAACTCCGGAGCTGCAACGGCAGTCGCCGACTCCTCACCGGAGCCGAAGCACTCCAAGAAGTCGAAGATGTCGGACGGAAAGGCGGCCGAGCGTCGACTCGGCCTGTGGTTGGTGGCGCCGGCCGCGATACTCATGATCGCAGTGACCGCGTATCCGGTGGTCTACGCCGTGTGGCTGAGTTTGCAGAGGTACGACCTGCGCTTCCCGGATCAACGAAAGTTCGTGTGGTTCGACAATTACGTATCGGTGCTTACCGACGGCTACTGGTGGCAGGCGTTTGCCGTGACGACGTCGATCACCGTCATCTCGGTCGTCATCGAGTTCGTCCTGGGCCTGACCATCGCGCTGGTGATGCACCGGACGATCGTGGGTAAAGGTCTCGTCCGCACCGTGGTGCTCATCCCGTACGGCATCGTCACCGTCGCTGCGGCGTACAGCTGGTACTACGCGTGGACGCCGGGAACCGGCTACCTCGCCAACCTCCTGCCAGACGGCAGTGCGCCGCTCACCGACCAGATCCCGTCGCTCGCGATCATCGTCCTCGCCGAAGTGTGGAAGACGACGCCGTTCATGGCGCTACTCCTGCTCGCCGGGTTGGCTTTGGTTCCGGACGACCTCCTCAAGGCGGCTCAGGTCGACGGCGCCGGGGCGTGGACTCGCTTGGTACGCATCATCCTTCCGCTGATGAAGCCCGCCATCCTCGTCGCACTGCTCTTCCGCACGCTCGACGCGTTCCGCATCTTCGACAACATCTACGTGCTGACAAAGGGAGCGAACGACACCGGGTCGGTGTCGATCCTGGGTTACGACAACCTGTTCAAGGCGTTCAACCTGGGCATCGGATCGGCGATCAGTGTGCTGATCTTCGTGTGTGTGGCCCTGATCGCGTTCGTCTTCATCAAACTTTTCGGTGCCTCGGCTCCCGGATCCGATACGGAAGGACGCTGACATGACCGTGACTCCCAGACTCAAGATCAGCTGGTCCGTGGTCAACCTTCTGGTCTTGTTGTACGCGTTGGTTCCTGTTCTGTGGATCGCCAGCCTGTCCTTCAAACCTGCCGGAACCATCAAGGACGGCAAGTTCATTCCGGAGAAGTGGACCCTGGACAACTACCGAGGAATCTTCGACACCAGCGCCTTCACCAGTGCACTGATCAACTCCATCGGCATCGGACTCATCTCGACGGTCATCGCCGTGGTGATCGGAACCATGGCTGCGTATGCGATTGCCCGCCTGGATTTTCCGGGCAAGAAGGTGCTCGTGGCCGTTGCCCTGCTGATCGCGATGTTCCCGCAGATTTCGTTGGTGAGCCCGCTGTTCGACATCGAACGACGGCTCGGACTCTTCGACACCTGGGCTGGACTCATCCTGCCGTACATCACCTTTGCGTTGCCGTTGGCGATCTACACACTCTCGGCGTTCTTCAAGGAGATCCCGTGGGAGCTCGAGAAGGCGGCGCAGATGGACGGCGCGACACCGGGGCAGGCGTTCCGGAAGGTGGTAGCTCCGCTTGCCGCGCCCGGCATCGTCACCGCGGGCATTCTGGTGTTCATCTTCTGCTGGAACGATCTGTTGTTCGCGATTTCGCTGACGTCGACCGAACGCTCCATCACCGCCCCTGCGGCCATCGCGAACTTCACCGGCGCTTCACAATTCGAGGAGCCCACCGGGTCCATCGCCGCGGCCGCAATGGTCATCACCATTCCGATCATCATCTTTGTTCTGTTCTTCCAACGTCGTATCGTGGCCGGGCTTACTTCCGGCGCAGTGAAGGGATAAGCCTGTGGCCGAGATCGTGCTGGACAAGGTGACCAAGCTGTACCCGGACGGAGCCAAGGCGGTCAGTGATGTCGACATCACCATCGCCGACGGAGAATTCATCATTCTCGTGGGCCCGTCCGGTTGTGGAAAATCCACGACCCTCAACATGATTGCCGGGCTGGAAGACATTTCGACCGGTGAGCTGAGGATTGCGGGTGAGCGTGTCAACGAACGCGCCCCCAAGGACCGCGACATCGCGATGGTGTTCCAGTCGTATGCGCTGTATCCGCACATGACGGTGCGCCAGAACATCGCGTTCCCACTGACATTGGCGAAGATGTCCAAGGACGAGATCAATGCCAAGGTCGACGACGCAGCGCGGGTACTGGACCTCACCCAGCATCTCGATCGAAAACCGGCGAACCTGTCCGGTGGTCAGCGTCAGCGTGTCGCGATGGGACGCGCAATCGTGCGCAGCCCGAAGGCGTTTCTCATGGATGAGCCGCTTTCCAACCTGGACGCCAAACTGCGCGTGCAGATGAGGACGGAGATCGCCCGCCTACAGCAGCGACTCGGTACGACAACGATTTACGTGACCCACGACCAGACCGAGGCGATGACGCTCGGCGATCGGGTAGTCGTGCTGCGCGGCGGCATTGTGCAACAGATCGGTGCGCCGCAGGAACTCTACGATCGTCCGAACAATCTGTTCGTCGCGGGGTTCATCGGGTCCCCGTCCATGAACTTCTTCCCCGGGCAGTTGACTGCCGAGGGTGTGAGCACGCCGATCGGTGACGTTCGCCTACCAGCGGCGGCGCAGGCGAAGATTTCGGGCAGTGGATCGGGTAAAGACGTGGTGGTCGGGATCAGGCCGGAACATTTCGAGGATGTCGCACTGGTCGATGCAGCGCAGGCGCCGCACGGCGGTACGTTCACCGTCGACGTGGACGTGTTGGAGTCGATGGGTTCGGACAAGTACGCGTATTTCCTTGCCGGTGGTCCTGCCGTCAATTCTCGTGAACTCGAGGAACTCGCCGCAGATTCGGGAACGGCCGTCGCTGGTGGCGGCCAACTGGTTGCCAGGCTCTCGTCCGAGTCCACGGTGGCCCAGGGCAGGTCGATCCATCTGTGGTTCGACCCCGCCAAGATCGCGGTCTTCGACGGCGGTACGGGAGCCAACCTGCTGCTGTGAACCTCTACCCGGGCAAGGTGACCGAATACGTCGCGGCCCAGGGCAGCGGTACCTGTTCCGGGCCGGGTGCGGCGTCGGTCGGCTCGGGCAGGGGAATCAGCAGGCCGAACTGTTCGTGATGGGTGGTGGCCGGGGCGGCTTGTGCTGTCCCGGCCACCACGGCGATCGGCGTCGCGGCCAGGGCGCCGGCGACGGCAAAACGAGTGGCGATGCGACGCTTACCTGCTCGGGTCCGAATCATGCTCTCTCCTGAAATAGCTGTGTGGGGGTGAACCTGCCATTCACGGTATTGCGGGTTGATTGTGAAATCTCGTGTGCGAAGCTCATTCACAGGGAACTGGGATGGGTGGCACAGGAGGACACATGAACGGATCCTCGGTACGAACCGAACACCTGCCCGGCGGCCCGGACCTCGAACGGATACTGCGCGAACACGCATACCGTGGTGCGTACCTCCAGTTGGCGGTGCGCGGCGCTCTGGTGCTGTTCATCGCCCTGACATTGATATTCGTCCCGCCCATGAACGACGCGGGATGGTGTTTTGCCATTCTGGGCGCGTACGCCCTCTGGTCGGCAGCGGTGGCTTTGTGGATCCGCAGGGGCGGCACCGGCCCGGTGACGATGATCTGGCTCGGGTTGTTCGTCGACCTCGCTGTGCTCGCGACTCTGACACTGCTGACCGGCCTCGCCGCCGAGCAGAGTTGGACCGCCGACATCTTGAGCAACGGGCTCTTCGTCATTCCGGTTCTGGCTTGTACACAACTGCGAACCGACGTGTGTGTCGGCGTCGTCGCCTGCACGATCGGTGTGTTCTTTGCTTCCAGTTGGGCAACGATGACTTCGAACTCCGAGCCGTGGCCATCGATTCTGTTGAGCACCATGGCCTTGGTCGGAGTGGGAGCCGGCGCCGTCGGATTGACTCGGATTCAGAGATCACGCGTGCTGACCATCGGACAACTCGTCGGGCATCGCACGAGCCTTCTTGCCGAGCTCATGGGGCTCGAGCAGCGTGAGCGCACGGAACTGTCGGAGCAATTGCACGACGGGGCGCTGCAGTACGTCCTCGCGGCGCGGATGGATCTCGACGAATTGGCAGACAGCGCGGAGCCTGTCGCCCTGGCGCGAGCCGCGAAAGCGCTCGGTGAAGCGACAACGCTGTTGAGATCCTCCGTCTCGGAGTTGCATCCCACTGTCCTTGTTCACGTGGGTCTTGCCCGCGCAATCGGGGACCTCGCGCGATCGGCGCAGGGACGCGGCGGAGTAGTGGTCGACGTCGACACTTCGGGCTGGAACGACGATCTGCGCACGTCCGCGGACGACGTCCTGTTCGGCGCCGCACGAGAGCTGCTGGCCAACGTCGTCAAACATGCCGGTGCGCACAATGTTCGGATCGAGCTCGCACGACTGGACCACCGTGCGGTGCTGGTGGTCTCGGACGACGGCCGGGGGATCAGCGCCGATCGGATTGCCGAACGACGGGCCGCCGGCCACATAGGGCTGCTCTCGCACGAGTTGCGGGTGGTTGCCGCGGGTGGCTCGTTCTCGGTCGGGCCGGGTGAAGAGTCCGGAACCCACGCGCGAGTTGAGATACCGTTCCAGATCGTCACCGAATCCGACCACGATCGCTGAGGAGTTGTCGATGACACTGATCACCGATCGCGAGCTCAACCTGGCGACACTGGCGAGGCAGTTCCTCCTGAGACGCGCCGAGGTCAGCGCCTTGGATGCGATCGAGCACCTGGCGGGTTTGCAAGCACAGGCGCCGACGCCTCCCTATCTGGCACTGTGGGCGCGGCTGAAGAACTTTGCGGCAGAAGACCTCTCCACCCTTGTGGAGAAGCGCCAGGTGGTGCGGCTGGTTGCCATGCGGGGCACGGTTTTTGCTCTCTCTGCCGCGGATGCGGGCCCCTTCCGCGCGACGGTCCAGACGATCATGGAACGCGATCTTCACACCAACAGCACACAGCGTGCGGCGCTCACCGGGTTGGATCTCGACGCTCTGGCGCAGGCGGGACGCGACCTGGTAGCGGACGGGCCGCTTACCCAAATGCAGATGAGGCCTCTACTGGCGGAGCGTTTTCCCGGCCACGCACCAGAAGGGTTGGCGCACGGAGTTCGCGGACTGTTGCCGATGGTGCAGGTTCCACCGCGAGGGTTGTGGGGACAATCCGGCGCACCGGCGCTGACGACGTTGGAGAATTGGCTGGGCGCAGAAGTGGATTCGATTCCGGTGCCCGACACACTGGTGCTGCGTTACCTGGCCGCGTTCGGCCCCGCGAGCGTGAAGGACGCCCAGGCGTGGTCGGGTCTGACCAGACTCGCCGAAGTATTCGAGCGGCTACGACCCGGCTTGGTCACCTTTGTCAACGAGAATGGGGCCGAGGTGTTCGACCTGCCGGACGCGCCACGACCGACCTCCGGAACACCCCCGGTTCGCATACTCGCACCGTTCGACAACATCTTGCTCTCGCACGCCGACCGCTCGCGAATCATGGACGAGCAGTACCGAACTCGCGTCTTCACCGTGAACGGCATCATCAAGCCCGCCATCCTGGTGCGCGGGAGGGTGGTGGGATTTGCGACGGTGACGCCGGCAAAGGAGATGGTCGAGTTGGGTGCGACTCTGTTTGCGCAGCAGCCGAAGACCGCCCTCGCGTCTATCGAGAAAGAAGCACGTTCGTTGCTGAGGTTCATGCACCCGAAGATCCCGAACCGCGAGGTGCACTTCACTGTATCTACGTAGCGGGCTTGTGCTTTCGGGGTGCTCGATCGCGCAGTTCGGCCACGATCTCGTCGTTCCACATGTGGCGCCGCACCAACCGGTACCGCTCCCGTGCAATCCACAGATATGCCTCGGCATCGGTGTGTTCGGGCAACATGTCGGCGCCCCGCAGCATTCGCACGACGGGGAGAAACTCCTCACCGAACCAGCGGCGGGCGACGGTGTCCCGGCCGAGAAACTCACCCTTCTCCTGCATGAGGCGAAAACCCCAGGCCTCCACGCACTCACTGAGTTCGGCGTACTCCCACGGGTCCGTGACTTGTACGGCTTCGCGTTGAGAGCCCTGCAGCGGAACGCGGGTGAGGAAGAGGCGGCGATGGTCCTTGATGAGCAGATCGGCGCGCTGAGTGATGCCTTCCGGTGAGATACGCGTGATGATCTCGGTGACGTACGCGTCGATGGTTTTCTGGTGCATCGCACACGCAATGGACACTCGGTGGTGTCCGTCGATCACGAAGTGCATGGAGCCGACGCGATACAACTGGACAGGTGGAACCGATTCGCCGCGTCGTTGCGCCACGGCAAGCCGTTCCCAACGCGCACGAGAGTGAGTTGACGTCGGCCGGAAGTACCTGTCGAAATCACCTGTGCGGTCGACACTTCCGACGATCGATTCGATGGTGACGACCTGCAGACCCAGAGGCTTCTCGCCGACCTTGCCGAGAGCGGCGACAACCTCGTCGAACGGCAGGATCGCGTTGACGTCGTCCGGTTCGCGTCGTAGCCAACTGACCAGACGTGCCACGTCGGCGCGTCGACGCTGACGAGCAAAGTCGTTTTCCGCGTCGGCTGTGGGAAAACCGGTGTCACGAGCCATGTCGGCGCCTCACGATCGTCGGCGGAATACCTGGGGAAATCTCCATCAGCGTGAAGCCGACGGTATTGAGCACGATAGTCCGGCCCACCTCCAGATCGAGAGGTGTTCGCCCGTGCGGATGGATGTGTCCGTGGATCATGACCGTCGGATCGAGGTTGTGAATCAAAGGCGTGAGGCATTCGAACCCTCGATGTGGTCGATCCTCGGCGTCGCCGACGCCACGGGCGGGGCTGTGGGTGAGCAGCACATCCACGCCCGTCCGACTGCCGGGAAGTCTCGATTGCCAAGCGTTTCGCCAGGTGAGCGAGCGAGCGCGTCGACTCTGCTGGCGCTCGGACCACTGATTGGGGCCGGTGTTGTATCGGATGGAACCGCCGAGGCCCGCGATCCGCAGACCGGCGACGGTCACGATGCGTCCGTCGGCGTTGACCGCGCCGGTGGGCCCTGGCCAGTGCGCGGGCATGCCCGCCCGCATCCAACCCGATCTCTTGTTCGAGTATCCGGACAGATCGACGTCGTGGTTTCCGGGAACGAACACGCAAGGTGCGTTCAGTTGGTCCGACAGGTACTCCAGATAGGCGAACGGCAGATCGCCCGCACCGAGGATCACGTCGACTCCGAGCGAACGAACCTGACTGCTCCACAGGTATTCGACGGTCTCGTCGCTGACAGCAAGAACGGAGACCATTTCGACGACGCTACCGCCAGCGCGAGGTATCTGCGCTGCGAACCTCGAGGGCGCGGTGTTTAGATGGACGAGTGTCAGACAGCGTCGTATCTTCCGTCCGGGCCCATCTCGTCAGCAGCATCGAGGGGCCGGAGCCCGCGGCTGCCTCGGTGACGTTCCTGGGTGTCGAACCGCTGGACGTGCTGCGTTTCGAATCACCCGACGGCCTGGTTCGCTACATCACCCTCGGTTGCTCGCGTCATCCGATGGGCGACCCCAACGAACTGGTCGCAGACCCCACGCGCGGACCCCGCGCCGAGTTGGTGCTCACGCTGCGCGGAGGAACGGGTATCGCGTCGGGTGTGGCCAGGACTCTCGCTGTGCTGGCTGCCGCACCCTCCGTCGAAGGCGTCGTGCTGCTCGAGGACGCGCTGCTGGACCTGGGCGAGCCGCTCTGGAAGGACACCGCGTTCACGGCGGTGCTTCTCGGTGACAGCGGGATCGAAGACCTGACGCTGCCGGAGCCGTTCGATCCGGTGCGCTTCCTCGGCGTGGTCCCCCTCACCGGTACCGAAGCCGCCTGGGTGCGTCTGCGCGGCGCAGAGGCACTGCGGGAAGCGTGGACCGAGGCGGGGATCGACATCCGCGATCCGCACCGTTCCGCCGCCTCGCTCTAGCTGCGCTGGCGCTGTGTCCGTCAGATCATTCGGCGTGCACGAGGATGTCTGCCAAGTTCTCGAGACTTACCCGAACCGTCCGTGAAAATGCTTTCGTGACGATCGGGTCGGCCATCTTGCCGAATACGCCGCCGAGTCCGCTTTCGCTGTCGAGTCGGTAGGTGACCCGAGTGCCGTCACCGACTTCCTCGCAGGTTGTGGTTTGCGAGAAGCTGACCGGACTTTCGACGGACGTCGATTTCGACGATCTCGGTGGGTCGTACTCGGTGAATTCGGATGTCCACTCGAGACGCTTGCCCAGAATTCGCGAGACGCCGTGCCAGCGGCTTCCCACGCCCATCGGGCCGTCGGTGATCTGTTTGCATTCGACCATCGAGTTTTCCCAATTGGGCCAATTCTCGGCGACGGACATGTACTCCCAGACGTCTTTGGGTGGCAACGCGATCTCTACGGATTGCTCGACTGTAGGCATGGTTGTTCCTCCACTTCTCCTTGGGGCTGAATTTGCTTGTCGCAAAATGGATTTCGGGAACGGAATGAAAATGCGTACCCATATCCATTGTCCGCCTGCGACGGTGGCAAGTACAGGGAGTCAGAAGGAGTTGTTCACAACCAGTTGTTGCGACGGAAGAGAAAGAACAAGCCGACGCACACCGAAGCGATGAGAAACAGGATGGACTGATAGCCGTATTTGTAGCCGAGTTCCGGCATGTTCTCGAAGTTCATTCCGTAAATTCCGGCAACGCCGGTCGGCACGGCGGCGATGGCGACCCACGCGGAGATCTTGCGCATGTCGGTGTTCTGCTGCACCGCGATCTTCGCGAGGGCGGCATCGACCAGAGAACTCAACACCTCGTCGTATTCCGAGATCCGTTCGGACACGATCGTGTGGTGATCGCGGACGTCACGAAAGTACCGGCGGATCTCCTTCGGGACGAGACCGCCCGCGGGCTGGGTGAGTTGGAGCAGTGGCAATCCGAGTGGAGTGACCGAGCGTCGTAGTTCCACGATTTCACGTTTGAGCAGGTAGATGTGCTCGACGGCAACGGTGTTTCGCGGGTTGAATACCAACTCTTCCATGCTGTCGACGTCCTGTTCGACCAGCTGAATGACGGAGAGATAGCTGTCGACGACGTGGTCGGTGATCGCGTGCAACACCGCGAACGGGCCCATGGTGAGGCGCTCGGGGTTCTGCTCGAGTGACTTGCGCACGCTCGCCAGTTCGGAGTGATCCCCGTGGCGGACGGTCACCACGAAGTCGGGACCGACAAACACCATGATCTCACCGGTTTCGACGATCTCGCTCGCCGTCGCCACGGACTCGTGCGGAACGTAGACGACCGTGCGCAGCACCAGGAACATGACGTCGTCGTAGCGTTCGAGTTTCGGACGCTCGTGTGCATGAACGGCGTCCTCGACCATCAGCTCGTGCAGTCCGAAAGTTGCTGCGACATCTTGCATCTGACCTTCGTCGGGTGCATGCATTCCCACCCAGACGAACGCGTTGTCGCGACTACGAACCTCGGCCAACGCGGCGCGGTGCGTGTACTTGCCCGGCAACCGCACGCCGTCCACGTAGACCGCGCAGTCGACGATCGCGCGTGCAGCAGGAACGGGGATCTTGGGCGCATCAGCTTGCGTCGATTTGCCGTTCGACCAATTCGGCAGTGACGGCATGGTTGGCACGCTCGCTCCTTCTCGGTCTGTAATGCAGTGGAACCAGTGGTGCAGTGGAACGGCACTGCAGCGACACGTGATCGAATTGCGCTGCCGCTGCGGCGTAATCGTACGTCAGCTTCCGGCTCGCCCACCGGAGCGCGATGAAGTTGCCGATTGCTGACACACTGGAACAGTGCGAATAGACCTTCACACCCACTCCAACGCATCGGACGGCACCGATACCCCGGCTGCCCTCATGCGTGCCGCAGCCGACGCCGGACTCGACGTCGTCGCCATCACCGATCACGACACGACTTCAGGCTGGGCCGAGGCCGCGCACGCCTTACCGGCCGGCGTCGCCCTGGTTCGTGGGATGGAGATGTCGTGCGAAGGTCGAGGTGAGCGTGGTTGGCCCGTGGCTGTTCATCTTCTGGCGTACCTGTTCGATCCGACGCACCCCGAATTCGCCAAAGAACGTGAGCGACTGCGCGCCGAACGCGTCGAACGCATCCGGGTGATGACGACGATGATGGCGCGTGACGGTCTGCCTGTCGATCCCGATCAGATCCTCGCCGACGCCGGTCCGTCTGTCGGACGCCCGCACGTCGCAGCGGCCCTGATGCGAGCCGGCGTGGTGTCGAGCATCAGCGAAGCCTTCTCCGACCTGTTGTCCAGTCGCGGGCGGTACGACGTGCCCAAGTACGACACTCCGCTCGAGTACGCCGTCGAACTGGTGGCAGCGGCCGGGGGAGTGACCGTCCTCGCGCACGGACGGGCGCGGTCGCGCGGCGGACTGCTTGCACTCGACCACATCCGTGATCTGGCGGCGCTGGGTCTCGGGGGTCTCGAAGTCGATCACCCGGACCATCGCAGCGACGATCGCGACGTCTTGAGGCGCCTGGCCGGCGACCTCGGACTGGCAGTCACCGGATCCTCGGACTATCACGGCGAGAACAAGACGATCGGACTCGGCGACGAGCTCACGGACGAGGCCGAGTTCGACAAACTCGTCTCTGCGGCCACCGGCGTGGAGGTACTGGGGCGCTGATGCTCGACACCACGCTCTACCTCACCGTGTTCATCACGCTGTTCGTGATCATGGATCCACCCGGCGTTATACCGGTGTTCTTGTCACTGGTCGGCCGCAAGAGCCGTGAAGATCGCAATCGGGCGGCATGGCAGGCCCCGGCCGTCTCGCTTGCCGTCATCTCGGTCTTTGCCATCGGCGGTCAGGCGATTCTCAACTACCTCCACATCGGCATACCGGCGTTGCAGGGCGCAGGCGGTCTGCTGCTGCTTCTCATCGCACTCGAACTGCTGACTGGCAAAGCGTCCAACCGTCCGCAGGGAGCCGACGACGTCAACGTCGCGCTCGTTCCCCTGGGGACGCCGATGATGGCCGGTCCCGGTGCGATTGCGGCCGTCATCGTCTTTGTCGCCCAAGCCGACGGTGAAGCGGGGTCGTACCTGGCGATCGCGCTGGCGATTTTGTCCATTCACCTCGTGCTGTTCGTGGTCCTGCGGTTCTCGACGGCACTGATCCGGATACTGGGCGAGGGCGGCATCAGCCTGCTGGCACGCATCGCGGGTCTTCTGCTCGCCGCTATCGCGGTTCAACTCATTGCGGAATCAGTCCGCGGATTCGTCGCGGGAGCGTAAGAGATGACATACGACGACCGGTACGACCGGAACGACAGGTACGAGGACGAATATCAGTACCAGGATTATCAGGACTATCAGTACGAAGACGACTACGGCCATTATCCCGCCGACAATCGTCAATGGCTGCTGGTCCGCGCTCTACGTGCCCTGAGTGGCACCGTGGCGGCCGGGATCGTGGTCTTGACGCTCGTGATCATCGGCTCGGCATATCTGGGCGGAAACCGCGGATTCCCGGGGCCGGGAACGACATCGATCACCGCGCACATTGTGGCCTCGGTGGTTGCTCTTGCCGCGCAGATCTGGTGTGACCGTAGGCGGGGTATCGCGGCGGTTGCCGGATCGGTGGTCGTGCTCGTGGTGGCGGGGCTGTTGTTGGTGACGCAGTGGTGGGGATGACACGGCGGGGATGACTGGGTGGGGATGACACCGTGGGGATGGCACGGCGGGGATGACTGGGTGGGGATGACTGGGTGGGGATGACGGCTCGGTTTCGAGTGTGGTGAGGAATCCGACCGCTTGGAGGATTTGATTGTGATCCGACTCTGGTGGCAAACTGGAGTTACTTCGAGGCGGCGCCACAGCCCGGCCCCGAAGTGCAGGTTTCGTCAGAATCTCTCCCGGAACCTAGATTGCATGGATACGCCAGGGCTCACCCGCCCCACACCATGACGCTTCGGATGTATTGCGGCCCACTTTTTCGCGCACGCCGAATGCTCTTCTTCTCAGTAGTCGTTCGCGGAAGAAATGATCTCTGACCGTTGTGAACGTGATTTTTGCACCGGTCCGAAGGATTACTTCCCAGTAACCCAGCCCCGAATGAGGCTGGACTAATCAGGAGTGTCATCGTGTCCCTCGTGACTGAAGCCATCAACGTACCCAAGGTCGAGCTGACCGACGAAGAAATCTTTGCCGCTCACGTCGGTGGCAAGCTCTCGGTCGAGACCACCGCGCCGCTCGATACGCAGCGCGCCCTCTCGATCGCCTACACGCCGGGTGTTGCTCAGGTGAGCCGCGCCATCGCTGCAGATGAAACGCTCGCCGATCGATACACCTGGACCAACCGACTTGTCGTCGTGGTCAGTGACGGCACCGCGGTTCTCGGACTCGGCGACATCGGCCCCCGCGCGTCGCTGCCCGTCATGGAGGGCAAGTCGGCACTGTTCAAGAACTTCGCCGGACTGAACTCCATTCCGCTGGTTCTCGACACCAAGGATCCCGACGAGATCGTCGAGACGCTCATCCGTCTGCGTCCGAGCTTCGGCGCGGTCAACCTCGAGGACATCTCGGCGCCACGTTGCTTCGAGATCGAGAAGCGCGTCATCGAAGCTCTCGACTGCCCTGTCATGCACGACGATCAGCACGGAACCGCCATCGTGGTCCTCGCGGCACTCAAGGGCGCAGTGAAGGTCCAGAGCCGCGACATCACCGCACTCAAGGTCGTCATCTCCGGCGCCGGTGCTGCAGGTGTTGCCTGCGCGAACATCCTGCTTGCCGCGGGAATCGACGACGTCATCGTGCTGGACTCGAAGGGCATCATCTCGGGTGAGCGCAGCGACCTCAACGAGGTGAAGGCAGAACTCGCGGCCCGCACCAATCCGCGCGACCTGCACGGTGGCGCAATCGAGGCACTCGAAGGTGCCGACGTTTTCCTCGGTGTCTCGGCGGGCAAGATCCCCGAGGAGCTCATCGCTTCGATGGCTCCCGAGTCGATCGTGTTCGCACTCTCCAACCCGGACCCGGAGATTCACCCCGAGACCGCGTCGAAGTACGCGGCGATCGTGGCGACGGGCCGTAGCGATTTCCCGAACCAGATCAACAACGTTCTCGCCTTCCCCGGTGTCTTCAAGGGCGCGCTCGACGCCGGCGCCCGTCGCATCACCGAAGGTATGAAGCTCGCTGCCGCCGAGGCAATCCTGTCGGTGGTCGGTGACGAGTTGGCAGCGGACAAAATCGTCCCCAGCCCACTCGACCCTCGCGTGGCACCCGCAGTAGCGGAAGCCGTCGCGGCCGCAGCGCATGCTGAGGGCGTGACCAGCTAAGAGGGACTACGAAAGCCCCGATCGGAACCCGCACACAAGGTTCCGATCGGGGCTTTTTCGTGGGTATCCGAGCTACAGACGGGCGAGGTCGGGTGTTCGACGCAGCCTGCCGGTACCTGGAACGGAAGCCCAGACCACCAGCGCCAGTAAACCGTCGACGACAAGAGCGACCACCGCGACCAGGATTGCGCCGACGACCACGCGGTCGTACTTGTAGAGCGCGAGACCGTCGAAGATGTACCGGCCGAGGCCGCCGAGGTTGACGTAGGCGGCGACGGTCGCTGTGGCTATCACCTGCAGCGTCGCGTTACGCAGTCCGCCGAGAATAAGCGGGAGCGCGTTGGGAATCTCGACGCGGAAGAGAACCTGGAGTTCGGTCATGCCCATCGCTCGAGCGGCCTCGACGACGCCACGGTCGACGCTGGCGATTCCGGCGTACGTGCCGGCGAGGAGCGGAGGAATGCCGAGGATCACGAGCGCGAGAATCGGCGGCATGACTCCGAGTCCCATGAGCAGAACGAGGAAGGTCAGCAGGCCGAGTGTGGGCAGTGACCGCAGTGCGTTGACCAGACTGACGACCACGATCTCACCGCGACGCAGATGCCCGATGAGCAATCCGATCGGCACCGCGATCACGGCCGAAAGTGCCACGGCCAGAACGCTGTACCACAGGTGCTGGAGAATGCGGGTGCCGATTCCGGTGTCGCCGCTCCAGTTTCCGGGATCGACGATGAAGTCCCAGGCTCCGGTGAAGATGCTCATACGGGTTCCCCCTCGGCTGACAGGACGGCCGGAACCTTCGACGAGCGCGACGTCCTGGTCCACGGGGTCAGGAATCGGCCGATCAGATACAGGATCAGATCGAGCGCCAGTGCCAGTACGACGATCGCGATGATGCCGGCAACGATCTGATCCGGGTAGTCACGGTCGTAGCCCTGTTTGAACAGAACTCCCAGACCGCCGATTCCGATCAGTGATCCGACCGAAACCAACGAAATGTTGGTAACGGCAATAACTCTGATGTTCGCGATCATCACCGGCAGCGCCAATGGCAACTCGACAGTCAGGGCGCGTCGTAGTGGCGTGAACCCGACGGCGGTGGAGGCGTCGATGACGTTGTCCGGCACCGAGTCGAGTGCTTCGGGCACAGCCCGGATGAGCAGTGCCGTCGCGTACACGCTGAGTGCGATCACCACGTTGAGCGGATCAAGGGTCTTGAGACCGAACAACTGGGGGATTGTCACGAACAGCGCGAGCGACGGAATCGTGAACGCGATGCTCGCCAGGGTCAACGTGATTCGGCGCAGCCACCGGACGTTGCGGATCGCTGTTCCTACCGGCACGGCAATCAGGAGACCGATCAGCAAGGGCAGCAGCGCCAGATACAGATGGGTCTTCGAGTAGTCCACGACCGTCGAGAAATTGTCGATGAGCCAGCGCATGCCGCTACGCCCCGAATCCCTCGGTGAAGGCGACTCGGTTGCGTTCCTCGTCCTCGCGTCGACGCTGATCTGCCAATTTCGCAACGACTTCGGAACCGAGGATCCCGCCGATGACCGAACCCTCGCCGTCGACGGCAACGCCGATACCGGAAGGCGACGAGATTGCCGCGTCGAGTGCTTGACGGAGATCGCCGCCGGGGGAGAACAGCGAACCACCGGCCGACGTCGACTGAGCAAGGGTGCGTCCCGAGCGCAGACCTTCGACGCCGGTCACGTCGATCCATCCCTGGGGGCTTCCGCTGTCCGTGACCACGAGAACCCATTCGCCCAATTCGAGACGCAGAGCCTTCAATTCGTTCTCGACGGCCGTACGGACCGGGTGAAGAGGAACCTCGTCGGCAGCGCGGAACGACAATCCCCGATAGCCGCGGTCGCGTCCGACGAATCCGGCGACAAAATCTGTTGCCGGAGCGGCCAACACGTCGCGAGGCGCCGCCACCTGCTGAAGACGCCCACCGGGACCGAAGACGGCAATATGATCGCCGAGTTTGACTGCTTCGTCGATGTCGTGGGTGACAAAGACGATCGTCTTCTTCAGTTCGCTTTGCAGACGCAGCATTTCGGTCTGCAAATCCTCACGCACCACGGGATCGACGGCACTGAAGGGCTCGTCCATCAACAGGATCGGCGGATCGGCTGCCAAAGCACGGGCAACTCCCACACGTTGCTGCTGCCCACCCGAGAGTTGCCCGGGGTAGCGAGTGGCAAGTGAGATGTCCAGACCGACTCGTTCGAGCACACCCAACGCGGCTTTACGGGCGGCGCGGCGGGACTCACCGCGCAGCACCGGAACCGTTGCGACGTTGTCGATCACGGTGCGGTGGGGGAGCAAGCCGGCATTCTGAATGACGTACCCGATGCCGAGGCGCAGTTTCACCGCGTCGGTCTGGGCGATGTCACGACCGTCGACGAAGATCTTGCCCGACGTCGGTGTGATCATCCGGTTGATCATGCGCATCGACGTCGTCTTGCCGCACCCGGACGGCCCCACGAACACCGTGAACGACTCGGCCTCGATGGTGAGATCGAGACGGTCGACGGCGGTGGTGCCGTCCGGATACTGCTTGGTGACGCCCTCGAAGGTGATCACGTGACTACGAGACCGGCTTGTCGAGGCCCTGCGCCGTCACCCACGCCTTGGCCGCCGCTGCCGGCTCCGTCTTGGTGTCGCCGGACACCTGGACGTTGAGTGCCAACAATTCTTCGGTGGTGAGCTTGGCGGACACCGCATCGAGGACCGTCTTCAACTTGTCGGAAGACTTCGACGCACGCAGCACCGGCACCACGTTCTGAGCCGGGAAATTGTTCTTCGGGTCTTCGAGAACCACGAAGTTGTTTTCCGGGATGGAGGCCGACGTCGTGAAGATGTTTGCCGCGGTGATGTCACCGGACGAGAGAGCCTTCACGGTTGCCGGTCCACCGCCGTCGGCGATCGGAACGAAGTTGGCAGCCGAGATGTCGAGGCCGTAGTTGGACTTCAAACCGGGCAATCCGGCTGGGCGTTCCTGGAACTCGGCCGGAGCACCGAACTTGACCTCGGCGGAATGCGGAGCCAGATCGGCGATCGTCTTCAGGTTCCACTTGTCCGCGGTTTCCTTGGTGACGACGACGGCGTCCTTGTCCTCGGCGGACGCGGGCGTCGCAATCGCCAATTCCGACCCGAGAGCTGCGGGAAGGGCCGCGAGGACGTCAGCGGAGCTGGTGGCTGTGCTGTCGGGATCCAAGTACTGCAGGAGGTTTCCCGTGTAATCCGGAATGACGCTGATGGACCCGTCCTTGAGCGCCGGAATGTACGCCTCACGGCTGCCGACGTTGAACGACGTGGATACATCGAACCCGTTGACACGCAGTGCTTCGGCGTAGATGTTGGCGATCGTCTCGGATTCGGTGAAGTTGGCGGAGCCGACGACGACCGCGTTGGGATCGCTGTTGGAGTCACCGTCGCTGCTACCGCACGCTGTGAGCGCAGTGAGAGAGACGACAGTTGCCGCGGCTACGAGCCAACGGTTGGAACGAAATCGTGAGGTGCGCATGAGCGTCCTTCCGGTTTTCGGGCGTCCCGTGTTTCGGGCGTCGGTAACCATCCCTTGTGGCGAAGCCACCCGAGTGGCTTCGACGGCGCCGCCACCGAGTGGCTGCGTCAGGACTGGTTACCGCGCATCGCCCGACAAGTGTAACGATAGGTACCGACATGGCACGGTTTTCGATCCATGGGATTGGATGTGAGGATTTCGGTGATGAGCACGCGCACGAAGTATTCGACTGTTGTTGCAGCACTGATGGTCCTGCCGATTCTCAGCGGATGCGCAAACGGTGATTCGGTGGTAGAGGGTGCCGAAGCGGAGTCTCGTGACCAGATCGTGGTGGCCGCTGACGCATCGGTGGAGAGTTCGGTGTTGGCCGAGGTGTATTCGACGGTGCTCTCCTCCTCCGGCCTGTCGGCTCGCGTCGAATCGCTGGGTGGGGGCCGGAACCAATCCCTCGAGGCTCTGGACGCGGCGCGGGTCACGTTGGTGCCCGAGTTCACCGGCGCGCTGCTCGATCACTACGACCCGTCCGCCCCGGCGCGCAAGGCGGACGACGTCTTCGAAGCCTTGAGTCGCTCTCTGCCTGAGGGTCTTTCGGTCTCCGACTACGCGATGGCCGAAGACCGCGCGGTCGTTGCGCTCGACACCGCATACGCACAGTCGTTGGGAGCGAAGACAATAGAAGCCTTTGCCCCTTCGTGCGCCGCGGCGACGCCCCTCGTCTCTGCGAGATTCGTCGAGGACGGGGCGGTGGAGCAGTTGGCCGAGGGTGCCGAGTGTGTCTTCGCCGGCGTCGATCAGGCAACGCCGGCGGACGTACCCGGTGCGCAAGTATTCGGAACCACGACGCTGTCAGCGCTGGCGCAGTCCGATGCCGTCACGGTGCTCGCTGATTCGAATCACGTTCTGGCCGCACAGAATGTCGTTCCGCTCTTTCGAACGGGCGCACTCGGGGATTCGGCGATCAAGGCACTCAGCGTCGTTGCCGGTGAGCTGTCCACCACCGACCTCGCTGCGATGATCGATCAGGTGCGGACCGGCAAGGCGTCAGCCTCGGAAGTTGCCCGCACCTGGTGGGACACCCGTCAGTGACTGTTCGATCCCACCGCTGAACTCGAATCATCCTTGGCACGAATCAGTTTCGATGCGATGAAGCGGCCCAGGTCGGCGACGGCGTCTGCTGCTTCCTTGACCAGTGACGCCTGTGCGTGGGCCACGTGCCACAGTCTTGCGTACTCGACCAGGGACACATCGACGCCGGCAGCGGAGAGCTTGTCGGTGAACGTCATGATCTGCGGATAGAGAACTTCTTCGGAACCGACGTGAATCCTGGTGGGCGGCAACCCGTCGAGCTTGCCGTGCATCGGTGCGTAGCCCGGATCTTTGCGATCGCCGCCGGCAAGGTAAGCGTCGGCGGCATCGAAGGACCAGGCCGTGTTGACCACCAGGTCGGCCTTCTTGGTGGCACCCCGATCGCCGGGATCGACCCACGGTGAGATCAGTGCAAGCGCACCCGGGGTTACACCGTGACGTTCGATCAGACGCAGAGCGGTCGCGGCGGCCAAACCGCCACCGGCCGAATCGCCCGCGATGGCAACGCGGTCTTCGGAATAGTCGAACTCGGTCACCAACTGCATGAAGGCGGAGACCGCGTCGTCGAGAGCAGCGGGATACGGGTTCTCCGGTGCGAGACGGTAGTCCAAGGTGAAGACGGCACTGGACGATTCACGCGCGAGATGCGCTGCGAGAGAACGGTGGGTGGCCAGCGAGCCAAGCGTGTACGCACCGCCGTGCAGGTACAGAACTGCGGTGGGGCGCTCGGTTGCGCCGACGGTGATCTTCTCCGCCGGTCGGCAGCCGAGCTCCAGCGGGCGCACGACGGCGCCCGCTGGAACCTGCTGTAGTGGTGCCCCGGCCTCGAGCAACAGACGTTGAATCCGGTACGGCAGTCGCGAGTTGAAAGCCAGACGGAAGTACGGCTTCAACAAGAATGCGACCACGGGCAGCGGAAGGGTGAACGTGCTCACCGGCAGGGCTCCTGACTCTGAAAAATCTCAGCTGGACTTGGGCATCATTCGACCGGCGACGATCGAGACGATGCGCTGGTAGCCCGATCCTACGAGGCGAACCCAGGCGTCGAGTGCGATTGCGTCCATGCCGATGAGAACGCGCGGCTTGCTCTTGCGAACACCGTTGACGATCGTCTTGGCGGCATCTTCCGGAGTGGTGCGCGCGAGCTTGCGGTCGAAGAACTCGGAGAAGACCGCAAGATCTTCGCCCGGGCCTGCGGTGGCGTTGCGCGCGATGGCGGTCTTGATTCCGCCCGGGTGCACGCAGGTCACCTTCACCGGGTGCTTGGCGATCAGCATTTCCTGTCGGAGCGACTCGGTGAAACCGCGAACGGCGAACTTGGCCGAGTTGTATGCGCTCTGACCCGGCATCGACAGCAGACCGAAGAGGCTCGACACGTTCACGATGTGCCCGTCGCCGGAGGCGATGACGTGGGGGAGGAATGCCTTGGTGCCGTTGACAACTCCCCAGAAGTCGACGTCCATGACGCGCTCGAAGTCCTTGAACTCGGACTTCTCGAAGGTGCCGTGGTACGCGATTCCGGCGTTGTTGTAGATCTGGTTGACCTTGCCGAAATGGGCGACAACCGCGTCGGCGTACTCGAGAACCGCTTCGCGCTGGGTGACGTCGAGATGGTCCGACTTCACCTCGGCGCCGATGGCCTCCACCAGACGCTTCGTCTCGGCCAGACCCACGGTGTCCACGTCGGAGATCGCCAACTTGGCGCCCTGGCCGGCCAGGTTCAGGGCGAGTGCGCGACCGATGCCCGATCCCGCTCCGGTGATGACTACGACCTTGCCTGCAAAATCACTCATTGTGCTACTGCCTTCTCGTCGTCGAGGTCGATCTGTGAAGTGGTCGCGGTGCCGACGGCGCCGAGATCCGACGTGGCGACGCTGCGGTATGCCGCGAGGTCGAAATGCTTGGTGGCATTGCGGAACTGGAAGGTGAAGCCCGGCCACAGGGTGGTGTTGTTTCCGTGCTTGTCCATGTACCAGCTGGCGCAACCGCCGTTGTTCCACACGCTCTTGGACATAGCTGCCTGCAGGTCCTTGTTGTACTTGTCCTGCTTGTCCTTGCGCACCTCGATGGTGCCGATGTCGTACTTGTCGATGGTGGCGATCGCGTCGACCAAGTAGTTGATCTGCGACTCGATCATGAAGACCATCGACGAATGTCCGAGGCCGGTGTTGGGTCCGACGAGGAAGAACATGTTGGGGAAGTTGGCAACTGCCGCGCCCTTGTATCCCTGCATGCCGGTCTTTTCGAAGACCTCGGCGAGCGAACGCCCGTCCTTGCCGAAGATTCCCGCGAAGGTGGGGGAGTCGGTGACGTGGAAACCGGTCGCCACGACGATTGCATCGATCTCACGCGTGGTGCCGGTCTTCGAGACGATCCCGTTGGCGGTGACCTCCTCGATGCCTTCGGTCACCAGATCGACATTGTCCTGGGCGAGGGTGGGGAAGTAGTTGTTCGAGATCAGCATGCGCTTGCAGCCGATCTGGAAGTTGGGCATGACCTTCTTACGGAGGTCCTTGTCCTTGATCTGAGCTTTCAGGTGACGCTCGGCGGCGAACTGCAGCGGCTTCATGAACACCGGCGCCTTGGCCAGGCCGACGACCTGCGTCTCGCGCATCCAGTAGATGCCGGTACGGCACAGCTTCTGGAAGCCGGGAAGGTACTTGAACGCGAGGTGCTCGATCTTGGTGTACTCGCGGTCTGCACGGGGCAGGATCCACGGCGCGGTGCGCTGGTACACGTCGAGATGTGCGACCTTTTTGCCGATGGCGGGCACGATCTGGATGGCGGAGGCGCCGGTTCCGATGACGGCCACGCGCTTGCCGGTCAGATCGGCGTCATGGTTCCAACGCGAGGAGTGGAAGATCTCGCCCTTGAAGCCGTCGATGCCCTTGATGTCCGGAAGTGAAGGCTCACACAGTGCGCCGACGGCCGAGACGACGATCTTTGCGACAAATTCGCCCTTGTTGGTGCTGATGTGCCACCGAGCGGATGCCTCGTCCCAACGGGCGGAGAGTACGTCGCAGCCGAAGATGTGCTTGTCGAGCACCTTGTGGCGGTTGGCCACCGACTGGATGTACTTGTAGATCTCGGGCTGAGTGGAGAAGGAGCGTGTCCACTCCGGGTTGAGTGCAAAAGAGTACGAGTACAAATGCGACGGCACGTCACACGCGGCGCCCGGGTAGCTGTTGTCACGCCAGGTTCCGCCGACGTCGTTGCCGCGCTCGAGAACGACGTAGTCGGTGATGCCGGCCTGTGCCAGTTTGATCGCCGCACCGAGACCGGCGAAACCACTGCCGATGATCAGTGTGCCGACGTGGCGAGTATCCGCGGCAGGTGCTGAGGTATCTGTAACTGGAAGACTCATGTAGGGAACGATATGCCTTTATTGAGTCACGGTCAATAGCTTATTGACGAATATTCAGTAGTCTATTGGGCATGGACGCAGTAAAGCGAACGCGACTCGACCCTGCGCAACGCCGAGCTCAACTGATCGACCTCGGCGCACGCATGCTGGCCGAACGGCCGCTCGAACAGATTTCCGTCGAGGACATCGCCGATCAGGCGGGAGTATCTCGTGGGCTTCTGTTCCACTACTTCGCGTCGAAAAGCGAGTTCCATCTGGCCATCGTCCGACACAGCAGTGAGCAGATGCTTCAGCGCACCGAGCCGAGCGAATCGGACGATCCGATGCTCACCCTCCGCTCGGTGCTGGCGTCGTATGTCGACTACGTGACCGAGAACCGCAATACCTACGTCTCACTGCTCCGCGGGACCGCCAGCGGGGATCCGCAGATGCGTGAGGTGTTCGAGCAGACCCGCGACATCATGGCGAAGAGGACCCTCGATCAGCTCCCGAAGATCGGCCTGACGCGAACGCCTCAGGTGGAGTTGGCCGTTCGCGGTTGGATCGCGTTTGTCGAGGAAGCCACCATCAGTTGGCTCCGCGCGCCCGCCATCACCCGCGAGGAACTGATCGACCTGACGGTTCAGTCGTTGCCCGCGTTGGCACTGGCTGCCGTCGGCTTCGATGCCGGACCGGATCTGGGTCTGCTGCAATCGAATTGACATGTCTGCAAAAAGGCCGGGCCCCACACTCCTTGCGGAATGTGGGGCCCGGCCTCTAGGGCTTGCCACTGTTCAGTTGGTCGGCAGGAACGCCACTGGTCAGTTGGTCGGCAGGAACGCCTCGTCCAAGATCTCCTGCTGCTCCACCGCGTGGACCTTGCTCGATCCCGAGGAGGGAGCGGACATCGGACGACGCGAGATGCGCTTGATACCGGTCAAGGTCTCCGGCAGAAGATCCGGCAGTGCCAGTCCGAGGAACGGCCACGCACCCTGGTTCGCGGGCTCTTCCTGGACCCAACGGAACTGATCCGCATTCGGGTAACGGTCCAGGGTCTCCTTGAGGCGACGCTTCGGCACGGGGTACAGCTGCTCCATGCGCACGATGGCGATGTCGTCGCGCTCGTCCTTGTGCTTCTTCGCCAGGAGTTCCCAGTACAGCTTGCCGCTGACCAGCAGAACCCGCTTGACCGATTCGCGGGCGCTTTCGCCGCTCTCGAATGCAGGCTCCTCGAAGACCGAACGGAACTTGCCCGTCGTGAAGTCCTCGACGTTGCTGACTGCAGCCTTGTTGCGCAGCATCGACTTGGGCGTGAAGACCACCAACGGACGGCGGATGCCGTCGAGGTGATGGCGACGCAGCAGGTGGAAGTAGCTGGCCGGAGTCGACGGAACCGCGACGGTCATCGAGCCTTCGGCGCACAGCTGAAGGAAACGCTCGATACGGCCGGAGGTGTGGTCCGGACCCTGACCCTCGTGACCGTGCGGCAGGAGCAGCACGACGTCCGAGAGCTGACCCCACTTGGCCTCGCCCGAAGAGATGAACTCGTCGATGATGGTCTGCGCGCCGTTGACGAAGTCACCGAACTGCGCTTCCCACAGGACGAGGGCGTCGGGGTTGCCGACCGAGTAGCCGTACTCGAAGCCCAGGCCTGCGTACTCGGTGAGTGCGGAGTCGTAGACCATGAACTTGCCGCCGTTTTCGGCGTCTGCCGCGATCTTGGCGATCGGGCTGTACTCGTTGCCGGTCTTGCGGTCGATGAGAACCGAGTGGCGCTGCGTGAACGTTCCTCGCTTGGAGTCCTGACCCGCGAGGCGGATCAAAGCACCCTGCTCGGCCAACGAGCCGAACGCGAGCAACTCGGCGAACGCCCAGTCGACATGCCCGTCACGAGCCATCTCGCGACGCTTCTCGGCAACCGGCTTGACGCGCGGGTGCACGGTGAAGCCCTCGGGGACGTTGACGAACGCGTCGCCGATGCGCTCGAGAACCTCGGGAGCGACAGCCGTCGTGAGGCGGGCCGGCGGAGTCTGGTCGAGTTCGACCGACTCGGACGGTTCGGGCTGGAACTTCTCGAGTTCACGGACCTCGTTGAAGACCCGTTCGAGCTGGCCCTGGTAGTCGCGAAGTGCGTCTTCGGCTTCCTTGAGCGAGATGTCACCACGACCGATGAGGGACTCGGTGTAGCTCTTACGAACGCTGCGCTTGGTGTCGATGACGTCGTACATGGCCGGCTGAGTCATCGACGGGTCGTCGCCCTCGTTGTGACCGCGGCGGCGGTAGCAGATGAGGTCGATGACAACGTCCTTGCCGAACTTCTCACGGAAGTCGACGGCCAGCTGAGCAACCCAGACGCAAGCCTCGGGGTCGTCGCCGTTGACGTGGAAGACCGGTGCGGCGATCATCTTCGCGACGTCGGTGCAGTACTCGGACGAACGTGAATGTTCCGGTGCGGTGGTGAAGCCGACCTGGTTGTTCACGACGATGTGCACGGTGCCGCCGGTGCGGTAACCGCGCAGCAGCGAGAGGTTCAGCGTCTCGGCGACAACACCCTGACCGGCGAATGCAGCGTCGCCGTGCAGCATGAGCGGCAGGACGGTGAAGCCTTCTTCGCCCTTGTCGAGGATGTCCTGCTTGGCGCGAACCAGGCCTTCGAGAACCGGGTCGACGGCCTCGAGGTGCGACGGGTTTGCGGTCAGTGAGACAGCGATGTCGTTGTCACCGAACATCTGGATGTACGTTCCGCTGGCACCCAAGTGGTACTTCACGTCACCGGAGCCGTGAGCGGCTGCCGGGTTCATGTTGCCCTCGAACTCCGTGAAGATCTTGGAGTACGGCTTGCCGACGATGTTGGCCAGCACGTTGAGTCGGCCGCGGTGCGGCATACCGATGACGACCTCGTCGAGCTGGTGCTCGGCGGCCTGGTCGATCACGGCGTCCATCATCGGGATGACGGCTTCGGCGCCCTCGAGCGAGAAGCGCTTCTGGCCGACGTACTTGGTCTGCAAGAACGTCTCGAAGGCCTCGGCCGCGTTGAGCTTGCTCAGGATGTACTTCTGCTGAGCGACCGAAGGCTTGGCGTGATGACCCTCGACACGGTCCTGGATCCACTGACGCTGATCCGTCTCGAGGATGTGCGTGTACTCGACACCGACGTGGCGGCAGTACGCGTCGCGCAGCACGCTCAACACGTCGCGCAGCTTCATCTTCTCTTGGCCGTGGAAGCCGCCGACCTTGAACTCGCGGTCCAGATCCCACAGCGTCAGGCCGTGGCTGATGACGTCGAGGTCGGGGTGGCTGTGGAACTTGTCCTTGACGAACTGCAACGGGTCCGTGTCGGCCATGAGGTGGCCGCGGTCACGGTATGCGGCGATCAGTTCGAGAACACGGGTGTTCTTGTCGACTGCGCCTTGCGGCACGTCCTTGCGCCAGCGCACCGGCTCGTACGGGTTGCCGAGCGCGTGGAAGATCTCGTCGTAGAACTCGTCGCTGATCAGCAGGTTGTGGATCGTGCGCAGGAAATCGCCCGACTCGGCACCCTGGATGATGCGGTGATCGTAGGTCGAGGTGAGGGTCATCAGCTTGCCGACGCCCATCTCGGCCAGCTTCTCGTCGCTGGCGCCCTGGAACTCGGCGGGGTATTCCATCGCGCCGGCGCCGATGATGGCGCCCTGGCCCTTCATAAGGCGGGGAACGGAGTGAACCGTGCCGATGCCGCCCGGGTTGGTCAGCGAGATGGTGACGCCGGTGAAGTCTTCGCCGGTGAGCTTGCCTTCGCGGGCACGGCGGACGATGTCCTCGTATGCCGCGTGGAACTGGACGAAGTTCATCGACTCGGTGTTCCGGATGGCGGCAACTACCAGTGAGCGGTTGCCGTCCTTGCCGGGAAGGTCGATCGCGAGTCCGAGATTGGTGTGCTCGGGGGTGACCGCGTTCGGCTTGCCGTCGATTTCGGCGAAGTGCCGGTTCATGTTGGGGAACGCGTTGACTGCCTGGATGATCGCGTAACCCAGGAGGTGGGTGAACGAGATCTTGCCGCCACGAGTACGCGCGAGGTGGTTGTTGATGACGATGCGATTGTCGAACATCAGCTTCGCGGGGATGGCACGCACGCTGGTTGCTGTCGGGATCTCGAGCGAGAGCGACATGTTCTTGACGACTGCGGCTGCGGCGCCGCGGAGAACCTTGGTTTCCTCGGCTCCGCCGGCCGGGGCGGGCTTCGCAGGAGCGGCCGCGGGCTTGGCTGCTGCGGGCTTGGAAGGGGCGGCCTTGGCGGCGGGCGCTGCCGTCTTCGCGGGGGCCGGTGCGGCGGCCTTGGCAGGCGGCGCAGCAGGTGCGGTCTTGGGGGCGGGAGGCGTGGCCTTGGGGGCAGCAGGTGGAGCTACAACAGCGGCGGGTGCAGCCGCGTTGCCGTTCGAGGCAGTCCCGTTTCCACCTCCCGTGTTCGCCGAGTCCGGCGAGTAATCGGTCAAGAATTCGTGCCAACTGGGATCCACGGACGACGGGTCGTCCTGGAAGCGTTGGTACATCTCGTCAACCAGCCACTGGTTCTGTCCGAATTGGGATGTAGAACTGCTGCTCACGGCAGGTGTTCGCCTCGTTTCTATTTCGGTACCCGATCAGAGCGCCTATATACATGAGATTAGCCCGAGCGTGTGACGAGCAATTGTGCGGCACACAATTTGTGAGCTGTCTCACGGAAGTCCGTGATCTCGCGATCGCGCACTCCCTCTCGGCGGTACAAATCCGAGCCGACTGTCACGCGACGGGGTTGCCTTCGATGACAGTTCTCGACGTCAGATTATTCCCCTCACGCGCCTGCGATGCATCCCAGAGTCCCGAGTAGTGACCACCGGCATACCGCAGAACATCGTGCGGGCCGTATTCAACGATACGTCCCCGGTCAACTACGACAACGAGGTCCGCTCGGGCAGCGGTGGCGAGGCGGTGAGCTACGACGACCGACGTCCGTTTCCGGGTGACCGACCGACTTGCTTCGAGCACCATTCGTTCGGTCGCGGGATCGAGCGTCGCGGTCGCCTCGTCGAGGAGCAGAAGGTCCGGGTCGACCAGTTCGGCACGGGCCAATGCGATCAGTTGACGCTGGCCCGCCGAGAGCCCCTGGCCACGCTCTCCGACGGGATGATTCATGCCTCCACGCATGTCGGCTATCGAATTCAGGGCGCCGACAGAGCGCGCCGCTTCCTCGATCTCCGCATGCGAAGCCGAAGGCCTGCCGTACGCGATGTTGTCGGCGACCGTTCCGGTGAACAGATGCGCTTCTTGCGGTACTACGCCGAGGCGACGTCGGTACTGCGAGAGATGGAATTTCCGGATGTCGGTTCCGTCCACGTCGACGGATCCGGACGTCGGGTCGTAGAAGCGGGCGAGCAACTTCACCACCGTCGACTTACCGGCGCCGGTTCGGCCGACGAGAGCGACCGTCGTGCCCGGCGGAATCTGCAGATCGAAGTCGGAGAGCGCGTCGACGTCCGCGCCCGAGTACCGGAACCCGACTCCGTCGAGATGGACGGCGCCGTCGAGCCTTCCGGAAATCGCGATCAGATCCTCGCTGTCGGCAGTCTCGATCGAACTTCGAGTGCGCAGCAGGTCGCCGATCCGCTGCAATCCGACGTTTGCCTGTTGGTAACCGTCGAACACTTGTGAGAGTTGCTGAATTGGTCCGAACAGCAGACCGAGGTAGAGCACGAACGCGATCAGTACGCCGGGAGACGTCGACCCGTTGGCGATCTGGTGCGCGCCGACGAACACGACCGCGGCCAACGCGAGGTCGGACAGGAACGAGATGAACGGGAAGTAGATCGAGATGGCTCGCTGCGACCGCATCCGCGATCGGCGGTAGCTCTCGGAGCGTTCTGCGAACCGGCGCGCCGCACCTTCCTCGCGGCGGTATGCCTGCGCCGCTCGCAGGCCGGCGATGTTCTCCTGAAAGTCGGCGTTGACGAGCGAGATCCGCTCGCGGGACTGGCTGTAGGCCACCGAGGAGATCTTGCGGAAGATCATGGTTGCGACCACGAGCGGTGGGATGACGGCCAGCGCCACCAGGCCGAGCGTCACGTCGGTCGCCAGGAGCGCGATCGAAATTCCGCCGACTGTCAGGACGCTCACGATCGCCGTCGACATGCCGGTCTGGATGAACGACGAGAGCGCGTCGACGTCGGTGGTCATGCGCGTCATGATGCGCCCGGACAGTTCTCGTTCGTAGTAGTCGAGGCCCAGCCGCTGCAGGTGTGCGTAGCTGCGGACGCGGAGTCCGAACAACACGCGTTCGCCTGCCCTGGCGGTGAGCACCGTCATGACCGCGACGACAACCCAGTCTGCGGCGACCAGGAGCGCGCCGAAAGCCGTCGCGATCCAGAGCGTGTTGCTGTCCGCGGTCACGACCCCGTGGTCGATCGCATATCTGACGAGGGAGGGGAAGGCGATCGCTGCGGCGGAGTCCAGGGCAAGACATGCGACTACTGCCAGCAGAACCCAGCGAACCGGCCTCAGGATCTGTCGGAGTGAGAAGTGCGGATTCGATTCGCGCAGACTTTCGGGTGCGACTCCGGGATCTTCGCGAGCGGGTGGAAGAGCATCGACTGCCGCCCGTAAGGACGGCGTCACAGCGATTCCGCTGAGTGCTCCGGCCATCGGACCGCCTGCACCCTGCGAGGCATTCGTTGTGTTGTCGGCTTCGGATTCAGGTGCCTGCGGCCACAACTGCGCGGTTGTCGGCTCGCGGTGGTCCTGACCGAAGGCATCGGGGTCGGCCTCGTCGAGTTCGGCTGGTAGTTCCGGTGCGGAGGAGAACAGGGCCCGAAAGAGCGGACATCGTGCTTCCAGTTCGTCCACGGTTCCGGAGTCGATGATCCGTCCGCCGTCGAGTACCGCGACTCGGTCCGCCAGCGTCAGGGTGGATCGCCGGTGGGCGAGGATCAGGGTGGTCTGCCGCCGTCTGGCTCGGAACGCGTCGAAGATCGCTGCTTCGGTTGCCGCGTCCACCGCGGAGGTCGCGTCGTCGAGGACCAGGATCCTCGGGTCGACCAGCAGGGCTCTGGCAAGCGCGATGCGCTGACGCTGTCCGCCCGAGAGCGTCAGGCCGCGCTCGCCGACGACGGTGTCGTATCCGTCCGGGAGTGCGTCGATGAAGGCGTCTGCCTGTGCCAAAGCCGCGGCGGCACGGATGTCCTCGCCGGAGGCGTCCTCGCGGCCCAGTGCGATGTTGGCGGCAATGGTGTCGGAGAACAGGAAAGGCTCGTCGAAGACCAGGCTGACGGCGGCACGAAGCTGCTCGTTACGTAGTTCGGCGATGGGGAACGTCTCGCCGGCGGTATCGACGCTGACCTGACCCGATGTTGGCGCGTAGAACCGGGGGAGAAGCAAAGACAACGCGGTCTTCCCCGACGCAGCCGGCCCTACGACGGCGACGGTCTCGCCTGGTTCTATGCGAAGGTTCAGCCCGGTCAGGACGTCGCGTTCGGTGTCGAACCCGAAAGCGACGTCTTCGAAGGTGACTCCGAGCGGACCGTCGGGCAGGTCCACCGGATGGTCAGGATCGGCGATGTCTGGCTGCGCGTTGATGACGTCGTAGACACGCTCGACAGCGGCGCGCGCCAGCTGCGCCATGACGATCACCGACGACAGGGTTCGGGTGACTCCGGTCATCGTCACGATGTAGGTGGCGAAGGCGAGAAACGTTCCCACAGTGATCTTGTCGTGTAGCGCGAGATACCCACCGAGGGCGATCACACCCACCTGCCCGAGCTGGGGCAATGCGGCCATGGTCGGGGCGAATCTTGCGTTCAACCACGCGGCGCGAAGCCGCTCCGAGTAGAGCGTGCGACTGTGCTTTTCGAGCTGGTCGACGGCTCGTTGTTCCTGCCCGAATCCCTTGACGACGCGAACGCCCGTGACAGTTTCCTCGACGTGTTGGGCGAGGTCGGCTGCCCGCTGCTGTGCGGACCACGTTGCGGCGAACAGCATCGGGCGCATCAGGAACACTACGAGTCCTACGGCGGGGATGACGGCGACAGCGACGAGAGTCAGCAGCGGCGAGAGCCATGCCATGATGCCGATCGCGAGCACGAATTGCAGGAGCGCACCCGCCGACATCGGCACCATGGCGAGCAAACCCTGGACGAGTTGTAGATCGGTGATGGACCGCGAGACCACCTGGCCAGTGCGGATCTGATCCTGTCCCCGTCCGTCGAGGCGTTGCAACGAGCCGAGGAGGGCAAGTCGCAAGTCGTGTTGAACGTCGAGCGAGAGTCGGCCGGCCAGCATCCGCCGGCCGTACTGGCACGCGAAGCGGACAATCGCGAGCAACGCGATCGCCAAGGCGACGAAGCCGATCACCTTGCCGGGGTTCTCCTGGCCGGCAGCGTCGAGTGCATAGCGGGTCAGGAGCGGAAACGAGATGTCGATCGCAGAAGCGATGACGGTGACGAGAAGCGCGCCGATGGCAACTCTTCGGTGCAACCAGCATGCATGGGTCAAGCGGCGGATCCAGCCCGGAGCTCGATCCACGTCTCCAGCTACCGGACTGTCCGTGTTGATCGTGTTCATCGAGATCCACGGTAGACCCGGCCCCAGACAGCTTTTTCAGGTGATGTCGCGGGTCCGGGTTCGCAGCCAACCGAGTCCGCAGAACAGAACGACCCACGCGGCCAGCATCATCGGGCCACTCGGCCAGGACGCAAAGGCGTCGACGTCGATCGACGGTGCCGCGTTGACGATCGTGCCGATCGTGGCCGAAACGGGAAGCGCGGCGCCGATCCCGCCGAGATCCATCGCCAGCAGCACTGCACGGACGATCCATTCACCGAAGACGAACCACAAAATGACCGAAAGGGCGCCCGCCATCGACGATCCGGTGAGCAGTGCCACCCCGGCACCCAGCAGTGCCCACAGCGCACACGCCAGAATGCCTGCGGCGCAGATGGCAAAAAGATCGGTGGTGAAGCTGAAATCCCGGCCGAAGAGCAACATCGCACCGATGCTGACAACTTCGACCGCCAGCGCGTAGCCGACGGCGAATACCGCGACGACGGCAAGCTTCGCGCCGAGAACGCCGTCGCGCCCACGAGCGGTGAGAAACGTCGTGGTGAGAGTCTTGTAGCCGAATTCGGAACCGGCCGTGAGCGCTCCGAAGACGGCCGCGAACACCAGGACAAGAGTGTTCGAGACACCCAGGCTGACGCCGGTGGACACAACGTTGACGTCGAAAGTCGTGTCGGCGGAATCGGCAACAACTTCGACGAACGTCCGAGTGGATGCAGCAATCAGCACAGCCACGACGACCGGTGCGATTGCCAGTGCCCACCAGTAGCGCAGGGTGAGAACTTTGAGTGTCTCCGCGCGCACGAGCGTGGTCATCGGTGTCCTCCGGAAGGTCCGTATGCGGCAGGGCCGTAGTAGCCCGGTCCCGAACCCGGGCCGGGTGGGCGGTGGTATCCGACCTGGGGGACGGCATATTGCGGCGTTGTCATCGCCAGGAACAGCTGCTCGAGATCTGCACCTTCGGTCGCGACGCCGAAGATCGTGACTCCGGCCGCCGACGCCACCGGTGGGAGCGCGGACGTGTCCGTGCCGCCCACCGCGAGCCGTCCGTCCTGAGTGATCTGGGCGTCGATGATTCCGCGAGCGGCCAATGCCGTGGCGAGGAGCGCGGGGTTGGAGCAGGAGACGAGCAGTCGACTGCGCTGGGAGCGGCGAAGTTCGTCCATGGTCCCTTGGTAGACGAGTGAGCCGGCGCTGACGATGACCACGCTGTCGACGGTTGCTTCCACCTCACGGAGCGCGTGGCTGGAGATCAGAACTGTTCGGCCGGAACCGGCGAAGGTCTGCAGGAACTGACGTAGCCACGCCATGCCTTCCGGATCGAGTCCGTTCGCGGGTTCGTCGAGTACGAGGATCTCGGGATCACCGAGCATCGCGGTGGCAAGGATCAGGCGTTGGCGCATCCCGAGCGAGAATGTGCCGGTCTTGTGGGCTCCGACCGAACCCAGACCGACCATTCCGAGTACCTGCGCGGCGCGTTGAGTCGGCATACCGATCGCGGCCGCGTAGATCTCGAGGTGTGCCAGCGCAGTGCGTTTCGGATGGAGGCTGCCCACGTCGAGGACGGCGCCGACGGTCCGCGCCGGGTTGGGGAGCGAACGCATCGGTGCTCCGTTGACGGTGGCCGATCCCGAGGTCGGCGACACCAGGCCCAGGAGCATGCGCAACGTGGTCGTCTTGCCCGAACCGTTCGGGCCGAGAAAGCCGGTGATCGAGCCCGCCTGTACGTCGAAGCTCAGGTCGTTGACCGCGTGCGCCGCCTTGAACGTCTTCGTCAACCCACGAATCTCGATGGGCGCAGAGAAGGATCCCAGTGCGGTGTTCGTCAATGCTGCTCCCGGGTCGGCGGCGAATACGTGATGCGAGCCTACGGCCCGGACAGCTATCTGCGGATGGCCCGGCGTGTCTTCGTTTCAGGGAGGAGGGCGGCATCGTCGGCAGGCATCACGATGAGGTGATCGGTCCACCTGGCGGGCGCGGGTCCGAAGGCTTCGCGCGCGTTCTTGACGACGCCCTTGCCGATGGCCCGGTTACCCGCACCGCCGATGACGGCTCCGATCCCGGCGGGAACGAGTTTGCCGAGGATCAGTGCGCTGCGCCTGGCGGCGTACTTGGTCACGAACTTCCGCACGAGGGTGCTGTTCATTCCCTTCATCGTGGGTCCGGGAATCTTGCTCGTGATCGCGGTTCCCCAGTTCTTGGCCGTGATACCGGTGGCCTTCTGGACGATCTCCATGCCGGATTCGCCGAGGGCGACTGCCAGGACCAGGGCGCGTCGTTGCTGGTGATCCTGCACGGAGATTCCGTGCACCGACGCAATCGCCAACGTCAGCAGCGCGGACGCTTCGAGGAAGAAAGCGGATTCCGCACCGACGGCAGCGATGGACGCGACCGTGCCGACGCCCGGCACCGCGGCCGTGGCACCGACGGCACTGCCGCTTCCGGTCACGGCGAGAATGAACATCTTCTCCATCCGCTCGACGATCTGAGCGGGCGACTCGTCGGGGTGCGCCTTACGGACATGGTTGACGTATTTGGCCACGGCGGGCGCTTGCAGGCGGCTTCCGTTGTCGAGAACGGAAACGAGGACCTTCTCGATACGCCCGCTGTCGTTGTTCGTCGACTTGCTCATTGCTGCCCCTCCACAGTTGTCCTCCTCTGAAACGAGGTGGACCGTATCTCGAGAATAGGTGAAGTTTTCGGTAGCGGCGGTGATCGCAGGGGCCATAGGCTCGTACGAGACTCGGTTTTCTTCGTGAGCTTTCCCAGGCAGGAGTTCGAGTGTTATGACCGCCACTTCGGAACCTCGTTCGACGACCATCTGGCCGACACTGCGCTACCTCGACGCCCGTTCGGCAATCCACTTTCTGGTGAGCACCTTCGGTTTCGTGGAGAAGGCTGTCTACGGGGAGGGTGACGTGGTCGACCACGCCCAACTCGACTGGCCCGGCGGTGGTGGCATCATGCTGGGTTCCCCGCGCACCGATTCGGCGATCGCCGGCCTACCACCCGGAATCGGTTCGGTGTACATCGTGGTGGACGACGCAGACGCCGCCGATGCACTCTACGAACGCGCTGTCGCGGCCGGAGCCACGATCACGCAGGGATTGCGCGACGAAGCCTACGGTTCGCGAGGCTTCACGTGCCGTGATCCAGAAGGTGTGTACTGGAGTTTCGGGACATACGCAGGGGAGTAGCCTCGCCGCGATCTATCTGGTGGCCCAGTGCTGCGCTGGAACCACTTCGGACGGGATGGGCGGATGAGGCGGTGTGCCGTCCCCGAACGGTCGGCCGCCCAACTGTTCGCGGCCGTGTGGTTCGAGCCAGTGCGTCAATTCCGGTCCCTTGGGCACGATTCCGGAGGGATTGATCTCGGAATGCACGATGTAGTAGTGAGCTTTGATCTGCGTGAAGTCGATGGTGTCACCGAATCCTGGGGTCTGGAACAGATCGCGTGCGTAGTCCCACAGCACCGGCATCTCGCTGAGTTTGCTTCTGTTGCACTTGAAATGGCCGTGATAGACGGGATCGAATCGCGCCAGTGTCGTGAACAGGCGTACATCAGCTTCGGTGATGCTCTCGCCTACCAGGAAGCGTTGCCGCGCAAGACGTTCGGTGAGCCAGTCGAGCCGGGCGAACAGCGTGTCGTATGCCTCGTCGTACGCCTGCTGTGAACCGGCGAACCCGCATCGGTAGACGCCGTTGTTCACGTCGCGGAACACGTACTCGGCCACTTCGTCGATCTCGTTTCGCAGAGGCTCCGGGTACAGATCCGGTGCACCTTCGCGGTGGTACTTCTTCCACTGCGTCGAGAAATCGAGGGTGATCTGTGGGTAGTCGTTGGTGACCACCTTGCCCGTGGAGATCTCCACCATGGCGGGCACCGTGATTCCCCTGGGGTAGTCGGGATCTCGGGCGAAGTACGCGTCCTGTAGGCGCGGGATCTTCAGTACCGGATCGACGCCGCCGGGATCGAGATCGAAAGTCCAGCTTCGCTTGTCGTGGACCGGGCCGCAGATGCCCATCGACAGTACGTCTTCGAGGCCGAGCAGGCGGCGGACGATGATGGCGCGGTTTGCCCAGGGGCAGGCACGCGCCACGATCAACCGGTATCGCCCCGGTTCGACGGGGTAACCGTCGCGGCCGTCCTCGGTGATCCGGGTCTGGATGTAGTTGGTGTCGCGTTTGAATTCACGACCCTCTTCGACGAATGTCGGTTCGCTCGCGCCATCTTCCGTACTCATCTGCGGTTCCTCTCGTTCGAGTGTCAACTGGGCAGGTGCACGTGTACTCGAGCGTATGCCCCCAGAACGTCGAATTCGGCTTTACGTGGAAGCGTTGCGCTGATGGCGCTGCCCCGACTCGTTCGTAGTTGTGGGATCAACCCCGAATCCAGTGCGTCCTCCGCAGCCAGAAGTGTTACGCCGCAGCCGATTCCGCGCCGGCGGTGCGCTGGGGCTGTCAGGGTCGTGAGATCTGCCACGAAACCTTGGAATTCGGAGTACGCCGCGCATCCGAGTACCTCGTTGTCGTCGGTGAGTGCGGTGAACCACCGCGTGCGGTTCTCGAGATCAGCGGTGGTGCTGTCGTCGGGTGGGCACAGGGCGGCAACCGCGAGGGCGTCGTCGATCTCGTGGGAGATCAACAGGTGTTCCTCTGGTGGTGTCTCGGTGTAGTCGCCGAGGAAAGCGAGGTCGACGGGTCCGGTGATTCGGCCGCCGTGATCGCCGGTGACGTCGAGTAGGCGTGCAGGTTGTAGAAGCGCTTCGACGGAGATGTCCGCCGTGCGCTCGATGAACCACTGCGGTCCGACAATCGCGCCACCGCCGGCCAGGTCCAGTACGTGGATGTCGTCGCCGACCACCCTGGCTGTGTGTGCCGGTCGCAACGCGGAGTCGCCGAGGCCCAGTTCGCGCGCCCATGCGAGTCGGATGATGTCGAGGTGATGATCGTCCACTCGCTACAGGCTAGTCCGGTTCGAACGGGTTGATCGAGATGGCCGAAGGTCGTATATTCCATGTGGACTATTTCGCGTGGAATAGTCAAGAAATAGTCAATTGCGGCTTGTCAGGGAGGGGACTCATGGGTGACGTGTCACTGACGCCTTTGGGAATCACCGTTCTGGGCCTGCTGTCCGAGCGTTCGATGCACCCGTACGAGATGTATCAACTCGCCTCGGTTCGACGGGGCGATCAGCTGGTGAAGATCAAGCCGGGATCGCTCTATCACACGGTTTCGCGGCTGGAGAAGCAGGAATTGCTGGCTTCGATCGGGACCGATCGTGAGGGCAATCGGCCGGAGCGCACGACGTACGAGATCACCGCCCGAGGCCGTGATGCTCTCGAGCACCAACTACGTGAGATGTTGGCGGTTCCGGTGCGGGAGTATCCGCGGTTGCCGCTCGCGCTCGCCGAAATGCACAACCTTTCCGCATCAACTGCGTGTCAGATGCTTCGGATCCGTCTCGCGCACCTCGACAAGACGATTGCGAAATTCGAGGTCGACTACGAAGCGGTGAAGGCCGCGGAAAAACCACGAATCTTCACGGTGGGCGCGGACTACGCCCACGCACTCACGATCGCCGAAAGAGAGTGGATCGGCGCGTTGGTGACAGATATCGAGAGTGGCGAAATGCCTTGGCTCTCACAAGAACTTCTCGACCGGCTGGCCGGCACCGCGGGCTCGTCCGCACTACCTAAGGACTGAAGATGGAAAAGCAGGTCAATCCCTGGCACGCGCTGTGGGCGCTGTGTATCGGGTTCTTCATGATTCTGGTGGACAGCACCATCGTCGCTGTCGCCAACCCCGCGATCATGGAGGACCTCGGCACCGACATCAACAAGGTCGTCTGGGTCACCAGCGCGTACCTGCTGGCGTACGCGGTGCCGCTGCTCGTCACCGGCCGACTCGGTGACAGGTTCGGACCGAAGAACCTCTACATGATCGGCCTCGTACTGTTCACCGGCGCATCACTGTGGTGTGGTCTGTCCGGCAGCGTCGAAATGCTCATCGTGGCAAGGGCTTTCCAGGGCTTCGGCGCCGCGATGATGACTCCGCAGACCATGGCGGTCATCACGCGCACCTTCGCGCCGAACAAGCGTGGCGCCGCAATGGGCCTGTGGGGCGCCGTTGCCGGCGTCGCGACGCTGGTCGGTCCGCTTGCCGGTGGTGTGTTGGTCGACAATCTCGGCTGGGAATGGATCTTCATCGTCAACGTCCCGATTGGTGTCATCGCTTTCCTGCTCGCCTGGAAGCTCGTTCCGTCGCTGCCGACGAGCGAGCACAAGTTCGACATCCCCGGCGTGATCCTCAGCGCCGCAGGCATGTTCCTGCTCGTGTTCGGAATCCAGGAAGGCAGTTCGTACGACTGGAACGGATTCGTCTGGAGTCTGATCGGCGCCGGCGTGCTGTTACTCGCGGTGTTCGTGTTCTATCAGTCGCGCAACAAGAACGAGCCGTTGCTTCCCCTCGAACTCTTCAAGGACCGCAACTTCTCGCTTGCCAACGTCGCCATCACCGCGATGGGCTTCGCGATCACGTCGATGGTCCTTCCGCTGATGTTCTACACCCAGGCAGTTCGCGGACTCTCCCCGACGCAGTCGGCGCTCCTCCTCGTTCCGATGGCCGTGCTGACCGGCATTTTTGCGCCGATCATCGGCAAGCTCGTCGACAAGACGCACCCGCGCTACATCGCGGGTACCGGCTTCCTGCTGTTCGCGATCGCCCTGGGTTGGCTGGCTCTGGTGATGTCTCCCGACGTCGCGATCTGGGAACTGCTCCTGCCGATCGGTCTGATCGGCTTCGCCAACGCATGCATCTGGTCGCCGCTCGCGGCAACCGCGACACACAACCTGCCTCCGATGCAGGCCGGCGCCGGCGCCGGCGTCTACAACACCACCCGGCAGGTCGGCGCGGTTCTCGGTAGTGCCGCGATCGGCGCACTGATCACCGCACGATTGGCGGCTCAGGGTCTGACCGGCGGCAGTTCCGAAGCTGGAGTGGGTCACCTGCCCGAGTTCGTTCGTGAACCGTTCAGCACGGCGATGTCGGAGTCGATCTGGCTACCTGCAGGCGTGCTGCTCATCGGCTTCGTCGCTTCGGTGTGCTTCGCTCGGCCTCTGCGCGGAGATGCACACGACGACGCGATGGCCGTCAGTGCCGAAGCGCGTCGGGAAACATCACTGCACGATTGAGATAGTCGCTCGGGTCCAGGGCTCGCTTGATCGCCCACATCGTGGCTATGTCCTCCGCGGAGAGGGCCAGGTCCAGATAGTTGCGTTTGAGCGAGCCCACCCCGTGCTCGGAACTGACGTTTCCGCCGTGATCGCGAACCAGTTCGAGGACGCTGCGGTACACGGTGTCGGCGTTCGGGCAGTTCAGGACGTTGAGGTGGATATTTCCCTCGGCGACGTGCCCGAAGAGGATCGGAATTGCCTCGGGGGCGCGACTCGCGATCACCGCCGCGGCATCCTCGGCGAACGTGGCAAGCGAGTCCAGGGGCAGTGCCGCGTCGAATTTCAGTGGGGGACCGAACAGTCCGACCACTTCGGCGAAGCACTCCCGCGCTGCCCACAAGCGCGTCGAGCCGGGATCGTCGACCGCTACCGCCGGGGTTTCCGGCGGGTCGATGCGTTCGAGTACTTCGCCCAGGCGTTCCAGCGGATCGTGGGCACCGGACACCTCGGCGAGCAGGTACCACGCCCGCCCCGTCGGCACCGCGGCGTTCACGTGTCGGGCGGCCAGTTCGAGTCCGCGGCCGTCCAACAATTCCAGTGCGTCGACGCCGTCGAGAGTGCGCAATGTTCGCCCCGCATCGACGACGTCCTCCAGCCTGTCGAAACCGGTCAGTGTCGTGACCCGGTGAGCCGGCACCTGGCGCAGTTCCAGATCGACTGCCGTGACCACACCGAGAGTTCCTTCGCTGCCCACCCACAGTGCGGGCAGGTTGTATCCGGAATTGTCGGACAGCACTTTCGGTGACCGGCGCACCGTGGTTCCGTCGGGGATCACCACCTCGAGGCCGAGCACCTGTCCGGCCATGTTCCCGTATCGAACCGTGTGCAGGCCACCGGCATTGGTGGAGACCATGCCGCCGATGGTCGCCGTGTCCCGTGAAGCTATGTCGACGCCGAATTTCAGGCCGGCGTCGGCCGCAGCGGAATGTACCTGCGCGAGTGTCACTCCCGCTCCGACGGTGATCCGCCTGCCGGCCGCGTCGACTTCACCGGTCGTCGTGAGACGTTCGGTGGAGAGCAGGACGTCGTCGTACTCGGGCACCGTGCCCGCGACCAAGCCGGTTCGTCCGCCCTGAACGGTGACCGGTACACCGTGGGAGCGGCACACGTTCAGCACTGCCGAGACTTCGGCGGTATTTCCGGGTCGGACCAGGGCGCTGGCGTGCCCGCTGTAGCGCCCCGTCTGGTCGGTGGAACGGGTAGCCAACACGTCGGCGTCGTCGACGACGAACCGGTGTCCCACAACGTCCGCGAGTGCATTTCTCAGACCGTCCACCCGACGATCGTAGGCCGGTTCCATGTGGCAGTGTGGCGGCATGACTGCTCCCGAATCGCACCCCACCCGTCTCGAGCGCTTCACCACCGATGGTGGTGCCGAGGTGGCTGTCCTGACGTTCGCGCACGGACCACTCAATCTGTTCGACCAGGCCATGTTCGACGCGGTCATCGCCGACGTTGCGACATTGACCGAGAATCCGCCGCGGGCTGTCCTCCTTCGCGCGGAGGGCAAGGTCAACTCGGCCGGCGTCGACGTCCATGTTTTCGACGGACTGAACCCGGAGCAAGGCGCGGAATTGTGGCGCGAGCTGTTCGCCCAGATCTGCCATCCGCTCGAGGCATTGCCGTGCCCGGTGATCTACGCGTCGCACGGGTTGACGCTGACTGCGGCATTCGAGATCTCCTTGGCCTGCGACATCATCCTCGCGGCGCCCAAGGCAAAGTTCGGGCTGGTCGAGACTGTGGTCGGTCTGACGCCGTCCATGGGTGGACCGCAACGCCTGGCCGAGCGCGCCGGTTCCGGACGTGCTCGGGAGTTGGTCATGACCGGCGATCTGTACGACGCCGCAACCCTGCACGCCTGGGGCGTCGTCAATGCAGTTCACGACGACGTCGACAGTGCGGCGCGGTCCCTCGCGACCAGGTTGGCGGACGGACCCACGCGAGCACACGACGCCACCAAACAGATCGTGGCGGCGTGGCGTTCCGGCGGCATCGCTCATGCGGATTCGGTGACGCCCGGGGTGTCCGGCGCGCTGTTCGACACCGACGACCTGCGCGGCGCCGTCCGCAGTTTCCTCGACGTCGGCCCGGGTAAGGCCGTCTACTCCGGAAAGTAGATATACGACCTTTATCGTCAGAGACCTCCACGAACTGTGATCCACGTCATATAGTCGAAGGGCCGGTGGGTTCGTCAGTGACGTGGAGGTATCGATGCGGTCGACGCTTGTGGAATACCCGTGTTCGAATCTGCTCCTCGCCGACGCCCGCGTCACTCGCGCGGGGGACGGAGTGCTTCGGTACAGCCAACTGGACCCGTCGCTGTCCGAACTCCTCGATATTGCCGTTCATCGGTTCTCCTCGCGCATCGCGGTCGAGGAGGTCGACGGCGAGCAGGTCACCTTCGCGGAACTGTGGGCCGAGGCGTCGCGGGTGGCAGGCGGACTGAAGTCGCGAGGCGTCGAGATCGGCGATCGTGTGGCGATTCGTGTCGCCGCGGGGGTGCGGTGGATGGAGGCGTGCCTCGGCGTCATCCTCGCGGGAGGGGTCCCGGTCTCTGTCGGTGTGCACCTGAGTGACGACGCAGCGGACTTCGTCATCGCGGACAGTGGCTCGGTGCTGGTACTCGATGGGGAACTCCCACACGGTGTTCCGTTCATCGACGACGGCGCGGCCCCGGACGAGATGGCGATCCTCGCGTACACCGCCGATTCTTCGGGCGAGATGCTGGGCGTCGAGTTGAGTAACGAGAACGTGCTCTCCGCTATCGTCGGTATTCTGCACTCGCGCGACTACGGCGTCGAAGGTGTGCGGAATCTGCTGGTGGACAATGATTTCAAGTCCGTGCGTCAGTTCGTGCACGTGCTCGCGACGCTGGTGGTCGGTGGAACGGTGGTCCTCGCCGGCGACTTCTGGCGCGAGAGTGTGCACACCGTCGACATCGTGACCGGGCGGCCCGAGGACTTGCTCGAGCCACGGTTGCTCACCCTCGGACCGGCGGCGCGTGCCGGTTCGAGGTCGGTGCAGTGGATCGACTGCAGTGGATCGCCGATCACGGCCGAGCAAGAAGCGAAGCTGCTGACGATGTTCCCGGCCGCTCGACATGTGATCGGTTGGGGTAAAACCGAAACCTGTGGGGCCGGTCTCATTCTGCCGACCGAGTCGGCACCCACACACCTCGGCAGCGTCGGAATCGCCTTCGGCGGAATGGAAGTGGCGTTGTACGGCCCGGACGCGCCAGGTGGTTTCGGTGAGTTGCTGTGCCGCGGGCCGAGTGTCACGCGGCGGTATTGGAATTCGCCGGAAGCGACCTCGACGAGATTCACCCAGGGGTGGTTCTGCACTCACGACACCGCGCAGATCGACCCCGATGGCTTCGTCCGTATTGTCGAACGCAACGTCGCGTAGTCACGCGAGTGTGGTCGACAAACGAGAGGGACATCATGGCGGACGAGGTTCTCACCGAGCGGCGCGGGCGGACACTGATCATCACCATCAACCGACCCGAGGCGCGCAACGCCATCAACTCGGCGGTCAGTCACGCGTTGGCCGCTGCGGTCGAAGAGCTTGATGCGGACGACGATCTGTCCTTGGCGGTGCTGACAGGTGCAGGCGGAAACTTTTGTGCCGGTATGGATTTGAAGGCATTCGTGGCCGGCGAGAACGTACTCGTGCCGGGACGCGGCCTCGGATTCACGGAAGGGCCCCCGCGTAAGCCGATCATTTCGGCGGTCGAGGGCTTCGCGTTGGCAGGCGGCACGGAACTCGTGCTCGCCACCGACCTGGTGGTGGCGTCGTCCGAAGCGAAGTTCGGTATCCCGGAGGTCAAGCGAGGACTGGTTGCAGGTGGCGGCGGATTGCTGCGCCTGCCCAAGCGGATTCCGTACCAGAAGGCACTGGAACTGGCCCTGACCGGTGACAGTTTCACCGCCGAGGAGGCATACCGCTACGGTTTCGTGAACACGTTGACCGAGCCGGGCAAGGCGCTCGAAGGCGCACTCGACCTGGCAGATCGAATCACCCGCAACGGACCGCTCGCGGTTGCCGTCACCAAGGAGATCATCGTCAAGGCCGGCGGGTGGTCCGACGACGAAGCTTTCGCGAAGCAGTTGCAGGTTATGGCGCCGGTGTTCGCCTCCGAAGATGCACGCGAGGGTGCAACGGCGTTCGCCGAGAAGCGTGCCCCGGTCTGGAAGGGACGCTGAACCGAAATGGCTACTCCTGTCGCAGAACTGCACATGCACATCGAGGGTTCGTTGGAACCCGAACAGATCTACCGGCTCGCCGAGCGCAATCGAATGGATTTGCCGTACAAGGACATCGACGATCTGAAGTCGAGGTACGAGTTCACCGACCTGCAGTCGTTCCTCGATCTCTACTTCGCCAACATGGCCGTCCTGCGTACCGCGGAGGATTTTGCCGACCTGACGCGGGCGTATTTCCGTCGGGCCGCAGCCGCTGGAGTGGCGCATGCCGAGTTCTTCTTCAATCCGCAGGCGCACGTAGTCCGCGGTGTTCCGCTGACCGAGGTCCTGGACGGGATCATGGATGCGGTGGCATCTAGTGAGCGCGAGTTCGGGCTCAGCAGTGCGGCAATCGCCGCCATTCTCCGTGATCAGCCGGTCAAGGACGCCGAAGAGATCTTCTCCGAGATCATTCGCTTGCAGGCGCCGATCGTCGGACTCGGACTCGACTCCGCCGAGGTCGGCAACCCGCCCTCACTGTTCGAGGACGTGTTCGCCCGTGCGCGTGCCGAGGGCTTGCACGTCGTTGCTCACGCCGGTGAGGAGGGGCCGCCCGAGTACATCTGGCAGGCGCTCGACATTCTCGGCGCCGAGCGCATCGACCACGGCGTCCGGGCGCTCGAGGACCCTGCCCTCATCGAGCGTCTGGTCGACGAGGAGATTCCACTGACGGTCTGCCCGTTGTCGAACGTCCGTCTGCGAGTGTTCGATTCGCTGTCGGACCATCCGCTTCGATCGATGCTCGAGATGGGTTTGATCGTCACGGTCAACTCCGACGACCCGGCCTATTTCGGGGGATACGTCGACGACAACTTCACCGAACTGGGCCGAGCCTTGGGGCTGACCGAGGCCGAGCGCGACACCCTCGCCCGGAACTCGATCAAAGCCTCGTTCGCCAGTGACGCGCGAAAAGCGGAACTGCTGAGGCACTAACTGCTGCGGCACTAACTGCTGCGGCACTGACCGTCAGTCGCCGAGTACCTGACGTAGGTATTCGTTGTCGAACACTCGATTCGCGTCGTACTTGTCTCGAACGGCGACAAAATCGTCGAGTCGATCGTACGTAGGACGCAGGTCGTCGACGGTCCGGTTGTGCATTTTTCCCCAATGCGGCCGGCCGTCGACGGCGCGCGCGATGGCTTCCACTGCGGCGAAGTATTCGGTTTCAGGTCGGCGGTGGTACTGATGGACCGCGATGTAGGCGGTGTCGCGTCCGTGAGCGGTCGAAAGCCAGAGATCGTCGGCGGCAGCAAAACGTACTTCGACGGGGAAAGCGACGTTCGTTCCGGACTTCTTCATCCAGCGATCGATTTCGTGGAGCGTCTCGGTGACGTGTTCGCGGGGAATCGCGTATTCCATCTCCTTGAACTTCACCCGGCGCGAGGACGCGAATACTCGGTAGCTGCGATCGGTGAACTCGCGGGCGCCGAGCAGTCGAGACGACACGTTGTTGATTCTCGGGATCGCGGCCGGTGCCAGGGTCGCGACGCGATTGACGCCTTCGAAGAGTGTGTTCGAGAGGAGCTCGTCGTCGACGAACGCGCGGACCTTGCCCACCGGATCGGGTTCGGTATCTCCGGGGAGTCGGGTGTTGCTCTTCGTGAGCACACGGTCGGTGTGCGGAAACCAGTAGAACTCGAAGTGATCCAGGCCCAGACGATCGCTCTCGAGGGTGTCCAGTATGTGAGACAGCGTGTCGGGTTCCTCGATTGCGCGGAGTGTGAATCGCGGTACGCAGGCGAGAGTGATCTTCGAAATGATGCCGATTGCACCCAATCCGAGGCGCCCCGCTTCGAACAATTCGACATTTTCGTCGGCACTTGCGGTAACCACGGATCCGTCGGCGAGAACGATCTCGATTCCGCGAATCTGTGTGGCGATACCGCCGAATCGGGCGCCGGTTCCGTGCGTGCCGGTGGATGTCGCGCCGGCCAGTGACTGGACGTCGATGTCGCCGAGATTGGCCATCGCATATCCGCGTTGCCACAGGGCGTCGTTGAGGGCGTGAAGGCGAGTGCCTGCAAAAACAGTGACCAGCGCGCCGTCGTCGGTCGGCGTGATCGAATCGATTCCGCTCAGGTTGTCCAGGCTGACGAGGATACCGTCGGTGACCGCGACACCGGTGAACGAATGGCCTGCGCCGACGGCCTTCACACGTTGGCCACGCGCCGCAGCCTCGGCGACCAACGACGAAAGTTCACGGGTATTTGTCGGCGTCGCAAAGCGACGCGGCGCGGCGCTTTGAGTGCCCGCCCAGTTCTGCCAAGTGTCCGAAGCCATTACGCAATAATGTACTTGGACGGTCGTCCAGGCAAGTATTGCGCGAAGATTTTGTCATTTGCGTTCTACGATCATTGGATGCTGAACAGGCTCCCGGCGGACGAACGCCGCACACAATTGGTCGAGTCCGCTTTGTCCATTGCGGAACAGCGCGGTGTCAGTTCTGTGACGGTAAGGGCGGTGGCAGAAGAGGCCGGCGTGTCGCTCGGCGTCGTTCATTACTGCTTCGAGAGCAAGGAAGCGCTGATCGCGGCAATGGGTGAGACGCTCATTCTGCAGCTCAGTGCGTCGATGCAGTACGCATTTGCGCAGGTCCGACACGCACCGGATCTCAGTGGCGTGCAGGGGCTCAAGGAATTGCTGCATATCGGGTTGACGGGAATGTGGCCCACTATCGAGGCAACGCCGGACAGGCAGTTGTTGACCTACGAAATCACCGCGCAGGCTCTCCGCAGTCGTAATCTCGGCGCCGAACGCGCTGGGGCTGTTGCTTTCGAGCAGTACCGAATCATGGACGAGCTTGCGGTTTCGTTTCTCGAGGAGTGCGCCAAGATTTCCGGCACCGTGTGGACCGAGCCATTGAGTTCGATTGCGCGCCTGAGCCTTGCACTTATCGACGGCCTCGTCCTGCGTTGGCTGGTCGATCGTGACTCCGACGCGACTATTGCGGAGTTCGGAGAAATGGTTCAGGTAATTGCCAACAAAGCAGTGATAGCGCCCCAGTAGAAGTGCCATCCTGGACATACGTCCAGCATTGGTGATTGACTGGTCGCACGCCGCGACGATTGGATCATCTGTGACCCGGACCCTCGATCGACTCACTGCTGCCACGCGAGAACTCGACCCGCCTCTGGCCGCTCTGGATCTGACCACACTGCGCAGTAATGCAGCCGACCTGGTGCGCCGCGCCGGTGGAACGCCGGTGCGAGTGGCGAGCAAATCGGTTCGTTGTCGGACGGTTCTGGCTGAAACTCTCGGCGACACACTGACCGCGTCCGGCGGATTCCGCGGAATCATGGCGTACTCATTGCGCGAGGCTTTGTGGCTGGTCGGGTTGGGCGCACGGGACATCCTGATGGGATACCCGACCGCCGATCGCGGCGCCATCGCGGATCTCGCTGCCGACGACACCGCTCTCGAATCGATCACCTTGATGATCGACGACGATGCACAGTTGGATCTCATTCGTTCGGCGTCGACGGGGGATGCGCCTGTCCGGGTGTGTCTCGACGTCGACGCGTCACTGCGGATCGGCCCGATCCATCTGGGCGTACGCCGCTCACCGCTGCGCGAACCTGCCGCGGTCGCCGCACTCGCGGCGCGTGCGCGCCAACGCGGATTCTCCGTCGTAGGAGTGATGTTCTACGAAGCTCAGATTGCCGGCCTTCCTGACACCAGTGCTCCGATCGGTTGGGTCAAGAAAGCCTCTGCGCGCGAATTGGCGTCCAGAAGGGGCGCTGTGGTCGCGGCTGTCACCGATGCCGTGGGTGCACTCGAGATCGTCAACAGCGGCGGCACGGGGTCGCTGGAGGTCAGCTCGGCCGATCCTGTGGTGACCGAGGTAACAGCAGGCTCCGGGTTGTATGTACCGACCCTGTTCGACCGCTACCGCGCCTTCCGGCCCGATCCTGCGCTGTTCTTCGCTCTGTCGGCAGTGCGCAAGCCGACTCCGTCCGTCACGACCCTGTTCGGCGGCGGATACATCGCGTCGGGACCTGCGGGAGCCACCCGCGTTCCGTCGCCGATCTGGCCTGCCGGTCTCAAACTGCTCCGCAACGAAGGGGCAGGCGAAGTTCAGACCCCGGTCACGGGAAAAGAAGCCGGAAACATCGCGATCGGCGACCGCGTGTGGTTCCGGCACGCCAAGGCCGGCGAGTTGTGCGAGCGTTTCGACCGCGTGTACGTGGTCGAAGCCGACGGCACCCGAACCTCGGTTCCCACCTACCGCGGTGAAGGACAGTGTTTCGGGTAAGGCAGGCTTCGGGTAGGGCAGGCTTCGGCTAGCTTGTCAGCCTCATGAACGCGCCCAGTTCCACCAATCCCGCGGGCGTGCTCGGCATGTACTGCGTCAATGCGTGCGATCGGACGATGATCGCGCACCACTTGCCGCGTGAGACAGCAACGTTGAGGCGGTTCCGCGACAGCAGGAACGACATTCCTCGCGGGACGTCCTCGACGGCGGAGGCAGCCATCGACACGATTGCCACCGCGGCCTCGCGTCCTTGGAACTTGTCGACGGTGCCGACCTCGACCTCTGTGAGACCGGCCTCGGTGAGATCGCGCTCGACGGTGCCCACCTGGGCGTTGTACGCCGCGACCACGAGAATGTCCGACTGCTCCAGCGGCCTGGTTCCCTCGAACTCGCTGGGGTCGGTCCACGGTGTACCGAGAAGTTCCTGGATCTGGCGAACGATCTCCTGCGACTCTTCCGGAGAGTACGTGGAATTGCCGCGGTGATCGACGTACACCGTGTGCACTCCGGCGGCGAGTCCGTCGAGTTTCCTTGCTGCACTGACAGTTTCCTGGGAGTGGAGTTTGCCCTCGTACGACAGTGCAGACACGGGGGCGCACAGATCGGGGTGCATCCGCCACGTTTTCTCGAGGAAGTAGCCGAGTTCGGGTGGCAGTGCACCGTGTCCCTCGGCGAGCCAACCGAGTGCCGATTCGTCGACAGGTTCGGGGTGCGTGCCTTGGCTGACCTGCGGCAGTTGCTGTGGATCGCCCAGTAGCAACAGGTTTCGTGCGGAGATCGCGACGGCAATCGTGTTGGCCAGCGCGAATTGACCTGCCTCGTCGACCACGAGCAAGTCCAAACTGCCGGCGGGAACACGATCGGTGTTCGCGAAGTCCCATGCAGTGCCGCCGATGACGCAGCCGACGCCTTCCGCTTCGGCGATGAAACCGGCGTATTCCTCGGACGCGATGTCCTGCCATTCCGCGGTCTTGCTGCGGCTACCCTTCTTTGCGACCAGTGCGGGGTCCACGCCGGCCTTCAGAATGCCGCCGAGCATGTTCTCGACCACCGAATGTGATTGTGCCACCACGCCGATTCGCCAATGGTGTTGTTCGATCAGTGTCTTGACGACGCGAGCGCCCGTGTAGGTTTTGCCCGTACCGGGAGGACCTTGCACCGCCACGTAGGAATCGTCGAGGTCGAGAAGTGCGGCGGTGATGGCGTCGGCGTAGTTGTTGTCGGTGCCGACAGGTGGCAGCGGTGAACCCGAGAGGGTTCTCGGGGTGCTGCGCCTGAGAATGTCGACTGCCGCGATGTGTGGCAGTTCGGGCAGGCTCTCACTGGCGCCGGACGCGGCAGCGGCGATGGACTTCTCCATACGTCCGGTGGGAATCGGACGACCAGGTGCCAACGCGACCGGGGAATCGATGTATTCGTCACCGCTGAGCAGTTCTTCCACGGTGACCACGTCGAGCCCTTCGGACTTGACGACGGCGGTGACCTTGACGCTGCTGGTGCCGCGCTGGGTGGGGTTCTCGCTTGCAACGGCATCCGGGGAGGGGGTTGCGTAGAGCGCGAAAAGATCACTGCCCGGGCTCAAAGACGTTCCGGTGCCGAAACTTCCGGTCAACTGGATGTGGCGACGAAACTTCTTCTGCCGCGGGGTGCTCTTGTGCCAGTCCGCTTCGATTTCGGACTGCTCGACCACCATGACGTCGCGGATGTCCACGAGGTCTTCGATCGGTGTGACCAATCGGTCGAAGTGGGCCCACCAGTACGGCTTCCGTTCGCGATTGTGGTAACCGACTGCTGCGGCCAATAGAGCAGCAGCCTGCTGATCGGGGGTGCGTGTCGAACCGGCCTTGTGGCCGGCGAAGTCGCGGAGTGCGATTTCCGATTCGGTGAGTTCTTCGAGTGGAATCTTGATCTGTCCGGTCGGCTCACGAAGTTCGACACCATGTTCTGCGGCGCGCTCGGCGAGCCAATCACGCAGGCGGAGAGTGGATTCGCAGTCGTACTCGTTGTAGTCGGAGATGCCCTGAAGAAGCTCCCTGGCCTGGTCGGCTTGTCCGCCGTCGCGCAATTCGCAGTAGTCGGCATAAGCGACGACCGAGGCGGCGGCGTTGGTCACGTCACCGTCGCGGCCGTGCTCACCCATGTAGAGCGGCTCGAGTTTCTTGATGCTGTACGAGCGTTGTCCGATCCGCAGGCACGCGCGGACGATCGGATACAGGTCGACGAGCACGTTCTCGCTGAGCAGCGTGTCCACTGTCTGCTCGCCGACACCGTGACGTGCGGCCAAGCGCAACAGCGCCGATTTCTCGTACGCGGCGTAGTGGTAGATGTGCATGCCGGGGTGGGCTTCACGGCGCGCGGTGACGTACTCGAGGAAGTCGAGGAGCGCTTGGCGCTCGCCCTCGCGGTCGTGTGCCCAGAACGGCTTGAACACGTAGTCGTCCGCCGGCCCTTCGACCACGCCGAACAGGTACTCCAACCCCCAGTCGGTGGATCCGTCCTCGGCCCAGAGTGGATCGCCCTCGAAGTCGAAGAAGATGTCGCCGTCGTCGGGGACGGGTAGACCGCCGAGCGCCGAGGGCTCGTAGACCTCGAATTCGGCGTCGCCGGATTGTTCCTGGCGTAGTTGAACGGCTGCCTGCGCACGGAGTTTGTCGAGGGTTTCCCGGCGGATTCCCTCAACTGCGCCAGTGCTCGACGCGAGTTCGTCGATTGTCGTGATCCCCGAGACGATCAGTTGTTCGCGCTGATTGCCGCGGACACCCGCAACCAGCAGGAGGTCCCGATGGCTTTCGACCTCGACGCTGCAGGTGTCGCAGCGGCCGCAACGCAGGTACCGATCGTCGAGCCACTGGGTTGGTTTTCCCTCGGCGCGGTGCTCGTCGAGTACTCGTTCGAGTTCTGCTCTGCGCGCCGCGAACACCGGTGCGATGTCTCCGATGTCGTGTGACGACGTGCTGCCGTCTCCGAGCAGTAGATGAACCTGATCGGAGGCGGCGATTGCATTGCGCTCCAACGCGTCTGCGTACGCGGCGAGTTGGAGGAGCGCCGACACCTTGGCATGCCGGGAGAGTTTGCTGTCGTAGACGGCGTACGTGTCGCCCTCACGGACGAGGAAATCGCAGAAACCGAGGAATCGGCCGTCGAAGAAGGTTCCCTGATAGATGACGGGCGCACCGGATCGGGCGGCCTCGACGGTGGCCAGGGTGGCGGCGGTCAACCCCGCGCGTGAGTGTTCCGGCCGCGGCATGACGACAACGCCGTCACCGTGTTGATCGATGAACTTCTGAAGCTGTTCGCGCTCGTGCGAGTCGCCGAGGCTCGACGTTCGCTCGAGCATCGGATCCGCCTCGGCGGCCTCGGCCGCGATCAGACCGGTACGGGCGTCGAGTTGCCGCAGCAGTGCGAACTCGCACGAGGCCGCAGCCGAGAGGTCGCTGGCGCTGTAGACGATCTGATCATCGAGTAGGAACACAGGGCGATTGTGCCATCGCTCACCGACAAGGCAACCCACCAGTAATCGCCCACGCGCCGCGGATACCGGTCGCGGAGTGCAGAATGACGATCATGCCTTTCTTCGACGGACGAACCGGTCAGGTGCACTTTCGGCATTGGCCGGCGGCAGGGGGTGTGGCGCCCACGGTGTCATTGGTCTTTCTGCACGGTCTCGGTCAGCACAGCGGTCAGTACCACCGCTTCGCGGGCGCTATGACGGCGTCGGGGATAGACGTGTGGGCGATCGATCACACGGGGCACGGCTTGTCGGAGGGGGATCCGGGGGTAGGCGCTCCGCTGTCCGATCTTGCTGCCGATGCAGCAGCGCTGGCCGACATCGCTCTGGCGGAACTGCCCGAAGTCCCGCAGGCGGTGATGGGCCATTCCTTGGGCGCGGTGACGGCGCTGACGATGTTGGCTCATCGCGATCACGATTTTGCCTCCGCGGTGCTGTGCGGCATTCCGCGCAGCGCGGTCGAGCAACACGGTTGGGGGGAACTCTCCGAAGCCGGGATTCCGGTGTTGGTCGTCCACGGCACCGACGACCGCATCGCGCCGGTCGATCCGGTCCGAGACTGGGCCCGGACGCTGCGCAACGTCGAGATGCGCGAGTTCGAGGACGCCGGTCACGACCTGTTGCACGAGAAGGTTCACGCCAGCGTCACCAACGTCAGCCGTGAATTCCTTCTCGCGCATTCCAGATAGGCCTCTCAGGAGAGCGCGTCAAGCACCTCTTTCGACGTGACGGGATGCGAGAACATCGGGTAGTCGTAGGTGATCGCGTTCTCGTGTTCGGCGACCGAAGTTCCGGCTACACAATCGGTGAGAGTGATGACCCGGTAGCCGTTCTCGTATCCGGTGCGCATGGTCGATTCGACGCAGCAGTTGGTCAGGAAACCGCCGAGAATGATCGTGCGAATTCCTTTGCTGCGCAAAATGAAATCGAGGTTGGTGCTGGCAAATGTGTCGAGTCCACGCTTGCCCTCGATGACGATGTCGCCGTCCTTCGGGGTGAGGTCGTCGACGATCGCGGCGCCCCACGAGCCCTTCACGAAAGCCTTGCCGTCGACGACGCCCTTGAGGATTCCGTACGGATGCGAGGTGATTTCGTTGTACCCCTCGGCGAAGGTGATCGGTGCGTGCATCACGGTGACACCCGCCGCGCGGGCCGCATCGACCAGTGCGGCGGTGTTCGCGAGGAGTCCGTTCGATTCCATGACCGGTGTGACGGCCTCGTGGAGGACGCCGCCTTCGGTGGTGAAGTCGTTCTGGTACTCGATGAGCACGACGGCGGTGGTTGCTGGATCCAATTCGAGCTTGTCGGTCATGGTCTGCACCTTCTCTGTTGTGGTCCGGGTCACGAATCCTCCCAATTAAACAGTTTGTCAGACAAGCAGGCAAGGGGTGGTAGCGTCGCGGCATGGATACGACTCCGTTGTCGCGCATGCCGCTCAGCCTTGCCGTGTCGGGAAGAATCCGCGCTGCCATTCTGGACGGCTCGCTTCCCGTCGGTGAGGCATTGCCGACCGAACAGGAACTTGCACAGACGTTCTCGGTGGGTCGATCGACGGTCCGTGAGGCACTTCGCGTCCTGCAAGCGCAGGGATTGCTGACCGGCGCGGACACTACGTCGACTGCCAGACCTCGGGTGACGCACGAGCATACGGCCGATTCCGCAGCCACCGCCCTCAGTACGGCGTTGCAGGTGGGTGCAGTTCCCCTGGGCGATCTTGTCGAACTACGAGTGCTGCTCGAAGCCGCCGCACTGCGCACAGTCGGTGGGGTTCCAGGCGAGGCCAGGGACGCGATCGAGCGGATGCGCGTCGCGACGCTTGCCGACGACTCGGTCGCCTTCCACGACGCGGACGTCGACTTTCACGTCGCGCTCGCCGGAGCGGGCGGGAACAAGGCGTTCGGGTTGGTCATGACGGTTCTGCGGGACAGCATCGCCGGCTACTTGCTGAGCGAACTCGACGCGCGCGAGAACTCGGAAGCCACACTCGGCGCACTGCTGAAAGAACACGAGGGTATCGCCGACGCCATCGAGCGCGGCGCCTCCGACGAGGCTGCCGATTTGGTCGAGCGCCACGTGCGCGGATTCTACGAAGGACGAACGGAATGACCACGAGTATCGATCTGTTGGGCGAACGCTTGCAGAAAGCGTTGGGGGACAGGGCCACAACCGACCCTGACCGAATGGGCGCGTACGTCCGGGATCAATCACTGCTCACTGCGGCCGGAAAGCCTGCTGCGCTGGTCAAGGCGCAGACGGTCGACGACGTCGTCGCCGTCATGACGGTGGCCCACGAACTCTCCGTTCCGGTGGTGACGCGAGGGGCGGGTACCGGGTTGGCCGGCGCCGCCAACGCGCTCGACGGATGCATCGTTCTGAGCGTCGCGGGCATGGATCGCATTCTGGAGATCGATCCCGCCGCGCGCACCGCCACGGTGGAGCCCGGAGTGATCAACGGCGACCTCGCCGAAGCTGCTGCACAGCAGGGCCTTTGGTACGTTCCTGATCCGGGAAGCCGGGCGATCTCGAGTATCGGCGGCAACCTGGCGACAAATGCGGGCGGCATCTGTTGCGCAAAGTACGGTGTGACCGGCGATCACGTCGCGGCCTTGACGGCGGTATTGGCGGATGGGCGTCTGATCCGTACCGGTGCGCGGACGCGCAAAAATGTCGCGGGGTTGGACCTGACACATCTGCTCGTGGGGTCTGAGGGCACATTGGCCGTCATCGTCGAAGCCACGATGCGATTGCGAACGGCGCCCACTGCAGCGACGACCGTCGTTGCGTTTTTCGATTCCGCGGAGTCCGCGATCGATGCGGTCCTCGCGGTGTCGGCAGTGGCCGAACCGTGTCAGATGGAGTTGATGGACGACGTCACCATCGGCGCGGTCAACCGCCTGACGAAGATGGGGCTGGACGAGTCGGCCGGGGCGATGCTGCTCATCCAGTGCGACGGTAGGTCAGCTGCCGCCGAAGCTGCGGACTGTGCCGCAGCGTGCGAAAGCGTCGGGGCGCGAGAGGTTTTCCACACCGACGATCCGGTGGAAGGTGACGAGTTCACCGCGGCTCGCCGGATGGCATTACCCGCTCTCGAGGCGATGGGCACGGTGCTCCTCGACGATGTCGCGGTGCCCGTACCCGCGTTGCCGTCGATGCTGGGGTGCATTCGTGAGGCGGCCGAGCGTCACGGTGTCACGATCGGAACCTTCGGTCATGCCGCCGACGGAAATCTCCACCCGACCATCGTGTTCGACGCCGCGGAAGCCGGAGCGCAGAATCGTGCGCGTGGAGCGTTCGACGACATCGTCGCCGGGGCGCTGGCGTTGGGCGGAACGATCAGCGGTGAACACGGTATCGGCGTGCTCAAAGCGCCGTACATGGCAGACATGGTCGGTCAGACCGAACGCGAGATGATGCTTGCAGTGAAGGCCGCATTCGATCCGAAGAACATTCTCAATCCCGGGCGAGGTATCTGAGCGTTTCGTCTGTCGTACTCATCGGAAATTGCGCTACCAGACGAACGTGTTGCCGCACGACACTTTTCGAGTGACGATGGCCGTCATGAAGCTGTTGATGCTCGGAGGAACACGGTTCCTCGGCCGCGCCCTCGTCGACGACGCTCTGGCACGGGGCTGGGAAGTGACAGTGCTCCATCGGGGGCTCACCGGAGCACCGCCGTTTACGGCGGAGGTCCTGTTCGCTGATCGCACCGATCAGCGAGCGATGGTCGAGGCGCTCGGTGACCGTCGATGGGACTTCGTCGTCGACACGTGGTCGGGTAGCCCGCGGGTGGTCGGTGAGAATGCACGCGTCTTGCGCGGTCACGTCGAACGGTACGCATACATTTCCAGCGGATCCGTCTACCAGTGGGGCTTGCACGTCGACGAGAGCTCACCTGTGGTTGCCGCTTCCGCGACGTCCGACGACGGCAGCGATTACGCGTCCGCCAAACGCGGCGCCGAACTCGCTGTCCTGGAATTGTTCCCGAATGCACTGCTCGCGAGGGCAGGGCTGATCCTCGGACCACACGAGGACATCGGGCGATTGCCGTGGTGGCTGCAGCGCATCGGCGCAGGAGGCCGCGTCGTTGCTCCCGGGGTGCCGACCAGGCCACTTCAATACGTCGATGTCCGTGACATCGCATCCTTTGTCCTGTCCGGACTGTCCGCAGGGATCGGCGGGGCATATGACGTCATCAGCCCGTCCGGGCACACCACAACCTCCGGGCTCCTTCAGGCGTGCGTGGACGCCACCGGTTCGGGCGCGGAATTGGTGTGGATCGACGAGGACAGGTTGGCGGCGGCTGGAGCGCAGCCGTGGACACAACTTCCGTGTTGGGTGCCGCAGGAGGGTGAGTTCGCGGGCTTCCTCGAAGCCGACACCGCCAAGGCGGCCCAAGCAGGGCACGCAGGGCAGGCGGGGCTGCGATGCCGCCCGGTCGAAGACACCGTGCGAGATACCTGGGCGTGGATGCAAGAGGAAACACTGCCGGCCCAGCGGGAGGATCGTGCGGTGCACGGATTGCCTCCGGAGATCGAAAGAGAACTTCTTTCCGCCGGAGACTGAGACGCGTCTGGCCCGGTTCGCATTCGAACCGGGCCAGACGCGTGAAAGACGAGAATCAGGCGTACAAGTCGCTGATCTTGGTCTTGTGAGCTTCGTGAATGATGTTGCGCTTGAGCTTGAGCGTCGGCGTCAATTCGCCGGTCTCCTGGGTGAAGTCGACCTCGAGGATCGTGTACTTCTTGATCTGCTCGGGGTTGGAGACCTTCTTGTTGGCGTCGGCAACGGCCGAGTCGATCTCGGCGATCAGATCGGCGTTCTTCACCAGATCGGCAATCGCGGTGTTCGCGGGCAGGCCGTTGCGCTCGACCCAACCGGGCAGTGTTTCCGGATCGAGGGTGATCAGTGCACCGATGAACGGCTGACCGTCACCGACGACGAGGCACTGGCTGATCAGAGCGTGCGCACGCAGGGAATCCTCGAGGCCTGCCGGTGCGACGTTCTTACCGCCGGCGGTGACGATGATTTCCTTCTTGCGGCCGGTGATCGAGACGTAACCCTCGTTGTCGATCGATCCGAGGTCGCCGGTGTGGAACCAGCCGTCGACGATGGATTCGGCAGTGGCCTTCTCGTTGTGCCAGTAGCCGGCGAACACGACCGGGCCCTGCAGGAGGAGTTCGCCGTCTTCGGCGATCCGGGCGGCGTGGCCGTTGATCGGCTTGCCGACGGTGCCGACGCGCTGCGCGCTCGAGGTGTTGACGGTGATTGCGGCGCTGGTCTCGGTGAGTCCGTAGCCCTCGTAGATCGGGATGCCGACGCCGCGGAAGTAGTGGCCGAGGCGCGCACCGAGGGCTGCGCCGCCGGAGACCGCACGCTCGCACTCGCCGCCCAGTGCTGCGCGTAGCTTCGAGTAGACGAGCTTGTCGAATACCGCGTGCTTGAGCTTGAGTGCCAGTCCGGGGCCACCCTTTTCGAGGGATTCGCTGTACTCGATGGCCGTGGCCGCAGCCTTGTCGAAGATGCTGCCCTTGCCGCCGTCGACGGCTTTCTGGCGAGCCGAGTTGTAGACCTTCTCGAACACGCGGGGCACCGACAGGATGAAGTTGGGCTTGAAGCCGGCGAACTGCTCGAGGAGCGTCGTCAGATCCGACGTGTGGGCGACGGTGACCTTGGCGTCGAAAGCGCCGAACGAGATCGCTCGCGCGAACACGTGGGCGAGCGGCAGGAACATCAGTGTCTTCTTGCCGGGGACCATCGACTCCGGCATCGCCAGGCGGCAGGCGTTGGACTCGGCGTAGAAGTTGGAGTGCGTCAGCTGGACACCCTTGGGGCGTCCGGTGGTTCCGGAGGTGTAGATCAGGGTCGCGGGCGAGGCTGCGGTGACCTGGTGACGACGAGTGTGCAGTTCTTCGTCGGTGATTGCGGAACCGCGGCTGGACAGCTCGTCGATCGCACCCGATTCGATGACCAGGACTTCACGGAGGGCTTCTGCGCCGTCGGTGACTTCCTTGTGGGTCTCCGCGTGCTTGGCCGTTTCGACGACCAGAAGCGTCGTCGCGGAATCCTCGAGGATCCACTGTGCCTGATCAGGGGAGGAGGTCTCGTAGATCGCGACGGTGCATCCGCCGGCTGTCCAGATGGCGTAGTCGAGAACGACCCACTCGTAGCGAGTCGCGGACAGGATAGCGACGCGGTCGCCGAGCTCGACACCCGAAGCGATCAGGCCCTTGGCAACTGCGGAGACCTGCTTCGCGAATTCAGCTGCGGTGACGTCGACCCATCCACCGTTCGACGGCCGCTTGAACGGCACGAATGTGGGGTCTTCTTCGGCATGACGGAACACGGAGTCGGCCATTGAAACGTTCTCCGGAATTGAGAACGACTGTGGAACTGAGAACTCGCGCACTATTGACCCCTCCAGTGACTACTGACATTTCTGATGTGCATTGCATCACATTAGTCGTCATTTTGCACTGTCGTTACTATTCGGTAGAACTGGTCGGGCGCTGACCTGCAGTTTAGTGTGACCGGCTGTTTACAGGTACTCAGGCGACGTGTTGGAGCGTGCGGCCGTGCACGGACAACCAGCGGCGAATTGCGTAGTCCAATCGGTCCGGATCCACTCCGAGTTGCTCTGCAGTAGCTGCAAGGATCTCCGAGGTGTCTCCCGGCAGTTCGGTGGTGCCGAGTGTTGCGCTGATGAAGGTGTCGGCGGCGGTGCCCAGATCGGTGTGGGGGATTCCGGCCAGCATCAACAGGTGCGCCCAGGTCACTTCGGAACCGTCGCCACAGGCGTCGACCCAGGCGTGGTGAACCGCATCGAGAGCGTTGTCGGAATCAGCAGCGGACAGCAGGTCCTCGACGCTGTTGATCCGCAAGTGATGGAGTTTCTCGGCGACCTGTTGGATGTGACGTGCTTCGATCGGGACGCCCGTCGCCGTGTAGCGGCGCTTGTACGAGCCGATCTTGCCCGCCCACTGGTCCGAGCTCCCGGCTTCCTCGAACGTGCGGAGGAGTTCGCGTGCGCCGTCCGTGACGGGTTTGTCTTCGCGGGCTTTCCGGTAGGCGAGGTAGCGATCGACGACGGTCACTTCACTGTGGCCCGACGTGGACTGAACGGATTCGATGATGCACAGGGCGAGGCTCTGTCGATAAGCGTCTGACGCAACCCATGCGGACGGGTCGCCCAGGCGGTCACGGCACGCGGCTGCGACGGCGTCGACGGTATCGGTCGAGATGGTCACGGTTCCTCCAGAAAGCTGATTCTTTTTGTTCCATTTGGGCTATCGGCACCGAGGAGCGAAATGTTGCACACATCACAAATTCACATAGTTTTCTTGGACTGCGCTCAGGTGAGAAAGAGTCAGGGCTCAGGCGAGGAAGGTCAGAACTTCGTCGTCGCTGAGTTGATGAAAGTCCTCGAATGCAGCACCGACGCCGCCCAACAGGGCAGGAACGAAGGGGCAGATGACGCGATCGGCCGAGCACGCGATCACTCTCATGGCTTCGGGGGAGGCGACGGGTACAGCGACGATCACGCAGGCAGCACCCGCGGTGCGCGCACACCGGCAGGCAACTGCGGCACTCGCTCCCGTCGCCATTCCGTCGTCGACGATCACCGCGGTGCGTCCGTGGAGGGAAACCGGGGTCCGTCCTTCACGCAGGAGGCGCGCTCGCCGCTCCAACTCGAGTCGTTCGTCGTGTTCGACGGCGGCGAGTTCTCTTTTCGAGACGCGAACCGCTGCGATGACGTCGTGGTTGAGGACTCGCACCCCGCCCTCGCCGATAGCGCCCATCGCGAGTTCCGGGTTGTACGGACTGCCGAGCTTGCGCACCACCACGATGTCCAGGGGTGCGTTCAGCGCTGCAGCAACCTCGGCTGCGACGGGTACTCCGCCGCGCGGGAGTCCGAGAACGACCGGCTTGTCCATACGCAGAGCCTCGAGCCGCCCGGCCAGAAATTTGCCGGCGGAAGATCGATCCCGATATTGGGCCACTGCTTTGTCCTCGAGAAGCTCGAACCCCCGACCAATTCGACGCTACTCGCTGCACGTCACCGCGACGAGACTGTGAACCTCCGCAGTGCGAGAGCGGGATTCTTCTCGCGTACTTCGGCGATTCGAGCGGCCGTGACAGTCGCGGTGGCGACCCCGACCTGCTCGCCCAGTGAGCACATCACGACGCCCATCGGGTCGACGATCATGCTGGCACCCGCGCCGCCGCGCGCGCTCTGATCCGCCGCTGCGATGTACATCGTGTTCTCGATGGCCCGGGCACGCACGAGAGTGGTCCAGTGATCTTCCTTGAGCGGCCCGGGCACCCACTGGGCGGGCAGGAGCAAGACGTCCGCGCCGACGTCGACGATGCGTCGGGTGACTTCCGGGAAGCGCAGGTCGTAGCAGGTCTGGAGGCCGAAGGTCAGGCCGTCGCACCCGAAAGTCTGCGGTTCGGTGATGTCACCCGCGCGGATCACGGCCGATTCCTGGTAGCCGAAGGCGTCGTAGAGGTGCAGTTTGCGGTAGGTCGCCACCAGTTCGCCGTTGGGGTCCACCGCGACGAGGGTGTTGGAGATTCTGCTCACGTCGTCGATTCGCTCGTTCATTCCTGCCACGAGGAAGATTCCGAACTCCGCGGCGACCGCCGCCAGTGCCGAACCGAATTCGCCGTCCAGGTCCTCCGCGGACTCGATCAGTCGCTCGTCCGTCTTCGGTGCGGTGAACATCGAGTACTCCGGCGCCACGACAACTTTCGCGCCCCGTGCTGCTGCGTCGGAAGCCAGTGATCGCAGTGATTCGAGGTTGGCTTTCTTGTCCGTCCCCGGAGCGAATTGGGCAATCGCGACAACGGTCTGGGAGGGGGTGGCTGTGGTGGCTGCGGTCATGCTTCCTACGCTAGGCGAAACCCGCTGGGAGGGTGGATCTGTCGTAAATGCACCCCCGGTATGTCGTCGTGTCTATACTCTATCCGCTAAACTGCTGGTCAAATGAGTGATATTGAGCGTGACCCCGAACCCCCAACATTTGCCGACCTCGACATCGATGATCGGGTACTGAAGGCACTGTCAGACGTGGGCTACGAGTCGCCCTCGCCCATTCAGGCTGCCACCATTCCGCCACTGCTCGAAGGCAAGGACGTCGTCGGTCTCGCACAGACCGGTACCGGCAAGACCGCAGCCTTCGCAGTTCCCGTTCTGTCGCGGATCGACACGTCGATCAAGCAGACCCAGGCGCTGGTGCTTGCTCCCACGCGTGAGCTGGCACTTCAGGTTGCCGAGGCATTCGGCAAGTACTCCGCCCACATCCCCGGACTCAACGTCCTGCCGATCTACGGTGGCCAGAGCTACGGCGTCCAGCTGTCCGGCCTGCGCCGCGGTGCGCACGTCGTCGTCGGCACCCCGGGTCGTGTCATCGACCATCTCGAAAAGGGCACCCTGGACCTGACCAATCTCAAGTACCTCGTTCTCGACGAGGCCGACGAGATGCTCAAGATGGGTTTCCAGGAGGACGTCGAGCGCATCCTCCGCGACACCCCCGGCGACAAGCAGGTTGCCCTGTTCTCGGCAACGATGCCCGGCTCGATTCGCCGGATCTCGAAGCAATACCTGAACAATCCGGTCGAGATCACCGTCAAGTCCAAGACGTCGACCGCCTCGAACATCACGCAGCGCTACATTCAGGTTGCTCATCAGCGCAAGCTCGATGCACTGACCCGAGTCCTCGAGGTCGAGGCTTTCGAGGCGATGATCATCTTCGTCCGTACCAAGCAGGCCACCGAAGACCTGGCGGAGAAGCTGCGGGCCCGCGGGCACTCGGCTGCCGCGATCAACGGCGACATCGTGCAGGCACAGCGTGAGCGGACCATCGGTCAGCTCAAGAACGGCGCCCTCGACATCCTCGTCGCGACCGACGTTGCTGCTCGAGGCCTCGACGTGGATCGAATCTCCCACGTCGTCAACTACGACATCCCCCACGACACGGAGTCGTACGTTCACCGCATCGGTCGTACCGGCCGCGCCGGTCGTCAGGGTGACGCGTTGCTGTTCGTCGCTCCGCGTGAGCGTCATCTGCTCAAGTCCATCGAGAAGGCGACGCGTCAGCCGCTTGCGGAGATGCAGCTTCCCAGTGTTGACGACGTCAACGCCCAGCGTGTGACCAAGTTCGGTGACTCCATCACCGAGAGCTTGGCATCGGAGAATCTCGCGATGTTCCGCAAGATGATCGAGGACTACGACCAGGAACATGACGTTCCGCTCATCGACATCGCTGCCGCCTTGGCGCTGCAGTCGCGCGACGGTGAGGCATTCCTGCTCGCTCCCGAGCCGCCGGCACCGCCGCGTCGTGAGCGTGAGCCCCGTGAACCTCGTCCCCCTCGCCGTTTCGACGACGGCCCGGCTCCTCGCTCGCGTGGACCCGAGGGTCAGGAATTGGCCGCGTACCGCATCGCAGTCGGCAAGCGTCATCGCGTCGTGCCCGGTGCCATCGTCGGTGCAATCGCCAATGAGGGCGGGCTTCGTCGAAGCGACTTCGGGCACATCAGCATTCGCCCGGATCACAGCATTGTCGAGCTGCCGGCCGACCTCTCCAACGAGACTCTCGAAGCTCTGCGTCGCACACGCATCTCCGGCGTTCTGATCCAGCTGCAGCCTGATTTCGGCCCGCCGCAGGGACGTCCGAGTGGGCGTGGCGACCGTGGTGGCCGCGATGATCGCGGTGGACGTGACGACCGCCGTGGTGGCGGACGCGAACGCTACAACGACTGACGCGCAGCCTTCAACGTCTTGACGTGAAGACTGAAACAGGCGCTGCCCTCCGTGAGGAGGTCAGCGCCTTTTTTTGTGTGGGGAGGCGGCCGGGGCGGGCAGTATCAGATCGGCGTCGGTTCGAGGGCGCCGTTCTTCCTCGCGTTGGTGTCGAACTGCGTGCGGTACAACTCGGCGTAGCGACCACCGCGTGCAAGCAGTTCTTCATGGTTGCCGCGCTCGATGATTTGGCCTGCCTCGACGACAAGGATCAGGTCGGCTGCCCGGATCGTGGACAAACGGTGTGCGATCACCACAGCAGTCCGCCCGGCGAGTGCTTCGCCGAGTGCTTCCTGAACCGCGGCTTCCGACGTCGAGTCGAGATGCGCGGTGGCCTCGTCCAGGATGACGACGCGAGGCTGGGCCAGGAGCAGTCGTGCGATGGTCAGGCGTTGACGCTCACCGCCCGAGAGGCGGTATCCGCGTTCACCCACCACTGTCTCCAATCCGTCGGGTAGCGACGCAACCAGGTCGGTGAGCCGTGCTCGCTCCAGAACCTCACGCAGATCTTTTTCGGTGGCATCCGGTCGCGCGAGGAGCAGGTTGGATCGAAGGCTCTCGTGGAACAGGTGCCCGTCCTGCGTGACCATGCCGACGGTCTCACGGATGGAATCGGAACTGAGGTCTCGGACGTCGACGCCGCCCAGCTCGACCGAACCGGAGTCGATGTCGTAGAGGCGCGGAATCATCTGCGCCACGGTCGACTTTCCGGCACCGGACGTGCCGACCAGGGCGACCATCTGTCCCGCTTCGGTGCGGAACGAGAGGTCGTGCAACACGTCCTCGCCGCCGCGGGTGTCGAGGATCGCGACCTCCTCCAACGAAGCGAGTGACACCTTGTCGGCAGAGGGGTAAGCAAAAGTGACGTTCTTGAACTCGACGGATACCGGGCCCTCCGGCACCGTGCGTGCATCGGGCTTCTCGGTGATGAGTGGTGCCAGATCGAGAATCTCGAATACCCGCTCGAAGCTGACCAGAGCGCTCATGATGTCCACCCGGGCGCTGGCCAGTGCGGTCAACGGCGAGTACAGCCTCGTGAGCAGCAGCGCCATCGCGACGACAGCGCCTGCGTCCAACTGACCGCGCAGCGCGTAGAAGCCGCCGAGTCCGTAGACGAGGGCAAGGGCAAGCGCGGAGACCAGCGTCAGCGCTGTGACGAAGACGGACTGCAGCATCGCGGTCCGGACTCCGATGTTGCGCACACGCCTGGCACGAACCGCGAACTCCGCAGACTCTTGCGAAGGGCGACCGAACAGCTTGACCAGAGTCGCGCCGGGAGCGGAGAACCGTTCCGTCATCTGGGTGCTCATCATCGAATTATGGTTGGCAGCTTCACGATTGAGTGCCGCGAGTTTTGCGCCCATCCGCCGTGCGGGGATCACGAAGATGGGGAGAAGTACCAACGCGAGCACGGTGATCTGCCACGAGATCCCGAGCATGACGATCAGCGTGATCACCAGCGTGACCAGATTGCTGACCACTCCGGACAATGTGTCGCTGAAGGCGCGCTGAGCGCCGATGACGTCGTTGTTGAGACGGCTGACGAGTGCTCCGGTTCGAGTTCTGGTGAAGAACGCGATCGGCATCTTCTGGACGTGATCGAAGACGGTGGTGCGCAGATGCAGGATCAGATCTTCACCGATGCTGGCCGAGAGCCACCGGGTCAACAGGCCCAGCGCGGCCTCGAGAATTGCGACCAGTGCGATCAGGGCGGCAAGTTTGACGACCACGTCGACGGCGTCGCCGCCGACTATCGCGTTGACCACGCGCCCGGCGAGGACGGGTGTTGCCACGGCAAGCGCAGCCGTGACGACGCTCAGCACGAGGTACCAGCTGAGATTGCGTTTCTGCGGGACTGCGAACGTCGCGATCCGCTTCAGTGTCGCCTTCGAGAACGGGCGCCGATCTTCTTGCGCGTGCATCGCGTTGTACATCGCGTTCCACGCGGTGACTTCCATACTCATGACTTCGCCCCTCCGGTCGCCGGCCACGAAGATTACGCGGCCGGTACGACACGAAGGTAGAACCTAAACCAAACTTCAGGTCAAGTGCGGCCTCAGCGGGCGACGTCGACCACCACTCGCGGAGGATCGCTGAGCGTCGTCACCGTGAACGGCTGCTTCTCGGTCACCCCGATGAACGACTGCGTGACTCCTTCGAACACGTTCGACCCGTTGACCTCGGTCACGACTCCGCCGACGCCGGGAACCGGGTTGGGGCCGGAGTACTGTTCGACTCCGCTGTCGAAGGGATAGGCGGAACCGTCGATCAAGACCTGGATCACTGCGGCGCCCTGGATGTCCACGGGCTTTCCGCTGCCTTCCTGCGTGGCCGCGTCGACGTACTTGACGCGCCATCCGGGTGTGCCGGTGCCGCCCATCTCGTAGACGACGCGATCGAATCCGTCGTGCTCGCCCACGCGGACGTCGACGACGGTGAGCTTGGATTCGGTGCCCGCTGCCGATGTCTTGTCGGAGCTGTCCGTCGGGACTGGTTCCGTGGTCGACGCTGCGGCACTCGAAGTCGAGGTGACGGCCGAGGTGGCTGCCGTGGGAGTGGTCTCCGCGTCCTGCGAACAGGCGGTCAGGCTCACGCCCACTGCGATGGCAGCGACAGCGGCAAATGATCTCGTCCGGTTCGTTGTCATGACTCGATCGTAGGGCTCGCGTGATCGGGTTCCGCGGCGGCGGTGCCCGGAGTTACCTAACCGATATCGCCGTCGACGTAGAGCCACTTGCCGTCCGTTCGCGCAAATCGACTGCGTTCGTGGAGCATTCCCCGCTCGCGCCCGAATGCGTAGTGAGCGCGAAATTCAACGACGCCGTCGGAATCGAACAGGCCACCTCGTTCGGTGTCCAGGATCTCCAACCGGAGCCATTTCTGGTTGGGATCGAGATCGAGATCGGTGGGGCGATTGTCGGGATGCCAAGTCCGCATGAGGTATTCGTCGTCCATCACAGTGAAAGCCGTGTAGCGCGAACGCATCAGGGTTTCGGCGGTCGGGGCATGCGCCGCCCCGCTGAGGTACTTGCCGCAGCACTCGACCAACGCGTTGCCGCTGCCGCACGGGCACGGATCGTTCGGTCGGGGTGTGGTGGGGCGGCTCGAGGTCACCGCCCCATTACAGCACGGGTTCTCAGACCAGCTTGTGTTCGCGGTTCTCCCAGTAGGGTTTGCGGAGGTCGCGTTTGAGGATCTTTCCGGTGGGATTGCGAGGAAGGATCTCGACGACGTCGATACTGGTCGGGCACTTGAACTTTGCGAGGCGTTCTTGTGTGTAGGTGATCAGTTCGGTTTCGTCGATCTGCGCATCGGCGGTGAGAACCACGACGGCCTTGACGGTTTCACCCCAGCGGTCGTCGGGAACGCCGATGACCGCGACCTCCGCGATTGCCGGATGCTCCACCAGTACGCGTTCGATCTCGGGGGAGTAGACGTTCTCGCCGCCGGTGATGATCATGTCCTTGAGACGGTCCTCGATGAACACGAAGCCGCCGGAGTCGGCGCGGCCCATGTCGCCGCTGCGCAACCATCCGTCGGCGGTGATGGTTTCGGCCGTCGCCTCGGGCTTGTCCAGATATCCGGGTGTGCACTGTTCGGATCGCCACCACAGTTCGCCGGTCGTACCGGTGGGCACGTCCTCGAGCGTGACGGGGTCCACCACGCGCATCTCGACGCCGGGGATCGCTGTACCTGCTGATGCCATGCGCTCGACCTGCGACTCGTCGCGGTGAACGTCCGGCATCAGCGCGGTAACGACACCTGCCATTTCGGTCATGCCGTAGACCTGGACGAATTCGGTGTCCGGCCAGGCTGCGAGTGCTGCTCGCAACAATGGGAGGGGCATGGGGGCAGCACCGTAGGTGATGCGTTTGAGTGCCTTGAAGGCGGCGACTGCCTGCTCGCCGGCGGCCAGGACCCCGGCAATGACCGGTGGGACGAGGAAGGCGATGTTCGCTCCGGCGGCGAGACCGGCGAAGATCGACGGCCCGTCGGCTTCTCTGGTGAAGAGACAGCGTCCACCGGCGTGAATTGCCATGATGGCGTAGCACGTTCCACCGACGTGGAACATCGGCATCGCGATCAGGAATCGATGATCCTCGTGAGCCGGCAGGATTTCGAGAACACTGTTGCTGTGCGCGAACAGGTTTCGATGCGTGAGTTGGACACCTTTGGGTCGACCGGTCGTTCCGGAACTGTAGAGAACCAGAGCGGTGGCATCGGGGCTGACCTCGGGTCGGGAACTCGGCGGAGTGACCTCGTCGATCCACGGTTCGAATTCGTCGTGTTCACCGCCGACGGCGAAGATCGACTCGACGGCCGTCAATCGATCGCGCATGGCGACGACCTGGGGCAGGAGGTCGCTGCCGACGAACAGGATGCGTGCGCCACAGTCCGCGAGGACGTAATCCAGCTCTTCGCCCGAAAGTCGCCAGTTGGGAATGACATTCGCGGCCCCGAGCAGTGAGGCGGCGTACGTGACTTCGAGACAGGACAGATGATTCTTGTCGACGAAAGCGACAGTGTCGCCGGCACCGATGCCTGATTCGGCGAGTGCGGCGGCGATACGCAGGATGCGGTCCCGCCACTGGGCCCACGTGTACTCGGTCCCTTGGAAGGTCATCGCTGCTTGATCAGGCTTTACCGTCGCCCAGTGCTCTAGCCGATCGAAAATGATTCCAGCGGTGGCGTCGGACATTCGGCCGCCTCTCTCGTGTGATTGGTGTCACAAGGTTAGTGCGCGCCCGCCATTCATATCGCTGTTTCTCGCCAATGCACGCCCTTGGACGGCCGTGAATTCTCAGACCCTGATCGGCTCGGCCGTGGATATCAGGGTGGTCCCCGATGGCGGGCGGGCCCCACACCCGACAGGATGGAACCAACCATTGCGGGCGTCCGTGTTTTCACGGGCGCCCGTCACGCCCGCAAAGTAGCACCGAAGTGAACAGGAAAGGCGATCATGAGTTCGCACGCCCAGGATGTCGCGGCCCGCGCAGTCGGCCTGTCCAAGACCTACGGCACCGGAGATACCCAGGTGCACGCCCTCAGTTCGGTGTCCGCAGATTTTGCCCGCGGTGAGTTCACGGCGATCATGGGGCCGTCCGGTTCCGGCAAGTCGACGCTGATGCATTGCCTCGCCGGTCTGGATTCCGCCAGTTCGGGTTCTGTCCTCATCGGCGACACCGAACTCACGACGCTCTCCGACAAACAGATGACGCAACTACGACGCGATCGCATCGGATTCGTCTTCCAGGCGTTCAACCTGGTGCCGACGCTGACGGCGCTCGAGAACATCACGTTGCCCCTCGACATCGCAGGACGCAAAGCGGATCAGACCTGGCTGAACAGCGTCCTGACCAAGCTGGGGCTCGGGGATCGCCTCGATCACCGGCCGGGAGAGTTGTCGGGTGGTCAGCAGCAGCGTGTGGCGTGCGCGCGTGCGCTGGCGGGTCAGCCGGAGATCATCTTCGGCGACGAGCCGACCGGAAACCTCGATTCGAAGTCCTCCGGGGAGGTGCTCTCGATCCTGCGCGCAGCGGTCGACGAGTTCAACCAAACCGTGGTGATCGTGACGCACGATCCGCGGGCAGCGGCGTACGCCGATCGGGTCGTGTTCCTCGCGGACGGCAAGATCGTCGACGAATTGCGCGAGCCGACGGCGGATTCGGTCCTCGATCGTATGAAGCGTCTCGACGCTCCGCAGGCGGTCGTGAACGTGGAAGCCGGGGCTTGAGCACATGGCTTCGGTAAGCAACTCGCCGATGCGCAAGGTCTCCCTGCGCAATTTGGCGGCACACAAGGTGCGACTTGCGCTGACGGTTCTGTCCGTCGTGCTCGGCACGGCTTTTGTCGCGGGGTCCTTCGTTTTCACCGACACCCTCCAGAAGACTTTCGATTCGATCTTCGAGAACACTGCCCAGGGCGTCGACGTTCGGGTATCGATGGAAGACCGCAACACCAGCGGCGTTCCGGTGGAGGACGTCGACAAACTTGCCGCGGTTGACGGCGTCCGGGCGATCGCGCCGGCCGTCAGCGGACAGATCGTCCTGATCAACGCAGACGGTGGTGCCGTTCAGACCGGCGGCGCGCCCAGTATCGGGCAGTCCTACCTACCTCCGGGCCAGGCGATTGCCGAACCCGACACCTTCGTCGAGGGCGCGCCTCCGACGCAGACCGGTCAGGTCGCGCTGAACACGAGCGCCGCCGAGCGAGCCGGTCTGAAGGTGGGGGACACTGCCAAGGTTCTGGCTCCGGCCCGCGGAATCGTCGACGTGACGTTGTCCGGCATCTACGAAGGGGCCGGTAGTGACACCGGTGGATTCATCGGCGCGCTCTTCACCGACGAACAGGCTCGTGGACTTTTCACCGACGGCCGGCATGTCGAGTACATCGACGTCGCGGGCAACGGGGTCTCGCAGACGGAACTGCAGCAACGCGTCGAGCAGGTTTTCCCCGATCTCAAGGTGCAGACCGGTGACCAGGTTCGCGAGGAGACCAAGGCCGAGGTCGACTCGGCGCTGAGCTTCATCAACTACTTCCTGCTGGCGTTCGGTGCGATTGCTCTGCTCGTCGGCACGTTCATCATCTACAACACCTTCTCGATGATCGTGGCGCAGCGTCTTCGGGAGCTGGCGCTGCTGCGTGCGATCGGTGCGAGTCGAGCGCAGGTCGGTCGCTCGGTGGTCACCGAGGCGTTGGTGGTCGGGCTCATCGGCAGCATCATCGGTCTGCTCGGTGGTATCGGTCTCGCCTACGGATTGCGCAGTCTGCTCAACACATTCGACGTCGGTCTGCCGGAAGGCCCGCTTCAGGTGGGCGCGCGCACGATCATCGTCGCGTTGGTGGTGGGCGTCGTCGTCACGACGCTCAGCGCCTACGCTCCCGCTCGGCGTGCGTCGAAGATCCCGCCCGTAGCGGCCATGCGTGAGGAGTTCGCCTCCACTGGCGACTCGCTGCGGGTGCGGACGCTGATCGGCGCGATCCTCGGCGTGATCGGTGTGGCACTGCTCGTGTTCGGCTCTCGCGGTACCGGCGGCGGCGCCGCTCTGATCGTCGGACTCGGCGCGTTCTCGTTGATCATCGCGGTACTTCTCGGTGCTCCGGCGCTGTCGCGGCCGATCGTCGGTGCGCTCGGTGCCGTGTTCGCCAAGCCGTTCGGTGCCATCGGGCGATTGGCTCGTACCAACGCGGTGCGCAATGCCCGTCGCACGGCCGCAACGGCATTCGCACTGACTCTCGGCCTGATGTTGGTGACCGTCATCGGAGTGTTCGGATCTTCGGCCAAGGCGAGCATCAATGCTCTTGTGGACGTGGGTGTCTCGGCCGACTACATCCTGACCGGTCCCAACGCGATCGGTGTGCCGCGCGGTGCGGCCGACGCCGTCCGGCAGGTGCCCGACGTGCAGAGCGCGACGTCTTTGCACGGAGTGCGCGCGAAGGTCGACGGTGAGGACGAGCAAGGCGCTTCGTTCGACGGCCCGATCGAAGGCGTGCTCGAGTACAAGATCCTCGAGGGCACGGTCGATCTGACCGGCAACAACATGCTCGTCTCGAAGTCGACTGCGGACGACAAGGGGTGGGCTGTCGGCTCGACTCAGACGCTCACCGGCCCCGGCGGCGTCGAATACCAGACCGTTGTCGCGGGAGTGTTCGAGGACAACCAGCTGATCGGTTCGTGGATCGTCTCGGACGAGGCGTACCGGAAGCTGATGCCGGCGGAGAGCCTGCCGGACTTCGTGGTTCTGGTGAAGGCGAAGCCGGGGGCGGATCTGACGACGCTGCGATCCGAACTCGAAACGGCGACGGAGAAGTACGTTGTCGTCCAGGTGCAGGATCGTGAGGAGTTCAAGGGAACTCAGGGTCAGCAGATCAACACGTTGTTGGCGATCCTCTACGGTCTCCTTGCACTCGCGGTCGTGATCGCGATCCTCGGCATCATCAACACGTTGGCACTCTCGGTGGTCGAGCGGCGACGAGAAATCGGAATGCTGCGAGCCGTCGGCATGCAGCGCGGACAGATGCGACGCACGATCTACCTCGAATCGGTGCTCATCGCGGTGTACGGCGCGGCAGTCGGAGTTGTTCTCGGCATCGCGTTCGGTTGGGCGTTCGTGAGCACTCTCGCGGATCAGGGCCTCGACAAGATCACGATCCCGTGGGGTCAGGTAGTCGGAATGCTGATCGGCTCCGGTGTGGTCGGCGTCTTGGCGGCGCTGTGGCCGGCTAACAGAGCGGCCAAGACGAAGCCGCTGGAGGCGATAGCGGACATGTAGGGCCTTCGGCCCCGTGCGCACTTTTGGTAGCGGTAACAGCCGAAAGTGCGCACGGTACCGTTGCCGCATGAGCACCCTTCAAGAAGTCGGCGAACGTGAATCCTGGCGCTGCTGGCTGTGCGACGAACCGGTCGACCCCGACATGTCCGTCAACGATCCGCGTGGCCCGAGCATCGACAGCATCAACACCGCAAAAAAGGGTGGCAAGACCAAAGGCGGCGTCGAACGTTTGGCACATCGCGCATGCAACACCAAGAAAGGTGCGGTCAAACCTGTTGTGGAATGGCCGGATCGGCTGTTCGTCGTCGATCCCGCTCCGATCATCGGGGTCGTGGAGCAACTCGAGCGCAAGGGTGGCCGCGTCGCCGTCGCACGCTGCCCCGGCAAGGACGACGCCCAGGAAGCATCCGACTGGCTGATCGATCGGTTGTCGCGTCTGGCTCCCGCGTTGAACGTCGAAACGAGCATCGACGCCGCGGGTGGGGGTTACCTGTTGATCCTCAAAACCGTGTAGGAGCGCAGTTCGGGGGCCGTCTTTCGCGGTACCTGTTCCGCCTCCAGTGTCGTCGGGGTACGGTCGAACCGAACATGAATCCGGTTTCGAGTGCGAAGGAATTCCGATGAACCTGGCATTGACCGACGAGGAACTAGCGTTCCGCGACGAGATGCGGACGTTCTTCCGTACGCAAATCCCCGCGGACATCAGGGAGGCGTACGCCCACGGCGAGGAGTTGGGGCGCGACCGTATGGTCGAGGCGCAGCAGATCCTCAACGCTCACGGTCTGGCGGTGCCGCACTGGCCGGTCGAGTGGGGCGGCAAGGACTGGACCCCGGTCCAGCACAACATCTGGCTCGACGAACTCCAGCTCGCGTCTGTCCCCGAACCGTTGGCGTTCAACGCCAACATGGTCGGTCCGGTCATCGCGGCCTTCGGCTCGCAGGAGCAGAAGGAGAAGTTCCTTCCGGCGACCGCGAACCTCGACATCTGGTGGTGCCAAGGATTCTCCGAACCCGAGGCCGGCTCCGATCTCGCTTCGCTCAAGACTCGCGCGGTCCGCGACGGAGACGACTGGGTCATCAACGGCCAGAAGACGTGGACGACGCTGGGACAGTACGCCGACTGGATCTTCTGCCTCGTGCGTACCAACCCCGATGCGCCCAAGCGCCAGGCGGGCATCTCGTTCATCCTCGTCGACCTGAAGACGCCTGGCGTCACGGTCCGCCCCATCAAGCTGATCGACGGCGGCTACGAGGTCAACGAAGTGTTCTTCGAGGACGTCCGCGTCCCGGGGGAGAACCTGGTCGGTGAAGAGAACCAGGGCTGGGGTTACGCCAAGTTCCTGCTCGGCAACGAGCGCACTGGTGTCACGCGCGTCGGTTTCTCGAAGGTTCGTCTCGCGCAGGCCAAGGCTCGCGCTGCCGAGGTCAAGGTCGGTAACGGAACACTGCTCGAAGATCCGCTCTTCGCTGCCCGCCTCGCCGAACTCGAAAACGAATTGCTTGCACTCGAGCTCACTCAGCTCCGGGTGGTCGCCAGTTCCGCTGACGGCCAGCCGAATCCGGCCTCGTCGCTGCTGAAGCTTCGCGGTTCCGAATTGCAGCAGGCGAGTGTCGAACTGCTGATGGACGTGGCCGGCCCCGATTCACTGCCGTACGACGCGGGCAGCGACATCGCCTCCGCGAGCTGGGCGCAGCACACTGCCCCGACGTACTTGAACTACCGCAAGGTATCCATCTACAGCGGATCGAGCGAAGTGCAGCGCAGCATCATCGCTTCCTCGATCCTCGGATTGTGAGGCGTGGCATGGACTTCGAACTCAACGACGAGCAAAAACTTCTCCGCGACACCACCAAGGATCTCCTCGCGCGCAGCTACGACGCCGAGAAGCGCAATGCGATCATCGACTCCGATCCCGGGTGGAGCCCGCAGGTCTGGAAGCAGTTGGCCGAGGTCGGTTTGCTCGGCTTGACGTTCTCCGAGGACGACGGCGGCATGGACGCCGGCCCGGTGGAAATCGGCGCGGTCATGACCGAGATCGGTCGACGCTTGGCTCCCGAGCCGGTACTCGACGCGGTCGTGACGCCGGGCGGACTGATCTCCGAAGGCGGCAGCGCAGAGCAGCGGTCGTCGATCCTTCCCGGTGTTGCCGAGGGCGTCACGTTCCTGGCATTCGCCGATCAAGAACCCGGAATCCGTTGGCCGGCAACCGAACGTGCGACAGCTGCGGCGCAGGTCGACGGCGGTTGGACCGTGACAGGGATCAAGAATCCCGTCGGGCACGGCGCGACGGCGGACATCCTCGTCGTGAGCGCTGCGCTCCCCGGCGGTGGCGTCGGACTGTTCCTCGTCAAGAGCGATGCCTCCGGTTTGGTGCGCAAGTCCTACGCCACTCACGACGGTTTGCGCGGTGCGCAGATCGAGTTCACGGACACTCCGGCCGAAGCGCTCGGTGAGGGCGGCGACGCTTCCGCTCTGATTCAATCAGCGCAGATCCGTGAGCAGGCTGCTCTGTGTGCCGAGGCTGTCGGAGCGATGGAAGAGGCGCTGCGACTGACAACCGAATACCTCAAGACGCGTAAGCAATTCGGTGTTCCGCTCGCGAAGTTCCAGACGCTGACGCACCGCGCTGCCGACCTGTACGTCTCGCTCGAGTTGGCGCGCAGTATGAGTCTCTACGCGACGATGTCCCTTGCCGACGGCGTCGTCGATCCCGTGATCGCTTCGCGGGTGAAGTTGCAGATCGGGCGTTCGGCTCGGCTCATCGGTCAAGAAGCAATCCAGATGCACGGTGGTATCGGTATGACCGCCGAATACCCGGTGGGTCATTACGTGAGCCGACTCGTCGCCATCGAGCACACGCTCGGTAGCACCGAAGACCACCTTCGGGTGTTGGCTGCCGGTGTGGCTGATCACGAGATGGTCAGCGTGGTCTGACCTTTCACGACTCAGGTAGGGGGTCGCACTCCGTTCGCGGGGCGCGGCCCCTTCGCCGTTCAGTGGTGATTGCGCAATACATCCAAGCGGAGACGGCGCTGCTCGATATTGACGGCGCTGTCGGTGAACGCTTGTTTCCAGCCGGGGTCGCCAGTTCGGGACGCCGCGTCGTGCAGAAGCGGAATCGCGTCGAAAGGGAAGCGCGCCTGCACACTTCGCAGGGTGGAGAAGTGACTGTGGCGCGAGTGGATGCCCAAGTCCTCGCCCGTCGCAGCATGCTCCAACGCTTCGTTTTCCAAGGCATTCAACAGTTTTTCGGCGACGGCCAGTGGCCAGGGGCGGTCGATGCCGTCGAGTAGCGCGCTGCCGTCGACTCCCAGAAGGTACTCGTCCGCGTGTCCGGCGACGATGTACTCGACGCGTTCGCGCGGGTCGGCGATGGCGACGATTCTCCGGTCCGTCGTGCGCCCGTCCCGCTCCAGAAATGCCGACGCCCACGCTGTATTCTTCTGGAGAACGGTTGCCGCAGTCCATGATTCGATCATCACGTCGCGCCACTGCTTCTCGATGGGGATGGTGAGGGCGCCGCGTGCCGACCCGGCCATCGATTCCCACAACGCCAGTGGAGTAGCGGTCACAACTTGCCGTAACCACCAGCGCCGGATGCCTTTGTTCTTGTAGTGGACGTCTTCGATGCCGTCTCGGAATGCGAGGTCGTCGAGTGAACCCGGCAATCGGACGGCCAGGCGGGGTCGCAACGGCTTCGTCTCGAGCCGCACCCACGACTGAGCGCGAGTGACCATGCGAGAGGCAAACGGAGATCGGGGGAGTTGCCGCAGGAGTTGAATTGCGCGCTCACGGACCCGCACGGCTGAATCGTCGAGTGCGCGCTCGAGGAGTGCGTAGTCGTGTTCACCCAGTCCGACGTCGAGATGGTCGAGGAAATGCAGGCGACTTGCCGTGGGCGCCTCGCTCCAGGCGATCTCGAGCTCTTCACTCGCCAGTTCCGGGTCGACCGTACGTATGTAATCGAACCAGGCGGTACGGTCGTCCGGATCGGACGAAAGCCACAGCTCGTCCCGGCGTGATCCGATTCGTCGTAGCTGGGCCCAATCCGGGTTCTGCTCCGCCAGATATTGCCCACGTCGACCGGCGAGGCGTAGTAGCGCCTCGCGGTGCTCGGGATACTTCAGCGCGGCTTCCATGAAGAGCGGAACGCTGACAGCGGGCGCGAGGAATCCGCGTTGGTCGGCCATCGCGAACCATTCCGCGAGAGTCCAGGAACGAACCTGCAACAGAGACTGAAGTTGTTCGATCGCGAGGTCGGGAAGTAGCGGTTGAACCGCTGGATCAGTCTTCGATGCGCGCGAGTGACCTGCGTGCGCGTCTGATCGCAGGGAGGTCACCCGCCTACGGTATGGCAGAGGTACGTCGACTTTGGGGGCAGGGTCTGCCTGGGCTCACACACGGTGTCCCGGCCGCGTGCTCACGCTCAGTCGTGTTCGGTCCGCGCGGAACAGGTCTACCGAGTACTCGACGGGACGCTCATGCTGGTCGTAGCCGATTCGTTCCAGCTTGAGCACCGGGGCCGGCATCGGTTGTCCGAGAAGCGTCGACACCGAAGAGCTGACTTCTGCCAGTTCGATGGATTCGTCGGTGGCCGAGATGTCGATTCCGAATTTGCAACGCAGGGCTTCGTAGACGGAATCCATGTGCGTTCGGAGCAGATCGCGGCATCCGGGGTCGCCGAGATACATCCGTTCCAGCGACAACGTGTCACCGTCGGCAAATCGTAAGCGCAACAAGGAAATCACATCGCGATCCGGGGAAACTCCGAGTATCTGGGCGGCTCGCGGGCTGGGCCGCTCCAGACGTGCTGACAGCACTCTCGTGCCATCCTGGAACCCTTGTTCCTGGAGCATTTGCGGTACGCCCATGACTGTATTCAGATTTCGGGACAGTCGTCGGCTGGCGCACAGGGATCGCGCGTTCTCCGGCGTGGGGGCGTCCGCATGAACGCTGGTGAGAAAGGCGCCGCCTGCTCGGCCCTTGACCCGATGTACCAATCCTTCACGTTCCAGCGCGTCGAGTGCGCTGCGTACTGTCGTACGAGATGTGCCCAGTCGTGCTGCCAATTCGCGCTCGGGCGGGAACTTACCCACGGAGCGACCTTCGAGTTCCTGAGCGAGCCGTAACAGCGCAGATCGAGTCTGCTCCATCATCGACATATGGCGTGACCTCGCAATACGGAAGTTCGTTGAACCCCAAAACTAGTGAGGCACCCGATCCACCACAACACGAAGTGTGATCTGTAACACGCCGTTAACAATTGGTGAGAGAACCAGAAATGGTCTAGCCCGAATCTCTGGGGAGTCCGAAATCGTCGGTTTCGGACTCCTATTCAGGGAATGGAGGGCACCAGCAGTGAATCGAATGCTTTCGACCCGTGCCGAGATCGCGTTGGCGATTACTCGAGAAGCAGGAGATCTTGCCAGGCACTGGTTCGACAAGTCGACGCTTCGGGTCGACACGAAGTCGGATGGATCGCCCGTCACCCAGGCGGATCAAGAGATCGAACAGATGATTCGCGACGCTTTGTCCGAGAACTTTCCCGACGACGGCATCATGGGCGAGGAGTTCGACGACGTTGTGGGTTCGAGCGGAAATCGGTGGATCATCGACCCGATCGACGGAACGAAGTCGTTTGTCCACTCGGTGCCGCTCTATGCGAACCTCCTCGCATACGAAGAGGCCGGTGAAATCACATTCGGGGCGATCAATCTGCCCAGTGCCGGCGTGCTCGTGTCAGCAGAAAAGGGCGGTGGATGCTGGAGAAACGACGAGCCCGCCGCTGTCTCCGACCGGACAGATCTCGACGGCGCGTATCTGATGGCCACGTGGCTCGAGGACTGGAAGCCGGATACGATCCGCGATCTCAACTCGCGAGGAGTCATTCTCCGCACCTGGGGTGACGCGTACGGCTATGCGATGGTCGCCTGCGGGCACGCCGATGCGATCGTCGACTATACGACCAAGGCCTACGACCTCGCGCCGATGCCGGTGATCATCGAAGAGGCGGGTGGTCGCTTCTCGAGTCTCGACGGTCGTCGGAACTTCGACTGTGGCAACGGAATTGCATCGAACGGTCATCTGCACGACTCCATTCGCCAGCTCGTCAACTGAGGGAAGGTCCGATGAAGGAATTCATCCGCGGGCTCAGTCACCGAATGATCATGGTGTTCTTCGGGTCCGTTTACGGTATTGCGCTGCTGTTTGCACTTTTTCCGCCCCTTTACCTCTGGGGCAGTGGAGTTTCGACGCTGGTGTTCGGAATCCCGTTCAGCATCATGTACTGGATTTTCGACGCGCTGGTTCTCGGGTTGGGCCTGTGGGGCCTGTACCTGGTCGAAGACCTTCGCGGTGAACTCGACGAAGAGCTGGCGCTGACGCCGGCCGGTCCGAATGGAGAATGACATGGCAATCATGCTCGGAATGCTGGCGTTGTTCTACGCCGGAGTGCTCTTCATTCTCTATGCGACTCAGCAGAAGACGAAGCCGACGTTCGAGGAATACTCGGTCGGTGGCCGTAGCTACGGCCCGTGGTACGTGGCCATGTGTTACGTGAACTCCTGGTGGCCAGGCGCGGTATTCATCGCCTTCTTCGGGATGGCTGCGGGTGCAGGAGTTTTCGGATTCTACGGCCTCGCCTACTCCAGTCTCGGTGTCGCGATGATGTACTTCATGGCTACACGAGCGTGGCGATGGGGTGCCCGATACAACCTTCGATCACAGCCGGATCTTCTTGGCTTGCGGTTTAATTCACGATCGGTGAAAGTGATCGCCAGTCTCATCGGAATCGTCTCGGTTTTCCCGTGGGTGGTTCTCGGAATGCAGGCGCTGGGGGAGGTGTTTCAATACGCGAGTGAGGGTCGATGGTCGGTGACCACCTGCCTGCTTGTCGGGTTGGCGCTGATCCTGATCCGTCAGTACTGGACAGTGAAGATGGGTATGCGTGGGTTGATCATGACCGATGCGTTCCAGGGGATCGTCGCGTACGTGATTGCAGCACTTGTATGTCTGGTCTTGTTGTCCGGCGTCGCCGGCGGCCCGATCAGCATGAGTGCGCTGGCACAGGTCCCGATCGAATTCCTGCGGGTACCCGGCGACGGCGACGCTTACGGCCCGTTCTACCTCTTCAGCCTGATCTTCACCGGCGTAGTCGGATCGTTGTGCTGGCCGATGAGTTTCCAACGGATCTACACCGCGTCCGGAGTCCGTGCAGTAAAGGCGGGGACCTTACGTACCGTGTTGATCTCGAGTGTGTTCTACACGCTGTTGATGTTGTTGGGTATCGCCGCATCCCAGATGCCGGAGGTTATCGCAAACCCACAGGCTGCATGGTTCACGATCATGGAGTCGTACGGGGGAACCTGGCTACTCGGTTTGGGTGTGACAATGGTGTTCGCGGCGTCGATGGGTCACATCGACGGCAGTGTTCAGGTGTGCGGTCTGCAAATTGCGAACGATCTCGTCAACTCCGACAAGCGCAAACTTTCGGATTCGGCACTTACCGTGGTCGCAAAAGTCAGCATGGTTGGGTTCATGGCATTGGCCGGAGTGGTGGCCTACCTAACGTACGACATGACTCGGTTGCAGCTCCTTGCGCAAATCTCCTACCAGGGCGTAGTCCAGTTGGCCGTTCCGCTCTTCTTCGGAATCTTCTGGCGGGGTGGAAACAAGTACGGGGCAGTTTCGGGCATGCTGTCGGGTTTCGGCATCGCACTGGTGTTGACCTTCATCTACCCGGACGACATCGCCGGACTTGGCTCACTGACCGGCGGTGTAATCGGAATGGCCGTCAATCTCATCGTGTTCCTGGTCGTCTCCGCTCTGACCGGTACCTCGGCGGCCGAGCGAACTCGGGTGGAAGAGATGTTCGAGATCGCCGCTCGTTCGGTTGTTCCGAATCATGTCTCCAAGGTGGAGGATTCCTCGGTGAGGGTGACGAATGTCTGATTTCCTCGCAGACTTCGACGCGATGTCGAGATTCGGCGCCACCGAGGGAGGTGGAGTGGAACGTCAAGCCGGAAGCGCGGCGGACGGGCAGACCAGAGACTGGTTTCGTATCTGGTTGACGGAGAATGGTTTCCATTGCCGCGTCGACGCAGTGGGCAACCTTTTCGGCTCCCTCGAATGGATCGAAGGCGCTCCGCACGTCTTCGTCGGCTCACACCTCGACAGTCAGCCGAAGGCAGGTCGCTTCGACGGAGCTTACGGCGTTCTTGCCGGGGCGCATGCTGGCGCCGTTGTCGCCGAACGAGTCGCTGCCGGAAGTATCACGCCGTCCTTCAACCTCACGGTCGTCGACTGGTTCAACGAGGAGGGATGCAGATTCAGCCCCAGCTTGATGGGCAGTGGGGTTTTCACCGGGAAATTCGCGGCGGATGAGGTCCTCGACACCGTCGATTCGGACGGTCGGACGGTCCGCGGCGCACTCAGGGATATCGGCTACCTGGGTTCGGACGAGCCGCCGGAGTGCAGTGCGTACGCAGAAATCCACATCGAGCAAGGGCGAGTCCTGGAAGAGGAGGGGATCTCGATCGGCGTGGTCACCGCCAACTGGGCAGTGCGCAAGTATCTCGTCCGAGTTCGCGGCGAACAGGCACACACCGGCGCGACGTTGATCGAAGACCGTAGGGATGCGCTCCTCGGCGCAGCACAGATGATCGTCGCGGTTCGTGAGGTGGCGTCGGCGTTCCCTGCGGGGGCTGTTCTCACGTCGATCGGTAGATTGACCGTCCAACCGAACTCACCTGTTGTGGTGGCGTCCGACGTAGTCATGTCAGTGGACATCCGGTCAAGTGAGGAAGCGGCTCTCGACAAGGCTCATGAGCTGTTCCTGCAGGCGAAAGCCGATATCGAAGCGCTGGGCGAAGTCTCCGTCGACATCGAATCGGGTTCGCTGCGCCCCAGCACCTCCTACCATCTCGCCGGTATCGAGTTGTCCGAATCGGTTGCCGGCGGATTGGGTCTGAGCGCTCGGAGAATGCTCACCAGAGCAGGACACGATTCGATCAATCTCAAAGACCTGGTGCCGACGGTGATGTTGTTCGTGCCGAGCGTCGGCGGCATCTCGCACGCGGAGAACGAATACACCGAACCCGAAGATCTGTTGGCTGGACTGAACATGTTGACGGGTGTGCTCGAACGGCTTGTAGTAGAAGGATTGTCGTCGGAACAGGAGCAATCGTGATGGACAAGGTACTTCCGCAGAACATGTCGTCGCTCGTTGAGGGGTACCGAACCGGTGAGTTCACGCCCGTGGATTCATTGAGTGCAACTCTCGCGTTGATCGACGCTGTCAATCCGTCGATCAATGCGATGGCGATGGTCGACGTGGACGGCGCCCGATCAGCGGCCGCAGAATCGGCGGCACGATGGGCGACCGGCACCCCGTTGAGCAGTCTCGACGGCGTCCCCGTCACCATCAAGGACAGCGTCAACGCAGTCGGTATGCCGTGGCGCCACGGGAGCGCAGCGCACTCGGATGTTCCTGATGCCGAGAGTGATTCACCGCCCGCGGCGCGATTGAAGGAGGCAGGCGCCGTCATCGTGGGCAAAACGACGATGCCGGACTTCGGCATGATGGCCGCCGGAGTCAGTTCGCTGTACGGCATCGTGCGCAATCCCTGGGATCTCTCACGTAACACCGGTGGCTCCAGTGCCGGAGCAGGTGCGAGCCTTGCGGCGGGCATCGGATATGCCGCGGTGGGCACGGACATCGCCGGCTCGGTGCGATTGCCGGCTGGACACTGTGGGTTGGTCGCACTTAAACCAACGCAGGGGAGGATTCCGCACTTACCGTCTTCGATGATGCGCTCACCGGGTCCGATGGCCAGGACGGTGGACGAGGTGGTCGACATGTACCGGGCCATCGCGCGCCCTGACAGCCGTGACGCCTGGTCACTCCCCGCGCAGTCCATCGACGAATCCCGCTGGGAGACAGAGGTGAGAGGTCTGAAAATCGGCGTGATGACAGGAATGGGCTACGGATACGAAGCAGAACCCGCGGTCGTTGCCGTGGTGGATGCTGCGGCGCAGGTACTCGCTGCGGCGGGGGCAAAGGTGACGAGGGTGACCCCGCCGTTCGATTCCGATCCCTATGCACCACTGGATCGATTGTTCCAGGTTCGCGCCCGGGCGGAGTGGGAGTCGATACCTGAGGAACGGAGAGCGGAAGTGATTGCTGCAGTGTCCGAGTGGGCTGAACCGGCGTCGCTCGCGAGCGCCACCGACTATTCACGCGATCTGGACGCGGTGAACACGGCACAGGCACGGCTCCAACGGCATCTCGAGCCGTACGACTTCGTGATAAGCCCGGTCATTCCGGTGGTGGGATTTGACGCAGATATGGTCGGTCTCGACCCCGAGCGGCCCTTGGCGCATTGCAGTTTCACCGCGTGGTTCAACCAGACCGGGCAGCCGGCGTCGACGGTGTGTTTCGGAATGGTCGACGGTTGCCCAGTCGGGGTGCAGATCGTCGGATCACGTTTTGCGGACATTGATGTTCTCGCGATCACCAAGTGGCTCGAGGACAGGCGGCCTTTCGACATGACGTGGCCTGACGTCACGCTACGTGTATCCGGAGGTGTCCGATGACTGACACCAAACAGCTTGTTCAGCAGGAATTGTCGGCAGGTGGGCTGTTTCTCGACACCGAAGTAAGACTGGACGCTGGATCGCCGGTCATGGCCAGCCCGAGTTGGTGGGGCGCGGACTCCGATCATTGGATCGTCGATGACGCAACGCCGAATTCGGTTGGCAGTGAACGGGTCTTCGTTAAAGTGATGCAGCAGCATTCGCTCGAGTACGTCGATGTCGGAGCGTCATTCCGCGCTGCGGTCGCAGCGGGACTAGCGGGTATCGGTCCTCGAGTCCGCCACTCGAATGCCGCAACAGGAGTGCTGGTGATGGACGATCTAGGGCAGATGGCATCGACGGCGACTCTTGATCTTTTCGATGACGTCGAGGCGATCGAACGTCTGGTGCATCTGCGACGGGCAGTCCACGCGCTGCCTCCGTTCACGCGAACATCAACGGTCTTCGACGATCTCGATGCTGCCTTGCTCATCGCGCAGCACGCCGGTTCGTCACTGCCAGTTGACCTCGACTGGATGCTTCGGGCCTTGGATCCTGCCCGATCACGAATAGCGAGCAGTGGATTCGACGCTGTTCCGTGCCACGGCGACGGCAATGTGTCGAATGTGATGGTCGTGGAAGAAGACGCATCGTTGAAATTGGTCGATTGGGATTGCGCGGCGATGATGGATCCGCTGCAGGATCTCGGCGTATTGCTCGCGGAGTTGACTCCTTCCGATCTCGATGCGCGCCCCGTCTTCGAAATGTACTGGGGAGCATGGGATTCAAGCCTGTTCGATCGTAGCCGCATTTACGGGATTGCGGACTCGCTGAAGTGGGGTCTCATCGGCTCCTTTGTCGATGTGATTCGACCGGGAACATTGGAGTACTCGAAGTTCGCAGACTGGCAATTCCTACGTGCGCGAATCGGTTTGCGCGATCCGCATTTCGACGACCGAGTCCGAAATCTGTGAGGCAAGGATGACCATGACCGAGAATACTCAGCAACCTGACCTTACGCACTGCATGGCCGACGAGCGTGTGTGTGGCACTGCTCGAACGGATTTCGAGAGGGGCGTCGAAGAGGCCTTGGCTTCGATCGCCGACTGGCGCGGACGCGAGATCCGATACGCGTCGGTGCACGGTGGCCTGCAGAACAGTAATTGGCGAATCACTGTCGAGGGCATCGACCGCCGGTACTTCTTGAAGATTCCCGGTGCCGGAAGCGAGTCGTTTGTCGATCGCGTTGCGGCGAACGAGGCCGCGATGCTGGCGGGTTCGCTGGGAATAGCTCCGGAGATGATCCTGTTCGATCATCGGACGGGAATTGAGGTGATCGAGTACATGGAAGGGTATCGCGGCTGCACCAACGGAGATCTCAAGCGTCCGGAGATCGCGTTGCAGATCGTCGACCTGTATCGGACACTGCACTCGGCCCCGCTGATGTCCCTGACGAAGACGATTTTCGACATGATCGACGAGCATCTCGATCAAGCGCGCGAACACGACGTGATGCTTCCTCGGGACTTCGCCCTGATCGAGCGTGAGTATCACACCGCAAAGTCTGCCTTGTTGGCTTCCGGTCTGGATCTGGTTCCGTGCCATAACGATCCGATGCCGGGAAACTTCCTGTATTCGGAAGGGCATCCGCTCAAACTTGTCGACTACGAATTCGCAGCCAACAACGACAGAGCGTATGAGCTGGCGATTTTCGTCACCGAAATGTTCTTCGACGAGCGCCGGACGTTGGAACTGATAGACGCCTTTTACGGAAGCAGCGAGTGGTCCGTCGTGTCGCGTGTTCACTTGTTCGGGGCGTTGGCAGATGTCAAATGGGGCCTGTGGGGATGCATCAACAATCGACTCAATTCGGGTTGGGATTTCGACTATCACAAGTACGGAGTGTGGAAACTGATGCGTGCTCGCGCGAAGATGTCCGATCCGAGATGGGCCTTGTGGCTCGACTCGGTGTGAACGGTGCGGTTGGCCAGCCTATTTCGTACACCCACTTCGGAGGAATTGATGACGGCTCACTTTCACGATGCGAGAACATCACGTGTCTCGCCACTCGACGCAAACGGTTACGTGCCCGAAAACGCTGCAGGACTCGACGCGCGGACACGAGATCTCATCAGGCGTAGAGCGGATATTCTCGGCCCGGCATCGCCGTTGATGTATCGAAATCCGGTGGAAATCGTTCGAGCACAGGGACTTCGGCTCTACGATCGTGACGGCACATCCTACCTCGACATGTACAACAATGTCGCGAGCGTGGGACACTCGCACCCCAAGGTCGTCGACGCCGTGCGTAGACAGATCGCCGAACTCAACACTCACACAAGATATCTGAACGAGGAAATTGTTCAGTACGCCGAAGATCTGGTGTCCACGTTTCCGGGTCAGCTCTCCACTGTGATGTTCACCTGTACGGGATCGGAGGCAAACGATCTTGCACTGCGCATCGCGAGGGAAGCCACGGGGAATACCGGTGTCATTGTCACCGAAAATGCTTATCACGGCGGCACGATCAACATTGCCGCGTGCTCACCGTCGATGGGTTCCGCTGATTCGGGCGATGAACCATGGGTCCGTGTCGTGCCTTTGCCTGATCCTCGTGTCGTAGCGGACATCGACCGAGAATCCTGGTTCGCTGACCGTGTCAGAGAGTGCATCGACGGACTGAACCGCGACGGCATCGGTGTAGCCGCACTACTAGTCGACACGATATTTGCTTCCGACGGAGTATTGACCGACTCGTTCCTCTCAACGGCTGTCGATCAGGTGCACCAAGCGGGTGGTCTGTTCATCGCGGACGAGGTGCAGCCGGGCTTCGGTCGGCTGGGGTCCGGTATGTGGGGGTTTGCGAGGCATGGGGTCGTCGCAGATATCGTCACTCTCGGAAAACCGATGGCCGGTGGCGTACCTCTCGCCGGGGTGGTGCTCGGTGACAATTTGGTCGAGCTGACGGCGGGCGAGCTTCGGTACTTCAACACGTTCGGTGGGAATGCCGTGTCGATTGCTGCGGCGCAGGCGGTGCTCGACGTGATTCGGGGAGAAGAGCTGATCGAGAATGCAGCAGTGATGGGGGCTCGTCTGACCGATGGGTTGCGGACGTCTGCACATCGCGACCCGCGCGTGGGTGCGATCCGTGGAGCCGGGTTGTTCGTCGGGGTAGACGTGGTCGATGCGGATTCGGGCGAACCAGATCCGTCCGGTGCGCTCGACATTGTCAACGGACTGCGTGCACACGGTGTGTTGATCTCGGCGACAGGCAGACACGGCAACGTTCTGAAGATTCGGCCACCGCTCCCCATATCGGCCTCGGATGTCGACGAGTTCCTGACACGGTTCGAGATGGTGTTGGTCGCGTAACGGAGGGTCGACGCGCGTTCGGGCAGATTCTGGAACAGTGGTAACCGGCGACCACCAGGAGGCGTGAGATGACAGACGGAACTGACGACGTCTTTGTCGTGGCGTCGGTGACCGAACGGCGAACGCTGATCTCCACGCGGGTGAGGGAGTGGTGTGCGGCGGGGACGGTCGAGTCGAACCGACCGGAGTTGTCCGACGACGTCGCACTGCTGATTGCCGGTGGCTTTGCGGACGAGTCGACGCGATCGATCCTGGCGAACCGGCGCAGTGTCGGGCGCTCGTTCCCGGAGATCGGCGGCTTCTCGGAGTTGCGCAACCTCACCGACGAACTGGCCCGCACCAGACGCAGACTGCTCGCGACCCGCATCGGTCCTGTTCAGGTAGTCCTCGAACGGCGGGTGCAGACGCTCGACAAGCGCGTGCAGTCGATGCGTTCGGCGATAGTGCATTCCAATCGCCACTTCGCGAGCAGCGTCCGTGCCATTCGTAAGGACCGCCGCGACGGCCTTCATCTCGACGTCGAGCAACGTGAGGCACTTTTTGCCGGGCTCACCCGCACCCCGGTTCCAGCCAAGCTGCCGGTGGGGTTGGGGGTCGTGGCAAGTGGCGGAAACGCTGCGCTCGACAAACTCGCCGCCCAGCTGGGGAAGGTCCAGGGAACCGGTGTCATCGCCGACGCGGGTAGGCGGATCGCGGAGGTCCTCGACGGACTGGTCGATTCCGAGCCCGAAGGACGTGCAGGGGAGTACGACGCTCTGCTTTACCTCGCCGGAAATCTGTTCGACCGGATCGAAAGCTCCAGCGCATGGCATTCCGACCACTTTGTCATTCAACGCAATCAACTCGACCTGGCCGACGAGATCACCCAGATCGCGGTCGATACCGTAGCGCTGCGTTCGATCCTCGCGGAGTTGGACGACGCGACTGCGTTGGCACGCGACGAGGGAACCCGAGCCGGGATCGCTTCGCGCAAGGAAGCGCTCGGCGCGGTCTGGGACCAGTTGGTCGAACGCGTCGCGGCGCTCGCGCGGATCGGTGACCTGGTCGCACGGGCCGAGGATCAGTTGAGTTCGCAGCGCGCGGTTGCGCATGCAGCGAGCCTCGACAGCCGGATCGACGACCTACTGGCGCGCTCCGGTTCACGTGAACTTTCGGCCGCAAACACGCACTACGTCGGGGATCAATTCGACGGTGTGGAAGAGCTGATGTTCGCTCACCGCGCGGCTCTTTACGGGGACATTGCACTGCTGACCTCTGGGAACGAGCGTCGGGCGCCGTAGTCAGGCCGACGTCGGAGCTGTAAGGTCGGAGGTACTGACCGGCCGCACGATCGAAGAACAGGCCGAGAATTCGCTCCTTGCTCGACCCCGTGCCGATCCGGTGATGCGGGCGTATCCGCTTCAAGACAGGTCGATCATGGAAGACACCGCAAGCCGCGGCATCAATGCGTTCATTTCCGAAGCTACGCAGCGTGGGGGCAAGGCCGTCCGGCTCACGCACTCGCGTCGTAATCCCGTCGAGGTGACGGGTGCAGACGGCACCAGTCGTATCGTCCGAGTGCGTTCGAAGCTCGAAGGCGACTGGCAGGCCAGGCGTCAAGACGAGTCGCTCGAGAGTGACGACACGCGCTCCGAGTTCTGGGTGTTCGTGGACCTGGCAGCAGATCCGCACGAGTTCTTCATGTTGCCCTCCAACGAGGTCGCGGACGACATCCGTGCCGAGGTCGACCTGTGGATCATGGACAGCCCCGGACGCAATCGCACCGGTCATCATGCGATCCCGCGCGGACGCGTCGTGCACGGCCATGATCGTTGGGACGCTCTGGGCCTCGCTGCCGTCAAGGATCCGAGCATTCACGTCGAGACACCGGTCGCAGCCAAGCGCAAGGCTTCGCCGGTCGCGGCGAAGAAGCGCCGCGCCAGCGGAGTCGAGGAGATCGAAGTTGTCGACAATCGCCTCGAGATGACGGCTGATTGCCACGGATACCGCTGGGTCGGACGCTTCGACGAAACCACCGAGGTGGTCGAGATCATGCGCGGACCGATGGAAGGCCGCCGGTTCCCCGATCCGACCGCCGCCGCCAATGCCGTCACCGGTCACATCTCAGGCGACACCGAGAGCCATGACGGCTGGTCGTTCTGGACGATCAACAACACTGCTCTCGGTGCCCATCTCAAAACTGCCTGATCTAGGCGCCGACTGCCGCCGACACCCGTTCGAGCGTGTCCAGTTCATTCGACGACAGCACGAGGTTCGGGGCGTCCAGTAGCGCGGGGAGCTGCTCCGGCCGGCTGACGCTCGCGATCGGTGCGGTGATGCCCGGTCGAGTCAGCAGCCAGGCCAGTGCGACGGTCGAGATCTCGGTGTCGTGTGCCTGCGCGATTGTCGCCAGTTCTGCAACGACGTCGAGTCCGGCATCGCTGAAGTATCCAGCGGTCAGTCGTTCGCGGGAGCTGCCTTCGATGTCTGCGCGGGTCTTGTACTTTCCGGTCAGGAAGCCGGACGCGAGAGCGAAGTAGGGGAAGACGCTGATGTTGTTGTCGGTGGCGATCTCGGCGAGTTCAGGTTCGTACGACTTACGGTGCACCAGGTTGTAATGCGGTTGCAGCGCGATCGGCGCGGCGTAACCGTTCTCTTCGGTGATCCGCAACCACTCCCGGATGCGGTCGGGGCTGTAGTTGGAGATTCCGAGGTAGCGAACTTTGCCCGCGACGACCAGTGCATTGAAGGCTTCGAGCGTTTCTTCGAGCGGAGTCTGCGGGTCGTCGAAATGCGCGTAGTACAGATCGATGCAGTCCGTCTGCAGACGGCGCAGCGACGCCTCTGCTGCGGCTGCGATGTTGTCTGCCTTCAACCCTTTGAAATCGGGATGGCTACCCACCTTGGTGGCGACGACGATGTCGTTCTGTAGTCCGCGATCGGTGATCCAATTCCCGATGATCGTTTCGGATTCCCCACCGGAATTTCCGGGAGCCGACGCCGTGTACGAGTCGGAGGTGTCGATGAAGTTTGCACCGGCTTCGGCGAACGAGTCGAGAATCTCGAAGGACGTCTTCTCGTCTGCGGTCCAACCGAAAGGGTTGCCGCCCAAGCTAAGTCGGAAGATGTCGAGGTCCGAATTTCCGATGATCGCCACTGTGTGGAACTCCCGTCGATGAAGGTGGTCGCTGCATCCCGCACCGTACCCTCTCATGGCACTGACGATGGCGCGCCCTCGCCAGGTTCGCCGAAAAATGTATCGGATCGTGATGGCCGCCGCCGGCGGAGGTTGGCCCCGAATACTGAATTCTTCGATGGACTGCTGATAGGGCGATCGGCGCCGCGGGGCATCTGCTCGCAACAGAGCAGCACAATTACATTCTCGAAGGCGTCTGAGCGAAGTGCGGTCTGGAGACGATCCGGCGGCACGAATACAAATCGAGCGGCCCCCGCATATCGCGGGGGCCGCTCGACGTGCGGAGAAACTTACTGCGCGAGTGCGCGCTTCATGCCGCGTTCGACTGCTGCGATGATCTGCGGACGCAGTTCTGCGGCAGGCACGATCTCATCCACCGAGCCGACCTCTCGGGCCCGCTGGATGTTGTGGATCGCTTCGAATTCGGATGCCACTTCGCCGAGCTTGTCGGAGCGGACGGCGATGCGCTGAGCGTTCAGTTCGACGCGCAGATGTGCTTTCTCCGTGTCGTCCTTGGCTGCTGCCAAGTCTGCTTCGAGTTGCTGCACCTTCGGATCGTTGTTGGTGCGGGTGTTCACCTCACGGGTGAAGACCACTGCGGCGGCGGGGGCGCCGCCGAGTACCGAGGCGAACGAACCTTCGACAGCAAGAACTTCCATGTTGTCGTTGAGCGCGCCGGAGAACACGACGAACGCGCCGCCGTGGTAGCGGGAAACGACGCAGAACACGATCGGTCCGTCGAAGTTGACGATGGCGCGGCCGATTTCGGCGCCGTACTCGAGCTGGATGTTGCGCAGCGACTCCGGCGAACCGTCGAAGCCGGACAGGTTGGCCAGCACCACGATCGGACGGTTGCCGCTCGCAGCGTTGATCGCGCGGGCCGTCTTCTTCGACGAGTTCGGGAACAGCGTTCCCGATGTCCAGGTGTCGGGTCCGTCGGCGGGGAATCGACCCTTGCGCGGGATCGCGCGGGACTCGATGCCCACCACCGTGACGGGATGTCCGGCGAGGTGCGCGTCCAGAACGACCGAGGTGTCGGCGCCGGCCATGTCGGCCCAACGCTCGAGTACCGAGTGGTCCTGGTCGACCACCGAACGCATGACGGTGCGAATGTCGAAGGGCTTCTTGCGATCCGGGTTCTTCGCCGAGGAGAAGATGTCGCCGACCGTCTCGAAGTCGCTCGACGGGTGGGTGTGCGGGAAGCTACGTACGTCGCGATCGACGGGGTCCGTGGTCGCCGCGCGCCTCGGGAAGCGTTCGCCGGGAGCGAGGTACGAGTGTGCGTAGTGACGGAACAGGATCTCGCACGCCGCGGTGAGGTCGGGGGCCCAGTACTGAGCCTGGCCGTTGGGGCCCATGACGCGGTCGTAACCACCGATACCGAAGTTGTCTTCGGCCGACACACCGCCGGAGTAGTCGAGAGACTGCTTGCCGGTCAGCACCATTGCGCTGTCCGGGGTCATCACCAGAATGCCCTTGGTGTGCATCAACATGGTGGCTTCGGCGTTCCAGTAAGGCTGAGCGCCGACGTTGATTCCCGTGACGACGATGTTGATCTCGCCGCCGTTCTGGGTGAACGTGATGATCCGGCGCAGACCACGCGAGACCCAGTCCATGTTCTCGGTGCCGCTCTCCATCGAGATGGTGGCACCCGAGGACAGTGCGAACCACTCGACCGGAGCGTTCAACTTCTCGGCCAGGTCGATGGCGGCTACCACGCGTGAGCACTCGGCCTCGGCGACAGTACCGAGCGCCTTGGTTGGATCACCGAAAAGCGCTACGCGGGTCATTCCCTCGGGATAACGCGGCGTCGGAGTGTTCACGAGGCCGACGACGATTCCGGCCTTGTTGAGTCCGTACGGACGCTCGACGGGGGACAGGACGCCCGCTTCGTCGAAGTCGTGCTCGACGAAGGTGCCCTTGGTGCCGGTCAGGAGCGGAATCAGCTCGTACGGGTACACCGTGCCACGTGCCCGCGAACTCTGAACCTTCTGCGCATAGGCGTCGAGGGGGAGCAGAGGTTCGGTGGGGGGAGTGGTCTTGTTGATGACCACACCGGCACCCGCGCGGTAGGAGAAGCGCAGCGCAACTTCCTTGGGTGCGCCACCCTTCCGGTCCTTCAGACGGGTGATGAGCGTGATCTCTTCGATCCCGGCACCGACGGTCAGTCGGGCTGCGTTCTGAGCGATCACCGAGAAGCGTTCGCTGGGAACGTCGGCGACCGGCCACACGTAGAGCACGACGCGGTTGGCCGCGAGTCGGCGCTTGTCCCCGCGCTGGGACTGCGCACGGCGGATGCCGTCGAGGCAGGCGGCAAGAGTGCGCTCGATGGCCGGCAGAGCAACCATCTGACCTTCGTCGTCGAGTTGCGGCGTCACGTCGCGGATTTCGGCCAGAGCGATCAGACGCTCGTCCTTCGGGTTCTCCTTGGCGGAGAGGTGGAACAGGTAGGTGTTCTCCGGAGCCGGGAGGCGCTTTCCGTTGAAGTTCTTCAGGCGCCACATGTCCAGACGCTGACCCGTGAGCGGGTGCATGTCGCGAATGATGTGGTCCTCGACCAGTTCACCGTCGACCGGACGGAAGGTGACCCATCGGACCGGATCCCCGTTGGGGTTGCAGATGATCACCGTGGCGCGCCGTGAACGGGTGATCGTCTCGTTGCGCGAGAGTTCGGTACGCAGCGTCTCGACGAGCGTGTCGCCGTCAGCGGGCTGATTCGGCCAGTCGAGGTAGATGTCGACCACCAGGCCGCGACCCGACGGAGCATCCTGCGCGATCGTGGCGACATCGTCGAGAGCGGTTCCGAGAGCGTCGAATTCGGCCACCGTCGAGACCAGGTGCAGACCGTCGCCCTTCAGGTCGAAGTTGCCGGTCACGAAACGGCGGTCGACGTGCTCGAAAACGCGGACGTCCTCGAATGAGTGAATCTTGTAGTAGCGACGTGTGATGACCTCGAGCAGTGGTCCGCCGTCGCGGTTGCCGAGGCCGATCTTTCGGCCCAGCAGGTCCAGGAGCGGTTCGGGGGTGGCGACGAGGTTGGCGATCCGCTCGTTGAAATCAGCAGCGTCCGGCTGCTCTTCGAGGTAGGCGAGGTTGCCGCGTACTCCGTCGTAGACGTCTTCGCGAACCTTACGGATTCGCGGCTCGTCGAAGAACCGGAAGCGAAGGTTGCGGGCGACGTCGCCGATGACGGGGTAGCGGACCTGCGTCGCGACGATGAGTCGATCGAGAACCTCGTTCAGCTCCTGGGCCGAGCAACCGGGAGCCTTGTCACCGACCAGCCAGCCTTCGAGAAGTGCTGCAATGACCGGGATCTGGGCTTCCATGCGCTGCAGAGCCAGGAAGAGTCGGTAGACCGCTTCCTCGACTGCCTGGCGATCTTCCAGATCGGTGACGTCGTAGTGGCGAAGTGCACGTTCGAGTCTCGTGCGGAACGACGCGGGCAAACCTTCACGCTCGGCGTCGAGCGAGTGCAGGAAGGTGTGGAAGTGCTCGCGGGGGCTGTGGACGGATTCGTCCTTCGCCGACTCACCCGAGGTGGGCTTGTTGCGCGAGAGCTCGCAGATGTCGGCGAACGTGGTCAGCACGGCGAGTTCGGCCTGTACCAGTTCGCGGTCCTCGGATTCGAGTGCGCTGCGAAGAGCGTCGTACTCGGCCAGAACAGCGTTGGCGTGCTTGCCGCTGACGTCGTAGCCACTGAGCATCGCGGTCAGCGCTTCGAGCTGTGCGAGTGCGTCGTCGCGGGCGTCGGTACCGGAAGTCGCAGCAGGAAGGTCGAATTCGACGCGCGGAGCCTTTTCCGCGACAGCTTCCTCACTGACCTGGTCGACGCGCAGGAGCGGCGCGCCGGCATCGACCTGCGAGTTGACGGTGGCGAGAACTTCTCGCACCTTGCCCGCGTAGGGAGCGCGAACTGCGGTCTCCATCTTCATGGATTCGAGCACGACCAGAGTGGAGCCGGCTTCGACGTCGTCGCCGACCGCCACCGGTACGGCCACCACGACGGCAGGAGCCGGCGCGCGGACCACTCCGGCGTCGTCCTGGCTGATCTGGTGGCTGATGCCGTCGACCTCGACGAGATAACGAGCCGGGCTCACAACGGAAACGACGTGGAAGCGGCGATCACCGATCACCAGACGTGACTCGAAGTCGCCGAGACGATCGACGTCGACCTCGATGTCGCCTGCGTCTCCGTCGACGCGGTAGCGGTGCGGGCCGATGCGCCCGACGGTCAGTTTGTATGCCTGACCTTGGTAGTTGAGCTCGACACTACGTCCGATCGCGTGATTGGCGCGGGGGCGACCGCCACGTGCCGAGGCGAGGAAGGCCGCACGCTCGAGGGATTCTTCGGCGTCGTAGGCATCGATGGCGGTGGCGATGAGTGCGACGTCGGCGCGGCGTGTGGCGCCGGTGAGGGCGCCCGTGCGGTCGAGCCAGCCGGTATCCGCGGATGCGGAGATGACCTCGTCGCGATCGAGTAGGTCGAGGAGGAACGACTTGGTGGTAGTGCCGCCGTCGAGTACGACGGTGGTTTCACGGAGGGCGGTGCGTAGACGCGCGAGTGCCTCGGAGCGGTTGCGGCCCCACGCGATGACCTTCGCGACCATCGAGTCGTAGTCAGGCGGAATGACGTCGCCGGCCGCGATCCCGGTGTCGACGCGGATGCCCGAGCCGAGGGGGAACTTCAGCAGCTGTACGGTGCCGGGCGCGGGAGCGAAATCGTTGTCGGCGTCTTCGGCGTTGAGGCGAGCCTCGACGGCATGACCGAACGCGGGCGGGCAGTCGCCGACCAACTCTTCACCGCTGGCCACGAGAATCTGCAGTTTGACGAGGTCGATGCCGGTCGTGACCTCGGTGATCGGATGCTCGACCTGAAGGCGCGTGTTGACCTCGAGGAAGGTGAAGAGCTTGTTCTCGGGCTGGTAGAGGTATTCGACCGTGCCGGCGCCGTGGTATCCGGCTGCCTTGACGAGTTCGGCCGAGACCTCCTTGAGGTGGTCCGACTGTTCTTCGGTGAGGACGGGGGAAGCGGATTCTTCGATGACCTTCTGGTTGCGACGCTGAATCGAGCAGTCACGAACGCCCGGAGCCCAGACGTTGCCGTGGTTGTCGGCGATGATCTGTACCTCGACGTGGCGCGCATCGGTGACGAGGCGTTCGAGGAAGACGACGGGGTCGCCGAACGAGCGCTCGGCCTCACCCTGAGTGCGCTCGAGCGCAACTTCGAGCTCGTCCTCGGCCCATACTTTGCGGATACCGCGTCCGCCGCCACCACTGCGAGCCTTGATGATCAGTGGGTAGCCGATCGCCTGTGCGTGACGGCGTGCGTCGGCGCGGGTCTCGACCGGCCCACCGCTCCACGGTGCGACCGGTACGCCGACCTTTTCGGCGAGGATCTTGGCCGCAACCTTGTCGCCGAGCAGACGCATCGCGTCGGCACTCGGACCGATGAACGTGATGCCCAGCTTCGCGACGATCTCGGCGAACGTGGGGTCCTCGGCCACGAAGCCCCAGCCGACCCAGACGGCGTCGGCCTTGGCTGCGAGAAGTGCTCGCTCGAGTTCGGCGTAGTCGAGATACGGACTGCCGACGCCGGTGCTGCGCAGAGTCACGCCCTCGTCGGCCTGGCGGACGAACATGGCGCGCCGCTCGGCCTCTGTGTGCAGTGCAATGACGCGAATGCCGTGGTCGTGTTCGGCGTTCAGTTCGCGTACAGCCCTGATCAGGCGGACCGCGGCCTCACCTCGATTGACCACTGCGATTCGTTTGAACATTGTCACTGCCACCGTCCCTTGATGAGATTCTTCGTCACGTACGTTGCGATATGAGCCGACCGTGTCCCACATACCCGGATTGTCCGGTTCGTGAACTACGCCGCGATGCGCTGTGTTTCCCCCGGTTGCGCGTCGGCAGGTGATTGCCCTTCCGGTTCGTCGAGTCCCTTGCGCCGAAGCACCGTGTGCGCTGATGCACCACGTGTGCCTTGTGCGCCACCCTGCAGGCGTGGACTCAGAACCGCTCCAATCACGAATCAGCAACATATTGTGTCTGCTTCCAGGGAATCCCTGGTTTATCTAAGGATGCAGTATGTCGACGCTCATGTCACCTGGGCGAATTGAAGAATATTAGTCAATGTGAACCACGGTTACTGATAACGAGTTAAAGCATTGTCGCGCAATGGTATTCACCGTTGTGACACGGATCACGACACCGCGGAGATGCGCAAGAAAGTGAATACTCGCTGGTAACAAAATCGGGTATTCGAAAGATTTTCCGGATTGCTCAATTATTACTGATCGGTACTACTGGCGAGTATTTCTTCCTCTCCCGTCGAATTCGAGAAGTCGCTTTCGATGGTCGCAATATGTTGCGCGATCGCATCGAGTCCCGCTGGAGGGAGTTGCAATGTACCGGCCAGGGCAAGCGCGGCCCGCTTGAAGTGCTCCACGAGTGGTTCGTACTTCGTGATCAGTCTGAGCCTGTCGGTCTCGTCCAGATACTTCACGCTGCCTGCATTGTCGACGAAGTCGCTGAACTTCACGAGGAACACCGCGGGATCTTCGATCGCTCGGATGACGTGGTCCTGATAACCGACGGTGTTGTCGTTCGGGTAGGTGATTGGATTGGTCACTGCCTCAACAAGTTCGGATATTCTGCGTCCGAAGTGCGAAGCGATGAGTGTCGATGCACGTTCTTGTGCTTCGGACGGGGTCAGGTCGTCCGCAGTCTGACCACCGAGGAGCGCGATGACGACGTGTGGTTGGTCCTCGACCGTGTCGTGAAGCGCGGTTGCGCTCAGGATCTCGACGTCGGAGCACCCGTACCGAAGCAAGCGCAAGACATTCCGCAGAGGATGAACGATGTAGGGATCCTCGTTCGATTTGATCCCGTTCTTTCTGAACTGATCGAGATGCGCAAGGGTTGCGACCTCCATGGCGAGCCGCAGGGTTTCACCCGGGATGGACATCGCGTCGACGGCGCTCTCGATCGCGAAGACCAGCGTCGCAGCGTCCATCTCCTTCAGCGGTAGCTGGTCGAATGCAGATCTGATCGGGTCGGAGTTGCTCATGACAAACAGCCTTCCGCTTGGTGAGGAGTCGCGACGAAAGTCGTGGTGCAGATCTGCGAACGAGCCCTGTTGACGCCGGAAGCGGGGCCGAAGTCAGAATCATCTTGATTCTATCCGGCGACTACGACAGCAAGTGTTCTTAGCGTTGTCATCGAGGTGGGCAGGGAGTTCCGTTCGCCTTCATCACCGGCAGAGTTGGGCAGGAAGAGGTTCGATGACCACGGAAGCGACCCTGGCGTCGTTTGTCGAGACAGTTGACACGGATGTCGACACCCATCCACTGGACGACCCTGTGCGACAAGGGCTTCGCGGACAACATGCGCAATTCGCCCACTGGGCAGGCAGGGTTGCACGATACGACCCGACGGTCGCGCCGTTTGTCGGTCATCCGCCCGAGTTGGACGCCGAAGACTGGGAGAACCTGCGCACACTCGTAGGTCCAGGCGGCACAGTAGGTTTGCGAGGATTCGATCATCATCCGCCGGCAGGGTGGCGCATTGTGGATCAGTTCGGCTCGGTGCAGATGGACGGCTCCGCACTCGAAGTCTCCGTTGATCCGTCGGTCGAACTTCTCGGAACGAGCGATGTTCCCGAAATTCTCGCGTTGATCGAGCGCACCAAACCCGGCCCTTTCCTCGCTCGCACCGTCGAGATGGGGAGCTACTACGGCATTCGCGTCGACGGAAGACTTGTAGCAATGGCGGGGGAGCGGCTGCACCCTCCGGGATGGACGGAAATCAGCGCGGTGTGCACTGACAGCGATTTTCGAGGTCGAGGACTGGGCACGACCCTGATCCGAGCTGTCGCCGCCGGGATTCGCGAGCGCGGCGAGCTGCCGTTTCTTCATGCAGTGCAATCGAATACGAATGCGATCAGACTCTACGAATCACTGGGATTCGTGCTCCGGAAGAAATCCCGGTTGACCGCGGTACAGGCGCCCGCCTGATCCAATTCTCGCCGACTCCTGTGTTTCGGGCGCACGGCCACTAGTCTGAACAAATGACAGTCGATCAGGCGTTGGACAGTGATTTCCTCACTCTTGCCGATCCGTATCGCCGCGAGTTGCTGGCGCACTGCTATCGAATGATGGGATCGATCCACGACGCCGAAGACCAGGTCCAGGAGACGTTCATCCGGGCTTGGCGAGGATTCGACGGTTACAAAGGCCAGTCGTCGCTCAGGACCTGGCTGTATCGCATCGCGACGAATACGTGCCTGACCGCGCTGGAAGGGAGATCGAGGCGTCCACTCCCGACAGGACTCGGCGCACCTAGTTCGGACCCGGCCGACGATTTGATCGAGCGCAACGAGATTGCCTGGTTGGAACCGATCGCCGATTCTGCGCTGGGCGACGTCAATGATCCGGCCGTCATGGTCGTCAATCGCGATTCGGTGAGGCTCGCGCTTGTTGCCGCCTTGCAACACTTGTCCGCGCGGCAACGTGCGGTTCTGGTTTTGCGTGACGTTCTGCAGTGGAAGGCGTCGGAAGTTGCGGAGGCTCTGGACACCACAACCACTGCGGTGAACAGCCTGCTGCAGCGGGCTCGCGCACAGATCAATCACATCGGGCCCACGGAGGACGACCTCGTGGAACCGACTACGGAGGCTGCCCGGAAGTTGCTTCGCGACTACGTGCACAGCTTCGAGAGTTACGACGTCGAGGCCATCGTGGAACTGTTCACGCGTGAGGCCATCTGGGAGATGCCGCCGTTCGAGGGTTGGTACCAGGGCCCCGAGGCAATCGGGCAGCTCATCGGAACCAAATTCCCGGCCGACGGACCAGGAGCGATGCGTCTACTTCCGACCGCTGCCAACGGACAGCCGGCGTTCGGCCTCTACATGCGCGAGCCCGATGGTGTTCACCGAGCTTTTCAGTTGCACGTTCTCGATGTCACCGAGTCAGGGATCTCGCACGTGACGTGTTTCTTCGATCTGAGCCTGTTCGCACGGTTCGGATTGCCCGCAGAACTGTAGGAGCAAGGAGTTGCGCGAGCCCTCCGGTATGGAGGACCCGCGCAGCTACTCGTTTCTACTCTTGCTGCCCGTTACTGCTGGGGAACCGTCGCAGCCGGGTCCATCCACATGACCTCCCAGACATGGTTGTCGAGGTCGCGGAATGCGCGTCCGTACATGAAGCCGTGATCCTGGGGCTCCATCCACTTGCTACCGCCGGCGGCAATAGCCGCGTCCACGAAGGTGTCGACTTCCTCCCTGCTGTCGGCCGACACACACATCAGTGCCTCGCGAGCTTTCGACGTGTCACAGATGTCGTCGGCGATGAAGTCCCCGAATCGGGGTTCGTTGAGGAACATGACCGTGGCGGAATCGCTGACGATCATCGAGACGGTGTTCTCGTCACTGAACATGTCGTTGAACTCGAAGCCGAGGCCGCTGAAGAATGCCCGCGTGGCAGCGACGTCCTTGACCGGCATGTTGACGAAGAGAAGACGAGACATGGAGTGCTCCTTGAAGTCGGTGGACTGATTACTGATCGCTTCGGTTCCTGTTGGTTCCTGCTCATACAGACTGCAACGGCAACAGAAAATCATCGCGGTCGGAGAAGATTCGCGGAAATTTTCGGTTGTTAACCCGCAGCAGCGCTCTGACCTGGCGATTTGGTGTTGTGTTGATCTTCGCGTAACTTTGTCCAGGTCAGAGCGACACGGACACCGACTCCCACCTGCGAGGG
>NZ_JBHUUU010000015.1:0-170165 GCF_042670865.1 Rhodococcus sp. NPDC057135
ACGCACTGACCGCGCAGTTGCGCACCAGCGACCCCGACATCCGACGCGTGATCGACAACGGCATACCGGCCAGCGACCAAGTCGGCGCACTCGTCCGAGACGGGGGTCCGAGTCTTACGACAGACCTGAGCAACCTTGCGTCCGCGGCGCGAACATTCGCTCCGCGCACTATGGCACTTCAGCCGCTCCTGATCTTCATGCCCGGTCTTGCTGCCGGAAGCCCTTCCGCTATCGGTGACGGGCCGGTCCAGCGTCAGGGACTTGTCCTCGAGACCAATACCCCGTTTCCCTGCACGGTCGGATACGAAGGGACAATGGCGATCCTCGACGAGATGAAGCGCAAAGACCCGAACTTCGACGACACTCAGCAGGATTTCCCGGTCAACACCGCAGCCAACTGCCTGGCTCCGCAAGGTAGTGAGACGGGTGTCCGCAGCGCCAACCGTGTCGCCTTCGCGGACCCGAACATCCCGCAACCGTGGGACAACAAGCCCAAAGTGGACCCCGACAAGCTCAACCTCAATCCGATTGCCACACAACTGGCACCGGCTCTCGGCGTCACACCGAAGTGAGACGGCTGCCGACTTCCGCCGTCTGAGCGAACCACCCATCCCGACAGTCGTCGCCCTGCACGCCGGAACTTTCGCACCGGTGACGACGACACCGATCACCACAACACCTCCGAATCGAAGGTGACCCCGAATAGAAAGGCCTACCGTGCCGTCATCACACCGGTCCGAGAACACCGAGATAGACGCGATTGTCGTCGGATCAGGACTCGGTGGACTGTCCGCGGCCGCGTATCTCGCTGCAGCAGGCAAACAAGTGCTGCTCCTGGAACGCTATTCGGCTCTTGGGGGGTCCTCGCACGTGTTCCGCCGCCGAGGTTCGTGGGAATTCGACTGCGGCGTGCACTATGTCGGCGATTGCGGCCCGGACGGAATAGTTCGAGCGATGATGCGTGGTCTCGCGCTCGATGACCGGATACAGTGGCTGTCGCTGGACGCGACCGCATTCGACCGCATCATCGCACCAGATTTCGCGTTGAACGTGCCCGTCGGTTGGGAACTGTTCCTGACGGAATTGCTCACAGCTTTCCCCGACGAGCACAAAGCCGTCCGGCGATTCCACGCGATCATGCACAAACTCGCTGACGGGCTCGACCGGCGAGAGAGCCGTAGCCCGATTTCGTTGACCGCCCGGTGGATCTCCGGGGCCGGCTGGGCGGCACCGTTTCTCGCGATGCCGTACGCCGCGATGCTTGTTTCCTGTGGATTTTCCACCCGTGCCGTCTTGGCGCTGTCGGTGCAATGCGGCGCCCTCGCATCGAGCTCTTTGTCTATCCCGACAGCAGCGATGGCAGGTTTCTATCAGGACTATGTCGGCGGCGGCGCCTACTACCCACAAGGCGGCGGACAGATCCTCGCGGCAGGGTTCGCCGAGGTCATCACCTCGCACGGTGGACACATCCGCACCAACGCCGAAGTCTCTCGCATCGTGATCGAGGATCGGCGCGTAACTGGTGTACACCTCGCCGATGGCGAAATCCTCACTGCCCCCATCGTGATCTCCGACGTCGACATCATCAAGACCTATACCGAACTCGTGGGAGTCGAACACCTACCGTTCCCACAACGACAGCAGGTGCAGCGATGGAAGATGTCCCGCCCCCTCATCAACGGGTTCTTCGGCGTCGAGTTCGACACGAACACCCAACCCAACAGCAACTACTTCGCGATCCCGAACTGGGACTCTGCCACATCGCTGCTGTCCCTCGCTCGGTTCTCCGGGCGAGTGATCGACGGCAAAGGCTTCAGAGACGGCCAGAGCTGGGCGAGAGCTATGGCGGCCGGGCAACCGATGTTTCTGCAATCGTCCTCACGCCGCGACCCTGAACACCGCGCAGCAGCCCCTCAGGGCTACTCGACCATCGAAGTCCAGACCATCACCCCACCCGACCCGAAACTGTGGGGGTATACCGCAGACGACGCGGACTCCGGCGAGTATCGGAAATCCCGCGCCTACAACGAGATCAAGAAGATCGTGCTCGACGGGATGCTCGAACGCATGGAACAGGCTTACCCGGGCTCCTCGACCCGAGTACACCTGGCAGAACTCGGGTCCCCCGCCACCCAAACCCGCTTCGTAGGCAACACCGACGGAGCGCCCTTCGGACTTGCACTCCGTCTCGACCAATCAGGTCCGCTGCGCCCGCGAAACCACACCGCGATCGACGGATTGCTCGTGGTCGGTACCAGCACCACATGGGGGCCGGGGACCGTCGGATCGATGCTCAGTGGTGTGCACGCCGCAAGTGCCGTCACCGGACGCGACCTCGTCCACGAAATCCGGACCGGGCAAGTCGTCGCGGACGCGACGCGGCTTTCGCACTGGGACAAAGAATTCGACGCGCTCGGGGCAACCCGAGGGTTCTCCGACCAATCCTCGCACGAGGAAGAGTAGCGAATGAGATGAACTCAAGAAGAGCGCGATGCCTTCAACCGCGCCCCACGCGCGGGACGCGTTGATGATCGATACGGCAGGCCTGCCGTATCGGCGGTATACCCGGCGCGGCCGGGCTCAGCGGTAGCCGACTTACTCGATCATGGATCGGAACCGACATGAATACTCGGTCATCACTCGCACTCCCCGGTTTCGGAAACGGACCGCCTTCACTGGTGCTACGCCATTCCTGCTTGATCTGTGATCATCGTGAAGAACGGCACTTGTTTGTCCGTGATGCAGACACGACCGCGATGCTCGCCCTCGCTCCGACAGCGATCGGGGCGGTTGTGTGAATGCCGGAGTGATCCGTGACGACGCCGAACACTGGTTGACCCCAGGGCAAGCGGCGGCCTTGTTCAATGTCAATCCGAAGACCGTCACTCGATGGGCGCAGGCGGGAAAGATCGGATACATCACGACCGTCGGCGGGCACCGCCGCTACCGCAGCAGCGAAATCCATTTACTCATGAGAGCCCTGCACACTATCGGCAAGGCTCGCTTAGGCGCCGACGGAGCGAGCGCTACGCCGCCGACCGTCGACAAGCGACGCTAGATTCCCATCGGCGGAAGGATCGAATGCTCGACGTTGCCATAGGTGGGGTAGCTCCCGTGGAACCGGGGCGTGAAGTCGACTTTCCAGGCGCCACTTCGTTTCCATCCGCAGCCGCTGGTCGGAGCTTTGTATTGTCAGAAGGAACTCGGTCGTTGTGAACACAAAACACTCATTGCCGCTATAAAGTCGCGACGCGAAGGATAAAGGATGTTTGACGATCAGAGAGTCATAGGTGATCGGGGCGATGATGTTACCGACCAGGCGTCGGTGACAGCTTCTCCCTGTCAGTCCCATAACCCCGACCTGTGGTTCTCCACGACGCGTAGTGAATTGACGAGGGCGATGATGTTGTGCCGCAGTTGTCCTCGCAGTCAGCGGTGCTTTCTCGATGCGCTCGACCGGGGAGAAACGGCGGGAGTGTGGGGCGGCCGGTACCTTGTGGACGGCAAGATCGCCGCGCTTCCAGGCGTACGCACCCCGCCCCTGGGGCGACAGCATCTTCAGTAAGAACGCGGCCGTCGCGACTTCCACCATCTCGAGCAAAACACCAAACCCGGGCACCAGCCACTGGCAAGTAAAATGGGTTCGCGAGTGGAAATTGGGCATCATGAACAGATGAACATTCCGGACTCTCCCTCCTCTGCCCGACGGCGCTCTCGGGTGCGGGCGGACATTCTCGCTTCTGCAGCGGCGGAGATCAGCGAAGCCGGGGTGGAGAAGGCCAGCCTCCGCGCCATGGCACGACGAGTCGGCATCAGCCATCAGGCGCTGAGCTATCACTTCACAGATCGGCAGGCTGTACTGACAGCACTTGCTGTGGACGGGTTTCGGCAGTTGGTTGCACTCAGTGCAGATGCTGTCGACAAGGTCACATCCGATTCGCCGCTCGGGCATCGAGCCGCGGCCATCGGTATCGCCTATATCCGCTTCGCGGAACGCAACCGCCCCCTGTTCACTCTGATGCTGGGTTCGGCACAGATCGACCCCACCGATGAGGAGTTGGTCGCAGCGCGTCTGGCCATGTGGAACTTGCTACTTGCGACTGCCACGACCGAAAACGATAACGGGTGGGGTGGGTCCGCGAGCCCCGAGACGATGGCGATTTTGGCGTGGATGATCGTTCACGGCATCGCAACAATCGGCAATCTCCTCCCCACCGATGTGACTCCCGACGATCTCGTCCTCACTCTCAACTGCGCTATAGCAACACGCGAGGATCGCTGATCGTGAGAACGGTCTCGCCTACCTTGCGCCGTGCGTTCTTTTCGCGGACAACTGCTGCCCACTCTTCGGAATCGACGCGCAAGGGGTATCTGCATCCACCGAAAAAGTTGTCGAGCGGCAACGGAATACGAGCCTGACACTGCGGTGCGCCCTTGCGGGCGTCTGCTTCCCTGAGTGTCGGAGTCGCGACCACAATCGTCGTGACGAGCGCGAAGACGAGACCCACGTAGAACGGTTTTATCGGGGTCACCTCCACTCTCTGAACTTCGAGTTGGGCCTCGGCTGGGCACGTCTTGCCCTGTGACGCTGTCAGGTCAACAGCTTCGCGGCTACCAGTTCCATTCAGCGAATAGAACTTCCAGTACGGCCGCGCAGCCTCCCCGACCATGCTCGTATTTTATGGAGTCTCGCAGTGCCTTTCGCCATCTACATCCTTGGGCTTGTCGTATTGCCCTAGGGGACATCCGAATTCATTTTCTCCGGTCTCATACCGGACATACCCCCCTATCTAGGGGTCTCTGTCCCTGCCACCGGGGTCTCGGTCCCAGCCGCCGGACTCCGCGGTCAAAACCAGCCCCCGTCCGTTCCGAGTGAACAGTGTCATCGACTGTGGCGATCGGACCGAGCAATTCGGCCGTCGACGATCTGACTGGTGACGTTCGCACAACGGTCAATTCAGGTCCTCCTGTTGTTGGGCGAGCATGCATCGAAAGTTGTTCAGCCTCTGGCTATCAGATCGAGAAGTCCCGGGAACCGATGTTCGAGATCCTGGTACCGCACGCGACTGCGCCGCTCCATTCCGTATTGGCGTTGCCTGATCAATCCGGCTTCTCGTAGAGCCTTGAAATGGTGCGTCAGTGACGATTTCGGTCGATCGAAGCCGAACCAACTACACGGGTGGTCGTATTCGACGGAGTCGGCGAGCAAACGTCTGACAATCTCGAGGCGGATAGGCGTCGAGAGCGCGCCGAAAATTGCGGCGAGGTCGAGCTCGTCGACTGATGGCTCGTCAATGGGAGGTGGCAGGTACTTATCTGTGACTTCAGGAACCGCGATTGTGACCATAACAGCAGAATACATCCAATACTAGTTTTATCGAACCGGTACGAATGCGAGCCGATGTTTCACTAGAAACTTCGAACCAATACGACTACGGTCCTGTCAGTACGAATATTTACGTACATCAATTCCGAAGGGAAGACTCCATGACAAGCTCTGAGGTTCAGCCCTCCACGCACTCGTCGACACCCGTGCCCGGATCCATGCCTGCAGTAATGTCCGCGGCCTTCGTCGTCACGGCAGTATTCGTGCTCTCGAATTCGCCGACGCCGCTCTACGTCCATTGGCAACAGAGCATCGGGTTTAGCTCGGGCATGCTCACGGTCATTTTCGGCGCGTACATCCTCGGTCTACTTCTGACGCTCCTTGTTGCGGGGCAACTATCCGACCATTTCGGTCGCCCACGCGTACTTCTGCCCGGACTCGTCGTCGCATTGGCTGCCAGTGCCCTTTTCCTCATCGCCGACAACGTCGCCATGTTGATAGTTGCGCGACTGCTCACCGGCATCTCGGTTGGCGTTATCGTCTCTGCCGGAATGGCTTCCGTCGTCGATGCAGGAGGCGACACCCTTCGCGCGACCGCCGCGCGACTCGCGTCCGTTGCCATGGTCCTCGGGGCCGGACTCGGCCCACTGTTCGCAGGAATCATGGCTCAGTACCTTGATAAGCCTGTCACCTGGGTGTTCGGTGCGGAAGCTCTACTCATTGTCATCGCCACTATCGCTGTCGTCCAGTCCCGCCCACTTACCAACCTCGCAGACACCGATGATCGCAGTCCGTTTCAGCTCCGCCTGCCGTCGGTCCCCCGGCGTTTTCGCCGTTACGTGCTGTTCGGTATCGCGGTCTTCGGACCTGGGATTACTGCAACGTCATTCGTCCTTTCCCTCGGCCCTTCGTTGCTTGCCCGGCAGCTAGGAGTTACAAGCCCCCTCGTCGCGGGCGGAACTGCGTGCGCGATGTTCCTCGTCGCCACAGGCATTCAATTTGCCGTGGCTCGCACTCCGATCCGAACCATATTCATCGGCGGCGCAACATCCACCGCACTGTCGATGCTCGCGTTGTACGGTGCCGTCCAATCTGACGCCGCACCACTACTCATCATTTCCGCACTCCTAGCCGGCGCAGGCCAGGGCCTCGGCCAACTCGGGGGGCTCACGCTGATCGGAATGCATGTTCCCCCTACATCTCGGGCGCAAGGAAATGCATTGATGAACATCGGCGGCTACATCCCCGCAGGAATACTGCCCCTGGTGGCCGGCTATCTGATCGACGCCACATCCATTCCCACAGCAGTAACAGTGTTCGGCGTCGTCCTGTTCGTCGCCGCCGTCACCGGCGGAGTCGCAGTCGCGAAATCCATCGAGACGGCCTGAACAAATCAGCCAACCGAGAAGAGCGAAGATGAACGAACAGGAACTCACCACCTTGGCATCAGATCTAGCCAAGGCCCCCACATCGCCACCGTCGCCACAGTCGAGCCAAACGGCTCACCCCAACTGTCCCCAGTCTGGATAACTCACGACGACAACACTGTGGCGTTCTCGACCGTCGAGGGACGCCGCAAACACACCAACATAGTCCGCGATCCGCGTATCAGTATCAGCATCACTGACTCGGAAAACCCGATGCGCCGCATCGAACTTCGAGGAAGTGCCGTCATCGTCGACGACCCGGACGGAGATCTCATCCAGCGGCTGTCACTCGCATACACCGGAAGTAATTGGACCGAAAAGAATCCCGAAGCGAGACGGGTCATCATCCGCCTCACCCCGCAGCACCTAGTGGGCCGCGCCTGACAGCCCGAAACCCGCGAACGAAGGGCAGGGGTGGGGTGCGTCCAGTACCCGCGGCATAGCGTCCACGAACGCTGCACGCCAATTTGTCGGGGGTACGGATCCTCAGCGGCACAGAAGCGTTCCTTGTTTTCGGCGATTTCCAATGGTCTGAAACTGCAACCGAGTTCGGAGAGCGAACTGGAGGTTCATCGACTCGTGAATCTCCGGACGGGGTCCGCTGTTGTCCTTCAAATATTGTGCGCTGCGATGACGGCTGGGACGTCACCCCTGTCATCGAGCAGGTCGAGCAGATCGGCTCCACCGTCACCCCAAATTTTCACGCGTCAGCGCGACCAAGGCATTCATGGCCGAAGGCTCGGCGGACATGTCAGCCGAACGAGCTGACCCAATTGTCGGCGGTGAGGACAGTGACTCCCCGTGCGGGAAACAACGCATCCATCAGGAATCGATGCACCTCCGTGTCAGGGTCGGCACATCCGTCGGATAGCACCGACACTTCGTAGTCCGGATCAGCAGCGGCGTGAATCGTTGCAGCAACGACAGCGGACTGGCGACACCGCAGATGACGACGTGGCCGATTCGTCGACTACGCAACACTCGATCAAGGTCCGTCGACGCAAACCCGCTGACTCGACCGTCACATGAGAATGTCAATCTGATTCGAACCCAGTAGGGCGGCTTGATTCGAACCCACCCAGGCAATTTCGGTCGAAATGTTGTAGACCGGGTTTGAGAGTGTCGAGCGTTGGTCTCTTCAGCTTTGGCGTCTGTGGATCGATTCGCGGTGTGGGGAGATCGGCAACCAGCCGATCTCTGCAGTGGCGGACGCTTCGTATCATTAATGCGTGTGGATTAAGCGGCCCAGGCTCAACGTCCCCGCGCAACGCAGGTGTCGATCTGCAGCGAAGTTTCTCGTGACCGAACATGCACAGATGCGTACTCTTTTATTAGCGGGGCTAAACACCCCGTAGTTGCCAGGACCGATTGGCCAACCACGACAAAGGAGTCGGAATGAAGGCAATCCAGTACACGAGAATCGGCGCAGAGCCCGAACTCACGGAGATTCCCAAACCCGAGCCCGGCCCCGGGGAAGTGCTCCTGGAAGTAACCGCGGCCGGCGTCTGCCACTCGGACGACTTCATCATGAGCCTGCCCGAAGAGCAGTACACCTACGGCCTTCCGCTTACTCTCGGTCACGAAGGCGCCGGCCGAGTCGCGGCCGTCGGCGAGGGTGTCGAGGGACTCGACATCGGAACCAATGTCGTCGTCTACGGGCCTTGGGGTTGCGGCAACTGTTGGCACTGCTCGCAGGGACTGGAGAACTACTGTTCTCGCGCAAAAGAACTCGGCATCAATCCTCCCGGACTCGGCGCCCCGGGCGCGTTGGCCGAGTTCATGATCGTCGACTCACCTCGCCATCTCGTCCCGATCGGCGACCTCGACCCGATCAAGACAGTGCCACTGACCGACGCCGGCTTGACGCCCTATCACGCGATAAAGCGTTCTCTGCCGAAGCTTCGCGGAGGCTCGTACGCGGTTGTCATCGGCACCGGTGGTCTCGGCCACGTCGCCATTCAGCTCCTCCGCCACCTCTCGGCAGCCACGGTCATCGCACTCGACGTGAGCGCGGACAAGCTCGAACTGGCAACCAAGGTCGGCGCTCACGAAGTGGTGCTCTCCGACAAGGATGCGGCCGAGAACGTCCGCAAGATCACCGGAAGTCAGGGCGCCGCACTGGTTCTCGACTTCGTCGGCTACCAGCCCACCATCGACACCGCGATGGCTGTCGCCGGCGTCGGATCCGACGTCACCATCGTCGGGATCGGCGACGGTCAGGCGCATGCAAAGGTCGGGTTCTTCCAAAGTCCTTACGAGGCTTCGGTGACCGTTCCTTACTGGGGTGCCCGCAACGAATTGATCGAATTGATCGACCTCGCCCACGCCGGCATCTTCGACATAGCGGTGGAGACCTTCAGCCTCGACAACGGAGCCGAAGCGTACCGACGACTGGCCGCCGGAACGCTCAGCGGCCGCGCGGTTGTGGTCCCCGGTCTGTAGATCGACAGTATCCAGATCGACAGCGGTAAAACACTGATGCCCGGCCGAATTCGATTCGGCCGGGCATCAGTGTTCACTACCGAGGACTAGCTGCACGCCTCGATGACAAGTTCCTTCACACGAGCCGCGTCTGCCTGCCCACGGGTGGCCTTCATGACGTCGCCGACAATCTTTCCGGCGGCCTGCACCTTGCCACTGCGGATCTTGTCCGCGATGTCGGGGTTGGCTGCGAGCGCTTCGTCGACGGCTGCCTTGAGCTTGGTTTCGTCACGTTCGACGACCAACTCCGGGTGCGCCGCGACAACCTGCTCCGGATCACCCTCGCCGTCGAGGACGTGATCGACGACCTGGCGAGCGACCTTGTTGTTGAGCTTGCCGGTATCGATGAGAGCGACGACCTGGGCAACCTGCGCCGGGGTGATCGGCAGAGCACCGAGTTCGACGCCACGGGTGTTGGCCTGCTGTGACAGGTAGGACAGCCACCACGACCGCGCTGCCTCGGGCGACGCACCGGCCTCGGTGGTCGCGATCACCAGATCGATGGCACCGGCATTGACGAGGTCGCGCATGACCTCGTCGGAGATTCCCCAGTCCTTCTGGATCCGCGCGCGGCGAATCCAGGGAAGCTCCGGCAAGGTGCCGCGCAGTTCTTCCACCCACTCGGCGCTCGGGGCAACAGGCTCGAGATCCGGCTCCGGGAAGTAGCGGTAGTCCTCGGCCGTTTCCTTACGGCGTCCAGCGGCGGTGGTGCCGTCGGCTTCCTGGAAGTGACGGGTCTCCTGGATGACCTCACCGCCGGCGTCGAGAACTGCTGCCTGACGGCGCATTTCGTAGCGAACCGCGACCTCGACACTTTTGAGGGAGTTGACGTTCTTGGTCTCGGTACGCGTTCCGAGTTCCTTGGCGCCGATCGGCATCAGCGAAATGTTGGCGTCGCAGCGCATCGATCCCTGATCCATTCGCACGTCGGAGACGTCGAGGGACTTCAGCAGATCACGAAGCGCCGTCACGTACGCACGGGCAACCTCGGGAGCGCGCTCGCCGGCACCGTGGATGGTCTTGGTGACGATCTCGACCAGCGGCACACCGGCACGGTTGTAGTCGAGAAGCGAGTGGCTTGCGCCGTGGATACGGCCGGTAGCACCGCCGACATGGAGGGACTTTCCGGTGTCCTCTTCCATGTGCGCGCGCTCGATGTCGACACGCCACGTCGTGCCGTCGTCGAGGATCACGTCGAGGTAGCCCTCGGTCGCGATCGGCTCGTCGTACTGGGAGATCTGATAGTTCTTCGGCTGATCCGGGTAGAAGTAGTTCTTACGCGCGAATCGACCCCACGGTGTGATGGAGCAGTTGAGCGCAAGGCCGATCCGGATCGCGGATTCGACAGCAGCTGCATTCACCACCGGCAACGAACCGGGCATGCCCAGACAGACCGGGCACACCTGGGTATTGGGTTCGGCACCGAACTCGGTGGGGCACGGGCAGAACATCTTGGTCGCGGTGCCGAGTTCTACGTGCACCTCCATACCCATCACAGGCTCGTACTTGGTCAGTACTTCGTCGTAATCGAGGATGTCGGGCGCATCGACAGCAGTCATGGTGATCAGTTTATGCGTCTGCGGCTCAGCCGAAGAATGCGGCTGCCTCCTCGTAGCGCTCCTTGGGCACCGTCTTGAGTTTGCGGGTCGCCTCGGCGAGCGGAACGAGGTCGATGGACGTTCCGTGCAAGGCAACCATCTGACCGAAATCTCCGCGGTGAGCTGCGTCGGTGGCATGTACGCCGAAGCGGGTGGCAAGGATGCGGTCGTGCGGCGTCGGGGTGCCGCCGCGCTGAATGTGTCCAAGGACGGTGGTGCGAACTTCCTTGCCGATCCGACGCTCGATCTCGTTACCGAGCTGCTGCGCGACTCCGGTGAAGATCTTGTGGCCGAACTCGTCGATGCCACCCTCGCGCAGAGTCATCGACGCGGGATCGGGCATCGCGCCTTCGGCGACGACGCAGATGAAGTGGGAGTCGCCGCGCTGGAAGCGCTTCTTGACCATCGCGCACACCTCGTCGACGTCGAACGGTTGTTCCGGAACCAGCGTCAGGTGTGCCCCCGACGCCAGTCCGGCTTGCAGCGCGATCCAGCCCGCGTGCCGGCCCATGACCTCGACGAGCATGACGCGCTGGTGTGATTCGGCCGTGGTGTGGAGTCTGTCGATGGCGTCGGTGGCGACGGCCAAGGCGGTGTCGAAACCGAAAGTCACGTCGGTGCAGTCGATGTCGTTGTCGATCGTCTTGGGCACGCCGATCACGGGCACGCCACTCTCGGAAAGCCAACTGGCCGCAGTGAGCGTGCCTTCGCCGCCGATCGGGATCAGGACGTCGATCCCGTTGTCGTCGAGGGTCTGCTTGATCTGATCGAGACCCGCGCGCAGTTTGTCGGGGTTCACACGAGCGGTGCCGAGGATCGTGCCGCCGCGAGTGAGGATGCGGTTGATGCGATCGTCCGCGTCGAGAGGGACCTTGCGGTCCTCGAGAAGTCCCCGCCAGCCGTCCCGGAATCCGACCACGGTACTGCCGTAACGACCGGCCGACGTACGTACGACGGCGCGGATGACCGCGTTCAAGCCCGGGCAGTCGCCGCCGCCCGTGAGGATTCCGATTCGCATAGTGCAGCACCTCTCGTGACCGGATTGTGGATCTTGGTGTCCATCTTCCCCCAGTCACCGTATTGCCGCAGGATAGCGGCGTTGCCGAGCCGCAACGCCGCGCCGTACGGGATCACTAACCCGGCGTGACGAGCCCGCTTTCGTACGCCAACACGACTGCCTGGGCGCGATCACGCAGATCGAGCTTCGACAGCACCTTCCCGACATGGGTCTTGACGGTCTGTTCGGCGACGAACAGCCGCTCGGCGATCTCGACGTTGGACAATCCGCGGGCGATCAGTTCGAGGACCTCGCGCTCACGCGGGGTCAGGGCGTCGAGCGCTGCGGGCCGTGCGCGCGGGGCCGCTCGCCGGCTGGTCACATCGGCAATCAGCCGACGCGTCACCGTCGGCGCCAGCAAGGCCTGCCCTTCGGCGACCACGCGTACCGCCCGAATCAGTTCCTCAGCCGGTGCGTCCTTGAGCATGAAACCGCTCGCCCCGACGCTCAGTGCCTCGTAGACGTAGTCGTCGATGTCGAAAGTGGTGAGCATGAGGACTCGCACCGGCGGTTCCCATCCGGCGGACAGAATCTGGCGGGCAGCGTCGAGTCCGTTCATCTCGGGCATGCGAACATCCATCAACACCACATCCGGACGCAATCGCGCGACCTCGGCGACGGCGATCTTGCCGTCCGGCGCATCGCCGATCACGCTGATGTCGGGCTGGGCGGAGAGTAGGGCTCCGAACCCTTGTCGAACCATCGCTTGGTCGTCTGCGATGAATACTGTGATGGGCACTCGGACAGCCTAGGCGGGCATCGACGGCAACTCGGCCCGGACCTCGAACCCTCCGTCCTCGCGCCGGTTTGCCAACAGCATGCCGCCCACGGCCGAAGCCCGCTCACGCATTCCGCGTATTCCATTGCCACCAGTGGTTTCCGACGCCGAGTGCTGATTGCCACCCAGTGGCGAAGGTCCGTTGTTCACGAGCGCGCTCACCGATTGCGGGCCGAACGCCACAGCGACTTCGATGGGTCCGCCAGGTGAATGCCTGGCCGCATTGGTGATCGACTCCTGAATGATCCGGTATAGCGCAAGTCCCGTGGACTCCGAGACCGACGCTCGATCTCCGTCGACTCGCCACGACACCGGAAGTCCGGCACGTGTACTGCCGAGCAGCAGTTCGTCCAACTGGTCGACGCCCGGTTGCGGGGCCGTCACCACCGAGTCGCCGTCGCTCCGCAGTACTCCGAGGAGACCACGAATCTCGTTGAGCGCTGCTCGCCCTGTCTCACTTATCGATTCGAATTCGGTCCGGATCTCCGGAGTGACCGCATCGAGTCGGTACGGTGCACTCTGCGCTTGCACGACCACCATCGACATGTGGTGGGCCACGATGTCGTGCAAGTCGCGGGCGATCCGCGCCTTCTCCTCGAGGATCGTTCGCCGAGTGCGTTCGAGTTCACTGACTTCCTCTTGCTTGGCCAACTGGCGGCGCGAGAGAACCAACCAGCGGATCAACAGGCAGAAGACCACCAGGGCACTCAGCCCGACAGCCCAACCCGCTCCGTCGCTTCCCGGGGCGTTGCCGAGGAAGAGCAGCACCGTGGCGATCCAGGCGACACCGACAACCTGAATGGGCGCTCGCAGACTCACCGCGGCGAGCAAACACATCAGCACGATGATGTGGACGACCTGCCACGGATAGTCGTAACCGGGCGTGTTGTCGAACACCAACGGGATGATCAGCGCCGACACCGCCGACACCGCCCACCCCAACGGTGCGTTGATCCGGATCAGGACAAACGGAAAGGCGGCCAACGCGGCGACGAACGGCATGATCGGCGGCGAAACATGATGCGTCAGTTGTAGTGTCGGCCACGCGATCGCGTAGAGGATCAAGGTGACCGCGACTATGACGACGTTCCAGAACTGACCGTGGGCCACGAAACGGGTTGCGCGGCGCACTTTCTCCGAATGCACTACCGCCCCGTCGAGGCCGGACAGCATCGACCCGGCAGTGGCGAATGTCGGTGCGGGCGCATCCGGTGCGCCCCTGTTCTTCCTTCGGACCTTGATCACCCGTCAAGCCTATGAAGGCGAACCCCGAAAGTCCTCATACTGCAGAGTGAGATCCCCCTACCTCCGAGGTATCACAGGGGAGGGAATTCTCACCCGAATCGGCGTCGGAGAACCCCTCCACAGAGCGATGACCGCCAGGATTGTCCGTTCATAGCGTGAACGGCATGCGGATCACACGAGTGAAAGACCTCTCTCGAAGCGGCGGCACCTGGGCTGCCCTGGCCTTGGCGGCAACGGCGGCAATCATCGTCACTGCCGGATCGAGCGGCGCCGAGCCGCCGCGCACCGAGAACTCGAACGCATCCAGGGCGATCGCCACCGTGACTACCGCGGATGCCTCTGACGCTGTGACCACCATCCCGACGGACTTTGCGGCATTCGCGGGCTACACCCCCACCGTCGTCGATGGATACCTCGCCAATCCTCACGGCGACTGCTCGTCGCCGGTCCCACTTCCCGACGAATTCGACTCGGCCTGCAAGGCGCACGATCTCGGCTACGACCTGCTCCGCTACGCGCATTCGCACGGAACTGAACTGGGGCCGTGGGCACGTCAGGTCCTCGACGGTCAGCTCGACGAGCGAATGCATGCCGCGTGTGAAGACCGCACGTCCTTTCTCTCACGAGGGTATTGCTTCGCGATGGCCGATGTAGCCGTCACAGCGGTGAACGGAAATTCTTGGCGCCAAAGCTATCTGACGCCGGTCACGGAATCGGGATTCGGTTACGGCACGGCCGGCGTTCTGGCAGTCTCCGCTCTCGGCTTCACCCTGATGCGATCACGGCGCCTCGACCCGTCGAACGGGTTCTTCTCCTCTCCGAAAGCGGTTGCAGCATGAGCGTTCTGAATGCGTCACGGACCCCTGCCCTCGCCCGAGTCGGGGCGCTCGCACTCCCCCGAGTGTCGACGAGCGTCGCCGTGGCAGCGATGTCCGCCATCTCACTTGCTCCCGGACTGCTGCCGAGATCAGCCGTGCTCCAGGGTGTGTTCAGCGGTCTGCTCGTCGCGGCCGGACTACTGGCGATGTGGGCGTTCTCCGCGGTTGCGCGTCGGCTCGTCTCCGATCGCGTGAAGGCCCGATTCGACGAACAACATTGGCGCATCAGCGCGTTGGGGTTGTCGACGGCCGCCACCGCGATTGCTGTCTTCGCCGCCTCAAGTTGGCAGAACTCGTTGCGAGCGGCGATGGGCGCACCGTCTGCCGGACTTCTCCACTGGGCGGAGGCGGGTTGCATTGCAGCACTGACCGCACTTGGCCTCTGGGGCATCGGGGTTGGAATTTCGAAGGCGCTGCGGTGGATGGGTTTCGCGCGGAGCGTCGGCGCACTGGTCATGGGAGTCCTCGGAGTGCAGTTGGTCGTCGGTCCCGTCGTGTGGAACGGCCTCGCCGATTCGTTCGACAAGTCCAACGCGTACATCGACACCGCTCTGACACAGCCACTTTCGGCCTCCGTGTCAGGCAGCCCCGAATCTCTCATCTCGTGGACGTCGATGGGGGCGGAGGGACGCAAATTCGTCGCAGCAGGCGAAGACTCGGTGCGCGTCTACGCCGGTTTGGATTCCGCACCCGACGCCGCATCGCGTGCCGCTCTCGCCGTGAGTGAACTCGATCGCGTCGGTGGCTTTGCCCGCAACAGCGTCGTGGTGGCCGTTCCGACCGGCTCGGGGTGGATCGACACGCACGCAGTCGACGGTATCGAGCAACGGTTCGGCGGCGACGTCGCGATAGTCGGCCAGCAATACTCCGACGCACCCAGCTGGGCGACGTTCCTGTTCAGCCGGGACGAGGCCGAAGATTCAGCCACCGCTCTGTTTACTGCGGTCGGTACACACATCGCCTCGATGCCGACCGAAGAGCGACCGGACCTGTTCCTCTACGGACAGAGCCTGGGCGCAGTCGGGGGCAGTGCTGCGTTGATGGAGAAAAGCCCCACCACCGCGTGCGACGTGTTGTGGGCCGGTCCCCCGGCGGGCGCGACGCGGACGGAGGGCGCAACCGTCCTCGCGAACACGTCAGACCCGGTGGTGTGGTGGTCCCCCGCCCTCGCGACGCAGAAGCCGGACCTGAGCCGCGCCGTCCAGGATGCCCCGATCCCGCAGTGGATTCCAGGCGTCACGTTCTTGCAGACGACCGCAGACATGCTCGGTTCGCTCGGTGTTCCCGCCGGCCACGGTCATCGCTACGGAACCGATCAGGGGACGGCTTTGGGGACCTGCTCCTGAAACTGCTGTGCGCCTTTATTAACCGCGGGGGGTTAATAAAGGCGCACAGCAAACACGTCAGACTGCAGTCGCGATCGGGCCGCGTGCAGCTTCGTAGGCGGCACCGACACGGTAAAGGCGCTCGTCAGCCATGGCGGGCGCCATGATCTGCAGGCCCACCGGCAGGTTGTCGTCCGCGGACAGACCCGAGGGCACCGACATCGCGCAGTGTCCGGCCAGGTTGGTCGGCAGCGTGCACAGGTCGGAGAGGTACATGGCCAGCGGATCGCCGACCTTCTCGCCCAACTTCCACGGGGTGAACGGGCTGGTCGGCGAGACCAGTACGTCTACCTTCTCGTAGGCCTTGTCGAAATCGCGCGCGATGAGCGTGCGGACCTTGAGCGCCGAGCCGTAGTAGGCGTCGTAGTAGCCCGAGGACAGTGCGTAGGTACCGATCATGATGCGACGCTTGACCTCCGGGCCGAAACCGGCGGCGCGAGTTGCGGCCATGACCTGGTCGGCACTCATGTTGCCTTCGTCGACACGCAGTCCGTAGCGCATGGCGTCGAAGCGGGCCAGGTTGGACGAAACCTCACTGGGCAGCACCAGGTAGTACGACGCGAGCGCGTGCTCGAAGCTCGGGCACGAGACCTCGACAACCTCGGCGCCGAGAGCCTTGAGCTGCTCGACGGCAGCGTCGAAGGAAGCGATGACGCCGGGCTGGTAGCTGTCGGAGTGCAGTTCCTTGACAACACCGACCTTCACTCCGCGCAGGTCGCCGTTTGCACCTTCACGAGCCGCCGCAACCACCGGACGCACGGGGGCGTCGATGGACGTGGAATCACGCGGATCGTGTCCGGCGATGACCTCGTGCAGCAGTGCGGTGTCGAGCACGGTGCGACCACAGGGGCCGCCCTGATCGAGCGAGGACGCGCACGCGACGAGTCCGAAGCGTGAGACGGTTCCGTACGTCGGCTTGGTTCCGACCGTCGCGGTGACCGCAGCCGGCTGACGGATCGAACCGCCGGTGTCGGTACCGATGGCCAGTGGAGCCTGACGGGATGCGAGTGCTGCCGCGCTACCGCCACCGGATCCGCCGGGGATGCGGGTGACGTCCCACGGGTTGCGCGTCGGACCGAAGGCGGAGTTCTCCGTCGAGGAGCCCATCGCAAATTCGTCGAGGTTCGTCTTGCCGAGAATCGGGATGCCGGCAGCGCGCAGCTTGGACGTCAGGGTCGCGTCGTACGGCGCAACCCAGCCTTCGAGAATCTTCGACGCACAGGTGGTCGGCATGTCCGTCGTGGTGAAGATGTCCTTCAACGCGATCGGAACGCCGGCGAGTGCCGAAGCGGGTTCGTTTCCGCCTGCGAGCGAGTTGTCCACTGCTGCGGCAGCTTCGAGAGCCTGCTCGCCGGCGACGTGCAGGAATGCGTGGTACTCGGTGTCGACGGCAGCGATGCGGTCGAGATGCGCCTGCGTGACCTCTACCGAGGACACCTCACGCGAGTGGATCTTGCCGGCCAGCTCAGCGGCGTCCAGCGTGGTCAGATCGGTCATTCGCCCTCTCCAAGGATCTGCGGAACCGCAAAGCGATCCTGTTCGACTGCGGGTGCTCCGGACAATGCCTGCTCCGGGGTCAACCCGGGCACGATCACGTCGGGGCGCGTCACGTTGGTGACGGCATTGGGGTTCGCCATGGGCGGGACGTCGTCGGCCGCAACCTCGGTGACCACCTTGACGTGGTTGAGAATCGAATCCAACTGACCGGCGAACTCGTCGAGTTCGGCATCGGACAGGGCGAGTCTGGACAGCCGCGCGAGGTGCGCGACCTCGTCACGGGAGATGGCAGGCACCGCGGGGCCCCTTTCGGAAGAGGACGTGAACATTGCCGGTCCAGCCTAGTTCCTCACCGACACAGACCTGTAAGCACGCCTGCTGTGTCGACCGGTACGCACGCTTACTGTGTCCACCGCCACGTCGATTCCACCTCGTGTTTCGCTCGTGTGACAAGCATGTGCACCCGGTGTGACCCCGCCGCGGCGCCCACCAACGGGTGCTGAGCAAGTGCAAAGATGGGTCTGGCCCGGGTCGACGTGATCCGGGCGAGAACCGATCAGCGAAAGGCACGCACGTGTCGTACCTGCTTCGCGTCCAACTGCCCGACCGACCCGGCAGCCTCGGCGCTCTCGCCGTGGCTCTCGGCTCAGTCGGCGCAGACATCCTCTCGCTCGACGTCGTGGAACGGGGCGACGGATTTGCCATCGACGACCTCGTGGTCGACGTCGAACCCGGCGCCCTGCCCGACACTTTGATCACCGCTGCCGAGCATCTGCCCGACGTGCTGGTCGATTCGATCCGCCCCTACGCCGGCATTCTCGACACTCACCGCGAACTCGAGCTGATCGACTCCGTCGCCACCGCCAGAAACGATCGACTACAGGTTCTCGTCGACGGCGCGCCGCGAGTGCTCCGAGTCGGATGGTGTGTCATCGCGGACTTGGGCAAGCGCGGGGCGTACCGCGTCGTCGGTAGTGCCGGCGCTCCGGAAACCCATGCCACCGACGTTCCGTGGATGCCACTGGACAAGCCCACTGCGCTCGACGGCGAGGCGGATTGGGTTCCGGCCGTATGGCGAGACATGAACACCAGCCTCGCTGCCGCACCTCTCGGTTCCGGCAATCGAGTCCTCATGCTCGGCCGCCCCGGTGGACCCGAATTCCGACCCTCGGAGATAGCCCGCCTCGGCTACCTCGCAGGAATCGTCGCGACGGTGCTGGGTTAACCAGCCTGGTTGATCAAGCCAGACCGCGAACCATGACGGTCAGTTCCATGCCGCGAATGGGCTCCCACGCGCGCTCGGGATCCGGGACAAAACCGTTGCGGTCGTAGATACGACGCGCATCGACCATCTCAGGCTGCGTCGAAATGACCACCGAGTGATCGCCGCGATCGTATGCGTCGGCGATCACTGCGCGAACCAATGCGGTTCCGGCGCCCGATCCCCGAGCCTGCGGCGATACCGCAAGCATGCGGAACTCGAGTTCACCCTTCTGCGCGACGTCGGCGAAGGGAGTACCGGGCTCGGCAATCGTCAACGAACCCACGACCTGATCGCCGAGAACGGCCACCAGCACCCGCCCCTGCTCCACCCGAGTTGCGGTGTCGCGCAGGCGCTCCGCGTACGGGGATCCGTCGGCGACAAATCCGCCACCCACGTACGACTGCACAGTCAGCTCACCGACGGTCTCGAACTCTGCCGGCAGAACTTCACGAATCTCGATCATGGCGTCACTATGGCACCCCGCACGCCAATCTCAGAAATCGGACAAAGTCACTCTGCTGCGTCCAATTCGGTGGGAGCGACTGCATCCGGGCCATCTTCGAGCAACCGCCGGAAGCCGTCCTCGTCGAGCACCGGCACACCCAATTCGACGGCCTTGTCGTGCTTGGAACCGGGCGCTTCACCAACGACGACGAAGGCGGTCTTCTTCGAGACCGAACCTGCCGCCTTGCCCCCGCGCACCAGAATCGCTTCCTTTGCCTGATCTCGCGAGTACGTCTCGAGTGAACCGGTGACAACGATCGAGAGGCCCTCGAGATTGCGCGGAATCGAATCGTCTCGTTCGTCCTCCATGCGTACTCCGGCCGACGCCCACTTGTCGACGATCTGCTGGTGCCAGTCGACGGAGAACCACTCCACGACCGCCGCCGCGATCGTGGATCCGACGCCGTCCACTGCAGCCAACTCGTCGACCGACGCTTCCCGAATGCGTTGCAACGAACCGAATTCGCCGGCCAACGCCCTGGCGGCAGTAGGGCCGACGTGCCGAATCGACAGTGCCACAAGCACTCTCCACAGCGGCTTGTCCTTGGCCGAATCAAGATTGGCCAGCAAGCGTTTTCCGTTGGCGGACAGTGCTCCCGCATTGGTACGGAAGATCGGAACATCGATCAGTTTCTCGGCGTCGAGGGAGAAGAGATCACCCTCGTCGCCGATGACCTTCGCTTCCAGCAGACCGGTCGCGGCCTCGTATCCGAGCACCTCGATGTCGAACGCCCCGCGACCGGCAACGTGGAACACGCGCTCGCGCAACTGCGCCGGGCAGTACTGCTGATTGGGGCATCGCACGTCGACGTCGCCCTCTTTTGCCGGTGCCAACAACGTGCCGCACTCGGGGCAGTGCGTCGGCATGACGAACTCGCGCTCGGAACCGTCGCGCACGTCTGCCACGGGCCCGAGGACCTCGGGGATAACGTCTCCGGCCTTACGCAACACCACGGTGTCGCCGATCAGCACACCCTTGCGCTTGACCTCGGATCCGTTGTGCAGCGTGGCCAAGGACACAGTGGAACCCGCCACCGTGACGGGTTCCATGTACGCGAACGGCGTCACACGTCCCGTGCGCCCGACGCTGACCCGGATGTCGAGGAGCTTGGTCGTGACCTCTTCCGGCGGGTACTTGTACGCGATCGCCCACCGCGGTGCGCGAGACGTGGTGCCCAGACGTCGATGCAACGACATCTCGTCGACCTTGACCACCAGGCCGTCGATCTCGTGCTCGACGTCGTGGCGATGTTCTCCCCAGTACTTCATCTTCTCGACCACGGCGTCGGCGCCGACCACCCGCGAGGTGTGCGTGGACACCGGCAGACCCCAGGCGGCGAGGGCAACGTAGGCGTCGTACTGCGAAGCCGGATCGAAACCTTCCATGCGTCCGAACCCGTGGCAGATCATGCCGAGGCGACGACGCGCGGTGACGGCCGGATTCTTCTGACGCAGGGAGCCCGCCGCGGAGTTGCGCGGATTGGCGAACGGCGCTTTGCCCTCCTCCACCAGCGAGGCATTGAGTGCAGCGAAGTCCTCGAGGCGGAAGAACACCTCACCGCGCACCTCGAGCAAGCTCGGAATCGGGTACTCGTCCGTGGCGGTGAGCCGCTCCGGGATGTCGTTGATCGTCAGGGCGTTGAGTGTGACAAGCTCGCCGGTGCGACCGTCGCCGCGGGTAGCGGCGCGCACGAGTTTGCCGTTCTCGTAGACAAGGTTGAGTGCGACACCGTCGATCTTCACTTCACACAGATAATGCAGTTCGGGCCCGGTTTCCTGCTCTACCTTGGCGATCCATCCGCGCAGCTCGGACTCGTCGAAGACGTTGTCGAGGCTGAGCATCCGCTCGAGGTGATCGACGGAGGTGAAGTCCGTCGCGAATCCGCCGCCGACCAGTTGCGTCGGAGAGTCGGCAGTCCGCAGATCCGGATACTGTTCTTCGAGAGCATTGAGCTGCCCGAGCAATGTGTCGAATGCACCGTCCGAAATGACGGGCGCATCACGAACGTAGTAGCGGAACTGATGCTGGCGTACCTCTTCGGCCAGCTCCGTCCACTGCTCGCGCGCCTCGTTGGGCGCTGGCTGCATTGCATCCGCGGTTTCAGTCACAGCTAGAAGATTATCGGGTCACACCGACACACCACATGACTCCACGCATCAGAACGCCGACGGATCGTCCACCAATGCCTTGCCGACGTCTGTGCTCAGTCGAAGAGCGGCACGAGCCCACTCCAGGCTCGCACCCGCAAGACCGCAACGCGGGGTCACCGCGACCTGGTTCTGCAGGAGTTCACGCGAGAATCCGAGACGATCGATCAGCGTGACGGCGGGCATCGCGCACTCTTTCCACGTCACCGGCTTTTCCGGTTCCACGGACGGAACCAGACCGAGCGCCAATTCCTTGCCGGCGTCGAACAACTGGCCGATACCGTCGAGATCGCGTGAGCCGATGAGCGACATGTCGAAGCTCACGCCGAACGCCTGACTTCGCCTCAATAGATCCCACGGCATGTCGGCGCCGCAGCTGTGGACGATCGTGGGCAGCCCGCAACCGCTGATCGTCGAGTCGAGAACGGCGAGCGCCTCGGGTTCGGGCAGTGCCGGAACGCTCTCCATCTTGGTGCGCCCTGGCAGCGAACCGGCCAGTACTGCCGCGATCTGGGGCTCGTCCAACTGGATCACCACTGCGGCGCCGGTCCGGCGAGTGACCCCGGCCGCGTGACGCGCGAGACCCTCACCGAGTGATTCGGCGATGTCGCGGAGCGCCCCGCGGTCGACGAGAACTCGTGAGCCGTTCGCGACCTCGATCTCGGCGCCGAGCGTCAACGGGCCGGCAGCTTGAAGCTTGATCACGTGATCTCCGCCGACCAAGCGAGCCGACTCCCAGGCTTCCTCGAGAGCGTCGAGATCCTGATTCAGGAAGTCCTCGGCCCGCTTCGCGACGTTGCCCCGCCGAGGCACGACGCGATAGGCACGTGTCGAGGCGTCGAGGTTGATGTCGACCAAAATGGCGCCTGCCCGGCCGACCATGTCTGCGCCGAGACCCCGGCTCGGCAGCTCCACCAGATGTGGGAAACCCCCAAGCTCGCCGAGGATGGTTGCGGCACTTTCGCGGGCATCCGTGCCCGGCCAGGATCCGATTCCGGTGACGAGGCCACCGATGGAAACCTGCTGCGTCACAGTGTGTTCGGCTCGGATTCGGTGCCCGAGATGGTGCCACTGCCGAGAACCTGGTCGCCCAGTTCGCTGTCGGGGCGATACAACACGACAGCTTGACCCTTTGCGACGCCGGTCAGTGGTTCGCGCAACGAGATCGAGATACCGCCGCTCGAAGTACCGTCATCGACGGCCTCCGCGACGGCCTGTGCCAGTCCGCCGTGCGCACGAACCTGCACCATGCATTCGACAGGGCCTTCCGGCGCCTGGCCCGAAGTCCAGATCGCACGCTGCGCCGAGATGGCCCAGACGTCGAGGTTCTTGGCCGAACCCACTCGGACCGTTCCGGTTTCGGGCTCGATCGCGGTCACGTACCGCGGGCGGCCGTCACCCGCCGGACCTTCGACGCCGAGACCCTTGCGCTGTCCGATCGTGAAGCCGTGGACGCCGTCGTGCGCAGCGAGGACTTCACCGGAATCGGCGTCGACAACGCTTCCGGGACGAACGCCGATGCGCGCACCCAGGAATGCTCGTGTGTCACCGGTCGGGATGAAGCAGATGTCGTGGCTGTCAGGCTTGTTCGCCACAGCGAGGCCGCGCTCGGCCGCTTCCTCGCGGATCTGTTCCTTCGGGGTGTCACCGATCGGGAACATCGCGCGTGAAAGCTGCTCTGCCGTCAGCACACCGAGGACGTACGACTGATCCTTGTCCGCGTCGACCGCCCGGCGCAGGACGCCGTCTTCGAGGCGTGCGTAGTGACCGGTCGCCACGGCGTCGAAGCCGAGAGCGACGGCACGATCGGCGAGTGCGGTGAACTTGATCTTCTCGTTGCAGCGCAGGCAGGGGTTGGGGGTCTCACCTGCCGCGTAGGACGCCACGAAGTCGTCGATCACGTCTTCCTTGAAGCGATCGGCGAAATCCCAGACGTAGAAGGGTATTCCGAGGACGTCGGCGGCGCGCCTGGCGTCGCCGGCATCTTCCTTCGAGCAGCAACCCCGCGAACCCGTACGCAATGCGCCCGGCGCCGTGGACAGCGCAAGATGAACGCCGACGACGTCATGTCCGGCGGCAACAGCGCGGGCGGCGGCGACAGCGGAGTCGACACCTCCGCTCATGGCTGCGAGTACTCGCATCAGCGATCCCCTCCACGCGAACCGGCACCGGCAAGACCGGCGGCCCGAGCGCGCTCTACTACTTGTGGAAGCGCTGCGAGCAGCGCATCCACATCGGTGACACTCGACGTATGTCCGAGCGAAAATCTCAGTGAGCCACGCGCTACGGGCGATTCGACGCCCATCGCGATCAACACGTGACTGGCCCGGGCCACACCGGCAGTGCAGGCCGAACCGGTGGAACATTCGATACCGGCTGCGTCGAGGAGCATCAGCAACGAATCGCCCTCGCAGCCGGGGAAGGTGAAGTGCGCGTTACCGGGAAGCCGATCGGAACCGGTCGGGCCGTTGAGCACCGACTCGGGAAGGATCTCCAGGACTCCCTCGATCAAACGGTCACGCAGCTGCGCCAATTCCCTTGTGCTGGAATCGAAGTTCTCGACGTTTGCGCGCAGCGCCGCAGCCATTCCGACAACTCCCGCGGTATCCGGAGTGCCAGAACGCAGATCACGTTCGTGCCCACCGCCGTGAAGGAGCGGCACACAGGGAACCTGGCGACCGAGCAAGAGTGCACCGACGCCGTGGGGACCACCGAATTTATGTGCCGCGATGCTCAGCGCGGACAACTTGCTCGCTGCGAAGTCGACGGGCAATTGGGCAACAGCCTGGACCGCGTCGCTGTGCATCGGAATCTCGAACTCGGCCGAGACCTCCGCCAACTCCACGATCGGCATGATCGAGCCGACCTCGTTGTTGGCCCACATCACCGTCACCAGTGCTACTTCGTCGGCGTGGACGGACAGTTCGTCGCGCAACGTCTGCGGATCGACCACACCGTTCTCGTCGACCGGCAACCACGTCACGCGCGCGCCCTCGTGCTGCTCGAGCCACTCGACGGCGTCGAGCACAGCATGATGCTCGACGGAGCTGGCCAGAATGCGAGTGCGTCGTGGATCGGCGTCACGGCGAGCCCAGTAGATGCCCTTGACCGCGAGGTTGTCGCTCTCGGTTCCCCCGGAGGTGAAGATGACCTCCGACGGCCGCGCGCCCAGGCTGGCGGCGATCGATTCGCGCGATTCCTCGACGCGGCGCCGGGCCGCACGGCCGGAGCCGTGCAGCGAGGACGCGTTGCCCACGGTTTTGAAGGTATCGGTCATCGCCTCGATAGCGGCTGCCGACATCGGAGTCGTGGCGGCATGATCGAGGTACACCGGAAATCCGGCGTGGGCACTGTGTGCAGGCAGAGTCATGGCTTGACAAGGATAGCCCAGCACGAGAGCTCGCCCAGCCTCGCTCAGCAGGCTAAGCGCTCATCGCCGGGGAGGGATCGATTTGTCCCACGGCTTGTGTCACGAGTTCCGGTGCGGGGTCGAAGATGTCGTGAGCTGCCAGATCGATGCTGTCGACGCCGCGTACGGCTCTCTCGCATCGCTGCGCGAGATCGGCTCGGCACTCCCCTGCCTCCTCGAGCGGAGCCAGCCTGACCTTCACCTCGACGTTCTTCTGACGCAGGATCCGACGGATGGACTGACCGATCGTTTCGGTGCCGACAAAGCACGGTCCGGTGCACAGGGAACCGTCGGCGTTCTCGTATCGGATCGCCATCGGTTGAACCGGGCATTCGGCGTCGACGGCAGCTTGGAACATCGCCGGGCGGAAACCGCCGTACGCTCGGCCGCACCAGGTCGTCCCCTCGGGAAAAACCATCACGCGGACACCGCGCTGCAGGCGTTCGCGCACGACGTCGACTGTTCCGGGGAGGTCCCGCAGTCGTGCTCGATCGATGGGCACGACGCGCATCCGCCGCGCGAGACCGCCGAGCACTGCCCAGTCGAGCAGGTCGGCGCGGGCGACGAAGTTGGCCGGAGCAACGGCGCTCGCGACCAGCACATCGGTCCAGGAGACGTGACCGGCGACAACCATCACGCCTGCCGGTTCGGCGCGCCCCAACCGTTGATCGTCGACCGTGAGCTTCATCCCCAGACAGCGCAGCAACGCCCGCGAATATCCGCGTTGCATCTCCGTGCGCCAGGTGCGTGGGAGCAGCCAGCCGGCCGACAGCACCGGCGCAGTCACCAGTGCGGCACCGACCATGACCCCGCGGGCAATCACGGTGATACTCGACACACCGGGTGCGTCCGCGGGTAGACACCCGTCGCCGCAGGGGCTCGTAGGTACCCAGTACGGCACCGCCGCGGTCATCAGCCGATCCCCGACTCGTGTGCGGCGGCCGCCGATCGCAGCCGTTCGAGATAGCGCTTGTTTGCGGAGTGAAGGCCTTGCAGCGCAACAAAATCAGCCACACCGAACTCGGGATCGTGAGCAGGCTCCCCGCACATGGTCGCGCCCATCCGTAGGTAGCCGCGGAGCAACGGCGGCATCGTGAGGCGTTCCGGTGCGGCAATCTCGTCGAGCGTCCGGCCGCCGAGGACCACCGGGTTTCGAGGTGTCACCCGTCGCGAAACCGGGCTGGCGTGCTTGTTCATCACGAAGTCACGCACGCCGCGGACATCTGCGCCGGCGATGGCGTCGGGGCGCGGCAGGATGGGCACGGAAACGCAACCCATCACCCACTCGTATCCGGTCAGTTCGAGGTAGTGCAGGATGCCCGACCACATCAGGCTCAGGACGGATCCGGTGCGGTGAGCGGGATCGACGCACGCGCGACCCATCTCGACGATCCTGTTCGCCACCGGGTCGAGCGCGGAGATGTCGAATTCCGTTGCGGTGTAATACCCGCCGGCCGCCGCAGCGGAATCCGGCGGCAGCATTCGGTAGCAGCCGACGTACTCCTCGGTGATGTTGTCACGAACGAGAAGATGATCACAGAATTCGTCGAAGGCGTCGGCGTCGAGTTCGAACACCCCAGCTGTTGACGGGAGGGAGAAGCCTGGCTCGGAGGCGAACACTCGGTATCGAAGACGCTGCGCAGCGACACGATGCTCGCGGTCGGAGGAGACGATCAGGGAATATCTCGGCTGGGCGACCTCACGGCCGAGATTGTCACTCGCGGAGCGAAGGACTGACGTAATTGTCATGCGCAAGGTTTATCGAGCGCGAACGGCATCCCGGTATCGACGAAGTGACATACCGATGCAGGCCGGGTGAATAAAGCACTGTGCGCCTTTATCAACCGCGGGGGGTTGATAAAGGCGCACAGCAGATTGTGCTTTTTAGCCCTTGTGGGACTTCACAGCTTCGGTGAGCTGCGGTGCGACGTTGAACAGGTCGCCCACGATGCCGAAGTCGGCGATCTCGAAGATGGGTGCCTCTTCGTCCTTGTTGACCGCGACGATGGTCTTGGACGTCTGCATGCCGGCGCGGTGCTGGATGGCACCGGAAATGCCGAGCGCGATGTACAGCTGCGGGGAGACCGTCTTACCGGTCTGACCGACCTGGAACTGTCCGGGGTAGTAGCCCGAGTCCACAGCGGCACGCGAAGCACCGACTGCAGCGCCGAGGGAATCGGCCAGCTCTTCGACGACGGAGAACTTGTCCGCGCTGCCGACGCCACGTCCACCGGAGACGACAACCGACGCCTCGGTGAGCTCGGGGCGGTCGCCGCCGACGATGGGCTCACGCGAGGTGACCTTGACGGCACTCTCGTCCTGAGCCGGAACCTCGACCGTGATCTGCTCGCCTGCGCCGGCCTGCGGAGCAGCCTCGACGGCGCCCGGACGAACCGAGTAGACGGGAACGTCGCCGTTGGCCTTGGCCTCGACGGTGAACGCGCCACCGAAGATGGAGTGGACGCCGGTGCCGTCAGCCTTGATCTCGATGACGTCGGTCAGCAGTCCGGAGCCCAGACGTGCGGCCAGACGACCGGCAACCTCTTTGCCCTCGGTGCCGGCTGCGGTGATGACTGCTGCCGGGCTGGTGGACTCGACCAGAGCGGCGAGAACGTCGACCTTGGGGGTGACGAGGTAGCCGTCGATGTCGTCGGACTCGGCGACGTAGATCTTCTCGGCGCCGGCTGCTGCCAGCGCGTCGGCGAGCTTTGCTGCGGTGCCCGCGGGGCCGGCGACAACTGCCGACGGCTCACCGAGTGCGCGTGCAGCGGTGATGAGTTCGGTGCTGACCTTCTTCAGCGCACCCTCTGCGTGCTCTACGAGCACAAGTACTTCTGCCATGACTTAACTCTCCCTGAGTTCTTCTGCTGGATGTCTAGAAGGGCGCGATCAGATGACCTTGTTGCTGACGAGGTAAGCGGCAATCTTGGTGCCACCGTCTCCCTCGTCGGCGATGCGCTCACCAGCGGTACGGGGGGGCTTCGGGGTGGAGGACGTCACAGTGGTGCCGGCGTTGGCAACACCGACGGTCTCCGGATCGACTCCGAGGTCGGCCAGCGTGTAGACGAGAACTTCCTTCTTCTTCGCGGCCATGATGCCCTTGAAGGACGGGAAGCGCGGCTCGTTGATCTTCTCGGTGACCGAGACGATCGCGGGCAGCGAAGCCTCGAGGCCGAAGACGCCCTCGTCGGTCTCGCGCTCACCGGTGATCTTGCCGTCGGCGACGACGACCTTGCGCAGCTGCGTGAGCTGCGGGATGCCCAGGTACTCGGCGATGATGGCCGGGACAGCGCCGACGCGGCCGTCGGTGGCCTCGTTGCCGGCGATGATCAGGTCGGCAGGCTCGTCGTTCTCGAAGGTGATCTGTCCGAGAGCAGCAGCGAGGGTCCATGCGGTCTGGATCGCGTCGGAGCCGTGCAGTGCCGGGTCGTTGATGTGGACAGCCTTGTCGGCGCCCATCGACAGAGCCTTGCGGATAGCGTCGGTGGCGCGGTCGGGACCTGCGGACAGCACCGTTACCTCACCGCCCTGAGCTTCCTTGATGAGGAGTGCTTCTTCGACGGAGCGCTCGTTGATCTCGTCGAGGACTGCGTCGGCGGCTTCACGGTCAAGCGTGTAGTCGCCGTCGGTCAGCTTGCGCTCGGACCATGTGTCGGGGACCTGCTTGATCAAAACAACGATATTCGTCATGGGTCTTCGTCGACCTCCTGTGTGTAATTCACCTGATAAATCGTCTGTGGTGCTCGCGCAGTCCGAGCGTCCGAAAAGAGAGTCCGACAGGTCTCCCTACGGGCGGATTTCTCGGTTCACGTCGGCTGTGCGTTAGATTACCCCACGTTAAGTTACCGGTGGGTAACTTAACGTGGAACCTCGTCCACCATAACGGCACGAACAGGAATTGACAGCAGTGATCTGGACCACGGCGAACACGTTCTACTCGGATGGCACTAATCTCGCACGGGTGAGTGAAACGAGTGTCAGCAACCACGAGGACGCACCCCTGCCCCTGACGGGCGAACGAACGGTGCCAGGAATCCCCGAGGAGAACTACTGGTTCCGACGCCACGAAGTGGTGTACCGCGCACTTCTGGAGCGCTGCACGGATCGCCGAGTCCTCGAAGCCGGATCCGGAGAAGGCTACGGCGCCAACATGATTGCCGACGTCGCAACGAAGGTTACCGGCCTCGACTACGACATCTCCGCGGTCGAACACGTCCGTGCCCGCTACCCCCGCGTCGAGATGCTTCACGGCAACCTCGCCGAGCTTCCACTGGCCGACAACTCCGTTGACGTCGTCGTCAATTTCCAGGTGATCGAGCACCTGTGGGATCAGGGTCAGTTCCTGCGCGAGTGCTTCCGAGTTCTCGCTCCCGGCGGTGAACTTCTGATCAGCACCCCCAACCGGATCACCTTCTCCCCCGGCCGCGACACGCCGCTCAACCCTTTCCACACTCGTGAGCTCAACGCCGCCGAAATGACCGAATTGCTCGAAGACGCCGGATTCCGCGTTCAGTTGATGACCGGTGTGCACCACGGTTCGCGTCTGAAGGAACTCGACGCCAAGCACGGCGGATCGTTCATCAATGCGCAGATCGACCGCGCGCTGGCCGGTGAGCCCTGGCCGGAAGATCTCACCCGCGACGTCGAGGGCATCACCGTCGACGATTTCAGCATCAGCGAACCTGACATCGACGACAGCCTCGACCTCGTCGCTATCGCCGTGAAAGACGCCGCTGCGATGGACGCTGCCGTGAAGGAAACCGGCGAGTGAGTAACGCAACACCCGTCACCGAACCGGGGATGTTCGCCCTGGTTCTGCACTCGCATCTGCCGTGGCTCGCCAACCACGGCAGATGGCCCGTCGGCGAGGAATGGATCTACCAGTCCTGGGCTGCGTCGTACATTCCGCTCGCCGCCGCACTACGACGCCTGGCCGACGAGGGCCGATCGCACTTGCTGACGCTGGGAATCACGCCGGTACTCGCAGCCCAGTTGGACGATCCCCACTGCCTCGCCGGAATGCATCACTGGCTCGGCAACTGGCAGATCCGCGCCCACGAGGCCGCCGGCATGCCGGACGCAGCGCACCGCGAACTCGGAGCGCGCGAACACCGGGCGTCAGCAGCCGCTCTCGAAGATTTCGAGACTCACTGGCAGCACGGTGCCTCGCCGGTATTTCGCGACCTCATCGATCGTGAGGCCTTCGAGCTTCTCGGCGGGCCGCTGGCCCATCCGTTCCAACCACTGCTCGATCCCCGCTTGCGCGCCTTCTCCCTCCGCGAAGGTCTCGCCGACGCGCATGCCCGGTGGAACCACACCCCTACCGGGATCTGGGGACCCGAGTGCGGGTACACCCCGGGCATGGAGCGCGGTTACGCCGAAGCCGGCGTCACTCACTTCATGGTCGACGGCCCCGCCCTGCGCGGCGACACGTCCCTCGGCCGACCGGTTCGAGAATCCGACGTCGTCGCTTTCGGTCGCGACCTGCAGGTCAGCTACCGTGTCTGGTCCCCCAAGTCCGGATACCCGGGCCACGCTGCCTACCGCGACTTCCACACCTACGACCACGCGACAGGCCTCAAGCCGTCGCGGGTCACCGGACGGACCGTCGACTCCGCCGACAAGTTGCCGTACGACCCCGATCTCGCCGCTGCCGCCGTCGACAAGCATGTCGCCGACTTCGTCGACACCGTTCGGGCGCGTCTGCGCAGTGAATCCGCCCGCATCGGCCGCGACGCCCTCGTCGTCGCCGCTTTCGACACCGAACTGTTCGGGCACTGGTGGCACGAAGGTCCGCAGTGGCTCGAGAAGCTCCTGCGCGCGCTCCCCGAAGCCGGAATCCGCGTCGGCACCCTCGCCGACGCCAAGGCATCGGGATACGTCGGCGAACCCGTTCAGCTCGAGGACTCGTCCTGGGGATCGGGTAAGGACTGGCGCGTGTGGGCCGGCGATCAGGTATCCGACCTGGTGCAACTGAACTCCGAAGTGGTGGAGACCGCGCTCGGCACCGTGGACAAGTCTCGCGGACGCGACAACGCACCCGGACGACCGGAACTGCGAAACCGCGTCAACGATCAGGTACTTCGCGAGACACTGATGACAGTTTCGAGCGATTGGGCATTCATGGTGAGCAAGGATTCGGCCGCGGGGTACGCCCGCGAACGTGCGCACAAGCACGCCCATGCGACCAGGGAAATCTCCGAAGCGCTGGTATCCGGCCGCGATGCCGTCGCCGTGCGACTCGCCGAAGGCTGGAATCGCGCCGACGGGTTGTTCCCGGGACTGGATGCTCGCCGTCTACCTGACACAGAACTGAGTCCGTCGTGAAAATTCTCATCGTCTCGTGGGAGTACCCACCGGTCGTCGTCGGCGGGCTCGGTCGACACGTCCACCATCTCGCCACCGAATTGGCAGCCGCGGGCCACGAGGTCGTGGTGCTCTCACGCCGCCCGTCCGGCACCGATTCATCGACCCACCCGACAGTCACGCACATTTCCGAGGGCGTTCTCGTCGTCGCGGTGGCCGAGGACCCGGCGCACTTCGTCTTCGGTGAGGACATGCTCGCGTGGACCCTGGCCATGGGCCATGCGATGGTCCGTGCCGGGATGGCGCTGCACAAGCCGGGCGTCGGCGAAGGTTGGCAACCTGATGTGGTGCACGCGCACGACTGGTTGGTGGCACATCCGGCGATCGCTTTGGCCGAATTCTACGACGTACCACTGGTTTCCACGCTTCACGCCACCGAAGCCGGTCGGCACAGCGGTTGGATCTCCGGCCGAATCAACCGCCAGGTTCACTCCGTCGAATGGTGGCTTGCAAACGAATCCGACTCTCTCATAACCTGTTCGGCGTCAATGCAGGAAGAAGTGACCGAGCTCTACGGCCCGACGCTTCCACCGATCACCGTCATCCGCAACGGAATCGACGTGACCACGTGGAACTTTCGCGAACGAGGACCGCGATCCGGACCGCCGAAACTCCTCTTCGTCGGCCGCCTGGAATACGAGAAGGGTGTGCAGGACGCCATCGCGGCACTCCCCCGTATCCGTCGTAGCCACCCCGGCACGACCCTCGCGATCGCAGGCGAAGGTACCCAGTTCACCTGGCTCTACCAACAGGCACGCACGCATCGCGTCGCGCGGGCCGTCGACTTTCTCGGCAACCTCGATCACACCGAACTGCTCAGCTGGCTGCACGGCGCGGATGCCATCGTCCTGCCGTCGCGCTACGAGCCGTTCGGGATCATCGCCCTCGAAGCGGCGGCAGCCGGCACTCCGTTGATCACGTCCACCGCAGGCGGACTGGGCGAGGCCGTCGTCGACGGCGTGACAGGCATGTCCTTCCAACCGGGCGACATCGCCGGACTCACCTCGGCAGTTCGCGAGGTTCTCGACGATCCCGCCGGGGCACAGGAGCGGGCCGTGGCCGCCCGGGCACGCCTGACGTCGGACTTCGACTGGCATCAGGTCGCCGAGGAGACTGCGCACGTCTACGCGGGCGCAAAGCGTCGGGTGCGGCAGCCGCTGGCACGTCCGCAGATACCCGAGCGTCCGCTACCTGGGCGCTGACCTCAAAGGGTCGGGAGCGGCGCGGTGAAGCGAGAACTCGCATCCCCGAGCAGATGGCCTGGCGGCAGCATCCGACCGCACAGCACCAGCAGCAGATCCTGCACCGCTCCGTGGACCTCGGCGCCCGCACCGTATTCCCAGTCCCGGTCGTCGGCGCGCAACCGCGCGCCGTCGAGGTCCGTCCCGAAATACTTCACCGTTTTGGGTGAGAGGCCGCCGAGGACGCGGCTGAGCCGGTCTTCCGGCACCACGTAATCGTCGCCGAGTGCCACGCGAATGTCCTGACCGTGGATCACGTCGTGCGAGAGCGCGCCCTCGAAGCCGCCGCCCGGCGGCTTCCACGGGTGTGCGACGTTGTCACGAAGCGAGGCGAGTAGTTGTTGCTCACCAACTTCCGACGCGTCGGCGAGCGCTCGCCGATTCGACATCTTGTTGAAATTTCCGCGTGACTTGACCATTTCCACGACGAATCGCGGCGCCGAGTATCGGTACGGCATGGTGATGTGCGCGATCACTTCGCGGACGCGCCACCCGTCGCACAGGGTCGGCGCGTTCCACTGCTCTGCGCTCAGGCTTTCGAGAAATTCCACCAGTTCGCGGCGCTGCGCCACGACCCATTCGGGTGTCTGTTCGCTCATGTCGGCACTCCTTTCACCGACGCAGACTTTCGGCGCCGATACCGATACAGACCGGTGCCGGCGCCGAAAGTAATCGCGGGCTCTGTCGAAAATTGACTTACGACGTCGACGACGCGTCGGCAGCGTCTGCGGCAGCCTTCTTGCGCGCGATGTCCTCGAGCGCGGCGACATACTTCGCGCGATCGGCAGCGCCGGCTTCCCAATCGGACTTGCGGTTCTTGACCGCCTTCGCAGGCGAGCCGACGGCGATGCTGTAGTCCGGGATGTCTCCCTTGACGACGGCGTGGGCCCCGAGGACACAACCACGTCCGACGCGGGTGTTCCGCAGCACGGTGACCTTGGCGGCAACCCAGGTGTCCGGGCCGATACGGACGGGGCCCTTGACGATGCCCTGGTCCTTGATCGGTGTGTTGATGTCGTCCATGCGGTGGTCGAAGTCGCAGATGTAGCACCAGTCGGCTACGAGCGTCGAAGCACCGATTTCGATGTCGAGGTAGGTGTTGACGACGTTGTCCTTGCCGAAGACGACCTTGTCGCCGATGCGCAGCGAGCCTTCGTGGCACCGGATCGCATTGCCGTCACCGATGTGCACCCAGCGCCCGATCTCGAGGCGGGACAGGTCGGGGGTGGAATGGATTTCGACGTTCTTGCCGAGGAACACCATGCCGCGCAGGATCACGTGCGGGTTGGCCATCTTGAACTTGGCGAGACGGTAGTACCGCACCAGGTACCAGGGTGTGTACGCCTTGTTCGCCAGAACCCATTTGAGGGAATCGACCGTCAAGAACTTGGCCTGATCGCTGTCGCCTCGGCGTGATCCCCGCCATCGAGTGCGCAACGGTGCGCCCCACATGCTCGTCATGAGTGTTCAGCCTACGTGGGGCCGACTCACCGACCCTCGGGGTGTGCCCCGTCACGTTGCCCCGGTCGGGATAGTCTCTGGTCCGGGCTTGTGCAGTTGTCGAAGGCTCTTGACGAAGTGAAGGCAGGGAGATTGTGATGCGGCGGGTCCTACGGTCGTCCGTGATGGTGTCGACGGCGATCGCTGCGGTCCTGATCGCCGGTTGCGGCAGCGACGACGGCCGGGTGGACCGGTACGCGTCGGCGGGTTGGCCGGCCATGCATGCCGACGCACGCAACAGCGACACGAGTCCGGTCACCGGATCACGCGATATCGAGTTCGCGTGGTCACGACCCCTCGGCGGTCCGGTTGCCGCGTACGCCTCGGTGGCCGCGAACGGCCAGAGCTTCGTCACCGCCCGCACCGAGAACGGCTGCAATCTCTTTTCGTTCCAGATGGATTCGGGTCGCAAGAAGTGGTGCGCTCGACTCAACGACGGCGTAGTCGCCTCGACGCCCATCGTCGACACGGCCACCAATGTCTACGTCGGCGAGAGCGGCGCAATGATGTCGTTCACCGAGACAGGCCAATTACGTTGGCGCACGCTTGTTGTCGGTACCCCGCTCTCGTCGCAGTTCACCGGCGACGGGAACCTGCTGTTCATCACACAACTGGGCCAGATCAACGTGCTCAACCCGCAGACCGGCGCAAAGGTTCTTCCGTCGTTCGACCTGATCCCGCCGCCGTCGATCGACCAGGGCGCGAACGCAGAACTCATTCCCGACAACAAGGGTTTGAACGAGTGCTTCCTCGGCACGTCCGGCTGCCCGGTGGCCAATACTCCGGCAGTCGACCTGGGCACCGGCAAGTTCTACTTCACCTTCTACGGGCCCAGTTCTCAGGCTGCCGATCTGGTCGCCATGAAGTACACGGGCGGCGACAATCCGTCCATCACCCGTGAGTGGTCCACCGATGCGCTTCCCGGTGGGACTGCGTCGAGCCCGGACCTGTCGAAGGACGGCAAGACCGTGTACGCCACCGACAACAACGGATCACTCTGGGCGGTGGACGCCGAAACCGGTGACCCGCGGTGGAGTTACGACATCGGCTTCAACTCGGCCGGCAGCGCCTCGACGTCCGACGACGGCCTGATCATCCCCGCCGGCGGCGACAAGGGGCATCTCCTTGCCGTGCGCGACGAGGGAGATCATGCCGAACTGGTCTGGGAGCGTAAGGACCTTCTGCAGCTGGGTGTTCCGGCACAGACCGCCGGAAACACCGGATACACCGTCGTACGTGAGGGTGAGAACGGACTGAGCCTGATCACCTTCGACACCGAAACCGGCGAGACGGTGGATCAGGACACGTTGCCGGGCGCGGTCGGCTTCACCGTCGGCACTTCCATCGGACCCAAGGGTGAAGTGTTGACGCCCAGCGCAATCGGTGAGCTGTTCGTCTTCAAGTGATCTAGCGGGATGCCTCACAGATGAAGGCCGACGCAGATCGTCCGATCCGAACGATCACGACGCTCAGCGCGAGCGAGCCTTTCAGCTTGAGCCGCGGACGCAGCGCTGCCGGATCGACGTCGACTCCCCGCACCAAAATTTCGGCGACACCGCAGTCCCGTTTGGCCAGCGTCTGCTTGAGCAGTTTCTCCGAGTACTTGATCTGCTCGAGGATCCGGAATCCGCGAACGCCCTCAGGGACACTGTCACCTGTCAGATAAGCGATCCGCGGATCCAGTTGCCACAGGCCGTGTCTGGCCGCGTAGTGGCGCACGAGGCCCGCGCGCACTACCGCCCCGTCCGGGTCGACGATCCACTCCCCCGGTGCCTGCTCCGGGATGACGTCATCCTCGGCGTCGGTGATCGCCCAACCGGTCCCGTCGGAGCGAAGCACCGACGCTCGACGCGTAACGCCGGACTCGGCCAGCCCCGAAGACCACAGGCAGGCTTCCTTGACACCGCCGTCGAGCGAGACGACTTCGACTTCGCCCGCCCAACCGAGATTGTCGAAATCGAGTCCGGGAGCGCACTTCACGGCGAGATCTCGCCCGGAGTACGCCTCGATGAGGTCTGGTAACGGCGGCATCAGCGCTGCGGGATCATGAGTGCGGCGACCACCCGATCGCCTTGCAGGATCTGCCAGTACGACGGTTTCGCGGGTCGTCGGGCGGAGAGCGTCGGCGCGCAACAATGCTGCACTCGGCACATTGCGCTGCGCCATCGCCAGCCGAACGGAATCGATGTCGCTGCCGATCACGCGATGCGCAACGCCGGTCAATGCGTGCAGTTCGGCGCCGATGGAGCACGTCACGTCATGGACGTCGCGACCGATCAGACGCTGCGCACGGTGGGCCGCGACAACGCCAGGAGTGGCTTGTTGCATCGCGTCGTCCGTGAACAACCACTGCTCACTGCCCGGCAGTTTGGCGGCCGCCTTGCGCCGAAGTAGGACGGTGTCCACGAGCGCGGGCATGTGATCACCGAAACGCGTACGCGCCCGGCCGATGTCGGCCAGACGCGTACGCGTGGACAGTTCGAGCTGATCCACCTCGGCCAAGGCCGCTACGCCGGAATCACTTCCGAGATAGTCGACGTCGCCGAGGGTGAAGTCATAGCCCAATTCAGTTTCCGGGCTTCACGCCGGTGATCATGACGTTGTAGAAGAATCCGCGAGGAACGACGTGGCGGAGTACCTTCTCGTCGACCCAGCTGAGCGTCTTCCAACCACCGAAAGCGAAACGCCCCCAGCCCCAACCGAGCTTCTCCGGCGGAACAGCCGCCTCGAAGGTGCGAACAGGCCAGCCGAGAAGCGCCGCGGCGAACTCCTCGGTGGCAGCGTGGACCTGATCGGCGCCGGCGGACTTCGCCATGTTCTCGAGGTCCGTGGGGTCGAACGTGTGGATGTCGACGACAGCTTCGAGAGCTGCTGCGCGGGAGGACTCGTCGAGCTCTTCCTGCGGGCGACGCCAGTCTGCGAGGAACGGCAGCTTGGTCACGCGAGTGGTTGCTTCCCACGTCGCGCGGCCGAGCCAGCGAGCGTAGAAGTTGCCGACAGTGGTGGGCTCACCGGCGAAGACGAAACGTCCGCCGGGCTTGAGGACACGAAGGACCTCACGCAGCGACTTCTCGACGTCCGGAATGTGGTGCAGCACGGCGTGGCCGACAACCAAGTCGAAGGTGTTGTCCTCGTACGGAATGGTCTCGGCGTCGGCGACACGGCCGTCGACCGGCAGGCCGAGGCTCTCGGCATTGCGCAGCGCGACCTTGACCATGCCGGGAGAGAGGTCGGTGACCGAACCGGTTTTGGCGACTCCACCCTGCATCAGGTTGAGGAGGAAGAATCCGGTGCCGCAACCCAGTTCGAGGGCGCGCTCGTACGGGAGCGGCTGGTCGCCCGCGACGGCGTCGAAACGACCACGTGCGTAGTCGATGCAGCGCTCGTCGTACGAGATGGACCACTTGTCGTCGTAAGTTTCGGCTTCCCAGTCGTGGTAGAGCACCTGGGCGAGCTTGGTGTCCTTACGAGCGGCCTCGACCTCTTCGGCCGTGGCGTGCGGCCGCGGCGCGGGGTCGACTACCGAGGTGTCGGTAGCGGCGGGCGGCGTGACGGTTGCGTCGTCATTCGGGCTGGCTGTCATGGCGGCTATCCTACTCGCTGGTAAGAGATGAACAAGTTCTAGTTTAGGGGAGCCTACTCGCCCGTGAACTCGGCCTTGCCCGGACCGTTGGCGATGAACGACTCCATGCCGATCGTCTGATCCTTGGTCGCGAACAATCCGGCGAACAGATGCTGCTCGATCTTGAGGCCGGATTCCAGGTCGGTGTTCAGACCCTCGTCGATGGCCGCCTTGGCAGCAGCCAACGCGCGCGACGCACCTCCGACGAACTGCGAGGCCCACGTACGGGCTGCGGTGTAGACATCGTCAGGAGCGACGACCTCGTCGACCAACCCGATGGCCAACGCCTCGTCAGCCCCGACGAAACGGCCGGTGAAGACCAGATCCTTGGCCTTGGCCGGCCCGATCAGGCGAGCGAGGCGCTGCGTTCCGCCGCCACCGGGAATGATTCCGAGCAGAATCTCCGGAACTCCGAGCTTGGCGTTGTCTCCGACAATCCGGCGATCGGCCGAAAGTGCAACTTCGAGTCCGCCACCGAGTGCGTATCCGGTGATCGCGGCAACGGTCGGCTTCGGGATGGACGCCACGGCGCCGAGCCCTGCCTGCATGCCACCGATCGCGTCACGGATCTGGCCGTAGTCCATCTCGGCCATTTCCTTGACGTCGGCGCCGGCAGCGAAGACCTTCTCCCCGCCGTAGACGATGACGGCCTTGACCGCCTTGTCGACGGTCGCAGCGTGTGCGGCAGCTGCCAACTCGTCCTGCACCTGACGGTTCAGTGCGTTCATGGGCGGGCGCGCCAGACGGATGGTGCCGATGCCTTCGGAAACTTCGAGAGTCACAAATTCAGCCATGATCGAGAATCTACTTTGCCGCCTTGATCGACCACGGATGCGGTCCGGCGGTGTAGTAGCCGTCCTGGTTCGGGAATTCCACGCGCAGGGTTTCCTCGTCGGTGATCAGCGTAGGCAGGATGACGGGGATCTCCGGCTCGGCTGCGAGTATCTCCGCCACCGAGCTGAACTTGGCCAATTCGGTCAGCTGACTCCATGTCGGCGGCAACAGGATGCTGCCACCCTCACGCCAATGCGCAAGAGCGTCCTGCGGGCTCTGCCAACGAACCTCGGCGGCCTCGGAGGTGACTCCGTCCGCAATCTGTCCGGTCGGTGACGCCGCGACGAAGAAGCGCGTGTCGTAGCGGCGGGTCTCGCCCACCGGCGTGATCCAGTTCGCCCACGGCCGCAGCAGATCCGTTCGCAGGACCAGGTTCTCCTTTTTCAGGAAATCACTGAACGACAGCTCGTGCTTTTCGAGGGCAACCCGGTCCTGCGCGTAGCCGGCCGTGTCTGCCACGACGGTGCCTGCGGTCGGTCCGGCGAGCAGGACGCCGCACTCCTCGAACGTTTCCCGAACCGCAGCCAAGACGAGGGCCTTCGCCCGAGCCACATCCGTGCTGAACCGCTCGGCCCACCACTCGACCGACGGGCCGGCCCACTCGACCTCGGCCGTCGCGTCGGACTTGTCGACGCCGCCGCCGGGGAAGACCGTCATGCCCCCGGCAAACGCCATCCCCTGTACTCGTTGAAGCAGGAAGATCTCGATACCGGATTCGGCATCGCGCACCAAGATGACGGTCGACGCGTCCTTGGGCTCGGGGACAGCGTTTGCATTCTCGTTAGCCATGCTTCGCGAACCTACGCGATCTGTGATCTGGGCCGCATTTCAGGTCCCACTGAAGCTCACGCGCGATGAGCTCCGGACGGCCTCGCGCGGCGCGCGAAGTATCGGCCGTCCGCCTTGTCGAGGCTGATGGACTGGCTGAATGCCGCGCTCAGATTTTCGGCAGTGATGACGTCGTCCAGAAGGCCCTGGGAGACGACCTCACCTTCCTTGAGAAGGAGTGCGTGAGTGAATCCCGGCGGGATTTCCTCGACGTGATGGGTGATCAGAACGGTTGCCGGGGCGTCCGGATCGGCAGCCAGTTCGGCGAGCCTGGCCACAAGTTCCTCACGGCCACCGAGATCGAGGCCGGCTGCCGGCTCGTCCAGAAGAAGAAGCTCGGGATCAGTCATCAAGGCGCGCGCGATGAGGACGCGCTTGCGCTCGCCTTCCGAAAGCGTCCCGTACGTCCGATCCGCCAGGTGCTCGGCGCCGAGGCTTTCGAGCATCTCCACAGCACGCGAGGTGTCCATGGATTCGTACTCCTCGCGCCACCGACCGAGAACGGCGTAGCCCGCCGACACGACGAGGTCGCTGACCTTCTCGTCGCCGGGAACCCGGTTTGCCAGCGACGACGAGGACAATCCGATTCGCGGGCGCAACTCGTTGACGTCGACCTTGCCGAGAACTTCACCGAGGAGGTGGGCAGAACCACTGGTCGGGAAAGTTTCACCGGCCGCTATTCGCAGCAGCGACGTCTTGCCGGCGCCGTTGGGCCCGAGCACCACCCATCGCTCGTCGAGCTCCACTTTCCAGGTGACGGGACCCACGAGAGTGGACCCTCCCCGGCGGATGAGTACGTTGTCGAAATCGATGAGCAGATCTGGATCAGGTAGCGGCACCCGAACATCTTCCCGCACATTCTCCGGCCGTTCACGGCAGGATCATCTTGCGTGTCGCCTCTCATCGAAACTCACACCCCGACGCCCGGGTCTCCGTTCCCCCTCGGCGCCCACATCGTGGACTCCGGAACCCAGTTCGCGGTCCACGCCCCGGCCGCGTCGAGCGTCCACATCTGCCTGATCGACCAGGCCGGAAACGAAGATCGCGTCGAACTTCGGCAACACACGTACGGAATCTGGCACGGAATCATCGCCGGGATCGGTGCGGGGCAGCGTTACGGAATTCGGGCGAGCGGTCCGTGGAATCCGCGCGCCGGGCTGAGACTGAATCCACACAAGCTGCTCGTCGATCCATGGGCGCGCCGCATCGAGGGGGAACTCGGTGATCACCGTGCCCTGCTGTCGTACGCCGACGATCCCTTCGGCGACCCGTCGACGCTCGACTCGCTCGGCCACGTGCCACTGTCCGTGGTGACTCCAGGCCTCGTGCCCGCCGCCGCCCGCCTCGAGACGCCGTGGGAGGAAAGCGTGATCTACGAGCTGCATGTGGGCTCGTACACCGCCACGCATCCAGGAGTTCCCGCAGCCCACCGCGGAACGTACCTCGGTCTGACCGCGCCGGCTGTGATCGATCACCTCGTCGCACTCGGCGTCACCGCCGTGGAACTGCTTCCCGTACAGGCGTTTCTGACCGAACACAGCGTCCGCGAGCGAGGGATGCGCAACCACTGGGGTTACTCGACGGCGTCGTACTTCGCCCCGCATCCCGGATACGCGGCAACGCCGGGCAGCGAAGTCACCGAGTTCCGGATCATGGTCGACGCACTTCACGCGGCAGGTATCGAGGTCATCCTCGACGTCGTCTACAACCACACCTGCGAGCAGAGCGTCGACGGAATCAGTGTCAGCTGGCGAGGTTTGGACGGTCCCGGCTACTACCTTCTCGACAGCGACGGCCGCGACATCGATCTGACCGGGTGCGGCAACACGGTCGACGCCTGCTCCCCCATCGCCGTCCGCATGATCACCGACAGCCTCCGTTACTGGGCCACCGAAATGGGTGTCGACGGCTTCCGATTCGATCTCGCGAGCGCGTTGGGTCGGCCGCGCGGCGGCGGCTTCGACCAGCGCGCGTCAATCCTGTCGGCTATCTCCTCCGATCCGGTACTGACTCGGTGCAAGCTCATCGCCGAACCATGGGATGCGACTGCCGACGGATACCAGGTCGGAAACTTCGGACTCCAGTGGTCCGAATGGAACGACAAGTACCGCAGCACCATTCGCCAGTTCTGGAACGGCGGCTCCAGCGTCCGGAAGGTCGCGTCCCGCCTCGCCGGTTCCGAGGACATCTTTGCCGGCAGCGGCCGTCGCCCCTGGGCATCGATCAACTTCGTCACCGCGCACGACGGGTTCACGGCCGCCGATCTAGTGACATACGACCACAAGCACAACGAGGCCAACGGTGAAGACAATCGTGACGGCGCCGATCACAACGATTCGTTCAACCACGGAATCGAAGGTCCGAGCACCGATCCCGAAATTCAGGACGCCAGGGTGCGCCACGTACGGGCGCTGCTCGCCACGCTTGTGCTGTCGACAGGTACACCGATGCTCACCGCCGGTGACGAGTTCGGCCACAGCCTGGGCGGGAACAACAACGCGTACTGTGTTCCCGCTCTTGCCTCCCCTGCACAGTCGTGGGCACTGGACTGGACGAGCGCCGATCAGTCGTTGGTGCGATTCGTCTCCCGAGCTCTCGGACTACGCCGAGCGGCACCGGCGTTGCGTCAGCCCGAATTCTTCGAAGGCAGAAGAAGACTGGAACACCCGGACCTCGTCTGGTTCGACGCTGCCGGCATCGAGTTCGACGACACCGCGTGGTACGACGAGGCTCACCGAACCCTGCAGGCCTGGATCGACGGCGCCGACGTTCGGTCTCACACGCGGACCGGGCGCCCTCTCGGTGACGACAGTTGGCTCCTGATCCTGCATTCCGGCGGACCGGCTCAAGTCACCGTCGGAACTCCGGAATGGTTCGACGGCACCTTGACTGCATCGTTCGATTCGGCGTCACCCACCGGAGAGCCTGCCTCGACCGCGGAAGTTCCCGTCGGCACCGTAATTTCGTTGACCGGACCCACGGTCTTGGCCTTACGTTCGGTTTCACGTCCGCCGGTCACCGCTGCTGTCATGGAATCCGGCAGCACCTTGATCAGGAATTGAATGGTCGGTCCGATTCCGAAGGCGTACAACACGGTTCCGACGCCGACGGTTCCACCGAGAAGCCATCCGGTAGCGAGGACCGCGATTTCGATGCTGGTACGCACGAGCCTGACCGACAGGCCGGTGCGAGCGACCAGTCCGGTCATCAATCCGTCGCGAGGACCCGGCCCCATGCCGGCGCCGATGTAGAGAACGCTGGCCAGTCCGTTGAGGAGAATTCCCCCGACCATGATGGCAGCGCGAACTGGCATGGAATCGAAGACCGGCAAGAAGGCCAGTGAAGTATCCACCGATATGGCAATCACCACGACATTGGCGACCGTGCCGAATCCTGGGCGCTGACGGATCGGAATCCAGAGCAGCAGTACCACCGCACCGGTGATTGCAGTGATCACGCCGAAGCTGAGCGAAACGTGCTCGGCCACACCCTGATGAAACACATCCCACGGATCGAGGCCGAGCCCCGCTGTGATCATCATGGCCATCGAGAACCCGTACAACCACAGACCGACGAACAGCGAGGCAAATCTCCGTATCAACACTCGACCATCCTGAAGGCCACTGGACTGTTCATCCATAGCCAAGTTGCCGATACTGGACTGGTCGGTTGAGTCTTACGGAACCGCGATGACTGTCATGGAACCCGGCGCCACTTCCGTGAACCCTGCATCACGAACCGCGACGGCCTCCGACTTCTTCAATCGATCTACTGCCTCGGCCCACTGTTTCGGACTCGCGTCGCGGACCGAGCAGCGAAAGTCGTTCTGCTCCCAGGTCCAGCATTGTTCCTCGGACATGGCCGCTGCCAACAACATCGAGGCATGGCCGACCTGAGCCGACGCCTTGCCTACCGTCATCTCGAGCGCCGAGTCGATCCACAGCACCGGCAGTCCAGGCTCGGGCGGTCCGGGTTCGTCGTGCTCGAGATCGGTGCCACCGATCTGCAACTTCTTGATTCGGGGGTCCAGTTCTCCGACCGGCCCGGGAACCAAAGCCCGCGCCTGGGCACCATCCACGTCGACGGTGATGCCCGGTACCTCCTGCGCCGCAAGCCACTGAGCACCTCGCGCTCGACGAGACACCTTCCGGATGCGGGCGCCCACCCAGGCTGAATAATCCTCGTGCCACGGGCCGGGTTCCCCGTCTTCGGTGAACCCGACGCGTTCGTCCAGGCACAGGGCAACTGCCGCGGTTGCCGCAGCCTCGAGCAGTGCCGTGCGCTTCGGCGGGTCTGCCTTCGGAATATGGAGAACGATCGGCATCGCCAACACCAGCGCCGGATCCGCAGGATCGTCTTGCCCACCGTATCCAGCGGCCAGCACCGCGTGACGCTGGCGCCACCGAGAATCGGGGCCGGACATCACAGTTGGATCTGAACTCACAGCTGGATCGGAGGTGACTGCTGGATCGGAGGTGACTGCTGGATCGGAACTCATGGAATCGGTACGCGTCGTACGCCACCGTCGACGGCGTCTGCCGCCTCGACCTCGTCGCGAGTCACACCGAGAATGAACAGCACAGCATCGAGGAAGGGGTGCGACAGAGCCGCATCCGCTACCTCGCGCAGCGCGGGCTTGGCGTTGAAGGCCACACCCAGGCCCGCGGCGTTGAGCATGTCGATGTCGTTGGCACCGTCACCGACGGCGACGGTCTGTTCCATCGGCACACCGACCTGATCGGCGAACTTGCGCAGCGCTACGGCCTTCGCAGCACGGTCGACGATCTCACCGATCACACGCCCGGTCAGCTTGCCATCGACGATCTCGAGGGTGTTGGCATGTACGAAGTCCAGTTCGAGTTCGTGTGCGAGGCCTTCGATGACCTGTCGGAAGCCTCCGGACACGACACCGCAGTGGAATCCGAGACGACGCAGGGTACGAATGGTGGTGCGAGCACCCGGCGTCAGTTCGATGCTCTCTGCCACCTCGTCGATGACGGAGGCGTCGAGACCGGCGAGTGTGGCAACCCGCTGGTGCAGTGATTCGGTGAAGTCGATCTCGCCGCGCATTGCAGCTTCGGTGACAGCGCGGACCTCGTCCTCGACGCCGGCCTTCGCGGCCAGCATCTCGATGACCTCGCCCTGGACGAGCGTCGAATCCACGTCGAACACGATCAGACGCTTAGCCCGGCGAGCGAGACCTGCGCGCTCGACCGCGATGTCGACGTTTTCGAGTGCGGCAACCTCGGCGAGTCCGGTGCGCAGCTTCGCGTCGCCGTCGACGGTATCGGCCGCGCTGACGCTGAGTTCCAAACCGGTGACGGGGTAATCGGCGACACCACGGATCGAATCGATGTTGGCGCCCTGCTTCGCGAGTTCGCGTGCAACCGATCGCATTGCGCGAGCATTGACAGGGCTGCCGAGAACAACTACCGCGTGGGTGGACACCGCGGGCCGTCCGGGATCGGCACCGATTTCTATGTCGACGTTCATTCCGACCGTCGCCATCGCCTGTTCGAGTTCTTCCTGAAGCGCTTCGGGATCGTTCGGGCAGGCCACCATGACTCCGAGTGTCAGTCGACCTCGAATCACCACCTGCTCCACGTCGAGTAGACGCACATCGTGTCGCGACAGCGCCGCGAACAATACCGAGGTGACGCCAGGGCGGTCCGGCCCGGTCACAGTCACCAGAACAGTGGTGTCAGAGGCACCCACCGAAAACTCCGATCGTTTCTTCGTTCGCGTCTTTATCGTCACTATTGTGCCAAGCGAAAGGCCCCACCCGTTACTCGGGCGGGGCCTTCGCTGATTACTTCAGTGTGTTACTTCGCTCAGGAGCGGCTGTCGGTGCCGGGGTCGCCTTCGTCCCCGACTGTCAGCGGCTCGTGACGAGCATCTTCGAGCACGGTGCTGGCGTTCTTCCCACCGTGGCCGGGGCCGACATGCGCTTCCGCGCGCATCCGCTCGACCATGTGCGGGTAGTGCAGCTCGAACGCCGGACGCTCGCTACGGATGCGCGGCAACTCGGTGAAGTTGTGACGCGGCGGCGGGCAGGTTGTTGCCCACTCCAGCGAGTTTCCGTAGCCCCACGGATCGTCGACGGTGACAACTTCGCCGTAGCGGTAACTCTTGAAGACGTTCCAGATGAACGGCAGCGTCGAGGCACCGAGTACGAAGGCGAAGATGGTGGACACCGAGTTCAGAACCGTGAATCCGTCCGAGGGCAGGTAGTCGGCGTAACGGCGCGGCATGCCTTCGGCACCGAGCCAGTGCTGCACGAGGAACGTGCCGTGGAAACCGACGAACGTGGTCCAGAAGTGCCACTTGCCGAGGCGCTCGTCCATCATGCGACCGGTCATCTTCGGGAACCAGAAGTAGATACCGGCGTACGTGGCGAACACGACCGTGCCGAAGACCACGTAGTGGAAGTGGGCGACGACGAAGTAGCTGTCCGTGACGTGGAAGTCGAGCGGCGGGCTCGCGAGGATGACACCCGACAGACCACCGAAGAGGAAGGTGATCAGGAAGCCGATCGAGAACAGCATCGGCGATTCGAAGGTCAATTGCCCCTTCCACATCGTTCCGATCCAGTTGAAGATCTTCACACCTGTCGGCACGGCGATCAGGAACGTCATGAACGAGAAGTACGGCAGGAGAACTGCGCCGGTTGCGTACATGTGGTGAGCCCACACCGCGATCGACAGAGCGGCGATGGCCAGCGTTGCGTACACCAGACCGCTGTAGCCGAAGATCGGCTTACGGCTGAAGACCGGGAAGATCTCCGAGACGATGCCGAAGAACGGCAGCGCGATGATGTACACCTCGGGGTGACCGAAGAACCAGAACAGGTGCTGCCACAGGAGCACACCACCCGTTGCCGGGTCGAAGATGTGTCCACCGAGATGGCGGTCGACGAACAGGCCCATGAATGCAGCGGTCAGCAGCGGGAACGCCAGCAGGATCAGGATGCTGGTGATGAAGATGTTCCAGGTGAAGATCGGCATGCGGAACATGGTCATACCGGGTGCGCGCAGGCAGATCACGGTGGTGACCATGTTGACGCCACCGAGGATGGTGCCGAGGCCGGCGACAGCCAGACCCAAGACCCACAGGTCGGCGCCGACGCCGGGGCTGTGCAGCGCGCTGGTGAGCGGCGTGTATGCCGTCCAACCGAAGTCTGCTGCGCCACCGGGCGTGACGAATCCGGCCGTCGTGATGATCGCGCCGAACAGGTACAGCCAGTAGCTGAACGCGTTCAGACGCGGGAACGCGACGTCGGGTGCACCGATCTGGAGCGGAAGAATGTAGTTCGCGAAGCCGAAGACGATCGGGGTCGCGTACAGCAGCAGCATGATCGTGCCGTGCATGGTGAACAGCTGGTTGAACTGTTCATTGGAAAGGAACTGCATGCCGGGTACAGCAAGTTCGGCACGCATCATCAGTGCCATGAGGCCACCGATGAGGAAGAAGGCGATGGAAGTCGCCAAGTACATGATTCCGAGCACCTTGGGATCGGTGGTCGTGATCATCTTGAAAATGAATGAGCCCTTGGGTCCCTGCCGCGGCGGGTAAGGCCTGGCCGGCGCTATCGTGGGGACTGGCTGGGGCGCTACGGCAGTCACTGATCCTCCTGAATGTGCCTTTGGTCGCTCCGCAGACTCCGTTACAGAGCCCTTGGTTGCGCCCGCAGGGTCCGTCGCCCGGGCTGCGGACAACGGCTTCTGGCTTGCGCTCATCGAATCGTAGACCGTGACTCCGAGGCACCGCGACCCGGTCCTACTCTGCGTCGTACTCGAGCATCCGTTTTTCGGGGAACCGAACGAACGACCTGCGGTTTATGTTCCCCGGGGAGTCCGAACCCACTTCCGAATCGGCGTGTCGCACCCGTCGAAGATTTCGGCCGGTGTCCGTTTTCGGCCAACTCCTCCACTGATAAGGTCACCCTCGCCTAACTCATCTCAGGAGTCAATCAGTGAAATTCTTTCCCCGCCGTGCCGCGCTGGTAGCGGCCGCAGCCTCGATCGCCTTGGTTGTTCCGGCCTGCTCGAGTAACGACGAGCCGGCTGCAACCACCACCTCGACCGAGTCGGGTGCATTCCCCCGCACCGTCGAACATTTCCGCGGAAGCACCGAAATCCCGGCTGCGCCCCAGCGGATCGTCGCGCTCGACAACAGCTTCACCGACGCCGTCCTCCTCCTCGAAGCCCCGCTCGTCGGCTATGTCGACTACCGCGAGCCCGGTCTGCCCGACTACCTCGGATCCTCCCGGGAGGAATTCGCCGCGGACGCCGTCTCGGTCGGCACGGTCAGCAGCGCAAGCCTCGAGAAGATCGCCGCACTGCAGCCGGACCTCATCATCTCCGCCGAGGTCCGCGACGGGAAGAACTACGAACAGCTGTCCGCGATCGCACCCACCGTCTTCACCCAGACGACCGGTCCGACGTGGAAGGACAACATTCGCCTGGTCGGTGAAGCCCTCGGCAAGGAGTCTTCGGCCGAGTCGAAGATCACCGAGTACGAAACTCGCGCGGCTGCCGTCGGCAAGGAAATCAACGAGAAGGCCGACAACCCGGTCATCTCGGTGGTCCGATTCGCCGGTGAACCGACCGCACGCCTTTACCGCACCACCTCGTTCAGCGGCATCGTTCTTCAGGACGCAGGACTGAAGCGCCCCGACAACCAGGGGCCCGACCCCGCCGACGCCGGCAACATCATGATGAAGATCAGCCCCGAGCTGATCAACGAGGCCGACGCGGACGTCATCTTCATCAGCACCTGGCAGGACGCCGAGGGCAAGAGCGCCGAAGCTGCGAAGCCGTTCCTCGAGAGCCCGCTGTGGCAGACACTTCGAGGACGCAAGGTAGACGTGGACGATTCACGTTGGATGTCTCCGGTCAGCGTCCAGGGCGCGCACATGATCCTCGACGACCTCTCGGACACGTTCGAGGTGGACAAGCAGAACAGCTGAGTCGAGCAGCTAACCTGAACGGCGCCCGCTCACACAGGAAGCCGTCGACTTGTCTGTTCTCTCACGCACGTCTGTTCTCTCACGCACGTCTGTTCTCTCACGCACGATCGCCCGCACGTCCATTCGTCGTGTCTCGATCCTGGGGATCGCGGCCACGATGCTCGTTCTCGGCGGCTGCTCGTCCGACTCGTCGGACGATCCCGCGAGCACCATCGTCCGGACCACCACGTCGATCGCGGGTGCCGGCGTGATGGGCATCGAACGCGACACCGCCACCGCCTGCCCGACGCCGACGCAGGCCGACCCGGGAGCGGGCCCCGATGTGAAGCGTCGAGTGGTGCACACTGCGGGTGAAGCCGAGGTTCCTTCCGATCCACAACGGATCGTGGTCCTCGACAGCGTCTCGATGGACGCCGTGTGCGCCCTCGGACTGTGGGAGCGCGTGGTGGGCGCTGCGACCGGCGTCGACTCGCCTCAACCGTCGTACCTCGGTTTCGGCATCTCGGAGATTCCGAGTGTCGGTCCCGTGAGCGCACCTGACGTCAACGCCGTGAAGGCCGCCGCGCCGGACTTGATCCTCGGGTCGAGTCCGGCGTCCGACGGTTTGTACGGGCAGCTCGGCGCCATCGCGCCCACCGTGTTCGCCGGGTCCGATCCCGTGTACTGGAAAGCGCAGTTCGCGCTCGCCGGTCAGGCACTGGGCCGCTCGTCAGCGGCGGCGACGGAGCTCGATCGATACCAGCAGGACGTCGTGCAAATCGGCGACACATTGAATGCATCACAGACGCAGGCATCAGTGGTTCGGTTCGGTGCGAAGGACCTGCAGATCGAGGGTCCCGCGTCCTTCGCCGGACAGATCCTCAGTGACGTCGGCGTCCGGCGCCCACCGGCGCAGCGATTGACCGATGCGACCACAGCACCGATTCCGGCCGACGATCTCAGCGCAGCAGAAGGTGACTTGATCTACGTCCTCTTCGACGGGCCGAACGGTCGTACCTACGGCACCGAGGTCATGAAGAGCGACCAGTGGCAGGACCTCGCCGCCGCCTCCGATCGGCGCGTGTTCGTGGCGGAAGACGAAATCTGGAACGGAAACGGGATGACTGCCGCCCATGCCGTATTGGCGGATTTGAAGGGAACCTTGAACGGATATGCGAGCTGACCGGAACGAAACACGACTCCCACATTCGAGGCAGCTCGCCGCAACTGTGATGGTCGGTTTCTGACCATGCCGATCCCGGAATTCATTGTCGCCCTGCGCGAGAAGGTCGGTCATGCCCCACTGTGGCTGTCCGGAGTGAGCGTCGTGATTCGCGACGACGACGGCCGAGTCCTGCTCACCCGCCGAGCCGACAACGGTCAATGGGCCGTCGTGTCCGGCGTTCTCGAGCCCGGCGAGGAGCCGTCGTCCGCGGCGGTACGGGAGGCGAAGGAAGAAACCGGAGTCGACGCCGAATTGATTCGGATCACGAGTGTCGATGTCACAGAACCCATTACGTACCCCAACGGCGACGTGACTCAGTACCTGGACGTGTGCTTCCTGGCCAAGTGGACCGGCGGAGAAGCGCATGTGGCAGACGACGAGAACCTCGAGGTCGCGTGGTTCGCGCCGGGCGAATTGCCCTCGGACATGACGGAAACCTCGCGGCTACGCCTCGAAAAAGCGTTGCAGGACAAGCCGGAAGCGTGGTTTCTACGCTAGTCCACTCCCCCATGGACGACCGAAGCCCGATTCCTGCGTGTGCAGGAATCGGGCTTCGGTGTATTGGTCGCTCTAGAAATCCCGAGCGGGTCGCTCTAGAAATCCCAGTCGTCGTCTTCGGTGTTGACGGCCTTGCCGATGACGTAGGAGCTTCCCGAGCCGGAGAAGAAGTCGTGATTCTCGTCCGCATTCGGTGAAAGTGCCGACAGGATAGCCGGATTGACGTCCGTCTCGTCCTTCGGGAAGAGGCCTTCGTAGCCGAGGTTGTTGAGTGCCTTGTTGGCGTTGTAGCGCAGGAACTTCTTGACGTCCTCGGTCAGACCGACGCCGTCGTAGAGGTCCTGCGTGTAGTCCACCTCGTTCTCGTAGAGCTCGAAGAGCAACTCGAACGTGTAGTTCTTGAGCTCTTCGCGCTCGGCCTCGGTGAGCTGTTCGAGGCCCTTCTGGTACTTGTAGCCGATGTAGTACCCGTGCACGGCCTCGTCACGGATGATGAGGCGGATGAGGTCAGCGGTGTTGGTGAGCTTGGCGCGCGAGGACCAGTACATCGGCAGGTAGAAGCCGGAGTAGAAGAGGAAGCTCTCGAGGAGCGTCGAGGCGACCTTGCGCTTGAGCGGCGACTCGCCGTTGTAGTAGTCGAGAACGATCTGCGCCTTGCGCTGCAGGTTGGGGTTCTCCTCCGACCAGCGGAATGCGTCGTCGATGTCCGGGGTGGAGCACAGCGTCGAGAAGATCGAGCTGTAGCTCTTGGCGTGCACCGATTCCATGAAGGCGATGTTGGTGTAGACCGCTTCTTCGTGGGGAGTGATTGCGTCGGGGATGAGACTGACCGCGCCGACGGTCCCCTGAATGGTGTCGAGCAACGTCAGACCCGTGAAGACACGCATCGTGAGCTGCTGCTCCTGCGCGGTCAGCGTTCCCCAGGACGGGATGTCGTTGGAGACCGGCACCTTTTCGGGCAGCCAGAAATTGCTGACGAGGCGATCCCACACCTCGGCGTCCTTCTCGTCCTGGACGCGGTTCCAGTTGATGGCGGAAACGCGACTGACCAGCTTGACCATAATTCCTACCTAGCGAGAGAGATACTGCCGAATGTTGGCTTGCCTGAACACTACCCGTTGTGTCGGGTCCGCGATGCCAACACAACAACATGTGTCGCACGCGCCCCTCCACAAGGATCAAAAATGTGATATCAATTAAATATCACTTACCGATGGAAAGCGAGTCTCGCATGACCAGCACCCCTACCGTGGCCGAGAAACCGACCGGTGTCGCCACCACCACGATCGCCGAACGCCCAGGCTGGGACCTGTCCGGCGGGTGGATGCTCCTCGGCGGCGTCCTTTTGTTCCTGGCCGGAATCGCACTGTCCGTCGTAGGCGGAGTTCTGGGACTCTTTGCCCTGATTCCGGCCGGAGTGGTGCTGTTCATCGCGTCACTCCCCCTGCTGATGGGTCTGACTTTGGTGCAACCGAATCAGGCCAGAGTTCTTCAGCTCCTGGGTAGCTCGTACAGCGGCACCCTGCGCACGCCGGGACTGCGATGGACGAACCCGCTGACTGTCCGTCGATCGATCTCCACGCGTATCCGAAACCACGAGACCGGTCAGGCGAAAGTGAACGACGCCGACGGCAATCCCATCGAGATCTCGGCGGTGGTCGTCTGGCAAGTCGCCGACACTGCGCTCGCGTCGTTCCAGGTGGACGACTACGAGGAGTTCGTCTCGGTGCAGACCGAGGCGGCCGTCCGCCATATCGCCGGCAGCTATCCGTACGATGCCGAAGGCCGAGTTTCGTTGCGCGAGAACGCCGATATCATCACAACCACCTTGTCGGAGGAAGTTCACGCCCGCGTGCGGGCGGCCGGTGTCGAAGTGATCGAGACACGGATCAACAGGCTCTCGTATGCACCGGAGATCGCCAGCGCGATGCTTCGGCGCCAGCAAGCGGGTGCTGTGATCGCCGCCCGCAAGCAAATCGTCGAAGGTGCGGTGTCCATGGTCGACATGGCACTCAAGCAGCTCGAGGAGAAGCATGTCGTCGAACTCGACGAGGAACGCAAGGCAACGATGATCAGTAACCTTCTGGTCGTGCTGTGCGGCGACCGCGATGCACAACCGGTGCTGAACACCGGTTCGCTCTACCAGTAAAGGAAAGGCCACATGGCCACGGATCCAGCTCCGAGATCCGAGCGTAAGAAGATCCTGCTTCGGTTGGATCCTGCGGTGCACGACGCGCTCGCCCGGTGGGCGGCCGACGACCTCCGAAGTACCAACGCCCAGATCGAGTTTCTCCTTCGGCGCGCACTCACCGAACACGGTCGTATGCCGAAGAATGCCGGCAAGATGCACGGCCCCGGCCGTCCGCCGGCCTGATACCCCTGTGCGCCTTTTCGGTAGCAGTCACTACCAAAAAGGCGCACGGGGGCGAAGCCCCTACAACATGCAGGAAACGCAGCCCTCGACCTCGGTGCCTTCGAGTGCCATCTGACGCAGACGGATGTAGTACAGCGTCTTGATGCCCTTACGCCACGCGTAGATCTGAGCCTTGTTGATGTCGCGCGTGGTGGCGGTGTCCTTGAAGAACAGCGTCAGGGACAAGCCCTGGTCGACGTGTTGCGTTGCGGCAGCATAGGTGTCGACGATCTTCTCGTACCCGATTTCGTAGGCATCCTGGTAGTACTCCAGGTTGTCGTTGGTCAGGTAGGGCGCCGGGTAGTAGACCCGACCGATCTTGCCTTCCTTGCGGATCTCGATCTTCGACGCCACCGGGTGGATGGAGCTGGTGGAGTAGTTGATGTACGAGATCGAGCCGGTCGGCGGGACGGCCTGAAGGTTCTGGTTGTAGATACCGTGCTTCTGGACCGAAGCCTTCAGCTCACGCCAGTCGTCCTGGGTGGGGATGTGCAGCTGCGCATCGGCGAAGAGTCCGCGGACCTTGTCGGTTGCCGGCTCCCAGACCTGGTCGGTGTACTTGTCGAAGAATTCACCCGAGGCGTACTTCGACTCCGGGAAACCCTTGAAGTACGAGCCGCGCTCGATGGCGATCTTGTTCGACGCACGCAAAGCGTGGAAGAGCACGGTGTAGAAGTAGATGTTCGTGAAGTCGATGCCTTCTTCGCTGCCGTAGAAGATCCGCTCACGAGCGAGGTATCCGTGCAGGTTCATCTGACCGAGGCCGATGGCGTGAGAGTCGTTGTTGCCCTGCTCGATCGACGGCACCGAGTAGATGTGCGTCTGGTCGGACACTGCCGTCAAACCGCGGATCGAGACCTCGATGGTCTTGGCGAAGTCGGGCGAATCCATGGTCTTCGCGATGTTCAGCGAACCCAGGTTGCAGGAGATGTCCTTGCCGACCTTCGAGTAGGAAAGATCGTCGTTGAACAGCGACGGCGTCGAAACCTGCAGGATCTCCGAGCACAGGTTCGAGTGCGTGATCTTGCCTTCGATCGGGTTGGCCCGGTTCACCGTGTCCTCGAACATGATGTACGGGTAGCCCGACTCGAACTGCAATTCGGCGACGGTCTGGAAGAACTCACGAGCCTTGATCTTGGACTTGCGAATTCGCTTGTCGTCGACCATCTCGTAGTACTTCTCGGAGACGTTGATGTCGGAGAACGGAACACCGTAGATGCGCTCGACGTCGTACGGCGAGAACAGGTACATGTCCTCGTTCTTCTTCGCCAGTTCGAAAGTGATGTCCGGGATCACGACGCCCAGAGACAGGGTCTTGATACGGATCTTCTCGTCGGCGTTCTCACGCTTGGTGTCGAGGAATCGGTAGATGTCGGGGTGGTGCGCGTGCAGGTACACAGCTCCGGCGCCCTGACGCGCGCCCAACTGGTTGGCGTAGGAGAACGAGTCCTCGAGAAGCTTCATGATCGGGATGACACCCGAACTCTGGTTCTCGATCTTCTTGATCGGCGCGCCGTGCTCACGAACGTTGGTGAGCAGCAAGGCAACACCGCCACCGCGCTTGGAAAGCTGCAGTGCCGAGTTGATGGAGCGACCGATGGACTCCATGTTGTCTTCGATGCGAAGCAGGAAGCAGGACACGGGCTCGCCGCGCTGCTTCTTGCCCGAGTTCAGGAACGTCGGGGTGGCGGGCTGGAAGCGTCCGGCGATGATCTCGTCGACGAGTTCGACGGCCAGGTCTTCGTTGCCTGCGGCCAGGGTGAGCGCAACCATGCAGACACGATCTTCGAAACGCTCGAGGTAACGCTTGCCGTCGAAGGTTTTGAGCGTGTAGGAGGTGTAGTACTTGAACGCGCCCAGGAACGTCGGGAAGCGGAATTTCTTGGCATACGCGTGATCGATCAGGAACTTCACGAAAGTACGTGAGTACTGATCGAGAACCTCGGGCTCGTAATAGTTTTCCTCTACGAGGTAGTCCAGCTTCTCGTCGAGGTTGTGGAAGAACACGGTGTTCTGGTTGACGTGCTGCAAGAAGTACTGACGGGCTGCGGCGACATCCATCTCGAACTGGATCTCACCGTTGGCGCCGTACAGGTTGAGCATGGCGTTGAGTGCGTGGTAGTCGAGACCGTTGGTGGAATCACCGCCGCGTGCATCACGCTCTACGCTTCCTGCCGCGATCGTGTCAGTGATGGTTGGCGCCACTGCCCGTGCTCCTTCTCTGTTTCGAGATGATTCCAGAACTCCCCCAAGCCTTCTCGTACTCGGTCTACGTCCTCGGCAGTGCCCATGAGTTCGAACCGGTACAGAAAAGGAACGTGGCATTTCTGGGAAATGATGTTTCCTGCATAGCAAAAGGACTCACCGAAATTGGTGTTTCCCGCCGCGATCACTGCTCTGATCAACGACCTGTTGTGTGGATTGTTCAAAAAACGAATGACCGGCTTCGGCACATAACTGGTGTCGCGCCCTGTCACGGTGACCCCGCCACCATAGGTGGGCAGAATCAGCACATAGGGCTCGTCTACGCGAAATGAGCCGTCACGGTCATGGATGGGTATACGTGTCGCAGGCAGGCCGAGACGTTGAACGAATCGGTGGGTGTTCTCCGACACGCTGGAAAAATAGACCAGCGAAGTCATCGGTTGTCACCATTTTCTTGTACGGTGCCCGGAACTACTCAGATGTGTCGGCGGAGGTGTCCACCGCCGACACTGCGGCGCTTCAAGCAGCGACGGTCAGGGTCTTGATGCGATCGGGACGGAAGCCCGACCAGTGATCTTCACCGGCAACCACGATGGGCGCCTGGAGGTACCCGAGAGCCATGACGTAGTCGCGGGCTTCGGCATCCTCGGTGATGTCGATGATGTTGTATTCGAGACCGGCCTTGTCGAGGGCGCGGTAGGTGGCATTGCACTGAACGCAAGCGGGCTTGGTGTAGACGGTGATGCTCATGAGAGTCCCTCTTTCGCTTAGCCAACAAAGGCCGATGTAGTGATGTTCAGCACCGATTCGACCGATTGCCGGAGTCTCGCTCGAGGCGTTCCGCGTTGTGGTCTCTCAGTGCTCAAGACACTACACCTAGTGGCCGACAGAAACACATAACGCGAGATGTTGTGAGTCACATCGTTGGAATTCCCAGGTCGCCCCAGTTCAGCGCCCTCATTTCCCGGCGCGTCGGCGTGTCGCCCGTCACATTTTCTTTTTGTGCTCGCCGACCTCTCGGAACCGCGCCACGGACCTACCATGAGCGTCGTGGAAACACCCCCGAAGGACGAAGCACCGCGCCACCAGGCAACCGTGACGAGAACGCAGCAGGTGACACCACTGATGCGCAGAATCACCTTCGGCGGCACCGGCCTGAGCGACTTCGAGACGAGCGGAAGCCCCGACGAACGGGTGCTCGTCAGATTCCCTCTCGATCCCCCTCACGCCCGCAGTTACACGGTCCGGCGCTGGCAACCGTCGAAGAACGAACTGGAGATCGACTTCGTTCTCCACGGCCATGGCGGAGCCGCTCTCTGGGCCGAGAATGCGCAAGCAGGCGAGACCGTCCACCTCTCGACTGCCAGCGGATGGTTCGAGCCGCCGACAGAGTGCGACTGGCTCCTACTCGTCGCCGATCACGCCGCACTGCCGGCAGTCGGGCGAATTCTCGAAGAGGCCCCAGGCGGTCTGCCGATCCACGTCATCGCACAGGTGCCCGCGCCGAGCGAACAGCAGACGTTCACCACGCGCGCCGACGCTCACTACCGATGGATCGACACAGCGGGCTCTCTCCTCACCGAACTGTCCGCCTATCCCCTACCGCCCGGCACCGGCTATATCTGGTGCGCAGTCGAGGCCGCGGCTGCCAGACGCATCCGCACCCATCTGCGTCGAACGATCAATATTCCGGCAGCGCACATGCACGTGATGGGCTACTGGCGAGACGACAAGGAGAACTGGGAGCGTCGGTACGCCGCGGTCGCCGACCGGATAGATGCCGCGATGGGCGAAGCGATGATGGCGGGCAAGGATTTCGAGTCGGTGCGCGACGCCGTCGACGACGCGATGGAACGCGAAGGGCTCTAAGTACACAAGGGCTTTAGTACACAAGAGCTTTAGTGCACATACGGCTGAGGGCCACGCCTTTCGGCATGGCCCTCAGCTGTGAAACGGATCAAGCGTTGACGAGCTGCTTGCTGGCGTCGACGAGGTCGGAGACGACCTTGGAGACCTGAGCGAGCACCTCTGCGTTCTCACGCGGGTGCAGCTCGCCGAACAGTGCGCCGGTTCCACCGATGCTCAGTGCGGTGTCCTCGACGACCTTGCCACCGGCGATGCCGACTGCCTTGGTGGTGTCTTCGTGTGCCCACTTGGCGCCGTTGCCGCTGGGCGAAGCGCTGATGACTGCGACAGCCTTGTCCTTGACTGCGCCGACGCCGTACGGACGCGAGATCCAGTCGATGGCGTTCTTCAGCACTGCGGGGATGGTGCCGTTGTACTCGGGGGTGACGAGCAGGAACGCGTCCGCGTTGCTCGCAGCGGAGCGCAGCGCGTCGACAGCGGGGATGGAAGCACCCTCGACGTCGATGTCTTCGTTGTAGAAGGGAACGTCGGCGAGGCCTTCGAAGACCGTCAGCGCAGCACCCTCGGGCGCGGCAGACACAGCAGTCTCGGCAAGCTGGCGATTGACGGATCCGGCGCGCAGGCTGCCGACGAGAACGAGAACATTGGTCTGTGACATAACGAGTTTCCTTCGAGAGTGGTGCGGTTGGTGGCTCCGGTTGAAAGTTATATCAACTAAACGGACCGCGGTCCACTTACATTCCCCAGCCCTGTAACCTGATCCCGTGAGCGCAATCCCCCTCCCCCAGATCGGCGCCGCGCCGGTCGAGCGCGGTGACGCAGCACGTAACCGCGCACTTCTGCTCGACGCCGCAGCCCTCCTCGTCGCCGAGCGAGGTGTCGACGCGGTGACGATGGATGCCGTCGCATGCCGAGCCGGTGTGGGCAAGGGCACAGTTTTTCGGCGCTTCGGCAATCGATCAGGACTGATGCAGGCTCTGCTCGATCACACGGAGCGAGAGTTGCAGCAGGCATTCATGTTCGGCCCCCCACCGTTGGGCCCGGGTGCGCCGCCGATCGAGCGCCTCATCGCGTTCGGCCGCGCCCGGATCGCCATGGTGGAAGTACAGGGCGAAGTTCTCCGCGCCGCGGAGAATGCCCCCGAATACCGCTTCGGCGGTCCGGCCCGAGCACTCGGCATCGCTCACGTCATCGGACTTCTTCGAGGAGCCGGCGTCGAGGGCGACCTGGATCTGCTCGCTTCGGCACTGCTGGCACCACTCGAAGCGTCGCTTGTCCTTCATCAGGTACGCGATCTCGGGATGACCACCGAGCGCCTGGCGGCCGGCTGGGAAGACCTTGCCCGACGCGTTACTCGATGTTGACTCCCCAGATCCGTCCCACCACTTAATGTGAGCCCATGCGCATCGCTGCAGCCGTCATCGGCCTCCTGACCATCGCCGCGGTAAGCGGTTGCTCCGCTTCGTCCGACTCCCCCGAGGACAAGACGGACCCCTCCGGTCGTGTGTTCATCTCGACCTCGGTCGACGGAACACCGATTCCCGGCGGCGGCCCACTGACTCTCGACTTCAGCCAAGCCGGTCGAGTGTCCGCGAGCGCCGGATGCAACGCCGCGAACGGCTCGGTCGAGTTCACCGACGGCAAGCTGACCACAGGCACGATGGCGTCGACCATGATGGGCTGCCCTCCCGGTATCGCCGAATCCGACGCCTGGACAACAACATTGCTGACCGCCGCGCCGACGTGGAGCCTCGACGGCGACACCCTCACCCTTACCTCCGGCGATGCCACCGTCACCCTGCAGGACAAGAAAGTCGTCACGCCGGATCGAGCGCTCCAGGGCACGACGTGGACCGTCACGTCTCTCATCAGCCCCGACGCGATCAGTACGAGTCTGGCGCTGGAGACGTCAGCTCCCGAGCTCACGATCGCCACAGACGGTTCGGTCAGCGGGACCACCGGATGCAATCGCATGACCGGCAGCGCCCAGGTATCCGACACCACACTCACGTTCGCGCCGATGGGTACCACTCGCATGGCTTGCCCCGAGGAGAACATGGACATCGAGCGTCAGGTCCTGGCCGTGCTCGACGGTGAAGTGAGCTACACCATCGACGCCGACACGCTGACACTGCGCAAGCCCGACAACACCGGATTGATACTGACTGCGCAGGCCTGATCAGACAGTGCAGGCCTAATCAAATGTTGTCGAGTAGCCAGCGTCCCAACTCACGGGCGCTGGCATCGATCATCGCCGGCCAGTCCAAGGCCGAGTCGTCTGCGTGATCGCTGACGTGTTTGACGAGGCGACAGGTGGCACCCGCGGCCTTCGCGGCAAACGCGATGGCAAAGCCCTCCATGTCGACCAGATCGGCGCGCTGAGCGAGGGCATCGCGGGTCACCGCGTCGGCGATGAATGCGTCGCCGGTGGCCAATACAGAGTCGTCCCCGTCGTCGAGCACCAGACGATCCACGACGTCGTGTCCCAACGCTCGAATCGCGGTGCTGCTGATGTCGTGATTGACGACGACGCCGGGAACATAAAGACCACCGTGGTGCGCATGCAGCGCACCGGCTGTCCCGATGTTGACGACCAGCGGGAGGTTCTCGCGCTCGTACCGCGCGAGAGCGGAGGCGACTGCTGTTGCAGCACTGACCTTTCCGATCCCTGTGATCAGCAATTCGTATCCTTGCGGCACATAGGCCGCTTCCGACTTCGTCGCACTGACCACCAGAACGTTGTTCGCACTCATGTGCGCGACCGTACCGCCCAGGTTGCGGTGGCACTGCACGCGCCTGCTCACATCGCTAGAGTCCATTCATGGCCACACTGCGTGAAAGCATCATCGAAGAACTCGGCACAAAGCCGACAATCGACGCCGCAGCGGAGGTTCGCGCGCGAGTCCAGTTCCTGAAGGACTACCTGCGCTCGACCCCCGCCACAGGGTTCGTTCTGGGAATCAGCGGCGGCCAGGACAGCACGCTCGCCGGGGCTCTCGCCCAACGCGCCGTCACCGAGCTTCGCGAAGAAGGCCACGACGCCGAGTTCGTCGCGGTCCGACTCCCCTATGGCGCACAAGCCGACGAATCCGATGCACAGATCGCACTCGGCTTCATCAAGCCGGACCGCTCCCTCACGGTCAACGTCAAGCCGGGCGCCGACGCCACGGCCCGCGAGGCATCCGAGGCGTTGGGGAACGGCGAACTGCGCGACTTCGTCCGAGGCAACATCAAAGCGCGCGAACGAATGGTCATTCAGTATGCGATTGCCGGGCAGCTCGGCTACCTGGTGATCGGTACCGACCATGCTGCGGAAGCGATCACCGGCTTCTTCACGAAATTCGGTGACGGAGGTGTCGACATCACCCCGCTCACCGGCCTGAGCAAACGTCAGGGCGGAGCGCTCCTGCAGGAATTGGGGGCTCCGGAGAGCACGTGGCGCAAGGTTCCGACCGCCGACCTCGAGGACGACCGGCCCGCACTGCCCGACGAAGTTGCCCTGGGTGTCACCTACTCACAGATAGACGACTACCTCGAAGGAAAGGACGTTTCCTCCGAGGTAGCCGAAAAGCTCGAGAAGATGTTCACCAACACTCGTCACAAGCGCACGGTGCCGGTCACCCCCCTGGATAACTGGTGGCAGTAACTCCTAACAGAGCTCTTACCAGCGACTAGCTACCGAACAGGCTGCCGAAGATGTTGCCCAGCGAACCCGTTCCCGAGGCCGGATCATTCTTCGCGAAGTTGGTGGTGCATCCGTTGAACTGCACCGCATCGACCAGAGTCGAAGTGGCTGCGGATCCGGTGCCCACGCTGACTCCGTAGTGATCGACAACTGCCTTCGGGTTCGCCGCGACGATGTCTGCCAAAGGCACTGACACGCGGTTCTTGGCACCGTCGATGTCCTGAGTGCTCCACCACACCCCCTTCTGAAGATCCGCGTGAACGCCGCCGTCAGCCGTCGGCGTCGCGTCGGGTCCGGGGACCCATACCAGGGTGGTGAATCCGTTCGCGAACTTTCCGCCGGTGGTTCCGGTGAGGCGGAGCTGGAACGCTGCAGTCGGCGTGGCGGCGCGCTCGGCAAAGCCGATCGCCTTGCTGACTGCGTCGGAGAGCTTGATGCCGCCGGCCGAATGATAGGAAACCGAACGATCGCCGGCGCCGTCGACGGCGAGCTTCAGTGAACCGTCCTTGTCCAGGACATTTTCGGCCGAGTACGACGCGGTCTGGTCCTTCTCGTCGGCGAACGGGATGCCCCATCCATTCGGCGTCTTTTCGGTGGACAGGGTCGAGCACGAGGCTTCCGGAGCAGAAGAGCCGAGCGAACCGGTGGACGGAAGTGCAGTAGCAATTGCCGGAGCAGTGAGTGCAGCTGCTCCGAGGAGTGCTACGACGACTCCGACACGGCGCGTGGAATTAATCGACATTGAAATACCTTTCGCATATCCCGACTGGAATTGCGCCAAAATTAACACATGTCGACAATTACCAACAGCGGAGGAATTTCTTTTGTCATCCGAACAGATGACAATTGGCATCGGCAAACAAAAATGCAATCACTCCCCTAAAAGTAGGAGAAATGAAACAAAACGACCAATTCTGGACAATTGACCAAGAATAGAGAACATGAGGATAAACGCTACGTGAAGTGCAGAAATATCACTCAGCCCATTTGAATCGGACCGCTGAAATCCGACAATAAATCTGCCGCCGACAAATAGCTACGCCGACAATGCGCGGACTATCCTCCCGCGAAAGGCGGAAGAATATCGACAGCACTACCCGAGGGTCGAGTGACGTCTCGAGTCAACTCGTCACCGACGAGGAAAGCCGAGACCGACAGCACTCGCTCCATCTCCGGCCCGTATTGCCCGACGAGCACCGCCACCAACTCTGCAAGTGTGTTGTCGGGCGAGATAGCGACTACCTCGCTGCGACACCCGGACACATCCGCTGCAGCAGCAAAGTATCGAACCGAGATCCAATGCGGATCAGCCACCAATCGCTCCCATACTTCTTTCCGGCGGAACGAAGTCCGCGGCGTCGATGCCATGCCCTGCCCACTTGTTCCACATCGCACCGCGCCACAAATCCGCAAGTTCGTCATCACTTGCTCCTGACCTGAGCGCCGCACGCAAATCGACTTCGCGATCACTGAACAAACATGACCGAATTGTCCCTTCGGCGGTCATTCGGGTCCGGTCGCAATCACTGCAGAAGGAACGGGTCACGGAAGCGATGATTCCTACCGTCATCGAGGTCCTATTGACACGCCATTCTTCAGCTGGAGCCGACGGGTCTTCGCGACCTGTTGCTTCCAATTCGAAACGACCACTCAATACGGACAACAATTCAGCCGCGGTCACCATATTCTCGCGGGCCCATGCGTGATCTGCATCCAGAGGCATTTGCTCGATGAAACGCAATTCGACGCCGGCATCGAGGCACCACTGCAAAAGGTCCGCCGCGCCGTGGAGTGTTTCACGCATGAGAACCGCATTTATCTTCAGTGGCGCGAGTCCGGCCGCCGCAGCTGCTCGAATTCCCGCGAGAACCGATGGCAGCCTGTCTCTACGTGTCAATTCTGCGAAGTGGGCGCGGTCAACCGAATCCAGAGAAACATTGACGCGGGTCAGACCCGCTGCGGCCAACTTCGCAGCACGATGTTCGAGCCCAACAGCGTTGGTAGTCATGGCAAGTGGAATACCTGGCACGCGAGTAGCGCACCCGGCGATGATTTTTTCGAGGTCGCTGCGCATCAGTGGTTCCCCGCCGGTGAACCTCACTTCACGGATACCGGCTCGTTCGACGCCGATTCCGACCACTCGAATGATCTCGTCAGCACTCAGAAGATCTTCCGCGGCGATCGCCGGCAGGCCTTCTTCCGGCATGCAGTACGTACAACGAAGCGAACACTTCTCGGTGATCGACACTCGCAGATCTCGGGCAACACGCCCGAACCTGTCGACCAGGAGATCGGTCTCGGGACGGCCGGTGAGGGCGGCGGCGTCAAACCGCACGGTGGGAATTCCCATCGAGACCACTGTCATCACTTCACCAACTTCCGTATTGCTCCAGTATGACCGAAAGCCGTACTCCGTGTGTCGGACGGACCACACCGCCTAGGATCAAAACATGTCGAGGTTGTCGAGGTTACTGTCATGAGCGCGCGTTCGGTCGAGGAACACGCGTCGCACATCTCCGAATTGCTCTCGGGCCTGCACACCCTCTCTCCGTCGGAGGTTCCGACGGCAGAAGCGTTGGGGCGCATAACTTGCTCTGATATCGCATCTCCGGTGGACCTCCCGCTCTTTCGTAACTCTCAGATGGACGGATATGCGGTCGACGCCGCCTCCGTGGCCTCGGTTCCCACCACGCTGACGGTTCGAGGTGTGATCGCCGCCGGAAGCGGAAAACCACCGAAACACCTTCCAGGATCGGCATTTCGCATCATGACCGGTGCGCCGCTCCCCGAAGGTGCCGACGCCGTCGTTCCCGTCGAGGACACCACGGGCGTCACCGAACACGTGGTCACCATCGAACGGGGCAGGTCTGTAGGCGAATTCGTTCGCGAACGCGGTAGTGACATCACTGCCGGAATGCTACTGGTCACAGCGGGAACGCACTTGGAACCTCGCCATATCGCTGCACTGAGTGCCGTCGGGTTGGCCTCACTCGACACGTACACGAGGCCACGGGTCGCCGTCATCACCACGGGCGCCGAACTCAAGAGTGCCGGAACAACTCTCGAACCCGGCGAGATCTACGATTCCAACGGTGCAGCTTTGGCAACATTGGCCGAAGCCAACGGTGCCGATGTCGTATCCGTCGCTCGAAGCAGTGACGATCCGGCTGAGTTTCGCGAATTGCTCTCGTACGCAACCTCGGTCGCCGATCTGGTTTTCACCTCCGGCGGAGTATCGATGGGCGACTTCGAAGTGGTGAAGGAAACCCTCACACCCTTGGGTGCGCAATTCGGCCACGTCGCCATGCAACCAGGGGGCCCTCAAGGCACCGCTGTGGTGAACGAAGTACCCGTACTGAGCTTCCCGGGCAACCCGGTCAGCACGATGGTCTCGTTCGAGGTCTTCGCACGCGGGGAACTGCGCCGCGCGGCGGGCCTGCCCGCGATCCCTCGCGAGAGACTCCCGTTGACTGCGCCGTTGCGTTCGGTGGAAGGCAAGCGGCAGTTCCTGCGAGCGCGCAAAACTGCGGGCGGAATCGAACTCGTGGCCGGACCGGGTTCGCACCTCGTCGCAGCAATGGCGTGGGCCGACGTCCTGATCGACATCCCCGCTGCCGTCACCGAACTCGGTGCGGGCGATCTCGTCGACGTGATTCCACTCTCGACTACCTCGATTTGATTCACTCGATCTGATTCGAAGGACACTCATGACCGAATTGACACACGTCGACAGCGAAGGCCGCGCACGCATGGTCGACGTCAGCGCCAAGGCCGAGACGACGCGTATCGCCGTCGCTGCCGGTGAACTTGTCACGACCGCCGAGGTGGTCCGCCTCGTCCGCGCCGACGGCATGCCCAAGGCCGATGTCCTCACCACCGCACGCATCGCCGGAATCGCCGGCGCAAAGAAGACGTCCGAACTGATTCCGTTGTGTCATCAGCTCGCACTTTCGTCGGTCAAGGTGGAATTCGGATTCACCGAAACCTCGATCACCGTCGAAGCGACGGCGAAGACTCGCGGACAGACCGGCGTCGAGATGGAAGCACTCACCGCCGTCGCGGTGGCCGGCCTGACCTTGCACGACATGGTCAAAGCAGTCGATCCCGGAGCCACCATGAACGGTGTGCGTCTGCTCACCAAAGACGGTGGTAAACACGGACATTGGACCCGCGATACTCAGGGCACCCCGGCTTCTCCGGCGCACGTGTTCACCTCGGCACGGTCCGCAACCGTCCTCGTCGCTTCCACCGGCGGCGCCAATGGAACCAGACCCGACACCACCGGGCCGACGATCGCGGCCTGGCTACGCGAGCGGGACTTCGAGGTGCGTGGACCGCTCGTGTACGCCGACGCAGACATCGCGGCGGGCATAGCGGACGCCAAGGAGGGCTCCCCGTCGCTTGTCATCAGTACCGGCGGCACCGGGGCTTCCCCCACGGATGCAACCCCGGAAGCTACCCGCTCGGTCTTGACCCGTGAGTTGCCCGGGGTTGCGGAAGCGATCCGAACCAAGGGCCTCGAGAAGACCCCGCACGCGTCACTGAGCCGTGGTGTGGCAGGTCTCACAGGTACGACGGTCATCGTCAATCTTCCGGGTTCTCCCGGCGGAGTGAAGGACGGTCTCACTGTCCTCGAACCCATCATCGATCACCTGCTCGCGCAGGTCGCAGGCGGAGGAGCACACGATGAGTGAGCTACTGGCTCGGATCTCCGAGCAACCGATTCACGCAGACACCGTCGACGCGGCCGTGGCCGGTCCGAAGAACGGTGCTGTTGTGGTGTTCACGGGAACGGTACGCAATCACGATGGAGGCCAAGCGGTTTCGGCGTTGGAGTACCAAGCGCATCCGGATGCCGAACGCTTCCTCCAGACGTGCTGCCAAGAAGTTGCAGCCTCGACCGGCCTACCGGTTGCCGCGATTCATCGCGTCGGGCACCTCGAGATCAGTGACCTCGCTCTGGTCGCCGCCGTCGCCGCCCCGCATCGAGCGGAGGCGTTTGCCGCGTGCGCCGAACTGGTCGAGCGCATCAAGCACGAGGTACCGATCTGGAAGCGGCAACACTTCGCGAACGGCGTCTCCGAATGGGTCGGGTTGTAGGTCGAACGCTTCGGGAAGGTAGAGTTGCGACCACTAGGTGCCTGAAATCGGGCATCCAGCGTCGTAGAACGCAAAATTTCTTGCTGAGTGCTCAATGCACCCGCTCTTCTTACGGCGAAGAAGCCTGCCGACCGGCAGCGCCGCCACCACTGTGCTTGATTGTTCGACCGGTTAATTCCCGTGTCGGCATCCGGGCACGAACACGTGCCCGAAAGGCTCTGAACACACTTGTCTGACATCTCTACGCCCGCTACCACCTTCGCAGCCCTCGGTGTGCGCGCACCGCTGGTGAAAGCTCTCGAAGACGGCGGAATCACTTCTCCGTTCCCGATCCAGATCGACACCCTCCCCGACACTCTCTCGGGTCGCGACGTACTGGGTCGCGGAAAGACCGGAAGCGGAAAGACCCTCGCGTTCTCCATCCCCATGGTCTCTCGCCTCGCCGGCGAACTGTCCGGCGGCAAGCGTCGCCCGGGTCGACCGCTCGGCTTGGTGCTCGCACCCACGCGTGAGCTCGCCACCCAGATCACAGCAACCCTCGAACCGTTGGCCGCCGCATACGACTTGCGCGTGACCACGATCTTCGGCGGCGTCTCGCAGCACCGCCAGGTTCAGGCTCTGAAGGCCGGAGTCGACATCGTCGTCGCCTGCCCCGGTCGCCTCGAAGACCTCATGAAGCAGAAGTTCGTCAGCCTCGACGCCGTCGAGATCACCGTGCTCGACGAGGCCGACCACATGGCCGACCTCGGCTTCCTGCCCGTCGTCACCCGCATCCTCTCGTCCACGCCGCAAGACGGGCAGCGCCTGCTGTTCTCGGCAACGCTCGACAACGGCGTCGACAAGCTCGTCAAGCGTTTCCTCAAGAACGAGGTCATGCATTCGGTCGACGAGGCCAACTCCCCCGTCGCCGCGATGACGCACCACGTGTTCGACGTCGACGGCGTCGAAGCCAAGAAGGCTCTGGTCGAGAAGCTCGCTTCCGGTACCGGTCGCCGCATCCTGTTCATGCGCACCAAGCACCAGGCTCGCAAGTTGGCTCGCCAGCTCACCGAGTCGGGCATCCCGTCCGTCGACCTGCACGGCAACCTCTCGCAGGCCGCTCGCGACCGTAACCTGGCAGCTTTCTCCGCCGGTGAAGCGCGCGTCCTCGTCGCCACCGACGTCGCGGCGCGCGGCGTCCACGTCGACGATGTCGAGTTGGTCGTTCACGTCGATCCCCCGGCCGAGCACAAGGCTTACCTGCACCGCAGTGGTCGCACGGCTCGCGCAGGCAGCGCCGGCGACGTGGTCACAGTGGTCTTGCCCGAGCAGCGTAAGGATCTCGCGATCCTCATGCGTAAGGCAGCCATCAAGGTGACGCCGGTTCGTTCGACGGCCAACTCCGAGCACGTCGTCAAGTTGGTCGGCGACATCGCACCGCACGTCACTCCGGCTCCGAAGGCTCCGGCCCAGCCGAACGGTGGACGCGGACAGCGCCCCGCCGGCCAGGGTGGACGCGGCGGCGCAGCACGTTCGGGTCAGGCTCGCTCCGGACAGGGCGGTCAGTCACGCGGTGCACGCACCGGCGGCGCTGCCCGTCAGGAACATGCCGGCGGCGGCGCTCGCCGTCCCCGCACCGGCGGCGGCGCTCGCACTGCGGGCTCCACCGGTGGCCGTCCCGCACGCTAGGTCGTCCCGCGCGCTAGGCCGCACAGGCACAATTCAATAGCTTTCGTAGTGGACAGCGTCGGCCAATGGCCGGCGCTGTCGCCATCCGAAGCGCTCGAGATCCGGAACCTGTTGGAATTCAGTCACCTTCCCGACGCAGAGCCAGGCGATGGGGCGAACGGGTGAGGGAATGCCCATGAGTTCGGTGAGGTACTTCTCGTCATAGAACGAGACCCAGCCGATGCCGATCTCCTCGGCTACCGCGGCGAGCCACAGATTCTGAATCGCGAGCACTGCCGAGAACAGGCCGGTGTCGTCGACGGTGTGGCGGCCGAGGATGTTCGGGCCACCGCGTGACGGGTCGTACGTGACGACGATCCCGGTGCCGCTCTCGGCGATTCCTTCGATCTTGATGGGGTCGAACGTCGAGCGGCGATCCTCGGGCAAAGACTGCGCGAAATTCATCCGGGCATCGGCGACGTGTGCCGCGAAGGTGTTGAGCGTCTCCGGATTACGAACGACGACAAAATCCCACGGTTGCGTGTTTCCCACGCTCGGCGCGCGATGGGCGGCGTCGAGAATTCGCATCAGAGTTTCGTCCGGGATGATCTCTCCCGAGAACTCGGCGCGAACGTCTCGTCGTCGCCGAATCGCTTCGTACACGGATACCGCTGATTCACTCACGCCCCGACGGTATAGCGGTGCAATCCCAGCATGGCGTCGGGGTGCGGTTCGACCGTTTCTTCTCGTACGCAGGTGCGCAGGGCGCTGCCCACCGCTCCCGAATCCATCCCGGTACCGATCACGACCAATTGCGTAGTTCGAGGTTCGCCCGACTTCCATCGCAGCGGGGTGATCCGAACATGATCACCCACCGACTGGATCTCGAATTTTCCTGTGTAGCCCGGAATCTCGAAGTTCACGAATCCCTTGATGCGGTAAACACCCGACGGCTGATTCTCGAGAAAGTGCGTCAGAGCCCTGGCATCGAGTGGCATCTCCGATATGAAATCAACCGACTCGTAGCGATGGTGCAGGTGATCGTGGTGACAGGAGCCGTCCTCGTGATCGTGGTCGTGTCCGTGATCGTGGTCGTGTCCGTCGCGCAGGAGCTCGTCGAGGCTCAGTTGATCACCCGGAGCGGGAGGGGTCACCTCGCCGGAATCGAACAACAGAGCGGGGTCTATCCGCGAGTGCGACGTTTCCACTATCGGCGCTCGCGGATTCAACTCACGAATTCCGGCCGTGAATCGCTCGCGCTCAGCGGCGGGAACGCTCTCGATCTTGTTGACTACCACCAGGTCTGCCAGGCGGACATGTTGATCGAGTTCGGGATGTTCGCTACGAACGGTGGAGAAATTGGCTCCGTCGACCATGACCACCAGTCCGCCGTAGACGACGGACGGGTTCTCACTCCCGAGGACGAGACGAATCATGTTCCGCGGCTCGGCCAGCCCGCTGGCCTCGACGACGATCACGTCGATCCCGGATTGCCGGTGCGCCAACTTGTTCAGCATCTCGTCCATGTCGGAGACGTCGACAGCGCAGCACAAACAGCCGTTGCTGAGCGTGACCATCGAATCGACCTGACCGGCCACCATCATCGAGTCGATGTTGACGGAGCCGAAGTCGTTGACGATCACGCCGATGCGTACACCGTCGTTGTTGCGCAGAAGATGGTTGAGCAGCGTCGTCTTGCCCGAACCGAGAAAGCCTGCGACGACTATTACGGGAATCTGCTTCTTCGCCACCACACAACCTTCCGAAACCACACGTACCGATCAGTGATCGTAGTGGAGTGTGGCTCCGGAAGGTTCACGCTGACAGCAGACTCACACCGTGCAGAGTGGGCGGATGTCCGAAGTGCCCTCGGTGGTCGGTGACGTCAAGATCGTGCACGCGTTGTATCCACGGGCTTCGGCGACCCGACGGATTTCACTCCAGCCTGCCGCGTCGACGACCGGCGACCGTGAGAGCACGAACCCGGAAAGCCTGAGCGGATCGCCCACCAGTGCCCACGAATAGTCGTCGGCAATGTAGGTGACGATGTAGTTGGGCGGACCGTCCAAGCTTTCCTGTGAGGGCACCCCGGGGAAGCTCACATGCAATTGTGCACCCGTTGCTGGATCGGTAACTCGGGCATTCCCGACGATCTCGTTGGCTTGGCCGGTCCACGTCGTGCAGGTGTTCTTCACACTCACGTTCATGGAATCGACAATCCCGTAACTAGCCCGGGTGTCCTTGGCGCACGCGAGGTTGAAGGGCTGAGGAATCGCCGCTACCTGGTTCCACTCACCGACGTAGCGGGCGGCGTCCAGGTTCGCCACCGGTTGTAGCGGCTCCCACAACGGCCCTGCCTGCGCGGTGCCCGAGAACATCGACACTGCAGTACACAATCCCGCGATCACGATCGCGCTTCGCCCCGACCACTTCATGCCATTCCTCCTCGTTGACGCACCGGTTGGCTCACCGGTTCGTGCAACGCCCGACCGGCGTTGCTTCAACAATGCATTCGAAGCTGTCGGCCCGGCGGATTGGCGAAGTATGTAAAACTACTTTCGGTTTGTTATGGACCTATCTCACAAACCTTATGTAGTCTTTGCTCAAAGATAGCTGATGGTCGAACGGAGCTACTGTGATGAAGGTTGTCGACTTAGGTCTCGAGCGCACGCGCTATGCAGTCATCGACGAGACGATCGAGTCGAGGTGGCGCCGAGTCGCCTCGATGCAGCACGACACCGTTGCCGTCGTGACTCCGCGGGACCGGATCACTTTCGCCGAACTCGAACTCCGGACCGACGCAATGGTCCGCGAACTTCGCCTACGTGGGTCACACGGGGCGTGCCCGGTTGCGGTCGATCTCGAACCAACCGCCGAGTCGGTGCCCGCCATCCTCGCTACTCTGATTTCCGGTCGGCCCTTGGTCATGATCGACCCACAACTCCCCGAGGCCCGGCGAGCGCACATCATGAGCACCTCGGGCGCCGTCGCGCTGCAATCGATACTCGACGAATCGGCCGCAACGGGCTTCCGCTTCGACAACGCACTCGAACCGTCCAGTTCCGACCCGGCCATGATCGCGTTCACGTCCGGGACCAGTGGAGCGCCCAAGGGAGTCGTGCTGAGCCACTCCATGTGCCTGAACAAAGCCGACGAACTTGCCGCAGCAATCGACCTGCGACCCGACGATCACATCGGGAACCTGTTGCCCGTCAGTTTCGGAGCGGGAATCACGGCACTGATCATGGGACTGATGAACGGAGTCACAGTCTTCTGCTGGGATCCACGCATAGACGGCGTCTCGGGAATCGACGACTGGCTGATCGAGAACTCGATCACGACCGCGCACTGCGCACCGTCATTCCTGCGAGCATGGTCAGATCTCGAATCCGATGAAGCACCGGATAATTCGCTCGGATCGCTGCGGGTCGTCGTGACGTACGGGGAACCAGTTCACGGCGAGGACTACGCGCGCCATCGCCGTCACGGCTTTGCACGCGTCACGTACGTCAACTGGCTGGCCACCACTGAGACCGGCGTCGTCGCGTACAACGCGTTCCCGCCGCATTCCGAACTACCCGCCGGATTGGTGCCGGCCGGACGTGCTCGCGATGGCAAGGACGTACAGATCGTCGATGTGAACGGCGTGCCGCTCCCCGACGGAGAGATCGGCGAGATTCAAGTTGTCTCCAGCGATCTTGCCGACGGATACCACGGCGACCCGGATCGCACTGCAGCACGATTCACGCGTCTCGGCGACGGAGTGAGTATCTATCGGACCGGTGACCGAGGCCGCATCGACGAACGCGGCGAACTACAACTGCGTGGACGCGTCGACGACGCCGTCAAGATTCGGGGCTACCTGGTGGAACCGATGGAAGTCGAGTCGCATATTCGTCGAATTCCCGGTGTCGCCGATGCTTTCGTGGCTGCCGTACTCGAGAACGATCGACCGGAGATTGTCGCCTACGTGGTCCTGACCAAAGCCGTGATGGCACGGTCGGGCGCCGAGATGCGGCGCGAATTGGCGAAATACCTGCCCGCCTGGATGCTTCCGCGACATTTTGTTCTCATGGCCGAGTTACCCCGAAACGAAAGAGGAAAGGTCGACCGAACAACATTGCCGTCCGTCGCGGTGAGGGACACTCCCCCAACTCTCACCGGACCTGCCGAACTGTGGCTGTCCTCGATCTGGGAGTCGATCCTCGGCATCGATTCCATCGACCGTGAGGACGACTTCTTCGAGCTCGGCGGCGACTCCCTTGCTTCGACCGAGGTGGTGGCCAAGATTCACGACCTGTTCAGGGTCCGGATCACGGCGGCAGAGTTCGCGACCGCGAGCACCGTCAAAGACCTTGCAGCGCTGATCGATCGGTGCACAATCGATCCCGACGATCGCGTCTCTCACAACACGATGGTTCCACTGAAGCTCGAAGGGTCAGGGCGACCGCTGTTCATCATGAACGGTGCGGGGTGCCCCTCGACGACACTGTCCACCTTGTCGAACGCACTCCACACCGATCGCCCGGTCTACGCACTTCAGCCACACGGCTTCGAATCTCGCGGACTGCCCGATCGGTCGGTAGAGGCAAGCGCTCGCCGTTTCATATTCGAAATCAAGAAGATTCAGCCCACCGGCCCGTACCTCCTCGCCGGCTACTCGTACGGCGGCTACGTGGCGCTGGAGATGGCGTCACAGCTGTCCGAGTCCGGCGACGCCGTCGAGCACGTCACCGTTCTCGACACCAGAATCCCCACCGACACTGCCGCACGACTAGCCGACCGTGCGGGCATCAGTTTGGATCCGTCGATCATCGACCTCGCACCGCAACCATCCACCAATGCCCGCTGGAAGCCGACCAGACGCACCGTCGCGGCGATGTGGATCCGCACGCTGTTCGCCGGCATTCTGCAGTACCCACCGGCCACCCAGTGGACAGTGTTCCTCTACATCGGAGGCCAGGCGCTCCGGAAGCATCGGATGCGGGAGTGCTCTGCGCCGGTCACCGTGATCCGTGGAGCCACCAACAACCGTGGACGCGAAATCTGGTCACTCATTGCCACGGGCTCGCTCGATTTCGACGACGTCGACGCGTGTCACGAAGACGTCGTTCGTCAACCGTACGTCCGCAAGACTGCGGCGATCATCGATCGGATCTGTGATCGAGCGTGACCGCGCTGCTCACGTCCAGCTGTAGAAGAAAGAGCGGCGCGGAGTGAGTGCCCAGTCGGTCGTCGACGAACAGACTCTTTCCTTGACGAATGCACCCGCCGTGCCTGCGATGAACATGCCAGTTGCGTCGTCGACACGAGTGGTCCGCTGGAAAACACCTCGCCGCCTCCCGAGACTGATGCACCGGCCTGCGAACTTCGGGACCACCGGACGCGGCGCGGAACCGGCGAGTCGATGCAGGATCGTTTCTGCCGCATGAACTCCCAAGGGGATCGCGGCCTGGCAACTCATCCTCAGTGACAGATCACCGACCGCAACCGCATCACCCGCACCGACGATGTTGGGGTGGGACGGGCATTCGAGTCGGTCGTCGAGTTTCAGGCGACCGAGATCGTCCACGGGAAGGCCACTTCGGCGCGCCAGCTCGGGGACGCCGAATTCCGTCGCGAGAATCGTGCATTCGGCCTCCACCCGTATGCCTCCCGCTAGCTCGCAGGACGAACCCTCGATCCGAGTCACCCGCGATTCGGTGACAATATCGACTCCAAGATCGGTCAATGTTCTGACTACTGCCGATCGCGCGCGCTCCGAAAGGTTCGGAGCCACGATTCCGCCGGTCACCAAAGTGATTCGGCTGCTTCGATGCTCAGCCAGTTCTGCGGCAGTCTCGATCCCGGTGAGACCGCCGCCGACAACGCAGACTGCAGCCTTCTCGTCGAGAGCCGCCAGCCTGGATTTTAGGCGTACCGCGTCCTCGAATTCGGAAACGGTGAACCCGTGCTCCGCCGCCCCGGCGACAGTGCTGGGTGACTGCCCACTTCCGACTGCGTAGACCAGATAGTCGTAGTCGAGCACACTGCCGTCGTCGAGGGTGAGCCTGCCGAGCGCCGCCTCGATCGTCGTCACCTCTCCGAAGACTCGGTGTGCCGTACGCGGTAGCGCCCTGTCGAACGAGACCGTCGCGTCGTAGCCAGCGGCGATCATCTGATGGAGCCTGATTCTTTGCACGAAGTGTGGGCGCGGATTCACGACGGTGACCGTGACGTCCGAACGAGTTCTCAGCAGCCGCTTCGCTGCCATGGCGCCCGCATATCCTGCACCGATTATCACCACGTGTGCGCGCATGACTCCCCATTCCGCCGCTGGTCTTGCACGGGCCGATCAGGCCTCACAGCGGACAGTATTGAGCGTTGACGCCCTGGTGTTATGGCAGTCGACACATCCACGCCGAACTGTGCTTTATACAACAAGGCACAAACAACAATTGGACCGAGATAATCGGACTTCACACCATCCTGCTGGGATGGGCAGAATTCATCCGAAGGGTCTCCGAAGCCCAAAAGCCCCCCAAGCGGAAATGCAAAAAGCGCAAGCAGGAAAGGGAAACCGCCCGCTCACGACGGGCGGGTTCCCCGACTACAGTTTCCCACACACGGAAGAGATCGAACGATGACGAATCAAGACAAGACCAGCCTGACGATCTTCGCGATCGTCGCTGCGACGCTCGCGGTCACACACCACCCGTGGCAGTACTGGGCACTCGCCGGCGTGGCCGCTGTCGGGACCGCGGCGGTGTCGTGGCGCACTCGTCACGCGTGAGTTGCATCCCAAAACGACGGCAAGCCCCCGACCCATAACCGAAAGTTATGAGTTGGGGGCTTTGTCGTGTTGCTTGGATCAAGGACCCGGACGAATGTGTCCTCGCCCGGAATCACGAACGGCGCCGGGGCGGTGAACATTCCGGAACACGTGAGGTACAGGAAATCGCCCGCGACAAAGTTTCCGGTATAGGTCATCACGACCTCGTAATTCATGCCGACGCCACCACCCGAAACCGTCTGCGATGCGGGCTGTGCCGCGAGCGCGTTCTGCAGATGCCGCCATTGGAACGACGGGGAGCCGACAGCGAAATTCGTTTGATATCGGCGGAATACCTCGACCTTCATGTTCGATCGAGTCGCCGGAATCACGAGCCGGTTGGAGGTCATCGTCGAACCTTGATCCGCCGACCATGCCGCGATCTGGGTCTGCGTGCCCGACGACACCAGCGTGTGCTGCGTAGCGAGGTGCATCCCCGCGACGAGCGTCAGCGGTTCGATCGCGACCGCCGCCGACGCGTACGGCATCGCGATAGACGGAACTACGTTGACCGCCGGTTGCACGCCCACGACGGACGCGCACGAACTCTGGCATCTCAAACGTGGCGGAGTACCCGATGACCCACACCTTGCTTTGCGTGAGGAAAGATATGTGCAACACCTAACAGCTCAAACCTTGGTCGATTTAGATGACCTGTTAGATGCTGTCATCTGGGGCCAATCACAAATCCACGATGGAACTGCGATTGGCCTTTGGGTGGAGCTCGAAATAATCAGAACTCGCGTTGCCCGTCTCACTCAAAAAGAGCGCGACTACATAGTCAGAACTGCGGCGACGGTCGCCGTGGACAAATTGAAAGGCCCGACATGACGCAGCCTCCCGGCTCAGGCTGGTTCCCCGACCCCGAGGGCGTTCCCAACCAACTTCGTTGGTGGGACGGAAGGCAGTGGACAAGTGCCACCCAACCAGTCGCCCGACCTGCAGTTACTCAGGCACAACCTGAAGCATTCACCACCCCAGCAACCACTTCTCAGTTCGCTGGCGAGTTTCCAGGACTTGGAATAGCTGATACTCCCGGTAACGAGCCGAAGAAGAAGTCCAACAAAGTCGTCATTGGCGCGATCGCCGCCGGGATTCTCGTAATTATCATCGGGATCGCGGCAGTAAACGGGGGCAAGGACAAAGATTCCGAAACTACCGCTTCTTCCGCAATGACTTCCGAGGCAAAAACGACGGCGCCGGCAACGACGACAAAGTCGGCTGCCGAGGTTGCGGCTAGCGCCGCTGCCGCCACATCTGCTCGTGCCGCGTCTGAAGCCGCGGCTGAAGCAAAACGACAAGCGGAGGCAGCGAAACTCGATCCGAATACTTACGAGTCCATGTCGGATCGCGACTTCGCTTTGTTCGCCAAAAATCCCGATGCATACAAAGGTCGGAAGCTGACCCTTTACGGTGTCGTGTTCCAGGCTGACGCTGCGACCGGGAGCAGGATGTTCCTCGCCCGCACAGCCGGATCACCACAGGACGCGTCTTACGACTACGACCAGAACACTGTTGTGACCGCAGTCGACCCCACATTGATCGCAGATGTTGTAGAGGATGACTTCGTGACGTTGCATGTCGAGGTTCTCGGATCGCAGTCCTACGACACACAGCGCGGAGGCAGCACCACCGCACCCAAGGTCCAGGTCAACATTATCACCGTCACAGGGTCGAAGTAGCGATGACGACCCCTGCACCGGGGTGGCATCCAGACCCTCAGGGCCACAACCAACTTCGCTTCTGGGATGGGCAGCAATGGACGAGCGCAACACAGCCCACGGCGGCAGCGCATGCGCCACAACCTCTTGACCCGCAAGCCAAAAAACGGAACAGAACATTTCTGCTCGCAGCCCTTGGTGTTGTGATCGTCGTCGTTGGTGGCGTCTACGCCTACCAGGAGATCACCAAGCCCAGCGTCTGCAAAGAGTATTGCTCGGCAGTCGCTGACCTCAACGACCAGAAGTGCACAGAACCCACTGTTCACAACTGCGACGCGATGATCCTGGACAAGGTTGCACTTGCCCAGAAGGTCAACGACAAGACCGTGAGTGAGGCTTCGATGTCGTACGAAGTTGAGAGCATTCACAGTGCGGCAGGATTTGTTGAAAGCGTCGGGTCCCGATGGGAACGCTCCAAATGTGCAGATCCGAAAGAGGGAGACGACCTCTTCAAATGCCGAACAATCGCCGCGGACATGGATGAGGAATTCAATCGACTGGCAGAGCGCCTGGACAAACTCGAATAGAGGTCAGAGCCCTTCGAGTGCAGCGGTGAGGGCACCTAAGATTGCCTGAGCGGATCGTCGATCCAGATGTCCGTAGATTCCGATGGTTGTTGTGATCGACTCGTGGCCGAGGTGCTGCTGAATGACGGGCAGCGGCACCCCGGCCGCGATCATCCAACTAGCGCACGAATGCCGAAGATCATGCGGTCTCGGCTGCTTCCCCAACTTGTCGGACAGTTGCACTATCGTCGGCCGCCACGCCTTGTTGTGAAACAGTTGAGCAGCGATCGGTGTCCCCCGCTTGTTCACAAACACATACTCGGATGGATTGCGGCCTTTCAACTCCCCCATCGCGGCGATCGCCTGATCTGACAGGTTGATGGTCCGCACAGACTTGCGGTCCGAGTTTCCTGTCGCGTCACCTGTGTACTTCCATGCCCCGCACGATTCTCGCTGTCCGTTCCTCCAAGTCGATGTCGCCCACTCGAAGCGCGGTCGCCTCGGAGAACCGAATTCCGGTTGTCACCAGGAACACTGCGAACAGGCGCCAATGCTCAGGCACCGTGTCCCGTACGAGCGCGAACTCGGGTGGGGCCAGAAAGACAGCCTCACTGTCGCTATGCCGACTTGGGAGGCGTCGCCCCTCACAGGGTTTCCACGTGATGTGCTCCCCCCGGACAGCACGAGCGAACGCCCCGATAGGAATCCATGCTTGTTGGCGATTGTCTTGCCGGCTTCCGTCAACGACTGGACCCACACAGATAGCGCTGTCTCGTTCACCGCAGACAGCGGCAGAGGCCCAAGGATCGGTTCGATGTCACGACGTAGGTAGCGGCGGTACTGATTGTGGGTCGCTTCTTCGATGGCGGTGAGGTGATCGATGTCTGTGGTGATCCACTCCGCAACAGACAACTCCGCGGCGACGGCTGTATCGCCTAACGTCATCTCGCGGGCGGTCTTCGCTCCCGCCTTTTCGACGAGGAGCCTGTACCGGAAGGCTTCGTCGTAGGTGCCGAACACGTCCGACGTTTGCTTGCCTTCGAACCTGAACAACACCTGGAATGAGTTTGCGCCGGCTTTTGTGGTGCCTGTTCGATTGATGCCTTGAAACGAAGAAACCTCCCCTGTAGGGAGGTCATCGTATCGGTTGCGTGCGACAGAGTGTTGATACGTTCTGTTAACACGTTTTCTGTTGTTCACCGTTTACGCCGTCTGACGTGCATAAACATGGTGGAGCTAAGGGGACTCGAACCCCTGACCCCCACACTGCCAGTGTGGTGCGCTACCAGCTGCGCCATAGCCCCGTATTCAATTAACTCTAACAGTCGAACTCGCAGCGGCTTTTCTGCTTTCCGCTTGCTTGAAGAAAGTTACACCACTTCGATCCTGGGCAACAAATCGCCTGCTCAGAGGGAGGCGGCCGCTCCTCATCGGAGCGGCCGCTTCGACTCAGGACAGCTTGGAAACCCAGTCGCTGCTGCGCGTGTCAACAATCTTGCCGTTCGCCACGACGGTGGGGGTCCCGGTCGATCCGGCATCCTTGAGCGCCTGGCTCGCGGCTGCGGCGTTGGTTGCGGCGGCCTCGACGTTGGTGCCGGAAGAGATGCAGGTTGCCACATCCTCGGATGCTCCCGCATCCCGAGCGATCTGGGCGAGGTCGTCGTTGGTGTGATCGCTGCTGCCGCTCTCCGCAGGCTGCGTGTCGGTCGCGAAAAGCTTTGTGTGGAATGCGGAGTACGCGATCGCGTCGCCACTCTGAGCGACGCACAGCAGAGCGGCGCCGGCCCGTGTGGAGTAGTCACCGCTGCCCGACGCCGGGTTGAGGAAGTTCAGCATGTGGTAGCGAACGGCGACGTCACCGTTGTCAACGGCAGCCGAGAGCGCCTGGCCACTGAGGTGCTCGAGAGCAGAGCAGGCCGGGCACAGCGGATCCTCGAAGAGATCAATGGTCGTTGCGGCGCTGGGCTTGCCGAGCAGCACCACGCCGTTGTCCTGCACCGTGACGGCAACTTCGGAATTCTGCACGGAGCCGTAGCCGTCGTTCTGGGGCTTGTTCTTGTTATTCGTCCACCAGACACCGCCGATGACGAGGGCCGCGATCACGAGCACTGCGAGGCCACCGATGATGTAGGTGGAGCGGCTCGAGACCGGTTCCGGCGAGTATTTGTTCTTGCTGCTCTTGGTGCTCACGCTGATGCAGTCCTTCGTGCGTCGAAACGATTTACCGATTGCTTACCTTGCCACTGAAGACTGAGTATCCACTGAGAACGCCGCGCGTGATCCGGGGCCCAATGCCAACGGCGAACGCGGGAACACGAGCAGCCACACGGCAAGCGCCATGAAGCCGAGGTCCCGGAGAATCTCTTTCAGATAGTCCCAAGCACCGACGTCAGCAGCACCGCCGCCGCCGAAACATCCACAGTCGATGGACAATCCCCTGGCCCACACCGAAATGATCACCGCGATGAGGACCGTGAGAATCACCACCGAGACTGCGGCGGATACTCGAACCGCCAGACCGACGAGGATCAGCAGTCCCAGGACTATCTCGACCAGAGGAAGAGCCGTCGCCACCGGACCCACCAGTGACTCGGGCAACAGTTGATAGGCACGCACCGCGATCTTCGTCTGCACGGGATCAAGGAACTTGAGCCCGCCGGAAATCAGCCAGACGGCTGCCAAGCCCAATCGGGCTACAAGACTCACGATACGAATTGCCACCCGATCGAGAGTACAGAATGCCCGGTCAGTCCAGGTTTGTCCGCGCAGGCGTATCCGTAAGCACCGTCACATCAGTCAGATCTTCGACGACGGATTCGACTGTCTTCGTTCGCGACGGGACGAACAACCAACCCGTAGCCGACACGACGACAACCGCTCCCATCACCGCGAAGGCCGCAGAGTACGACACGTGCTGGGCGATCAGCCCGGCACAAATCGGCGCAACTACCCCACCGATGTCCGACATCATCTGGAAAACCGCCAGAACGGGTCCGCCGCGAGCCGTCGACCCGACCACATCGGCAACTGCTGCTTGTTGAGCCGGGCTCATGAGCCCTGAACCGACGCCCGTCACCGCCGCGATGGCAAAAAACACCACGAGGTTGTCCGTGAATCCCATCGCGATGGTGCCCACACCACAGATGAGCAGGCCGCTCACGACAAAGGGCTTGCGTCCGAAGCGGTCCGAGAGTCGTCCGGAAACGATCAACACCAACGCATTGCCGACGGCGAAGATCGTCAGGGCGTAGGCCGCAATCGAAGGGTCCCGATCGAGGAACTCCACGACGAACAGGGGGACCATGGCAACGCGAACTCCGAAGATGACCCCGCCGAAGGCGAGGTTCGATCCGAGCGCTGCCCGGTACACCGGCGACTGGAGGCCTTCTGTGAGAGTCATCGACTTCACATCGACTGCCTTGTCCGGTGACGCCAAATGAGATCCACGCAGGCTCACGAAGACAACGAGCGCGGCGATCACCAACGCAATCGCGTAGATGATGAACGGCATCCGGAGACCGAACTGCAACAGCGCACCGCCGACCAGCGGGCCGCCGATCGATCCCATGAGAAAGCTTGTCGCGTACAGACCCGACACGCGGCCGCGACTGTCCGGCGGTGACATGCGAATGATCAGCCCGAGAGCCGACACGGTGAACATGGTCGACCCGATGCCGCCCAACGACCGGAACAGCAGAAGTTGCCAGTACTCCCCCGCGAAAGCGCACGCGCCGGTCGAGACCGCGACGATCAGAAGGCCGACGATGTAGACCGGTCGCTCACCGAGTTTCTGTACCAAAGTCCCGCTCATCGGCGCGAACACCAATCGCATGAACGCGAAAGACGAGATCACGATCGTGGCGGCGGTGACCGATACGTCGAAGCTTCGCGCGAACTGCGGTAGCGCCGGAGCGACCAATCCGAATCCGAGGGCGATGACGAAGCTGGCGGCGACCAGTACCCAAATTTCCTGTGGCAGCTTGGCTGCACGAGTTTTCATGTCGCCCGGAATTCTAGCCGGGCGACATGAGGGGTCCGCGGGCTAGTTCGCCTTCAAGACTCCGGACACCAAGTCCTTGGCCGCTGCCTGAACCTGAGCCAGATGATCGGTGCCCTTCATCGACTCGGCATAGATCTTGTACACGTCCTCCGTGCCGGACGGCCTCGCTGCAAACCACGCATTTTCCGTCGTCACTTTGAGACCACCGATCGCCGCACCGTTTCCGGGCGCCGCTGTCAGTGTCGCGGTGATCGGTTCACCCGCCAGTTCGGTTGCACTCACCTGATCAGGAGACAGCTTTGCCAGGACGGCCTTCTGTGCGCGTGTTGCGGGCGCATCGATACGTGCGTACGCGGGGCTCCCGAACTTCTCGGCCAACGCGGCGTAGTGCGCTGACGGAGACTTTCCCGTCACAGCGGTGATTTCCGATGCGAGTAGCGCAAGGATGATGCCGTCCTTGTCCGTCGTCCAGACGGAACCGTCGTGTCGGAGGAAGGACGCGCCGGCGCTTTCCTCGCCGCCGAATCCCACAGACCCGTCGAGCAACCCTGGAACGAACCACTTGAACCCGACCGGAACCTCGAGCAATTCGCGACCCAGGCCGCTGACCACGCGGTCGATCATCGACGAACTCACGAGGGTCTTGCCGACCTTGGTATCTGCGCCCCACCCTGGCCGGTTCGCGAACAGGTACTCGATGGCAACGGCGAGATAGTGATTCGGGTTCATCAAACCGCCGTCGGGAGTGACGATGCCGTGGCGGTCGGAGTCCGCATCGTTTCCGGTCGCGATGTCGTAGCGATCCCGAATCCCGATCAGCGACGCCATCGCGTCGGGCGACGAGCAGTCCATGCGGATCTTGCCGTCCGTGTCCAGCGTCATGAACCGCCAGGTCGGATCCACGAGAGGATTCACCACTTCGAGGTCGAGTCGATGAGTTTCGGCGATCGCGCCCCAGTAGTCGACACTTGCCCCGCCGAGGGGGTCTGCACCGATCCGGATTCCGGCGTCGCGGATCGCATCGAGGTTGAGGACAGAGGGGAGATCTTCGACGTAGTAGCGGAGGAAGTCGTAGCGTTCGACGCGGTCCAGCGCCTGCGCTGCCGTGACGCGTCTTACCCCGGAAAGCCCTTTGCGCAGTAGCTCGTTCGCTCGGTCGGCGATAACCGACGTCGCATCCGTGTCCGCGGGTCCGCCGTGCGGCGGGTTGTATTTGAAGCCGCCGTCACGAGGCGGATTGTGTGACGGTGTCACGACGATACCGTCGGCCTTGGCCTCCGGCCCCGTCGAGTTGTATCGCAGGATCGTGTGGCTCACTGCCGGGGTAGGCGTGTAGGCGTCGCGCGAGTCGACAAGAACGACGACGTCGTTGGCGACGAGGACCTCCAACGCGGAGAGCCAGGCAGGTTCGGACAGCGCGTGTGTATCCCGGCCGATGAACAGCGGACCGTCGATACCCTGCGAAGCGCGGTACTCGACGATCGCCTGGGTCGTGGCCAGGATATGGGCTTCGTTGAAAGCGGAATCGAGGCTGGAACCGCGATGTCCGGAAGTACCGAAAAGTACCTGCTGCATCGGGTTCTCGGGATCCGGGGTGCGCGTGTAATACGCGGTGACCAGATGAGGAACGTCGATCAGATCCTCTGGCAGAGCCACTTGTCCTGCTCGTTCGTGCGCCACGAATCCCCCTCGGCCCGGTGGTCGACCACTGTGTCGACGCGACTGTGGACAATTGTCTACCCTGGCCGCGTGGCGTGCACGCTCGACGCCGAATACGTCAGTCCGTGATCTGGATTCCCACCCATGCAGCGGACAAGCCGACGATCAGACTGACGACGATGTAGATCAGCGAAAGCATCGTCTGACGCCGCTCGACCATGCCCACATTCTCGGTCGCGAAGGTCGAGTACGTGGACAGGCCACCGCAGAAGCCAGTCGCCAGGAGCGCGGCCATTTCGGTGGAAAGAGCTGCCCCGGTGAACAATCCGAGCAGGAAGCAGCCGATCACGTTCGCGGCGAACGTCGCAGCAGGGAACCCCTTGTAAGCGGGCACATACCGCGCCAACAGGTACCGGCCACTCGCACCCGCGCCGCCGCCGAGTGCCACCAGGAGAACCGTCATGCCGACACCCCGTCCCGCGCACGGATCCAGCGTTCTCCGAGCCCTTTGCCCAGCGCTGCGGCGAGGATGGCAGGAATCAGCGTCCCGAGTACATAGAGAATCGATCGCCACGGACTCTCCGTCACCGCGTGAACCGCGAATGACGAGAAGGTCGTGAAGCCGCCGCAGAACCCGGTGCCGAGAAAGAGGTACCCCACCTTGTTGTGGACCAGCAGGGCCGCGAGTATGCCGAGAATGAGCGAGCCGACGACGTTGATGACCAGCGTCGTCCAGATGTGGGGGAACAGCTCTCCCACACCGTATCGGCTCAGTGCCCCCAATGCTCCACCGACGGCAACCGCGCTCACTGCAGCCGGCAGCTTCAGATCACCCATGCTCTCGCCTCATCCGAAAGAGCCTACGTCCCGGATCGGGCTTTCGGCGGGCGCGGAATGAAGTAGCTTGTCCGCTGCTGATACTCGCGATAGCCCGGGCGCTGTTCCATGTGTCGCTCGAGCAACCGCGCTCCGGTGGCGAAGACCAGGAAGTACGTCATCGCGATCGGCGAGAGGATGGTCAACACCCCCGGCCACACCGACGCCGAAACGAGGAAGATTCCCCACCAGACGCACGCGTCGCCGAAATAGTTGGGATGACGCGTCCACGCCCACAAACCTTGATCCATGATGTGGCCGCGGCTACCCGGATCGGATTTGAACTCCTCCATCTGTCGATCGCCAACCGTCTCGAACGCGACGCCGACAATCCACAGCGCGATACCGAGTACAACAAGAAGTCCGAAGCTGCCGTGCGAGACCGCAGCGACCTGGATCGGCAGGGAGACGAACCACAATGAAATCCCCTGCGTGAGATAGATCTTGCGGATCGCGTAGAGCGTTCGACTGCCCGTCGTCCGTCCGAGCATTTCCTCGTACCGCGGATCTTCACCCTTGCCACGCGATCGGATCGCCATGTGCGTCGCCAACCGCAGACCCCAGATCGCCACCAGCGCAAGCATCAGTAACCGGCGCCAGAGGTCGCCGGTTCCAACTATTGCGGACACGAGAGCGATCAGAACGAAGCCGGCGCCCCACGACACGTCGACAACATTGTGGCGCCCGATCCGTACGCCGATCGTGGCAGTCACTGCCATTCCGATGGCGATCGCCAGCAGACTCGTGAGCGTGACCACTCCGAACGCGCCCCAGTCGAATCCGTTCATCGCCGCGACACCCACTGCGGCCGTACCGGTTCCATACCCGATCGACCATCGCCGAGCGGCCGGACGGACAAAATCTGATCGACGCCCATCCTGCCGTCCCGAAAAGCCATTCCCCCGCCGACGAGGTAGAGACGCCACACCCGAGCGACTTCGACGCCCACGAGTTCCACGACGCGGTCCCAATTCGATTCGAAAGTCTCGATCCACGCGTCCACCGTCCGCACGTAGTGCTCCCGCAGGGCGTGGACGTCACGGACTTCGAGTCCGCCTTCCTCGATCATCGCAACGGTCCGGCCCACAGGCCTCATGTACATGTCCGGCGCGATGAACGACTCGATGAACGGGCCTCCCCCGGGATGCGAGCCGCTGCGCGACATCTGCTGAATCAGCACACGCCCACCCGCAATCACGTTGTCGTGGAGCGCTTTCACGTACGTCGAATAGTTGTCTTCGCCGACGTGCTCACCCATCTCGATCGACGCGACCGCATCGAACGGACCGTCGGGGATCTCGCGATAATCTTGTAATCGGATCTCGACCCAGTCTTCCAAACCGAGTGCGCGGATCTTCGCGTCGACAAATGCCTTCTGCTCAGCCGAGATCGTGATGCCGACGACCCGAGCGCCGTACTCCCGCGCTGCATGCAGGCTCAGCGAGCCCCAACCACAGCCGACGTCGAGAAACCGCAGGCCTCGCGCCCGATCAAGACCGACTTTGCGGCACACCAGGTCCAGCTTGTCTGTCTGCGAGTCTTCGAGCGTGTATTCCGGTGCATCGGAAGTCCAGTATCCCGAGGAGTACGCCATGTTCTCGTCGAGGATCAGCTCGTAAAAATCGTTCGACAAATCGTAGTGGTGCCCGATCGCCTCGCGGTCGCGGGCGAGACTGTGCAAGCGGCCCTTCACTTGAGCCTGCGACGCCGGTGGAGCCAAAGGTCTCCCGAAAGCGCCGAAGGACCGCGCGGCCTTGACCGCAGCCAGGACGAGCGACGGCGTCGGGGTAATCGACCCGAGTCCCCGCTCGGCAGACACCTTCCACACGTGTGTGAGCGCATCGCCCAGATCACCCTCGACGTCGAGTTCGCCGAGAACATATGCCTGCGCAACTCCCAACTCGCCGGGATTCCAGAGCAGGCGTCGCAACACGTTCGCGCTGTAGAGCGTCACCTTCGGAGCGTCCTCCGGTCCTGCCGTGCTGCCGTCCCACGCAGTCAACCGCACCGGAAGCTCGCCGCCGACAAGTGGACTCAGAATTTCCGACAGACGGCCCGCAACACCGGTGCCTCGTACCGCTCGATCCATCGTGGCGGTCATCGCTGGTTCCTCCGATCGAGAACAATTTGCTGAACGTCGAGATACCCCGATCGGAAGCCCGCCTCGGAATAGCAGAGATAGAAATGCCACATGCGCGCGAACACTGCGTCGAACCCGAGCGCAGATGCCTCGTCGGTGCGAGCGCTGAAACGCTCGTCCCACAGCCGCAACGTCTGCGCGTAGTGATCGCCCATCGACATCCGCTCACGCACCCGGAGCGTCGTCAATCGTTCGGTGACATCCTCGATCGCCCGCACCGACGGAAGAAACCCACCGGGGAAAATGTACTTGTGTACCCAGGTATAGGTGTTGCGGGTCGCGAGCATCCGATCGTGCGGCATCGTGATCGCTTGGATCGCCGCGCGCCCACCCGGCGCCAACAAAGCGTCGATCGTCTGGAAGTAGCTGCCCCAGTACTGGTGCCCGACCGCTTCGATCATCTCGACCGAAACAACGGCGTCATACTCCCCTTGCACCTGCCGATAGTCGAGAAGGTCGACCTGAACGCGATCTGCCAGTCCCGCGGCGCTTATCCGCTTCGCTGCCAATTCCTGTTGTTCGACCGAAAGAGTCACCGAGCGCACCGTTGCGCCGCGCTGGGCCGCTCGGATCGCCAATTCTCCCCAGCCTGTGCCGATTTCGAGCACTCGTGAACCTGGACCGACGCCCGCGCCGTCCAGCAGGCGATCGATCTTCCGGTGCTGGGCAGCTGCGAACGCATCCCACGACGGGGATGCTCCTACCGACAGATCCTCGAAGAGTGCACTGGAATAGGTCATCGTGTCGTCGAGGAACAGTTCGAACATCTCGTTCGATAGGTCGTAGTGCCTGGAGATGTTCGAGCGCGTGTTCTGCGTCGAGTTCCGCTCACTGCGAGGCTGCTTCGGAATGTACAGGCCTCGCAACCGCTGCAGGAAGTCGGGAATCAGCGTCGCGACGCGGGAGGCGAAGACTTCCAGGACCGCGGTGAGGTCGGAAGCTTCCCAGTCGCCCGCCATGTACGACTCGCCGAATCCGATCAAGCCACTGTCTCCCACACGAGCGGCGAAGTCGTCCGGGCGATGAATGACCATCAACGGCGAATCCGGACTACCGCCGCCGGAGAACTCACCATTCGGCATCTGAACACGCAGCGGCAAGCGCGCGACCGCCTTGTGGAACAGAGAGCGGGCAACCGGCGATGCAACCCGCACTTTGAATCCGCTGGGTACTGTGGCAACGCCTGGCCACCGCTCGGTTTCGATCGTGTGAGCGGGAGGTTCGGTGCCGAGAGTAGTTGTGGTCATTGCACTGCCTCCTGCGGGTGATGTTGCGGTCGGGGAACGATGGGTAAGCGCCTGGCCCACAGCCGGATTCCTTGAAATCTGATCTGCGCGGCGACTCGGAGCGGAGCCAGCGGGACGGAGAGCGCACTGCGGACGATCTCGCGCGTCGTTGCCGGCACGCATCGACCTGACACCGTGGCTACGAATGGCGCCTTGCCGTCTCGGGCCAGAACTATCGAAAGCGCGAGCGCGGTGTCGGGCAGTGGGAGTCGCATCCGGTACTCGCCGTCCAGATCGTTGAACGGAGACACGTAGAACTCTTTGGACGTGCGAGCGGCGCCACGTTCGTCGGGTTCGAGCAGGTAACAGTGCCGCTCGCCGTAGGTGTTGTGAACCTCTGCAACAACGCAACGCTGAGTTCCGTCGTCGTTCAAGCACCAGAACACGCTCAGTGGGTTGAAAACATGGCCGAACACACGTGCGTTCGCAAGCATGAGGATCCGGCCGCCGGAGAAGTCGAATCCGTTGGTCGCCAGAAAAGTCTCGACGTTGGTACGAATCGATCGGGTGGGGTCGCCGAGGTGATCCCCGGCGTCGAACGTAGCCAATGGGCGCAACGCCTTCGGGAGCTGGGGCAAATCGTCGACGTCGACGAGCCAGCTGTAGCTTCGGTACTCGAACTCGTTGTGCAACGGCTGCGTTCGTACATGCCGAATGCTCGTGTGAACGATGGACGGTGTGATGGGGGCGGACGGTGTGATGGGGGCGGTCACGGCCACCGACCTCCGACGCGTTCGGCGGCGCGCAGGCCCGACAGTGCACCGTCCTCGTGAAAGCCCCAACCGTGGTACGCGCCTGCAAACGCGAGCACGTTCGAGTCCAACTCGGGAAGCCGTCCCTGAGCTGCGACGGAAGTCGGTGTGTACTGCGGATGCTCGTAGGTCATCTGATCGATCACCGACTCCGGCGATACCATCTCGCCTCCCCCCAAGGTCACTATGTATCGCCGGCCGGTATCTGGGAGCCGTTGCAACCTCGTCATGTCATAGCTGACCAGAACGTGATCGGGCTTCGCGTTGCATTCCGGGATGTAGTAGTTCCATGACGCGCGCGCATTGGTGTTGTCGGGCAGCACATTTTCGTCGGTGTGAAGTTGGGTGTGGTTGACGGAGTACGGCATTGCGCCGAGGACCTGCGATTCGACGGCCGTCGGTTCGGCCAATATCTTCAGCGCTTGCTGCGGATGCGTTGCAACTACAGCTGCGTCGAAGGTCTGGATTTGGTCGTCGCCGTCGCGAATGTCGACGCGATCGCCGAACCGGTGGATGGCGCGCACCGGGGTGTTCAGCCTGATGTCGCCGATACTCTTGGCAACGAGGCGAACGTATTCAGCTGATCCCCCGGTAACCGTCCGCCAGGTCGGCGATCCCGTCACGCTCAACATTCCGTGATGATCGAGGAACGAGAACAGATACCGCGCAGGATATTTCAGCGCCGAGCCGGGATCACACGACCAGACTGCCGACACCAGCGGCGTCATGAAATGAGCGGTGAAGTAGTCGGAGAACCGGCCGCTGCGCAGAAACACTCCCAGTGTCTGGTCGGGTGCCGACGGATCCGTGTTGTCGAGCAAAGCCCGGGCACGGCGATGGAAACGTTTGACCTCCATCAGCATCGACAGAAAACTGCCATTCACCAGCAACCCCGGCGTCGGGAGAACGCCGCGCAACCCTTGCCCTCCCGAGTACTCGAGCCCACAACCCCCACACCTGACCGACATACTCATATCGGATTCTTGAGTAGGCACGTCGAGTTCTGCGAACAATCGCAACAAAGTCGGATAGGTGCGGTCGTTGTGGACGATGAAACCGGTGTCGATGGCGAGGCTTCGCCCTTCCGGATCGGTGACCGAATGGGTGTCCGCGTGCCCACCGAGCCGTGAATCCGCTTCGTAGAGCGTCACGTCACTGTCCTTACTCAGCACCCACGCCGCTGTCAGACCCGCGACCCCACTGCCGACGACTGCAACCCTGCGCTTGTCGGAACTCATCGTCGTTCTCCCGTCTTCGTCGCGGCTACCCCGCGGCTCATCCCTGCAACTGCATCGGCGACGAGGCGATGCCAGGTCGCCGCCCGGCGGAGCATGAAGTGCCCGGCGCCGTCGATGCCGAAATATTCGGCGCTCGTTCCAGACTTCTGCAGTTCGTCTACTTTCCGACGAGACGCTGCCGGGTCAGTCCACGAGTCGGCCGTGCCGTGGAGCACCACCAGTGGTGTGTCGGAACGCAGATTCACCGACGTTCCATCGGGCCACCACGGCGCCAGCGCAACCACACCGACCACCGCCGGATCACCACACAGTTCAGCGGCAACTCGTCCACCCATCGAGTGCCCGAGCAGGATCAACTGAGCTTGTGCATCACGTCTCGTGATCGCGTCGAGTGCAGCTCGGGCATCGGCTACCGGACTACGCTCGGCGCCGTTCCAACCACGGACCCGGTACCGAACCTGCACCGCTGTCACACCGGAGCGGCGAATCCGAGCAGTGAACGGGCGCATCCGAAGGTTGGACAGGTGCCACGCGCGGGCAGGGCGATGGCTCGAGACCTTTCCTCCAGGCAGCACGAGCACCACCAGGTGCTGGTCACCGTCCTGCTCTTGCCGTCGGTTAGGCGTCATGCAAGGCATTCGGAGCCGAAAACCATTTGGATGGGGTTCGTAGAATTTCTTTTGTGAATCGCGAAGCACCCGTCGGCGACGTCCTCGACGCCATGGACGCCAACTTGGTCTCCCATGCCTGCCACCTGCATGAACACTTACCGACGGCGTCGGTCACTCTCGCTGCAGATGTTGTCGTCGCAGACAGCGGCCTCGCCGACGACACTTTCAACATCATCGCCGGCGCTCGCTTAGCCGTACCTGATGAAGGCCCTGATGAAGGCCCCGACGAAGACCGACGACTGCTCGACATTCTCTCGTCGATTCGAGCAACGGGACGTCCGTTCTCCTGGTGGACGGGCCCGCGCGACAAGCCCTCAGACCTCGGCGCTCGCTTGTCAGCCCTCGGCTGCGTGCGCTCCGAGGAAGAACGAGCGATGACGGCAGATCTAGACGTCGTCCCGCGCCCAACGCCTGTCCCAGAACTCTCCGTTCAGCGAGTGACGACTCGTTCACAGCTCGCCGACTATGCCGCCGTGATGGCCGCCAATTGGTCGCCGCCCTCGGCGGCAGTAATTGGCTTCTTCGAGGAAACTGCCCATGCCGTCCTCGATGAGCGGTCGCGCAGTTCGTTTGTCGTCGGGTACGCGAACTCCCAGCCCGTCGCCGGAGCCGAGGTCCATTTTGCTGCCGGTGCCGCCGGACTGTACGGCGTCGTCACACTCGACGCGGCCCGCCGACGCGGATTCGGCTCGGCGGTCACCCTTGCCGCGCTCGACATCGCCCGCGAGCGAGGCGCCCGAATCGCCGTACTTCAGGCGTCCAGCGACGGCGCCCAGCTCTATCGAAACCTCGGCTTCGAGGATGTCGGCACCTACGCCGAGTACTCGATCGGCTGCGGTTAGACGTCCCCGCGGGGACGCTTTCAGTCCGCATCCATGGATGCGTGTCGGTACCCACATCTAATATCGAACGTACATTCGAAACGATGTCGGACGCGCGCCGGGGGGCAACGATGAACGCAGCACTGATCAACAACGCAGCACTGACCGATACCGCAGCACTGACCGATGACGAAACGCGGGGTTCCGCCCGAGGCGACGTGGAGCAACTCGGCTCCGAAATCTGCGCTCTCGCCGGCCAGATCGCCGCGGCCACCGCCCGATTCCTCACCCTCCTGTCGAAATTCGACGAAGACCGCGGCTGGACCGGCCCTGGACTGCACTCGTGCGCCCACTGGCTGTCGTGGAAATGTGGAATGAGCCTGCACACCGGCAGGGAATACGTTCGCGTCGCCAAAGCACTCCGACCATTACCCGAGATGCGGAAGGCCTTCGAGCAAGGCCGGCTGTCCTACTCGAAGGTTCGCGCACTCACTCGGGTCACCACGCCGTCCAACGAAAAGCAGATGGTTCGGTTCGGCTGTGAAGCACCCGCAGCCCAGATCGATCGCCTCGCCGCCGGTCTACGTAAAGCAACCGACAACGAATCCGGCAAAAGCAAAGCACCCGAACACCTTCAGGTCCGGTGGCATTGGGACCCGGATACGGGCGAATTTGTCATCAAAGGACGCCTGCCCGCGCAGGACGGCGCCCGAATCCTCGCAGCGTTGGCGGTAGCGGAACGTGAACGCACCCGAACCGCTGCCATCCGCCCTGACAACGAGACGGCCACAAAGAACCCAGTCGGAAACATCGGGCCAGTCCTGGTCGCCATGGCGGAGCTCGCCACCACCGTGGTCGCAGACCGCACGTCCAAGGCCGCCACCAACGAAGTTGTGTTCTTCCACGAAGCGAACACCGTCCGAGTGCCGAGTGGACCCGCGCTCCCCCAAAATGCCGCCGAGGAAGTGCTCTGCAACGCGAAACTTCGCCTGGGAACGACAAAGGAGGGATGCGTTCTGAATCTGGGCCGACGGACCCGCGTCGTCAGCGCCAAACAAATGTTGGCATTGAATTACCGCGACGGATGTTGCCGCACACCAGGTTGCGGGCGGACTCGTTTCCTGCACGCGCACCACGTCAAATTTTGGGGACGCGGCGGCACCACGGATCTGGACAACTTGATCATGCTTTGCGGAACCTGCCACCGTGCACTGCACGACGGCCAGTTCACCATCACTGCACTCGGCGAGCAGAAGTTCGAGTTCGTTTACGCCAATGGTGACGTCATCGACCCAGCACCGCCGACCGAAGGATTCGCTGATGGCCTACTTCGCGGAGACATACCCGACGATGCGATCATCCCGAGATGGGACGGCGAACCCCTCCATCTCGATCACGCGGTCAGCGTCATCCTCGACGGCTGGGCCGCCTGAGGAAACATTGGTCTAGTCCAATCTGAATCTGCCGTGAACAACAGGACAACCCTCACATCCAGGTAGTGCAATTGGTCTAGTCCTATCGCAAGATGCTTAGCGTGACCAAGAAAATCGCACCCACCTCAGCCGCCATCACACTCCTCCTCGCCGGCGCGGTAGCAGCCGGAACTGCAACCGCTGCAGCCATTCCCGGATCATCCGACCTCAATCCGTCGGCCGCCGAGAAGACAGTTGTCATCGGCCTCGACGGCACCATGCTCAGCCACATCAAGACCGCTGACGCTCCCCGTCTCCAGAAGCTGATCGCCGAAGGAACCAGCGGAGAATCTTCCATCCTCGGCCACACCACCATCTCCGGACCGTCGTGGTCGACCATCCTGACCGGGGTCTGGGACACCAAGCACGGCGTCAAGGACAACACGTACGCGGGCGCCCGCTTCGACCTCTACCCGAGCGTCTTCACCCGATTGGAAACAGCAAAGCCCTCCCTCCTCACCGAATCGATCTCCACCTGGGGCGGCATCGACAACATCGCTTCCAGTGGGACACCGAAAGCTGACGTTGTCGTGACCACTGCCGATGCAGGTTCCGAAGCGGCCACCGACGCTGCAACGGCAGACGCCGTCGCCCGGGACATCACCGACAAGGGACCTGACCTGATCTTCACCCAACTCGATCAGGTGGACGGCGCAGGGCACAGCGGCGGCACCAACGGCGCTGCGTACGACGAGTCGATAGCGTCGGTCGACGCCCAGGTGGGCAAGATTGTCGATGCTGTCGATCAGCGCGCAGCGAAGACCGGTGAGAAGTGGACTGTACTGGTCACTGCGGATCACGGGCACAAGCCCGCCGGTGGGCATGGCGGTCAGACACCCGCGGAAGCAACGACATTCGTCATTGCACGCGGTGCGGGATACGCGGCCGGTAAGACCACCGCCGCGTACACGATCGCCGACATCACTCCGACAATCCTCCAGAGCTTGGGCGTTGCATTGCCTGCCGATCTGGACGGCAAGCCGCTATCCGAGGAAGCTCCCGACTTCGTCGGCTCGGTCGACCTGGGATTCTTCGGCTCCTGATCGCAAGAAGGCCCGAGCGCGGCAGCAAAGCGTCGCAACAAGACCGCAGCAAGGCAACAAAAAAGTCGGGCCGGAGAGCGTGTGCTCTCCGGCCCGACCTGTTGTGGAGCTGCCGGGAATTGAACCCGGGTCCTACGTTGAATCGCTAGGGCTTCTCCGTGTGCAGTTCGCTAAGTCTCTACTTGGATCTCCCAGTCTCGCGAACAAGCCAGGATGACGATCCCAGTCACTGTTTGATGTCCCGTTCGACTCCGTGACCGAGCCGAACAGTAAAGCCCTCTAGCTGATGCCAGGAACCGGGTCGAGGGCAACCCCGGGCTGACAGACACGCTTCGCTACTTAGGCAGCGAGAGCGTAGTCGCGCTGATTGGAATCGGCGCTTATAGGTTTGCAGCGACGCTTACGGTGGTCTCTTGCCTGCACCGACACGCTTCCCCTAACTCAACACACGCAGTCGAAACCGTTCAGCCCCGTGTGTGCCCCGCGTCTTTCGTGGGGCTATTCACTATAACGCGCCGAAGTTCGGAAGTCATACCAATTAATCGGCGGCACTTTCCGTGTCCCTCGCCCCAGCCGTGTCCCTCGCCCCAGCCGTTTCCTGCACTGCAGCCATCTCACGCTCGGCAGCACCGGTGATGTTGGTGATCATGCCCTGAAAGACAACTCCGTGGAAAGGCAGGATCGAGTACCAGTACGCCCGGCCTGCGAGCCCACGCGGAAAGAAGACCGCACGCTGATCGAGGTGCGAACCCACCGGTCGGCCGTCCGCGCCCGTCGGACCTTCCGATACTCGCAACTCCAACCATGCCCCGCCGGGAACCTTCATCTCGGCACGCAAACGGAGCAACTTGCCTCGATCGATCTCTTCGACGCGCCAGAAGTCCAGGGCTTCACCGGTGTTGAGTCGCCGGGGATCGCGTCGACCTCGGCGTAGGCCGACACCGCCAACTGCTCGATCCATCCACCCCCGGATCGCCCACGCCAAAGGGAATGAATACCAACCATTCTCACCGCCGATCGACTCGACGACCGACCAGAGGGTTTTCGGATCGGCAGCACAGTCGCGTTCGCGATGATCGACGTAGACCGCTTCACCAGCCCAATCCGGGTCGGATGGAAGAGGATCGGAGGGTGCTCCCGCGATCGTTGCACCGGACCACGCCGTCTCCACCTCACCGGTCTCGATCTTGTGAAGTGCCAAACGCACCGCTTCCCGATACGGCGTGAGGCCACCGGCGGGAGGCGGGATGAAGTCGTCGATGTCGTGATCATGCATCACCGCGTCGTTCTGCAGTGACTCGATCAACGGCATCGCCAAGCCCCGTGGGATCGGGGTGACCAATCCCACCCAGTGACCTGCCAGCCTCGGCGTGAGGACAGGCAAGACGAGGATGCGCCGACGTACCAGTCCTGCAACGTCGGCGTAGGTGTTCATCATCTCGCCGTACTGCATGACATCCGGCCCACCGATGTCGAAGGCGCGGTTGACCTCCGGCGTTGTTGCCGCGGCCGCGGTCAGATAGTGGAGTACGTCACGCACCGCGATCGGCTGGATGTTGTTGTGCACCCACTTGGGGGTGGTCATCACCGGAAGTCGATTGGTCAAGTGGCGCACCATTTCGAAGGACGCCGAACCTGATCCGATCACCACTCCAGCTTGGAACACAACCGTCGGAACCTCGGAGTCGAGCAGGATCCGACCGACTTCGAGCCGAGACTGCAAGTGAGTCGACAGCTCTCGGTCGGACGGATGAAGCCCACCGAGGTAGACGATCCGGCGCACCCCCGCATCGCGTGCGGCGGCAGCGACGTTCTGCGCACTCCGCTTGTCGATGTCAGAGAAAGACCCTCCCCCGCCCATGGCGTGAACGAGGTAGTAGACCACGTCGATGTTGTCGAAAACACCTGCGAGTGAATCACTGTCGGTCAAATCCCCGCGCTTGATCTCCACCGAATCATGCCAGGGCACATCGCGAAGCTTCTCGGGACTTCGCACCACCACCCGCACGTGGTGCCCCTCTTCGACCAGGCGAGGGGCAAGACGTCCGCCGATGTATCCGGTCGCACCCGTGATCAACACTCTCACTGCGTCCATCACCCCACGCTACGCAGAATTCAGCTCCGAAGCGCGAGTGCAACCTCGAGGTCGTCGTTCGTCAACATCATGTTGATCCCCGCCCCGGCCTTCGCCCCGGCGGCTGCGGCCATGATGACCTGGGCACCCGGGTCGACGACGTTGCCGGCGGCGAACACGCCGGGCACGCTTGTGGCCCCCATCATGTCGACAGTGACGAAATCGCCCATCATCGTCTCTGCGCGCTGAGCGCCGAATTTACGCAAGATCGCATCGTTGGGATCCATCTTGAGGGCGCCGCCGACAAAAACCGCCGAACGCGCGACCACAGTGCCGTCCACCAATCGCACGCCCACCACGCGATCGTCCTCTACGGCGGGACCGGCGACCTCACCCTCGACGATCGAAATATCGCGGGCTGCAAGCTTTTCCCGATCTTCGGCACTCAGTTCGGTGATTCGATGGAGGAAGAGAACCACGTCGTCGGACCACTGGCGCACCATGAGTGCCTGGTGCATCGCAAACTCCGCGCTCTTGGCGATCACGCCGAGCGGCTGATCACGCACGCTGTACCCGTGGCAGTACGGGCAGTGCAACACCTCGCGGCCCCATCGCTCACCGAAGACTTCGAGTTCTGCCGGTAGACGGTCCGTCAGGCCCGTTGCGACTAGGACTTTGCGTACCTGAATCTTGCTGGTGTCAGCGAGTTCGATCGAGAAACCGTCACTGTCCCGTGTCACGGAGACGACCGTGCCGTCGTGGAACTCGCCGCCGAATTTGCGGACCTCACCTCTGCCGATGGTCAACAGTTCGGCAGGGTTCATACCGTCACGGGAGAGGAATCCGTTCATGTGGTCGGCGGCCGCGTTTCGTGGCGATCCGTTGTCGAAGACGATCACGGACCTGCGTGCCTGACCGAGAATGAGTGCGGCGTTGAGGCCCGCCGCGCCGGCTCCGATTACTGCTACGTCGAATGAGTTCTGCGTCATGAATCCAGAATGACAAGAGAACGCAATCTTGACAAACACTGTTGCCACTTTGGCAAAATGAATGCATGACTGAAACATCGTTCGAAGCCGTACTGGCCGGCATCGGCCCTCGCCTACGTGCGTTGCGCCAACAGTCCGACATGACCCTGGCCGATTTGTCGGAGGCCACCGACATCAGTGTGAGCACACTGTCGAGACTCGAATCAGGTACTCGCCGAGCCAACTTGGAGCTTCTGCTGCCGATCGCCAAGGCACACGGCGTCCCCTTGGACGACCTCGTGAACAGCAAGATCAAAGATCCGCGCGTGCGAGAAGAACCTCGGACGGTCGGATGTATGACGGTCATTCCGCTGACGAGCCAGCCCGGCAATCTGCAGGCCTACAAGATGATCATCTCCCCCACCGACGACGATCGCGAGCCAGGATCTCACGAGGGTTACGAGTGGGTCTACGTTCTGTCCGGGCGCATCAGACTCCAACTCGGCGACCGTGATTTCATCATGGGTGCCGGCGAGGCAGCCGAATTCGATACACACATCCCGCACCGCATCAGTGCTGCCGACGGTCGACCGGCCGAGGCGATCAGCCTCTTCGGAAAACAAGGCGAGCGGGTTCACCTACGCGCTGCACCGGCCGACAGACGCGGCTGAAACACTGAGCCTGAAAACGCTGAGACTGAAAACGCTGGGACTGAAAACGCTGGAGCTGAAAAGAATCTAGGCACCCGCGACGGCAATCATGCCGACTGCCGCCAGCGCCAACAGCATTCCCGCTTGTTGCACGCGGCTGACCCGCTCGCCCAGCATCACCATCGCGAGCAGAACCGTCGCAGCCGGATACAGCGAACCGATCACGCTGACGAGTGAGAGCATTCCGCCTTGGAAGGCGTAGATCATCGTCCCGTTGGCGACGACGTCGAGGACGCTGACGTACACCGCGAGCTTGAGTGGCTCACCTCGCGGGAGAACGAAGTGACCGGCCGCCAACGCGACCAACCACACCACGACCGTCGCGGCGCCGCGAGATACGGCCAACGCCCACAGCCCACTACCCTCGCCGATCTGGTGAAGTGCGATGAACGAGAGTGCAAATGCGCCACCGCTTCCGACGGTCAGCAGCGCTACCTGTCTGGTGAAGCGGAGCGTGATTCCGCCGGCAACTTCACCCGCGGTGTCGTCGGGCGACTCGCGACTGACCAGAACGACGGCGACCAACGCGACGGCGATACCCAGGTACGCGATCAGTCCCGGCCGCTCACCGAAAGCGAATCCGACTAGCACCGGAATACCCGCCACCAGAACGGCGGTGAGCGGCGAGACCACCGACATGGGGCCGGTCGCCAACGCGAGATAGAACCACCACACCGCCAGACCACTCGTGATACCGGCGATCGCACCCCAGATCAACCCGTTCAGCGTCAGCGTCCCGGAGACGAAAGGTGCTGCGATCAACACGATGACGAGCGAAAGCGGATACGAGACGATCACCACGCGCAGTGCGGCAACCCGTCGTGACGCAACTCCACCGACGAAGTCGCTGACTCCGTAGGCAACTGCCGCCACGAGGGCAAGCAGGATGGAGGTCAGCGCATGCCCTTGATACGACGACCGAGCTCGCGGGTCACCTCGCGCTCGGCGGTGCGCTTGGCCATGTCCTGGCGCTTGTCGTAGTCCTGCTTACCCTTTGCCAGCGCGAGTTCGACTTTGACCTTGCCGTCGTTGAAGTACATCGACAGCGGGACCAGCGTCTGGTTTCCCTCGCGGGTCTTGCCGACGAGGTGCTCGATCTCACGCTTGTGCAGCAGGAGCTTTCGGGTACGACGCGGCGAATGGTTGTTCCACGTGCCTTGCGTGTACTCCGGAATGTGCAACGAGCGCAGCCATACTTCGCCGTTGTCCACGGTTGCGAAGGCGTCGACGAGCGATGCCTTGCCTTCACGCAAACTCTTGACCTCGGTCCCGACGAGAGCGATGCCGGCCTCGTAGGTGTCGATGATCGTGTAGTTGTGGCGTGCTTTGCGATTGGTCGCAATGACCTTGCGGCCCTTTTCCTTCACTGTCCGGGCCTCTCAGTCCGCTGTCTTGCTGTCGAATACTGTCTTACCGTCAAATACAGTTCCAGCATAGAAGCTCGTGCAAACCGATTATTCGCGGACGTACAGACGCAGCGTCACGTACGCCGTCACCGCGGCCATTCCGACACCGGCGAGCACGAGGATCGGCGAGACGAACAGCACGTCGCTGTTGGAAATCCGCGCCACGATGTTGGCTTCGTAGACGTCGGCCAGGACCCCGTCGATGAAGACGTTCTTCGCGGTGAACAGTCCGGCGATGGCGAGCACCGCGCCGATCAGGGCCGCGACGACGGCTTCGAGGAGGAACGGAAGCTGGGTGTACCAACGCGTCGCGCCGACCAACCTCATGATGTTGACCTCGGTACGACGCGTGAACGCCGCGATCTGGACCATGTTGGCGATCAGCAGGATCGCTGCGATCGCCTGGACGATCGCGATCGCGAATGCCGCGTTGCGCACTCCACCCAGCACGCTGAAGAGTCGGTCCACCAACTCGCGCTGATTGAGCACACTCTCGACGCCGGGCCTCGAACCGAAGGTGTCGTTGATGACGCCGAACCGCTCCGGGTCACTGAGCTTGACCTTGAACGACGCCGGGAAGCTGTCCGGGCTCACCAGCGCTGCCAGTTCGGGCTGGTCCTTGAACACGCGCTCGGTGGCGTCCTTCACCGCGTCTTCACGGTTGAGGTACTGAACCGCGACGACGGACGGAGTCTGCTCGAGTTCCTTGCGCAGCGAACTGCAGATCTCCTGCTCGCAACCGGGATCGGCCGAAGAGATGTCGTCGGTCAGGAAGATCTGCACCTCGACGCGTTCGAGGAAGATCTGCTGGGTCTTGCCTGCCATCTGGACGACCAGCAGACCACCGCCGAAGAGACCGAGGGAGATCGCCGTCGTCAAGATCATGGCGATGGTCATCGTGATGTTGCGGCGTAGGCCGGTCAGTACTTCGCTGAAAATAAAGCTGGCGCGCATCGGGGAATCCGATTCCTTTTCGAGAGGCCGGTTGTTTCACGACAACCGGTGGGCGTACGGGACGTGTGGTCGTAGTCGGCGCTACCTGCCGACGCCGTACACACCCCGCGCTTCGTCTCTGGTCACCTTGCCGAGATCGAGTTCGATGACGCGTCGACGCATGGAGTCGACGATGTGGTGATCGTGGGTCGCCATGACGACGGTGGTGCCCGTGCGGTTGATCCGCTCGAGCAGCAGCATGATGTCCTGGCTCGTTTCGGGGTCCAGGTTGCCGGTGGGCTCGTCGGCGAGCAGGACGAGTGGACGGTTCACGAATGCACGAGCGATGGCGACGCGCTGCTGCTCACCTCCGGAGAGCTCGGTGGGCAGTCGGTCGGCTTTACCGGCCAGACCGACCATGTCGAGCACCTCGGGAACAGTGCGCGCGATGACGTTACGGGGCTTGCCGATGACTTCCAACGCGAAGGCGACATTCTCGGAGACCGTCTTCTGCTGAAGCAAGCGGAAGTCCTGGAACACACAGCCCATGCTCTGACGAAGCTTCGGCACACGGCGGGCCGCCAACTTGTTGACGTGGAAATCCGCGACCTCGATATCGCCGGACGTGGGCGACTCCATCTTGAGCAGCAACCGCATGAACGTCGACTTGCCAGAGCCGGAGGGGCCGATGAGGAAGACGAACTCCCCCTTCTCCACCTCCACGCTGACTTTGTCGAGCGCCGGCCTGGTGGAGGCCTTGTAGGACTTCGACACATTCTTCATGCTGATCACAACTAGCCAGTCTAGCCGTTATCTAACGGTGACCTTGGCGCCACGCGCGAGCACCCTCGTCCTTATCCGGTACCGGTGGTCGCAGGTGACTGCGGCACCGTCGTCGGTGCCTGCATTGCGGCGCCGGGTTGCGGGACGGTCGTCGTCGCGGGAGTGGTCGGCACGGTGGTCGCGGACTGTTCGGCGTTGCCCGGCGCAGGCGCGGGACCCGAAGTCGGCGTCGGAGAACCGGAACTGCCCGTACTCGTTTCCGAGGACGGGGTCTCGGAGGTGGTCGTCGGCTCGGTCGACGACGGTACCGGGGTCGTCGTCGACGGCTTCACCGACGGAGCGACGTACGGTTCGGTCTGCGACGTGTCGGTGCTCGGCGGTGGCGTCGCTGCGGTCTGTTCCTCCGGATTGAGGTACGTGTGCAGCAGATACGTCAGTATCCACGCCACGATGAGGATGAAAGTCGAAGTTCGCATCCGGCCGCCGAAGATCCGCGACGGTAGCCAGTCCAGGTGAATCAGTCTGTCGAGTCCGCGACGCGGTTCCTGATCGGTCATTCGCTCGCCTCCTCGGTCCGTACGGTGTGCAGATCCGGTGACACCGTGATCCCCTGACGTCGCAGCGCTGCCGCGACGCGGACGCGAAGTGCGCGTCCGACCTGGAATTGTTTGCCAGGAAGCGTGCGCGCAACCATCCGCACGTTGACCTGATCGACCTCGAGGCTTTCGACGCCCATGACGGTGGGCTCGTCGAGCAGCAGTTTCTTGAGTCCGCGGTCGGCCATCGCGTCGACTCCGACCTGACGAAGTACCTCGTTGACCCGGGTGAGGTCGGCAGTCGCCGGTACCGGAACGTCGATGACGGCGCGGGCCCAGTCCTTGGACAGGTTGGTCGCTTTCACGATCTGGCCGTTGGGGACGGTGATGACCTCGCCGTCGGAGTTACGCATCCGCGTCACGCGCAGCGTCACGTCCTCGATGACACCTTCGGCGTCGTCTGAGGAACCGGTGATCGCAAGTCGCACGGTGTCGCCGAAGCCGTACTGGCGTTCGGTGATGATGAAGAAACCGGCAAGGATGTCCTGCACAACGCGCTGCGCGCCGAAACCGAGCGCCGCACCGAGAACAGTCGCCGGCGCGACGAGACTACCGATCGGCAGGTTCAGTTGGTCGAGAACCTTCAACGTCGCGATCACGTAGATGAACGTGATGACAACCCAGGTGATGACCTGCGCGACCGAGTGACGATGCTTGGTCGCCTCCGAGCGAACCAGCGCATCGCCCAACTGATAGTTGGAGTCGATCTGGTCGGTGACCTTGTTGCCTCCCCAACTGACCAACCGGGCGAGAATCATCGCGCCGAGCACGGTCATGAGGACGGACAAACCGGTGGTTTGAAGCCAATCGAGCAGGTTCTGCCCAGGTCTGAGTAAAGTCATCGTGCCTTTCGATATCCGAACGCTATGCGGACTGGTTCTCGCTCATGCGCCAACGGATGCCGGCCTCGAGGAACCCGTCGATGTCACCGTCGAGCACTGCCGACGGGTTGTTGACCTCGTACTCGGTACGCAGGTCCTTGACCATCTGGTACGGATGAAGGACGTAAGAACGCATCTGGTTACCCCACGAGCTGCCGCTGTCGCCCTTGAGCGCATCCATCTCGGCGCGCTCTTCCTGACGCTTGACCGCGAGCAGCTTGGCCTGCAGAACGCGCATAGCCGACACCTTGTTCTGGAGCTGCGACTTCTCGTTCTGACAGGTGACGACGATTCCGGTCGGGATGTGTGTGAGTCGAACTGCGGAGTCCGTGGTGTTCACGGACTGACCACCGGGACCGGACGAGCGGTAGACGTCGACTCGGATGTCGTTCTCGTTGATCTCGATGTGGTCGGTGGTCTCGACGACCGGCAGGACCTCGACCTCGGCGAACGACGTCTGGCGGCGGCCCTGGTTGTCGAAGGGACTGATCCGGACGAGCCGGTGAGTGCCCATCTCGACGGACAGCGTTCCGTAGGTGTACGGGCCCTTGATCGCGAACGTCGCGCTCTTGAGTCCGGCTTCTTCGGCGTACGACGTGTCGTAGACCTCGACGCCGTAGTCGTGCTTCTCAGCCCAGCGGATGTACATGCGCATGAGCATCTCGGCCCAGTCCGCGGCGTCGATTCCGCCGGCACCGGAGCGGATGTTGATCAGGGCGTCGCGCTCGTCGTACTCGCCCGAGAGCATGGTCTTGACTTCCATCGCCGCGATGTCTTCACGCAGGCTGGCTCGCTCGGCGTCGGCATCGGCCAGCGCGTCGGGGCCTTCGTCTTCGGCCAATTCGTAGAGGATCGGCATCTCGTCGAGCCGCTCGCGCAGTGCCACGATGCGCCGCAGTTCGGCCTGCGCGTGGGAGAGCTGGCTGGTGACCTGCTGGGCGTGTTCCTGGTCGTTCCACAGACCCGGGTCGGCTGCCTGGTGCTCGAGCTCGTCGATGCGTCGGCGCAGCTCCTCGACGTCCACAACCGATTCGCAGGTGCGAAGGGTGGTGTCGAGGGCGTTCAGGTCTGCAATTACGTCGGGATGCACGGTTCTCAAGGCTACCGGGTGCCGACCTCGGCTCTGCCGTGCGTCACCTTCTCAGGTCCGCCGCACGTCACGGATTGAGATCACCGGGACTCGAAGCCTTGCCAACGTCGGTCCGAGGGAACCTACTGGAACGATGACTGTCACCGACGAATACCTCCAGAACAACGCCGTCTACGCCGAGCAGTTCACCGGACCGCTCCCCCTCCCACCCAGCAGACACGTTGCCGTTCTCGCCTGCATGGATGCCCGCATCGACGTCTATCGGGTTCTGGGAATCAAGGAAGGTGAATCGCACGTCATCCGCAATGCGGGTGGAGTCGTCACCGACGACGAGATCCGATCCCTGGCCATCAGCCAGCGGCTGCTGGGAACTACCGAGATCATCCTCATCCATCACACCGACTGCGGAATGCTGACGTTCACCGACGACGACTTCAAGCGTTCGATCCAAGACGAGATCGGCATCAAACCCAACTGGGCCGCCGAGTCGTTCCCCGACATCGACGAGGACGTCCGTCAGTCGTTGAAGCGTATCGAGAACAGTCCGTTCATCACCGCGACGACGTCCCTCCGCGGATTCGTCTTCGACGTCGCGACCGGAAAGCTGAACGAAGTCCTCCCCGTCTGAGCCGGTAGGTTGTGTACCCGTGACCGATCGCGCATCCGACCTCGCACTCGCCCTCCGTATCGCCGACGAGGCTGACGCGATCACTCGCGCCCGCTTCGGCGCACTCGATCTTCGAGTGGACGACAAGCCGGACCTCACCCCCGTCTCCGACGCCGACCTCGCTGTCGAGCGGGCAGTGCGCGCGACGCTCGGTGAGCATCGGCCTGCAGACTCCGTGCTCGGCGAAGAATTCGGCGGCGACGCAGTCTTCGAGGGCAGGCAGTGGGTGGTCGATCCCATCGACGGGACCAAGAACTTCGTCCGCAACGTACCGGTGTGGGCCACTCTGATCAGCTTGCTCGAGGACGGCGTCCCGGTCATCGGCGTCGTGAGCGCACCGGCACTGAATCGGCGATGGTGGGCTGCAACAGGATTGGGCGCACATACGTCTTTCGGAGACGGCGATGCGCGGGCAATCCAGGTATCCGCCGTCGATCGCAGCGAATCGGCGAGCCTGAGCTTCTCGAGCCTGTCCGGCTGGAAGGACCGCGGAATTCGCGACCAGTTCGTCGAACTCGCCGACCATGTGTGGCGCGTGCGCGGTTACGGCGACTTCTTCTCGTACTGCCTCGTGGCCGAAGGTGCCGTCGACATCGCTGCCGAACCCGAAGTTTCCCTGTGGGATCTGGCAGCGCTCGATGTTCTGGTCCGTGAGGCCGGCGGCGCGTTCACCGATCTGGACGGCGGCGCGGGTCCACACGGCGGCAGTGCGGTCGCCACCAACGGCCTGCTGCACGAAGACGTTCTGACCCGCCTGCGGTAACCACCCGAGTACCAGAACATCCCACCCGCCGCAAGGGTCCGAGGGAGGAGTGCCGACAGGCCCGTCGGCAGGATTCGGCAGCACGGCGCGGCCCGTTGACTGGAAGTAGTTGATCACGCACTACCTCCAGGAGAACGATGAACCGGATTTCCAGGCGCACGATTCTGTTCGGTCTTGCCGCCGCACCCCTCGGGCTCGCAGTGGGCTGCGGGGCCAACTCGGCAGCACGAAGCGCCGCACAGGCGGTACCCGGAACCTCTCGCCCGCTACCGGTTCCGCCGCTGGCCGAATCGACGGTCGACGACGCCGGCGTTCGCCACTTCACACTCCGCGCCGGTGCCGCAGCCACCGAGATCGTCGCGGGAAAGATCACCGACACTTGGGGTTTCAACGGATCCATCCTTGGACCGACCATTCGAGCCGCACGCGGAGAATCTGTCGCATTCACGATCGACAACACACTGACAGAGCCGACGACCGTCCACTGGCACGGCATGCATCTGCCGGCAAAGTTCGACGGTGGCCCGCACCAGACCATCGAAGCCGGCGGACGCTGGGAACCAGCGTGGACGATCGACCAAGCGGCTTCGACGCTCTGGTATCACCCACACCCGCACGGATCCACCGAACGGCACGTGCAGCGCGGACTCGCCGGACTGTTCCTGATCGACGACGCCGATACCGACAGGCTGGACATCCCCAAAACCTATGGGGTTGACGATGTTCCGTTGATAATCCAGGATCGTCGATTCCTTGCCGACGGCAGTTTCAACGAGTCCGACCCGACCGACATCGGCCTGCTCGGCGACACGATCGTCACCAACGGCATCTCCGACGCCTACCTCGACGTCACCACCGGGGCTGTCCGGGTGCGCATCCTGAACGGCTCTTCCGGTCGTCTTTACAACCTGGGGTTCCCCGACGACCGGACCTTCGATCTGATCGCCACCGACGGCGGACTGCTCGAATCACCGATTCCGATCAAGCGGATTCAGCTCAGCCCCGGTGAACGAGCCGAGATCGTGGTTCGAGTCGACCCCGGTGCGACGACCACACTGGTGTCGTTCCCGATCGAGGACGGCGGTGGCGTGAACTCATCGGACGCAGAGACCTTCGGCATGAACGACCGCTTCGACATCGTCGAACTGCGGGGCGTCGGCACTCGCGCGTCGCGGTCGAGTCTCCCGGCGCAGTTGGCCACCCTGGCGCGCCTCGACCCGTCGAAGGCACGCGTTTCCCGAACCTTCGATCTGCAGTGGTACATGATCAACGGGCAACGAATGGACATGAACCGCATCGACTTCGAGGCCGAGGTCGGCGCGACCGAGGTGTGGACGATCACCAACAAGGACAACTGGCCACACAATTTCCATGTCCACGACGTACAGTTCCAGATCCTCGACGTCGACGGCCGCACTCCTCCGCCTCACTTACGCGGACTCAAGGACACTGTGTACACACCACCGGGCAGTAGGATTCGCGTCGCGCTGCAGTGGTCCGAGTACACCGATCCCACCTTCCCGTACATGTTCCACTGCCACCTGCTGATGCACGAGGACCAAGGGATGATGGGCCAATTCCTCGTACTAGGGCCAGGACAGAAAGCCATGCCGATGCAGATGGACATGCCGATGGACATGCCGATGCCGTCGTCCGGTGCGCACTCCGGTCACTGACGGTTCTGCAGGTGGTACACCGCGAGGCGAACCCGATTGTCACAGCCGGTCTTCGACATCAGGTTCGCCACGTGCGTCTTGACCGTGGTCACACCCAGATGGAGCGCGTCCGCGATCTCCTGATTGCTCTGCCCTTCCGCCACCAATGCGAGGACCTGTGATTCGCGCTCGGTCAGCGGAACCTTCACTGTCACAGCAGTGTCGGCGTCTGCGCCGATCACGGCACGATCCACGACGCGGCGGAGCAGTTCCGGGGAGAACACCATCTCTCCCTCGGCGATCCGTCGAATGGCGCCGAGCAACTCGGTCGGTTCGGTGTCTTTCACCAGAAACCCGGAAGCCCCGGCGGCGAGCGCGGGATACAGGTGATCGTCGTCGTCGAAGGTTGTCAGCACGAGGACGCGTGCTCGCCGACCGGCCTTGACGATCTGCTGTGTGGCACCGATCCCGTCGAGCCCGGGCATCCGCAAGTCCATCAGAACCACGTCGGGATCCAGTTCGGCAGCTAGCGTTACCGCCTCGACCCCGTTCGAGGCTTCACCCGCTACGGTCATGTCCTCAGCTGCCGTGCACAACATCCGTAAACCCGCACGCACCAGTCGCTGGTCGTCGACGATGAGCACGCTGATCACGAGGCACCGCCTGCGGTAACGAGTGGAATACTCACGTGGACTTCCCATTTCCCGTCGCTGTTGATGCCGGCAGTCATCTCGCCGCCGACCAGTTCTGCACGCTCACGCATTCCGACCAGTCCGTGTCCGGCACTCCTTGCCGATCCCTCGCAACTGTTGATCACACATACGTCCACCCGACCGTCGAAACGACGAACCGAGACCGAGACCGACCCCTTCCGATCGCCGTGCTTCATGACGTTGGTCAGTGATTCCTGAATCACCCGTAACAACGTCAGCCTGCCGATCGCATCGAGATCAGCTGCGCCCGAATCGACTTTGCCCTGAACATCGAAGTCCGCCTGCACCTCGAAACCCGCTGCACGCACACGATCGACCGCCGCCGCGATTTCGGCGTCCACGGCATCCGGCTCGACCAGAGCGACCTCGCCGAGCGAGGGATCACGAAGCGCTACCAGAAGGCGACGAATATCGGTCAGCGCATCCGACGCCGTCGCACGCACATCCGCGAGGACCTCACGCACGGCCTCGTCCTCGGGCGCCAAGACATGCTGAGCCACACCGATTCTCAAAACGATCGACGCCATGTGGTGCGCAACGAGGTCGTGGAGTTCGCGGGCGAGCGCGCTCCGCTCCGCAGCGCGGGTCTGCGCAAGATTGTTCGCGGCCAATTCACGCTGCGAGCGCAGATACAGTCCGAGCAGCAGCGGCAATCCTACGTACGCAAGCACTTTCACAGCAGTGGTGACCGACCAGAGTGCTTCGTGAGATTCGAACCAGATCCCCGCGAGCACCGAACCGCACCAGCCTGCTGCCGAAACGGCGACCAACTCTCTGCGATCGGCCCGCATCGTGACGTCGACAACCGCTACCGCGCCGAGGTACGGGACAAGTTCGGACAGCCCCCAGGCGTCGGCGACGAACATCGGAATGGCCAGCGCCGAGACGGCCAGGGACGCGAGGACCGGCCATCGACGGCCGGCGACGAAGACGAGCGCCGACAGCATCGAGAAGATCCAGTAGGTGAGCGGGACTCGATACTCCCCGGGATACGTGCTGGCGATCAACAGGCACGGAACAACCACCAGCGGCGCGTAGCGCACGTACCGCTGTATCCGATCTGGCACCTCTGTCCGGTTCACCCGTCGAGCCTATGACGCGCATCATTTTGCCGTTTCTCGACAACAGACCTTACTGATGAGTAAGATAAGAATCGTCCAACGCCCCAACACCGAGAAACAGCTGGTGATCATGACCAAGCAAGACAGTGTTGCCTCCGACAAGAGCGCTCAGCGCAGCGAATCGGGCGCGCAGCGCGGCGGCGCCAAGGGTGCGCCCCGCGACACGTCCGCCGTCGGCCTGAACCCGATCAAACGCGACGCCATGGGCGCAGCCATGCGCGTGCTTACCAAGATCACCGGTTCGGAACTGGCCGAGAAGTTCAACCTGCGTCAGACCATCGATCGTGTGACCTACGAGGGCACCAAGACGGGCTTCAAAACCCTGGGCGCCGCTACTCGTGGATTCCAGAAGGTCTCGGGCAACGGTGCACCCAAGCGCCTCCCCGACAACCCGAGCAAGAACGCCGACTACTTCGACCTAACCCCGGACGACGATCAGAAGATGATCGTCGAGACCGTGCGCGAGTTCGCGGCCGAAATTCTGCGTCCCGCGGCCTACGACGCCGACGGTGCAGCTCAGGCACCCGCCGATCTCTCCAAGCGTGCGGCCGAGCTCGGAATCACGCTGATCAACGTTCCCGAAGAACTCGACGGAGCGGCCGCCGATCGTGGCGCAGTCACCAATTCTCTTGTTGCCGAGGCACTTGCGCACGGAGACATGGGTCTGGCACTGCCGATCCTCGCACCCAGTGGTGTTGCAGTCGCACTGACGCAGTGGGGCACCGACGCGCAGCAGAAGACCTACCTCCCGGCGTTCACCGGCGAGCAGGTACCCGGCGCAGCAGTGGTGGTCAACGAGCCTCGCGCTCTGTTCGATCCGTTTGCCCTGCAGACCAAGGCAGTTCGCTCCCCCAGCGGCTACAAGCTCAACGGCGTCAAGAGCCTGGTGCCGGCAGCGGCCACATCCGAGCTCTTCGTCATCGCCGCAGAACTCGACGGCAAGCCTTCCTTCTTCATCGTCGAGTCCGACACCAAGGGACTTGTCGTCGAGGCAGATCCCAGCATGGGTCTGCGCGCCGCCGGTCTGGGTCGCCTGATCCTCACCGACGTCGCGGTGCCGGAATCCGCACTGCTCGGTGACGGTGACGCCGATCAGCGCAAGGCCGAATACGCCGACGCGATTCGCCTGGCCCGCCTCGGTTGGGCGTCCATGGCCGTCGGAACCAGCCAGGCAGTTCTCGACTACGTGATTCCGTACGTCAACGAGCGCGAAGCGTTCGGCGAGCCGATCAGCCACCGCCAGGCGGTTGCCTTCATGGTCGCCAACATCGGCATCGAACTCGACGGACTGCGTCTGGTCACGCTTCGCGGCGCTTCACGCGCCGAGCAGGGCTTGTCCTTCGCCCGCGAATCCGCTCTGGCCCGGAAGCTGGCTTCCGAGAAGGGCATGCAGATCGGCCTCGACGGTGTGCAACTCCTCGGTGGACACGGGTTCACCAAGGAACACCCGGTCGAGCGCTGGTACCGCGACCTCCGTGCCATCGGCGTTGCCGAGGGCATCGTCCTCATCTGACGCCGCTGAACTTCCAGGAGAACCACGATGATCAACCTCGAACTTCCCAAGAAGCTCAAAGCATCAGCGAACCAGGCACATCAGGTCGCGGCGCAGATCTTCCGACCCATTTCACGTAAGTACGATCTGGCCGAGCACGAGTACCCCGTCGAGCTCGACACCATGGCCGCCATGGTCGAAGGCCTCTCCGATTCCGGTGGAGACATCGGCGGTGCCAGCGGCGGACGTTCCGACGCGAGCGCCAAGGGCGGCAACGCCAACGGCGGCAACATGTCCGCGCTTCTCAACTCGCTCGAAACATCCTGGGGCGACGTCGGACTCATGCTCTCGATCCCCTACCAGGGACTCGGCAACGCCGCGATCGCCGCAGTGTCCACCGACGAGCAGCTCGAACGTTTCGGCAAGGTGTGGGCCTCGATGGCCATCACCGAACCGAGTTTCGGTTCCGACTCCGCTGCCGTCACCACCACCGCTGTTCTCGACGGCGACGAGTGGGTCCTCAACGGCGAGAAGATCTTCGTCACCGCCGGTGAGCGTTCGACGCACATCGTCGTGTGGGCGTCGGTCGACAAGTCGAAGGGCCGCGCGGCCATCAAGTCGTTCGTCGTACCGCGTGACGCCCCGGGCCTGAGCGTCGCTCGTCTCGAGCACAAGCTGGGCATCAAGGCTTCCGACACCGCCGTCCTCCTACTCCAGGATTGCCGCATTCCGGCAGACAACATCCTCGGCAGCCCGGAGGTCAACGTGGAGCAGGGCTTTGCCGGCGTCATGCAGACGTTCGACAACACCCGCCCGCTCGTTGCAGCCATGGCCGTCGGCGTCGGACGCGCAGCTCTCGAAGAACTGCGCACCATCCTGACCGAAGCCGGAGTCGAGATCTCCTACGACACACCGGTCTACAACCAGCATGCAGCTGCAGCCGAGTTCATCCGTTTGGAAGCCGACTGGGAGGCCGCATACCTGCTGTCTCTGCGCGCGGCGTGGATGGCCGACAACAAGAAGCCGAACTCGCTCGAAGCGTCGATGTCCAAGGCGAAGGCCGGCCGCACCGGCACCGACGTGACGCTCAAGGCAGTGGAGTTGGCCGGCACTTACGGCTACTCGCAGCGCCCGTTGCTCGAAAAGTGGGGCCGCGACTCGAAGATTCTCGACATCTTCGAGGGCACCCAGCAGATCCAGCAGCTGATCGTCGCTCGCCGTCTGCTCGGAAAGTCGTCCGCCGAACTGAAGTGACGGTTCCGTAGGTCGGTCACCAGAAATACGACATCGCACACGCTCCGCCCCGCCACCTTCCGAGATGGCGGGGCGGAGTGCTCGGTCGCCATCCCGAAATTCCACCACCGAGCCGTGGTTGCGCATTAGTGTGTACTCAGTCCTACAACGACGCTCGGAAGAGGTTCACGTATGCCCGGATTGGTCACCAAGGTTACTGACACCATCGGCGCGGCGGGGGTCATGTTCCGAGCCGGACTCGTCCCATTTCCCCGAATCGACCGCGGACTCAAATCGATTGCAGCGGTGGACAAATACGGACCTTTTGCCGGACCGGTCCACGCCCACGCCGAGAACGGCTACGACGCGGTGGCCATCGTCGACGAGCGCGGGCCCATCACGTACGCCGAACTCGAACGCCAGAGCAACGCGCTGGTCCGTGCATGGCAGGCGGACGGCATCACGTCCGACTCCGTCATGGGCGCGATGTGCCGCAACCATCGTGGTTTGGTGCTGACCATGCTGGCTGCGGCAAAGAACGGAACCAAGCTCGTCCTCATGAACACGGGCTTCGCTCGACCCCAACTCGTGGACGTCGCCGCGCGCGAGAAGGTTGTCGCCTTCGTCTACGACGACGAGTTCGCGAACGTCGCCGATGCCTTGCCAGGCGACGTCGTCCGGTATCGCTCGTGGCCGGAGACGGACGCGTCCGCCGAAAGCTCCTCAGCGACGACACTCGACGAGGCCATCGCCGGACGCACCACGTCCTCGGTGCAAGCTCCCGAGAAGAACGGTGGCTTCGTCCTCCTCACCAGCGGTACGACTGGAACTCCCAAAGGCGCGCCGCGCGGACACACCTCCCCGCTCGCTTCGGCGCAGTTCCTCGACCGCGTTCCGTTGCGCCGCGGACAGACCATGATGATGGCCGCCCCGGCCTTCCACGGCACCGGCGTCTCGCAGTTCGCTCTCGCGTTGGCGCTCGGGCAGACCGTGATCATGCATCGAAAGTTCGACCCGGAGAACACGATCAAACTTGTCGCGCAACACAAGTGCGACAGTCTGGTAGTGGTCCCGACGATGCTCACTCGTATCATCGACCTCGGCCCCGAGGTGCTGTCCAAGTACGACACGTCGAACCTGAAGATCATCTTTTCGGCAGGTTCGTCGCTCTCCCCCGACCTGTGTAAGCGAGTCACTGCCTCGTTCGGATACGTCCTCTACAACCTGTACGGATCCACCGAGGTCGCCGTGGCCACGGTCGCGACTCCCGAGGACCTGACCATCGCTCCGGGAACCGCGGGCCGAGCTCCAGTGACGTGCCACGTCGAACTCTTCGACGAAAACAACAAAAGAATTACCACTCCCCACACGATCGGCCGAATCTTCGTCGCGAGCGGACTGAGCTTCGAGGGCTACACCGACGGACGGGACAAGGAACGTATCGACGGACTTCTCTCCACCGGCGACGTCGGACACTTCGACGCCAACGGTCTCCTCTTCGTCGACGGCCGCGACGACGACATGATCGTTTCCGGCGGCGAGAACGTCTACCCGCTCGAGGTCGAGAACCTCCTCGCCGACCGCGAGGACGTCCTGGAAGCCGCCGTGATCGGAGTCGAAGACGCCGACTTCGGCCACCGCCTGCGAGCCTTCGTCGTCGTCGCTCACGGCGCCGAGCAGAACTCCGACGAATTGAAAGACCACGTTCGGTCCAACCTGGCCCGTTACAAGGTTCCCCGCGAGATCGTCTTCATCGACGAACTTCCCCGCAACGCCACGGGAAAGCTGTTGCGCCGCGTCCTCATCGAGATGGAGGTCAGTGAGGACTGAGCGCCGTCACAACGCGCTGAGCGTCCGGATCAATTCCGCCTCGTCGACGCGAGTGGAATGCCCGTCACGAATCACGACCTCGCCTGCAACCAACACAGTGTCGACGATCTGGCGACTTCCCGTCGTGAGAATGGACGCACCCGGATCTCGTACCGGGAGGCAACCGAAGTCTCGTTCGAACCGAATCATGGTGAGGTCAGCGGGATCACCGATGGAGATTCCGCCGGACCTGGCGGGTAGACCGAGCGCCGCGTTCGCGCCGCCGGACGCGATGTCGATCATGGCTTCGAAGCCGAACAGGTCGGCGCGGCCGCGCGCGGCTCGCTGCACGTAGGCGCCCGTGCGCAGCGTCTCCAGCATGTCCTGGGTGTCGTTGCTAGCCGCACCGTCCACGCCCAACCCCACCGCGATTCCCGCGTCGAGGAAGCTCGGGACCGGTGCAATTCCACTGCCGAGGCGCATGTTGCTGACCGGGTTGTACGACACTCCGACGCCGCGCTCCGCCAACACTTTCTGGCCACGGTCGTCGAGTTCGACACAATGGACCGCCAGCACCCGATCCCATAGAAAACCATGGGAATCGAGGTAGTCGACAGCGTTCACGCCTGCATGTTCGGTACACATCGTGTTGTCGGTCTGTGTCTCGAGCAGGTGGATCGAGACCGTCATGTCGCGAGACTGCGCGAATTCACGCACTGCCGACATCCCCTCCGGGGTCAGCGATCGCGGATTCGGTACCGCCACTGCCACGTCGACGCGGGAACCAGCCACGTCGTGCATCATCTGATCTGTATGTGCGAGAACATCTCCGAGTGGCTGCATCAGCCGTGGATCGAACCCCCACTTCCTCGTCGGGTCCGCCCTGTCTGCGGCCCCACGCCCCAACACTGCTCGAATCCCGGTGTCGCGCAACGCCCGGATCACGGCGTCGTGAACCTCACTGGACGGGTGCGGCCACATGTGTTCGACCAGGGTGGTCGTACCGCTGCGCAACGCTTCCAACGATGCTGCGACGGCGGCCGCGTAGGCGCGCTCCGGAGTGATCTGGACGGACTCCTCCGCGACCGCGAGCAACCATTCGAGAAGCGGTGCCCCTTCGGCGATCCCACGCATCAGTGACTGTTGAAGGTGCGTATGGGTGTTGACGAACCCCGGGATCAGATACGCCCCCGATCCGTCCACACTGCCTGCGCCGGCGCTCCCGGCGGAAACCTCGATCGATTCGACAACGCCGTTCGAGACGACAACATCGCGGCCGCTCAGCCATTGGCCGCCGCTGTAGAGCGTGACGTCCGTGACGATCGTGTCGGCCGAGTTCCGGTGTGCGGTAGTCATCGACAATTCTCCTGAAAGTGTGTGACGGAACGGGTGCGGATCAACGTGCGAAGTTCGCGCGTACTCGCTGGTCGATGTAGTCCTCCGCGGTGATCGGAGGGTACTTGCCCGCGGGGCCCTCGATGGTCACGTCGCGGTTCGCCTGAGCGAAGAACGCGAGGCTGTAGCGAGGTCCCCGGTAGTCGGTGACGCCGGGACTCTTCACCCGATGAAAGTTCGACGGCAGGACATCATCACTCCATCTCATCAGCATGTCGCCGATATTGCAGGTGATCGCTTCCTCAGCCGGCACCACCGACGTCCATTCCTGGGTGTCCATCTCCTTGCCCGGGCACAGTTGCAAACCACCCTGACCGTCACGCTGGAAAAGCAATGTCAGGCAATCGAAATCGGTGTGCGCACCGGCGCGCCACATCCCTTCGACATCCGCGTCGGCGGCAAGGGGGAAGTAATGCAGCAGCCGCAGTGTGCTCTGGTAGCTCTCCACCGACGGATCGTGCGCCTTGGTGAAGAAGTCTCGCTCGAATCCCAGCTTCTCGGCGAAGCACGAGAGCAGATCCATCGCAATGCCCCAACACTTGGCTTCGAAGTCCAGGATCGTCTCGCGGAACCCGGCCAATTCGTCTGCTGTGGGCCACAGATCTCCCATATGCGGGCGGGTCACCTGGTAGGACTCTTTCTGATCAGGTGTTCCGATGGACGGACGCACCTGCGTCATACTCTCCCAGCCGGAGTTGAACCCCTTCTTGAGCGGATACTGCGCTTTGACCTCGGCGGGGAGCGCAAAGAATCCCTCGGCCGCCGCGAAAGCCTCGCGAACCTGGTCCAGATCGATTCCGTGATTGACGATTTGGAAGAACCCGATGTCGGTCGCTGCCGACCACAACTCCTCGGCGATCTCGCTGCGCCGGTTCTCGAAGTCCGCGAGATCGATCCTTCGGACCTCGCGGTCGGTCGTCTCGGTACCCAGGCCACCCATGCGGGTCTCGCGGTTGAGTTCTGTCATGTCGTAAGTCATTTACTGTCAGCTCCTTCAGCGGATTCCGATGGACGGATCGGTGAACTTGTCGGTGTAGATCTCTTCCGCGGTCAGTGACTGCGGTATCGCCGCACCTCCGGCGATCAGGATGGGCTTGAGTTCTTCGACGGTATGGGCGACTCGGGTCATGTCGAACGTCCCGACGGAGCCGTCCGACTCATTCGCGATCAGGCCTTTCTCTTTCAGGAGCTGGGCACTGAACGCCGCCTCACCCTCGGTGTACGGCGAGAACGACACGTCCTGCGAGACGACGTCGACAATGGCGGCATTCGCAGCATCCGGCGCGGTGATGTAGTCGGCCGTGGCCTGCTGAATGATCGGAACCAGCTTGCTCAAGCACGGCGAGAGTGTCTCGACCTTGTCGGCTCGGACGGAAACATTGGAGGCATAGATGTCGAAACCCGAATCTTTCAGCAGGTCATAAGAAACCGGCTTGTCCCATGCCGGCGTCTCCTTCTCGTACGTGTACGGTTCCGAATTCGCGAATCCTTGCTGAGCAATGGTCGGGTCACCGACAAATCGCGAGGGAGCTCCGTCGTAGCTCGTGTCGAGCTGGGACTGCTTCAGTAGTCCCTTTGCCACGAGCCACTGTGGGAAAAGCTGCTCCTTGGAAACGACGACACTCGCGTCGGACTTACCGATATCGGCAACACTCGTCCAGTCCGGATGAGACTCTTTGTCCCACACGAGGATTGCAGGACTGTATTTGAGCAGTGGAGTAACGGCCACGACGGGCTGACTTGCTGCTGCCGCAATCACCTGATCGCCGTGCACAAGTCCGAGGGTGATCGAATCGTCGACGTACATCTGGGAGCTCACGGACTGGAACCCGATTGCCGGTCCCCCGGCTCGCAAGGTCAGGTCGACTCCGGTGTCCTTCCCTCCCGCAACGAGAGTTCCACTGACCGACTTGTCATCGGTGTCGACCGAGTACCCGGGACCCAGCATCTCGAACAGTGCTCCCATGTCCGACTGTGGCTGCCATTGAAGTTGAACCACAACGTTTTCCGGACAGAGCCCCGCCAGGTTCTGAGCCTCGGCGGCGGGTTCGAGCGATTCGGCCGTGGCCGTTTCGGCTTCGCTGGAGCTGCAAGCAGTCAATCCGATGGCCGCACACATCGCCAGTGCCACGCCGGCCACTCCCACACTCTTGCGATTGGAATACACCTTGCGATTCGAATACACAGCGTCTCCTTCGTGAAAACAATTGGGATGGGGGCGAACCAAGAAGGGTGATCCGATGAGCACACTCTGCAGCACTTGGATTACATGCAATCGCCTGGTTGTTTCCATCAGGTAACGCGGGCCACGATCCTATCCTTACCTGCAATGTCACCTCACATTTACATTCAGCAATCTCGACGACATACATGCAATCCAAGATATGCCGTAGATCTTGAAGAACTTTTGCATGCATTATTGAACCGGAGGCTCAGATGGAACTCGCGAACACGATGCAGGATGTCGACGCTCGCAAACTCACCGCGCCGATGCAGATGGTCTTTTCCGACGTCGTCAAGAAGTTCGACACCGGCACAGTTGCACTGGACGGCATCGATCTGGACGTGGAGCGGGGAGAATTTGTCGCCGTGGTCGGACCCTCCGGCTGTGGCAAGTCGACCTTGTTGCGCATGGCGGCCGGCCTCGAACGACCGACGAGCGGTGCGGTTGCCCTCGACACCGAATCAGTAGGCTTCATCTTCCAGGAGCCGACCCTTCTCCCCTGGCGAAATGTGCAGGCCAACGTCGAATTATCGGCCGAACTCGGTGGCGGCGACAAAGCAGCGCGAAAGTTGCGCGCCGACGAGGCAATCCGCGCGGTGGGCCTTGGTGACTTTGCCCAGCAACTGCCCAATGCGTTGTCCGGCGGAATGAAGATGCGCGTGTCGTTGGCTCGCGCCCTCACGCTCGCACCCGCTGTGATGCTCCTCGACGAACCTTTCGGCGCACTCGACGAGATGACCCGCCTGGAGATGCAGGTGGAGCTTCAAAGGTTGTATACCGACAAAGGATTCACCTCGATGTTCATCACGCACTCGGTATCCGAGGCCGTGTACCTCGCAAGCAAGGTGGTTGTCATGACCGCCAGGCCCGGACGAATACATTCAGTCGTCGACATCGATTTCCCTTACCCACGTAGCCCGGAACTGCGCTACGACGCCCGCTACACCGAATACGTCGCCGATATCTCGGCCAGTTTGCACGGGAGCCTACGATGACCGAAGTTCTTGCAGTTGGGCGAGGCAACACCACACGCACGACCGCGGTTCGCTCCGATTCTGCGACCACCACACAAGCAGAGGCACAGACCGGACGGAACTCGCGAATGAGAGCGCTCGGTGCCCTCGTCCTCTATCCGCTGCTCTCCCTTGCCGGCGCGGTCGCGGCCTGGTCGATCGTCAGCTATCTCGTCCTCTCCCCCGAACGTCGGTTTCTCCTCCCGCCACCGAGTCAGGTGCTGACCAAGTCGCTGCTCGACTGGAAACATCTCTCTCCCATGCTCGAAGCCCTCGCCGTGACGGCTCAGGTTGCGCTGGTCGGCTTCGTCGTCGCTGTGGCAGTCGGCGTCGGAACCGGCGTGTTGATGAGCCAAGCCAAGTGGATCGAGCGGATCGTCTATCCGTACGCCGTTGTGCTGCAAGTCATTCCCATCCTCGCCATCGTGCCCCTCATCGGCCTCTGGTTCGGCTACGGCATGACCGCTCGTACTCTGGTGTGTGTTCTCATCGCAGCCTTCCCGATCATCACCAACACACACTTCGGATTACAGTCGGTCGATCGCGGATTGCACGAACTCTTCACCCTCGGACGAGCATCGCGGTGGGATCGACTGGTGAAACTCGAACTGCGAGCGGCAATGCCGGCCATTCTCGCCGGTATCCGTACCGCATCCGGCCTTGTTGTCGTCGGCGCCATCATCGGCGACATGTTCTTCGCCAAAGGACAACCCGGGATCGGAACTCTGCTCGACGTCTACCGAAGCCGCCTCCAGTCCGAGGACTTGATCGCGGCGATCGTGATCGCGTCGGTGTTCGGCGTCCTCGTCTTCTCTGCCTTTGGATTCCTCTCACGTGTGCTCGTCGGTAAGTGGCACACGTCCGGCCGCAAGGACTTTAAATGACCTTCGAACTTCCCGCCTCCGGATTTCCCGCCTTCGAAATCCCCACCATCGACATCAGCCCGTATCGTCGCGGCGAGCCAACTCTTGCGAACGCCACCAACAGCACTGCCTGTGCTGAGGTCGCAGCTCAACTCGATCGCGCGTGCCGGGACGTCGGCTTCATACAGATTGTCGGGCACGATATTCCACGATCAGCGACCGACGGACTGGCCGACGCTCTCGACGAGTTCTTTGCGCTCCCACTTGCGGTGAAGAACGACTATCGCCGCCCCTCGTCCGAGAACCGTGGTTACTCACCACCGAAGTCGGAATCACTCAGTATGAGCCTGGGCGTCGCGTCTGCGAACCAGATGAACGACTTCTACGAAGCGATAGTCGTCGGTACAGAGGTGAGCGACTATCCGGGCGTCGACCTACCCCAGTCCAGCTACGCCGACAACACCTGGCCCGACGCTGCGCCCGGCTTCCGACCGGCAATCGAAGAGTATTTCCGCCAGACACAGAGTTTGGCACGAATCCTGATGTGCGCCTTCACCGACGCCCTCGGATTGCAGCCCGGATACTTCGATTCGATGCTCGACCACTCGATCGACGCGATGAAGATGAACAACTACGCACTGCCCGAGGGCGAGATCCGGATCTCCGGCGACATGACGGGAATGGGCGCTCACACCGACTTCGGAATCTTGACCATCCTGTGGGCAGATCAGGTTCCGGGCCTACAAGTTCTGAGTACCGACGGCGTGTGGCACGACGTCCAACCTGCCGACGGCGCACTCTTGATCAACCTCGGAGACGCGATGGCGCGCTGGACGAACGACCGATGGCGCTCGACAGTGCACAGAGTCGACCCGCCGATCGTCGACGGCCAGATCATCCGACGACGCTCTGCCGCATTCTTTTTCGACGGAAACTACGACGCCGTCATAGAAGCACTCCCAGGAACTCTCGCACCGGGCGAAGTGGGATACCCGCCGATCACGATCGCTGAGAACATCGCGGCCAAGGTGGCCGGACTGAAAGGCACGACGGCGCCCGAGGTCGACCGTCGCAGCGCTGACCGGGTGCGCGCCGCCGGGTGACGGTGCCGGGTAGCGCTCCCGGGTACCGTCGATATCGTGCAGGATCGAAGTGAGGACAAGATGACCACCACCGAACGAGCTTTGCTCACCGAGTCCGTGCACGAGACACTTCGCGAACTGATCTTTTCGGGAGAGCTGGCGCCGGGGACACCACTGAGTGTTCCCGCGCTGGCAAGCAAACTCAATGTCAGTCGCACGCCGGTCCGCGAGGCCGTGCAGCAGTTGATCTACGAGGGCATCGCCGTCCACACCCGAAATGCGGGTGCAAAAGTCGATTCGCTGGACGCGGAGTCGCTGCGCGCTGTTTTCGAGGTGCGTGAGGTACTCGACGGTCTCGCAGCGTTCAACGCTACGGCGAATGCCACTCACGAAACCGTGTCGCAGCTCAGCAAGATGGTGCAGGTGCAACGCGAACTTCTCGAGAGCCCGCCGGATCAGCGTCGGGATTCGAAGCTGGACCTCGAGTTCCACACGTTGATTCGTGAGACGGCATGCAATCACCCACTCAGTGAAGCCCTGCACCGCCTGGATGGGCAATCACATCTCTACCGTTCGGACATGTGGAGCCTCGAGCTCAATCGCCGGATCGCTGTCACCGAGCACGCTCGTATAGTCGCGGCCATCGAATCGGGTGACGCCTTGGGAGCGAGAACAGCCGCGAGCGCGCACGTAGCCGGGCTACTCGTCCGAACGACCCGAGTCTGATGCCGAGACCCTGAAACGCGGACCTGAATCACGAACCTGAATCACGGACCTGAATCACGAACCCCGAAGCGCTACCGGAAGGACGGGAACAAGGTGTCCGGCCACGTGATGTCGCCGTCGTTCTCGTCCACGAAAGTGCCGACACAGTCGCGCTCCAACGCGCTGATCGTTCCCGAGATCACCTCGGGGTGCTCGAGCTCGGTCAGGTGGTCTGCTCCGGTTCCGGAACCGGGAACGCCATCGACGTACACCCGGCACTGACCCCCGTCCAGCCGACCGTCCGCCCACTCGCCCGAGCTCTGCACCACCGAATAGTAGGCAGGACCAGGAGTGTCCTCTCCGGCATTGAGCTTGGTGAGAACTTCGGAGAACATGCAGGTGTCGTAGCCGTCGGCGGGGCCCTGCACGCAGCCACCGGGGCTGCCGTACTGCGGAGCGCCAATAGCGACGTATGAATCCACGATGTCCGAGCCACCGAAGAATTTCGCGTAATACCGGGCGCTCAGTCCGCCCGCACTGTGCGCGACTACGCCCACGTATGCGGCGTCAGCAGCGTAGGTGCGAATCGACTCGGCGATCAGTTCGGCATCTGCGGCGATCGTTTTGCCGGGTGCATCGACGAAATGCGTCTCGTAGCCCGCATCCTGCAGTGCCTCGTCGAGGGCGCGGTAAGGCGCCTGATGGGCTTCACCTGAGCTGTAGAGCTGCTGGCCCGGAACGATGAAGACCACGCGCTTCCCCGTCTCGACCCATCCACCGGCTGCAGCATTGCTCGCAGAGAGCACCGACGCCGCAATCGCCAGAAAAGCGGTGACGACCGATAACAGGGGCACCTTCGAGAATCGCACGTCGCAACCCTACGACGGACACACGCAAAAAAGGACCGCCGCACTGGAATCCAGTACGGCGGTCCTTTTCTAGTAGCGGGGACAGGATTTGAACCTGCGACCTCTGGGTTATGAGCCCAGCGAGCTACCGAGCTGCTCCACCCCGCGATGCATGGACAAAGTTACACGAGCAGATGAACGGAACGCAAATCGCCTGCGCTGGAGTGAAATACACGCCTGAAAGTCGCAAATCCGAGTGACTGGCTTCACAAAATGCCCGTGAGCATCAACACATAACAGGCATGTAACGAACGTACCTCGAAACCGCATCGGAAAGGCTCTACCAGCATAAACGCCGAAGTTCGCCGGCGAGAGCAGACCAGAAGGTCCGGAAATTTGCGAATCGACCCTCGTTCAGCGCTCCCGTACGGTCGGTCCCGGCCCGAATCAACCGGGCGAACGCCGACCCGCCGCTGCTCGACTCTGCCCCGCGGGATCGGAACCCCCGAAACCTTCGAGGGGCAGAGACACGGAGAGACAAGCGCCCGGGGAAGCCAGCACCACCGCCGACCCGCAGGCCCGCCGATGTCAGCAAGCGCGGAGAGGATTTACCCCGACATGACGTACACCAGCATCAGCAAGCGTGCACTCGGCACATTGGCAGTAGCCGGCGCACTTGTCGCAGTGCCCCTCACCATCAGCACCGGCACCGCTTCCGCAGCCACCCACAACTGGGACGGCGTCGCACAGTGCGAGAGCGGTGGCGACTGGAACATCAACACCGGCAACGGCTACTACGGCGGCCTGCAGTTCTCGCAGAGCACCTGGACCGCCAACGGCGGCAGCGGCTCGCCCGCCAACGCTTCCAAGGAAGAGCAGATCCGCGTCGCCGAGAACACCCTGCAGAGCCAGGGCCCCGGCGCATGGCCCGTCTGCGGCCAGCGTCTGACCGTCGCGAGCGAGCCCGCAGTCGAAGAAGCTCCCGCAGCAGCACCGGCACCCGTCGCTGAGGCACCCGCAGTTGCACCCGCCCTCGAGATCCCGGCCGAGCTCAAGCCCGCCGCACAGCAGGCCTACGACACCGCTCGTGACCTCGCCGGCCAGTACGGCTTCGCAGCACAGTTCCAGCAGCTCTCCGATGCCAACGCACCGATCGTTGCAGCACTGCGCTGATTCAGCTCGCACAGTTTCACCTGAGCACACAAGAAGGCCCACCATCCGAAACGGATGGTGGGCCTTCTGCTGTTCACGAACTGACGCTGCTTACCTCGGCAGCGCCTGGTACGCGTCAACAGCCTTCTGCAGGCGGTCGAGCGCAGCACCGTAGCTGGTGAAGTCACCGCTCTGTTGCGCTGACTTCAATGCCGCCATTGCCGAATTGACCTCGGCGAGTGCCTTCGTGACGTCGTCCGAAGAAGCCGGCGGGGCCGGTGCCGTCGGAGTTGTCGGCGTTTCCGGTTGCGCTCCGGTATCCGGATCGGGTGCCGGCTGGGTGACCGTCGCTGCCGAACCCGCGCCCGGCCAAATCTGACTGATCGCCTCGGAGACGGTCGGTGCATAACCGATCCGAATGCCGTTGGTGTCGCTGAAGCTCACCAGCACACGCGCCAGCTGAGGGAACGCGTTCTGCGAGTTTCGCTGCGAATACAAGGGCTCGACGTAGAGGATTCCGCCCTCGGCAATCGGCAGAGTCAGCAGGTTTCCGTACTGAATCTTGTTCGACTGCTTGAGCAGTGACACTTCCGAAGCAACACGCGAATCCGACGTCATCGCAGACTGCGCCTGCTGTGGACCCTGAGTCTGCGTATCGGTTGGCAACTGCAGCACCGTGAACTTGCCGTAGTTCTCCTTGTCGTTCGCCACCGAAATGTAGGCCGACAGCAACTCACGACTGAACCCGACCATCGGACTGGTCAGACGGAAATCCGCTTTCGCGGTGTCCTTGTCGCCCACCAGCACGTAGTACGGCGGCTGGTTGGCGGTCGTGTCGATCGTCGGATCGCTCGGAACCGACCAGAACGCGTTGTTGGTGAAGAACTCACTCGGATCGTCGACGTGATACTTCGCCAGCATCTCGCGCTGGACCTTGAACATGTCTTCCGGGTACCGGAAGTGCGCCTGCAGGTCGTCCGAAATTTCGCTCTTCGGCTTGACCGTGTCCGGGAAGACCCCCATCCACGCCTTCAGAACCGGATCCTGCTCGTCGACCTGGTACAGCGTGACGGTGCCGTCGTAGGCATCGACCGTGGCCTTCACGGAGTTGCGGATGTAGGAGAACTCCTGGCGCGGAATGAGGCGCCCGGTCGTCTGGTCGATACTGTCCTCGACCAAGCCGTCGAGCGAACTGCGCTGCGCGTACGGGTAGTCCTGGGCAGTGGTGTAGCCGTCGATGATCCACTGCATCTTGCCGTCGACCACTGCGGGGTAAGCAGCGCCGTCAGTCGTCAGCCAAGGCGCGACCTCCTCGACCCTTTCCTTCGGATCACGCTTGAAGATGATCTTGGAGTTCGAGCCGATTGCACTCGAGAACAGGATGTTGCGCTCGGTGTACTTCGCCGCGAATGCAAGACGGTTGAACCAGTTGCCGATCGAAACGCCACCCGAGCCTGTGTAGGTGTACTTCGAGGTGTCGGTGTCGTACTCCCGCGGTCCCTCACCGTCGACGGAACCGACGATCGAGTAATCGGCGTCCGACTGACTGATCACCTCGCCGTAGTACGAACGAGGATTGTCCACCTTGAGGTTCTCGTTCTCGGGTGTGGTCGTCAGGTCGCTCACCGAGTAGATCGGGTAACCACCGGTGTTGTTCTGACTGTCGCCCTGCACGGCCGTGACTTCGTTTGCCTGGGCCGCGACGAAGCCGTTGCCATGCGTGTAGACCGTGTGCTTGTTGATCCAGTCCGTCTGGTTGCCGGAAAGGTTGTTCGGCGACAGCTCACGCGCGGCGACAACGAAGTCGCGCAACTGTCCGTCTTGTTCGTAACGGTCGACGTTGAGCGTCTGCGGGAACCCGTAGAAGTTCTTGAGCTGACGCTGAGCGGTGAACGTCGGCGACAGGATCGTCGGATCCAACAATCGCGTGTTCGCGATCGTGGTCCGGTCGGCCGGAACATCCTGGGGCTGCTTGGTGCCGATGCCCGGATAGTCGACGTAGTCGACGTTCTCTTCGGTGATCCCGTACGCCTGACGGGTCGCTTCGATGTTCCGCTCGATGTACGTGCTCTCCTTCTGCGCCGCATTGGGCTTGACGGAGAACTGCTCGACGATCATCGGGTAGACCGCACCGACGAGCACCGACGAGAGAACCAGGAGAGCGACTGCCATGGCCGGTATCCGAAGATCCCGCGTGAAGATCGACGCGAAGAACGCCAAGGCGCAGATGACTGCGATGGACAACAGAATGAGCTTCGCCGGCAGCACCGCATTGATGTCGGTGAAGCCCGGACCGGTGAACGTCGGTTCCTTACGACTGCTCGACATCAACGAGTAACGATCGAACCAGTACGCAACCGCCTTGAGGAGCACGAAGGTTCCGGCGATAACAGCGAGTTGAATACGAGCGGCAGTGGTGAATGTCCCAGCGCGCCCGGCCAATTTGATACCACCGAAAACGTAGTGGGTGATCAGATTTGCCACGAATGCCAGCAGGATCGAGACGAACAACCAGTTCAGAACGAAACGGTAGAACGGCAGATCGAAGGTGTAGAAGCCGACGTCCAGATTGAACTGGGGATCGGTGATGCCGAACTGCTGACCGTTGAGGAACAACTGGATGGTGACCCAGTTGGCCTGCGCGATGAGACCGGACAGGATGCCGATCGCTACCGGAATGATCACGCCGAACAGACGAAGTCGCGACATGACGGTGGTGCGGTAGCGCGCGATCGGATCATTGGGTCCGGAGACCGGGACGAACACCGGACGTGCACGGTACGCGAGAAGCATCGCGAGCCACACGATGGCTCCGACGACAATTCCGACAACGAGGAAGAGAACGAATCGCGTCAGCAGAACCTTGGTGAACACACCACGGAAGCCGACTTCGCCGAACCACAACCAGTCCGTGTACATGCCGATCAGTCGCGGCCCCACGAGCAGCAAGGCCGCCACAACGACAGCCACCACCAACAAGATTCGACTGCGTCTGGACAGAGAGGGTAAACCTGCGGGGGGCCGCATGCCCACGTGCCACGCTCCAAGATTTGGCGACGCCGTGGCGTCGCAACCGATTGCATCGATCACTGCGGCCACGCCCGAGTGGACTTGGCCGTTTCCGACCACTCTACGTAACAACGGTCACGGGTTGACAACACGGAGAGCGGGAAGCCAGGCAGAAGGTGCGAGGATGAACGTGTGAGTGAAGAGAATATGAGCAGATCACCGAGTGCCCTCGCCCGGTGCGTTCATGAAGTAGTCGACCACATCGACGCCGAAGGCTGGGATCAACCGCCGAAGCTGTACGCGTTGGTACCCACCGAAATGCTCGCCGCAGCCGAACCCGGACTGCTGGACCAACTCGCCGAGGGTGCCGAATACACACCGATCGAGCAGGAATCGCTCCCCGAGGACATCATCGGCGGTTCACGGGCACTCGACGAGTTCCTGGCAACGACGCATTGGCCCGAGTCTGTGCAGGGTTGCATCCTGGTGCAGGAAATCGTCGTCCTACCGCCCGAGGCGGAATCGGATCTCGACCACGCCACAGCGCCGGTGTTGACCGATCAGCACGCGGCGGACGAGGTCGCTCGACTGACTGCCAACGCGCATCCCGATCGACGCGAAGCTCGACTGTTCGTCGGCGTGCTGCGTGACGGTCCTTCGCTGTCGCTGTTGCAGATGCGTCCCGACGAAGATGCGGATCCGTACGGCGACCTGGAACTGCTCACCTACGACGGTCTCGCACCTCACCTCGTGCACGCGCTGTACGCGACGCTCGACGAGGTCGAAGAAGACTGACAGAGACTGCTTTCAGCAGCGGGGTGCGTCGCCGCCGGTGTTGAGGCTCTCGAGTGAGTCCACTGCGCCGGGCAGGTTGTCGACCTTGACGAGTCGAAGCCCGTCCGGCGCATTCTGTTTCGCCTCGTCACAATTCTGGGCCGGCACGAGGAACGTCTCCGCACCTGCTTCGGACGCGGCGATCAACTTGTACCTGATACCGCCGATCGGACCCACTTCACCGGCGGAGTCGATGGTGCCCGTTCCGGCCACGAACTTTCCGCCGTTGAGCTCCCCCGGTGTCAGTTTGTCCACCAAGGCCAGCGTGAACATCAGTCCGGCAGAAGGACCACCGATGTCGGCGAGGTTGAACTGCACGGTGAAGGGGACGTCCGGGACCTCGTTCGGCGTGACGCCGAGGTAACCCGATTCGGGCTTGTTGGGCCGCGCCCCGACGGTGACCGGCACAACGGTCTCCACGCCCGCGCGAATGACGGTGACGTTGATCGCAGTGCCGGGAGCAATCGCCCCGACCGTGTCCTGAACGCCGCTGATCGTGGTCACCGGAGTGTCACCGATCTTGACCAGGACATCACCTTCTTGCAGCGCACCCGCAGCGGGACCGTCGGGGGTCACCTTCGAAACAGTCAGTGCCACCGGCTTGCCGAGAAAGTGGAGTGCGGCCAATTCGGCGCTGTCCTCGGACTGCTGGAAGTCGGCGGTGTTGGCCTGCTGGATCTCTTCTTTCGACTTCTCGGGCGGATAGATCTCCGAGCGCGGGACGAGTCCGTTGCTGCCACTCGCCCACAGTCCGAATGCTTCGAAGATGTTGAGGCCGTCGCGAACAGACACCGTTGTCATGTTGAGGTTGCCGTCGGTGGGATCGACCTCGGCCCCCTGGATGTCGACAACGGGCTTACCGTCGACGTCGCCGAGCGTGTTGAAGGTGGGGCCCGGACCGAGCGCGACATAAGGAACAGTGACCATTGTTCCGACGACTCCCAACACGACGATGGGTGCGAGTGCGGCCAAGAGCGTCACTATCCGTCGATTCACCTGATCCAGAGTAAAGCGCGAAGGCGCCGGAGCACCGATCGCACCGCCTGAGCGCCGTGCGTGTTCGCCGTCAGCGTGACTCGGAGGGCGACTCCGACCGCTCGAGCCTTGTACCGTTGAGGTATGAGCAATATGCCGTTCGGCTTCTCCAACTCCGACGACGATCCCGATCGCGACAAGAACGCGGCGGGTGGCAATCCGTTCGGGGGTGGTGACATGCCGTTCGGGTTCGGCGCGGGCGGTGAGGGATTCGATCCGGCTCAACTCGGCCAGATGCTCACCCAGTTCGGTCAGATGCTGAGCGGAATGGGCTCGTCGATGGGCCAGGGCGGTACGTCCGGCCCGGTGAACTACGACATCGCCAAGAAGCTGGCACGCCAACAGATCGGGTCGGTCACACCGATCACCGAAGGCAATGTCAAGGCGATCGCCGACGCAGCGCACCTGGCAGAGATGTGGCTGGACGCCGCGACAACGCTCCCCGCCGGAGCGAACCGCACCCTCGCCTGGACTCCGAACGACTGGCTCGACAACACGATCGACACGTGGAAGCGACTCTGTGATCCGGTAGCCGAGAAGGTAGCTGGCATGTGGGTCCAGGGACTTCCTGCCGAAGCGCAGCAGATGGCGGGCCCGATGCTGGGCATGCTCGGCCAGATGGGCGGACTCGCGTTCGGCTCGCAATTGGGCCAGGCACTGGGCCAACTGTCCACCGAGGTGCTCTCCTCCACGGACATCGGCTTGCCCCTCGGACCCGAAGGCACTGCGGCCCTTCTCCCCGCTGCGGTTCAGGCTTTCAGTGAGGGTCTCGAACAGCCGCATCAGGAAGTTCTCGTGTTCCTCGCCGCGCGGGAAGCAGCTCATCAGCGCCTCTACAGTCACGTTCCGTGGCTGCGCCAGCGCGTCCTCGCGACAGTCGAGGAGTACGCCCGCGGGATCACGATGGACTTCTCGGCGATGGAAGAATTCGCCAAGGACCTCGACCCGTCTGCTCTCACCGATCCGAGCAAGCTCGAAGCGCTGATGCAGCAGGGCACGTTCGAGCCGCAGAACACACCGGAGCAGAAGGCCGCTCTCGAGCGTCTCGAGACACTGCTTGCGCTGGTCGAGGGTTGGGTGGAGACGGTCGTCACCGCCGCACTCGGCGAGCGACTGCCCGGTGTCGCCGCGATGAGCGAGACGTTGCGGCGTCGCCGTGCCACCGGTGGACCGGCCGAACAGACCTTTGCGACGCTCGTCGGACTGGAACTTCGTCCTCGTAAGGTCCGTGAAGCGGCCGGATTATGGCAGAAGCTCACTGCGGAAGCCGGTATGGATACTCGTGACGGCGTCTGGTCACATCCCGACCTCATGCCCGATTCGAGCGATCTCGACGCACCGGACGGATTTGTCGCCCGTGTCCTCGGCGGCGGCGAAGCCGGCAATTTCGACGACCCGATCGCCCAGCTCGAAGCCGTCGAGGCAAAAGAGCGTGCGGCTGAGGCAGCGATGGACAAGACCCGCGAGGACGACGAAGAGAAGTAATTCCTTCTCGACACATTTTCGCAGTTCAGCCAAGTTGACGGCCTGTGGATAACTGCCGCTGAAGCGGGCTCGCCGGCCGCGCGTCATGCCAGCATCGAGCGATGACCGGTGACACGCAGAACAGCGCGATACACAACAGCACGACACAGAACACACAGCGATCCGTGGGACCCCGATGGGATCCACGGATCGCTGTTCTGTCACGCCCGGACGGTCGGCTGCAGCTGGGATGGACACCCGGACGCGCCGTCCTGCTGACGCTGCCTGTCGGGGTCGATGCGCGGGCGGTGAAGTCGATCCTTCGCACGATGGACGGCTCGAGATCCCGCGCCACCATCCTCTGGGAAGCGTCGAAGCGCGGGATTTCGACGTCGGTGACGGAGGAGTTACTCGAGCAACTCGCCGATTCCGGGTTCGTCCACACTGCCGGCACAAGCGCCGCGTCCGTCCGGATCCACGGCGTCGGCCCCCTCTCGGACGCCGTCGAGCGCGCCCTCGTCACCGGCGGGATCAGCACGCGACGCTCGCGTGGGTATCGCAACACCGACGTCGTGCGCACGTGGAACGAACAACTGGTGGTCTTGGCCGACGACGTCGTCACAGATCCTCGCTTGGTCAGCGATCTCGTTCGATGCGGACTCCCCCACCTTTGCGTCCGCATCCGGGACGGCAACGGTGTGGTCGGCCCTCTAGTCCTGCCGGGTCAGTCGAGTTGCCTGCGGTGCGCCGACATCATCCGATCCGAACTCGACCCTCATTGGCTTCACCTGTCCGCGCAGCTACTCGGCAGCGCGGGCCACGCGGAATCGGCGATGATCCACGCAAGCGTCGCGCTGGCCCTGGCCGAGATCGACGCGGCTCTCGGTGTGGTGGACCGGCGCGGTGCAACATCCGCAGCCAGTCTGTCCTCGACGCTCGAGATCGCGCTCCGTCCGTATCGAATCACAACGAGGCGCTGGCCTCGGCAAATATCCTGCAGTTGCCAATACCTGGCACCTGTTTCGGGCAAAGGGCGCCCCAGTCAGACATGATGGTGTGGTGTCCGAGATCCCACGCAAGAGTTCTGCCCGTACTGCCAAACTCGCGAGCATCCCCCTGGGGATGGCCGGTCGCGCCGCCATGGGCTTCGGACGCAAGCTCGCCGGCGGCGACAAAGGAGAGATCGACGCACAGTTGAGCGCGAAGGCTGCCGAGCAATTGTTCGCGGTGCTGGGTGAGCTCAAGGGTGGCGCGATGAAGCTGGGGCAAGCGCTCAGCGTCATGGAGGCGGCTATTCCGGAGGAATTCGCGGAACCGTACCGCGAGTCGCTGAACAAGCTCCAGGCCGCTGCCCCGCCGCTGCCGACCAAGCAAGTACACAAGATGCTCGACCAGCAACTCGGAACCAAGTGGCGCGACCGATTCCAGTCGTTCGACGACGAACCGACCGCGTCGGCAAGCATCGGGCAGGTTCACCGAGCCGTCTGGGCGGACGGCCGTGACGTAGCCGTGAAAGTTCAGTACCCCGGCGCCGACGAAGCTCTTCGCGCCGATCTCAAGACCTTGGGCAGATTTGCCGGCCTGTTCGGTTCGGTCATGCCCGGTGTCGACGTGCGACCCGTGATCGAGGAGTTCACCGCCCGCACGGAGGAAGAACTCGACTATCGGATCGAGGCGAACAATCAGCGAGCATTCGCGAAAGAATTCGACGGGGATCCGCAGTTCGTGATCCCGCACGTCGTTGCGAGCGCGCCGAAAGTAGTCGTGACCGAGTGGATGACGGCAACCCCGTTGACCAGAATCATCGAGAGTGGAACGCCGGATCAGCGCAATGCTGCCGGTGCGCTACTCGCCGAGTTCCACTTCGCGTCTCCGGCACGCGTCGGCTTGCTCCACTGTGATCCGCACCCCGGCAACTTCATGCTTCTCGAGGACGGCCGACTCGGCGTCATCGACTTCGGTGCTGCAGCGCCGTTCCCGAACGGACTGCCACGGGTTCTCGGGACGATGGTGCGCTTGGCGGTCGAGGAACAATTCGACGAGTTGACGGAGTTGTTGCGCGCCAACGGTTTCGTGATCCCCGGGCGCACGGTGACCGACAAGGAGATCGCAGATTACCTGCGCCCGTTCACCGACCCGATCCAGACCGAGTCATTTCACTTCACTCGGTCATGGCTGCAAAAGGCCGCCGGAACCGCCACTGACTTCAACAGTGCGCAATTCCGAACGGCCCGTGCACTCAACCTTCCGGCCGAGTATTTGATGATCTTTCGTGTTCTTCTCGGTTCGGTCGGCATATGCGCCCAGTTGGACGCATATGCCCCGTACATGGAAATCCTGACTCGTTGGTTGCCAGGGTTCGCGGAGCCGGTTCTGGATGACACCGGCTCCGCCGAATAGGACACCGGCTCCGCCGAATAGAGCTCTCACGCGCACACGAGTTGCTTGCGTGGGCGCCCCCTCGGCCTCTTGCGCGCTATGACGGCCCCCTGATCGAGGATCTCGCCTCCCCACACCCCCCAGGGCTCGGCGCGGTCGAGAGCCGCACTGAGACAACGGGAACGGATGGGGCACTGCGCGCACAGTGCCTTGGCCTGCTCGAGTTCGGCCGGAGCTTCGGCGAACCAGAGATCGGGGTTGGATGCCCGGCACGGCAGGTCGCGGCGGGTGGAGGCGACCTCGATGAATGTCACTGCAGCCGAAGTGACGTCGGTGGATGTTGCTGCAGTGGTGGAGTTTTCGGATTCCACGCGGATTGTCTGGGCAGACAACTCGGTCTCCTAGTGCTCGGATGCGAAACTGTGTCGCACGATATGGGTTCGATGGGTGCGAACCTGAGCCGAGTCGGAAACCAGATCAAGAGGGGTATCCAACACAAAGGCCACGGTCCGCAGGGGCTGCGGGTCCGTGGCCGTAAGTGAACGGATGTGTCCTACCGAGAAATACCTCGATGGCTTAAGAACACGGACTCGACAGCTGCTTTCTTTGCTGCTGCTTGAGGGCGCAGGCGGAACGCATGCTGCGCCCATCCCGCTGCACGCGGCAGCATGGGGGCGGCAACAGCGAACTTTGCGCTTGCGCACGCTTCGTAAGAGATCAAGTTCGTCATTTATTTGCCACCTCCATTTCGTGTCGGTCCGGATAGTTTCTGCGCACAGGTTGCCCCGTAACACTGAAAACCAGAGTAGAGAATCTCTCGAATCTGCACAACCTATTTTTGACCTGCGGTTATGTAACTCACGGTTGTCGATTCAGATGTGTTGTCAGATATCGAGTGTTGCCGCTCGCAGTTCACCGCGAATGACAGCAAGTACGTCTTCGCCGAAATTGTCGAGTTTCTTCGGCCCGATTCCGGGAATCGAGACCAGTCCACGATTGTCTTGTGGTCGTTGTTCGGCAATAGCCATCAGTGTGTTGTCACTGAAGACGACATAGGCCGGAACTTTGAGTTCACGGGATTTGTCCAGACGCCAGGCCTTGAGATGTTCGAGCAATTCCAGGTCGACATTGGACGGGCACTTCTCGCAGCGTCCGAGCATTGTCGCCGACGTTCCGATCAGCGGTTTACCGCACACGCGGCAGCGCGGACGCTTCTTGTTCCCCGATGACGGCGCGGCGACCCGCGAGGCCGGCGAGTCCTCCGGGATGAGTCCGTTGAGGAATCTCGACCGGCGACGGGACTTGCGTCCGCCCTCGTTGCGGGCCAGCGCCCACGACAGCTGCAGATGCTCACGAGCGCGGGTCACCCCCACGTAGAGAAGCCGACGCTCCTCCTCCACCGCTACGTCGTCGGCACCCGAATTGGCGTCGCCGAGAACGTGTTGGATCGGCAGGGTGCCGTCGTTGAGGCCGACCAGGAACACCGCATCCCATTCGAGTCCCTTGGCCGCGTGGAGCGAAGCCAACGTCACGCCCTGCACGGTCGGTGGGTGCCGCGCCTCGGCTCGGGCCGTGAGCTCCTGCAGGAGCCCGGTGAGCGTGAGTTCGGGTTCGTGGACGAGTTGTTCTTCGGTCAGCGCCACGAGAGCCGAGAGCGACGCCCAGCGTTCGCGTGCCTGAGTACCCGAAGGCTCCTCGTTGGTCAGGCCGAGCGGAGCGAGTACGGCGCGAACGAGTGAGACCAGCGCTTCGCCATTGTCTGCACCTTCGGGGAGGTCGTCGCGTCCGGCAGCCTGGCGCAGCGCCGCCACTGCCTGACGGACCTCGGTGCGAGTGAAGAAGCCCTCTCCACCGCGCACCTGGAACGGGATGCCGAGCTTGGTGAGCGCCTGCTCGTGCGCCTCGGACTGGGCATTGATCCGGTACAGAACAGCGATCTCGGCGGCGGGGGTGCCTGCCGCGATCAGCCGTTTGATCGCCCGCGCAACGCCGAGCGCCTCGGCCGGCTCGTCGTCGAACTCCATAAACTCCGGCTCGGGCCCCGGTGCGCGCTGCCCGATCAGCTGCAGACGCGTCCCGGCGATCCGCCCGCGCGCCGCACCGATCACGCGGTTCGCCAACGACACGACCTCAGGTGTGGAGCGGTAGTCGCGTTCGAGCCGGACGACAGTCGCCTCGGGGAATTTGCGGGAGAAGTCCAACAGGTAGTTCGGGGTGGCTCCGGTGAAGGAGTAGATGGTCTGATTCGCATCGCCCACCACGGTCAGGTCGTCGCGGTCCCCCAGCCAGGCGTCGAGCACTCGCTGCTGAAGTGGGGTGACGTCCTGATACTCGTCCACGACGAAGCAGCGATACCGCTCGCGGAACTCGTCGGCGACCGTCGAATGCTCTTCGAGAGCTGCCGCTGTGTGAAGTAGGAGATCGTCGAAGTCCAGGAGCATGCCGTCCTGGCCGCGCGCTTTCAGCTCTTCGTATGCCGCATAAACCTGGGCCACCTTGGTGGCGTCGACCGGTGCCTCACGGCGAATCTTGGCGATCGCTCGTGGGTAGTCCTCCGGCGCGATCAGCGAAGCCTTCGACCATTCGATTTCGCTGGCGAGGTCCCGGACGCTTTCAGTGCTGGTGGACAATCCCACCCGAGCTGCGGCGCTACTGACAACTGCGAACTTTCGGTCGAGCAGACGCCAGGGCGTGTCACCGACAACCTGCGGCCAGAAGTACTTCAGTTGCCGCAGAGCAGCGGCGTGAAAGGTTCGAGCCTGGACCTGCGGCCCACTCCCGCCGACGCCCAGTTCACGGAGACGCCCACGCATTTCCCCGGCCGCACGAGCGGTGAATGTCACGGCAAGCACCTGACCGGCCGACACATGACCGTCGGCAACCAGATGAGCGATCCGACGTGTAATGGTGCGGGTTTTGCCTGTTCCAGCGCCCGCGAGGACGCACACCGGGCCGCGTGGCGCGAGCACGGCGGCCGATTGTTCTGGATCCAGTCCGGTGTCCGCAGGCATGGGCACCATCATGGCAGGACGTTCCGACACTCCAATCGCCGCGCCCGACGGTATGTGGGCAAGAGAACACGGGCCGATACGGAACAACGCTCTCGGTCGTGGTGTTATATCGGCCGTGACTTCTACCGAAAACGCGCCTGCCCTGACCATCTACTCGACCACGTGGTGCGGCTACTGCCGCCGCCTCAAGACGCAGCTCAACGCGTCGGGGATCGAGTACACCGAGATCGACATCGAGAACGATCCGGCAGCAGCTGACTTTGTCGGCAGCGTCAACGGTGGCAATCACGTCGTTCCGACCGTGAAGTACGGCGACGGCAGCGTCGCGACCAACCCGTCGCTCAACCAGGTCAAGCAGGCTCTGGGTCTGTAGGTCTTCTCCGGCTGCTACTTGACCCAGCCCTTATTTGACCCAGCTCTCGAGCATTCCGCGAGCGATGGAGATCGATCCGGGCAGCAGCAGTGGCGCGTCCGCTTCCGAACCCCAGTCGCCGAGTTCGAGAGCGGCACGCACCTCGTCCTTGGTGAACCAGGTGCCCTCGGCGATCTCGCCGTCTGCGAACAGCAGCGGAGCGGCGGGATCGCCGATTGCGGCAAAGCCCAACATCACCGATCGCGGGAACGGCCAGGGCTGGCTGCCGAGGTATCGGACGCTGTGCACGTCGATACCGACCTCTTCCTTGATCTCGCGGACAACACATGTTTCGAGCGACTCCCCGGCCTCGACGAATCCCGCGAGAATCGAGAAACGCCGCTGCGGCCAGGTCGGCTGACGCGCGAGCAGAACTCGATCGCCGCCGTCGTGCACCAGGCAGATGACCGCCGGATCGGTTCGGGGAAACTCCTCGTGGCCCGTGGACGTGGAGATGCGAGACCAGCCGGACATGGTGGGCTCACTCGGTGCGCCGTCGATAGCGCTGAATCCGGCACTGTCGTGCCAGTTGAGAATCGCGACGGCACCGGTCAACAGGCCGGCGTCCGCGTCGTCGAGTGTTCCGCCGAGCATCCGCAATTCGGACAACGTGCCCGCCAGCAGCGACACCCGCACTGCCCACACGTGGCGATTCTCGCGAATTCCCAGGAACACCGCACCGCGCACCGGTTCGGGTCCCAACTCGGTTGCCTCGGCGAAGACCAATTGACCTTCCGGCGACACCTTGACCTGCCCCCGTGAATTCACCCGTAGAAGCAGCGCATCCGCCCACCCCGTGGTCAGTGCAGCGGCGTCCGACCGCAATTCCTCGGCGCGGCCGACGCTCGAACGTGAGAGCAGAGGTGTTTCGGTCAGCTGGAAGTCGTTCACGCTCACGACATTACTGCGCGCACGAAGCTCGGTAGCACTCAGTTCGTGACGCGGCGGATGTACAGCAGGCGATCGTTCTCCTCGACGGCGTCCACCTCGGGCGAACCGACGCGAACCAGACGACCGTCGCGAACGACTCCGAGCACGATGTCGGAGAGATGACGCGGAGAGCCACCGACCTCGTCACGCTCGACAGCACGCTCGGCGATCGCGAATCCGGCTTCCGGAGTCAGCAGGTCTTCGATCATCTCCACGACGGTCGGCGTCGTGGTCGCGATGCCGAGGAGTCGGCCGGCCGTCTCCGACGAGACGACCACCGAGTCTGCGCCGGACTGACGCAGGAGATGCGCATTGTCGGCTTCACGGATGGCTGCGGCGATCTTGGCCTTCGGCGCAATTTCCCGAGCTGTCAGCGTCACGAGCACTGCGGTGTCGTCGCGGTTGGTTGCCACGATGATCGACGACGCATTCTGCGCGCCCGCCAACCGGAGTACATCCGATTTCGTAGCCGAACCGAATACCGTCACCAACCCCTTGCTGGCAGCGGAATCCAGCACGGCCTGATCGGTGTCGACGACCACGATCTCCGACGCCGGCACACCGTCCCCGAGCATGGCTTCGATTGCCGTGCGTCCCTTGGTTCCGTATCCGACGACGACGGTGTGATTACGCACGTGCTGCCTCCAACGCTGAATTTTGAACGCCTGACGCGAACTCTCGGTCAGAGCTGAAAGTGTGGTGCCGACCAACACGATCAAGAAGAAGATTCGAAGTGGCGTGATCAACAGGACGTTGACCAGGCGCGCGGACGGCGTGAACGGGGTGATGTCGCCGTAGCCGGTGGTCGAGAGCGAAACCGTCGCATAGTAGATGCAGTCGAGCAGGGAAAGTTCGTTGTCCTGAGCGTCACGGTAGCCCGCACGATCGATGTACACGATCAACACGGCGGCGCCGAGAGCACCCAATGCGATGAGAACTCGCTTGTAGATCGCCCGAGCTGGACTGGTCTGCAGCTGGGGAATTCGCAGCACCCCGACAAGGGCGAAGTCAGGTTGATCGGTCAATGCTTCCGACCTGGTCAAACGCGCCCGGAGCTTACCGGCCATACATCGACTCTCTCACTCGAACTTACGAAATACCTACACGGACATCGGCAGGCAGCGTAACCCTCGAAGATCGACTTCGGAACTCGGGCGCCGAATAGCGGACCGGTAGTGGTGCCGTTACTGGCAAGAAGTTCCACTGTGAGGCAGGCTGGGCAAATGCCTTTCACCAGTTCGACGTCCACTCCCAGCCAAGCAGCCGCTCTTCGTTTGTCGGCCATCCTTCTCGGCGCCGGGACCATGCATTTTGTTGCGCCCTCCTTCTTCGACAGCACCGTTCCCCGCCAGCTTCCCGGTCAGGCGCGCACCTACACGCAGGTGTCGGGCGTCGCGGAATTGGCGATCGGCGCGGCCTTGGCCGTGCCGAAGACTCGCAAGCTCGGTGCGGGCCTTGCCGCCGCGCTCTTTGTTGCCGTCTTCCCCGCCAACATTCAGATGGCGATCGACTGGTGCCGAAGCCCGAAGACGTCCACACCGCAGAAGATCGGTTCGATTGCACGTCTCCCCCTGCAGGTTCCGCTGGTGACCGAAGCGCTCAAGGCTCGTCGAAACGCCGGCTAGTCCTGCGCGCCTGCCGTTCGGATGAGGTGCGCGAGAGCCTCACCGTCCGGCAGGTTCTCGGGGGCGATGGTGCGACCCGATCGCACGTAGTGAAACGCCGCGCGCACCTTGTCTGCCGGGAACTGTTCGTTGCGCCCCGCCGAACGAGCTCTGGCCGACATCAATTCGGCCCAGGCCACTCGATACGCGGCCAACTGCATGACAACCGCGTCCTCGTTGGCGGCCGAAGGTTCGGCACCGGTCTTCCAGTCGATCACCGTCCAACCGCCGTCCGGGTCGGCGAACACGGCATCGATCCGGCCCCGCAGAACCGTTCCCGCGATAGAAGTCTCGAAGGGAACCTCCACTTCGATCGGGCTGCGATTGGCCCACGGGGACCGCAGGAATGCATCTTGAAGTTTCACCAGATCGGTCTCGGGGCCCGCGCCGGTATCCGCGGCGCCGGGTAGTTCGTCGAGATCCAACAGCCGGGTCGCACCGAACCTTCGCTCGATCCAGGCGTGAAAAGCCGTGCCTCGCCGAGCGAGCGGATTCGGTGGGTACGGCAGTGGTCTACGCAGACGTGCCGCGAGTTCGTCCGGGTCGGCTTTGAGGTCGACGAGCTGAGTCACCGAAAGCTGGGCGGGGAGAATCACTTCGGCACGCGCGTTTGCCCGGGCTTCGCGCTCGGCCAAGAGAACGTCGACATCCGATGCCCAGTTTTCCGGATCGTCCTCCGGTTCTTCCGTCTCTTCGCTGTCTTGCGGCAGCGAAGCGAGAGCGGACAGGACGCTCGCGGCTCCCGCCTCGACGGCCCCGCGGCGCGCACCCAGCGGATCGGGTGGCCACTGCGCCGTCCGGGGCGTGGAGGCCAACGGGTTCTCGGTGTCGGGTTCCGGTGCCGGCGCCCATTCCTCCACAACGCCGATCGGACCGCGTGAACCGTCTTCACCGGCGTCGTTTTCGGCAGTGACCATCTGATGCAGCTCGTCCAGGAACTCCGAAGGCCCCTTCGGTTCCGAACCGGATTCCGCCCAATGATGAGCCGAGATGAACAGTGCCCGTTCGGTTCTGGTCAACGCGACGTAGAACAATCGACGGTCCTCGTCCAGTCGACGGTTGGACAGTGCCTTCTTGTGAGCCGTTATCGCGTTCTCGAGGTCCTTGCGGTTGTACAACTCCTCGAGGTCGAGCACGGGCACGCCGTCCGCCGAATCCGCGTCGACGGCCCGGTCACCGCGCAACGACGGTGGCAGTTCGGCGAGCGCACCGAGCCAGGACCCGGACGCGGTGGACGAGGGGAACACCCCGTCGCTGACATGCGGGATCGCGACCACTTCCCATTCCAGACCCTTCGCCGAGTGCACGGTCAAGATCTGCACGCGATCCGGCGCCACCTCCACCTCGCCCGGGGTCAGGCCCTTCTCGATCTGTTCGGCGGCCGCGAAGAATGCGAGCATCCCGGTCAGATTGGCCGTCGGACGCGTCGCGTAATTGGCGACGACGTCGGCAAACGCGTCGAGATGCTCACGGCCTGCGGTGCCGACGACACCGACTCGGGTCCGCGCTCCCGCCTCGATTCCGATACCGAGCACCCGCTCGACCTCCGCCACCAATTCGGTGAGCGGTTGGCCGATGCGTTCGCGCAACGACGCCAACTCTGCTGCTATCGCGTTGATGCGTGTGTACCCGAGGGCTGAATAGCGTTCCGCCGGACCTGGATCGGAGATCGAATCGACCAAACCTGCTTGCTCGGCGTTCTCCCCCGGCAATGCATCGTGGACCGCCGAGGTGAGCGCCTCGGCGTCGGTGACCGCACCTGCCGTTCCGTATCCCGCGGAGATGGCGAGCTCGCGGGAGCGTTGCGAGAGTGCGGCGAGGTCCTTCGCCCCGATTTGCCATCTCGCTCCCGTGAGTAACCGAACCGCTGCGCTGCCCGCCAGTGGATCGGCGACCACTCGGAGCATGGCGATCACGTCCGCCACCTCAGGTGTGTGCAGTAGCCCACCGAGGCCGACCACTTCGACCGGCAGACCTTTGGACCGCAGAGCTTCGGCCAGCGGGGCAGCGTCCGCGTTTCGGCGGATCAACACCGCTGCCGTGGGCGTCGGGCGGTCTTCGGCACGTGCCGCCTCGTATTCTTCGGCGATCTTCTCCGCCACCCACCGACGTTCCTGTTCGACGTCACCGAGCAACGCCAGTCGAACATCTCCGGCGACGGCTCCTGGCCGCGCACGAAGAGTGCTGACGGCCACGCCGCGTCGACGCAACGGCGCCGAAGACAGGTTGGCCAGCTCGAGAGCCTCCGGCGGGTTGCGCCAACTGGTCAGCAGTTCGAGTGTCGGAGCCGGCTTTCCGTTGGCGAGCGGGAAATCGGTTGCGAACAGAGGCAGGTTGGCCGCCGACGCGCCGCGCCAACCGTAGATCGACTGCATCGGATCGCCGACGGCCGTCAACGCCAACCGGCCGTCTGCTCCCCCACCGAACAACGACGACAACAACACTCGCTGAGCGTGGCCGGTGTCCTGGTACTCGTCGAGAAGAACCACCCGAAAGCGCTCACGCTCGGTCTGCCCGACCTCGGGATGCTCGGAAGCGACCCGCGCCGACAGCGACATCTGACTTCCGAAGTCCAGTGCTCCTTCGCGCCGCAACGTCTCGCCAAGCCGGGCGACGAGGGGCAGTAGATCGATGCGTTTGTGTTGCACATCAAGGTAATTCAGCAATTCCTTGCTCGGTCCACCCCGCTGTTTCGGACCGGCAGGCAGAGTGTGAATCAGCTTGTCCAACTCGGTGTGAGCCTCGAGCAGCTGCTCGGGATCGACCAGATGCTCCGCCAACTGACCGGCAAGGGCCAGAACGGTTTCGGTGATCGACCCCGGATTTTTGTCGGTGTCCAGATCGCTGTCCCAGCCGCTCACGACGCGGTGCGCAACCTGCCACAGTTCGGTCTCGGACAGCAGCGTCGCCGAGGGTTCGATGGGCAACAGGAGTCCGTGTTCGGACAGCAACCGTCCCGCGTAAGCGTGGTAGGTACTGACTTCGGGTTCCCCTGCCAGAATCCGTGAACGCACTCCGCCGGTCGGGTCGAGTGCCCGCAGCACGTCCGAACCCGCCAGTCGCGCCAAGCGCTTGCGGATTCGCGACGTGAGCTGTTGCGCCGCTTTGCGCGTGAAGGTCAATCCGAGAACGGCCTCGGGATCGACGAAGCCGTTGGCCACCAGCCACACGACGCGAGCAGCCATCGTCTCGGTCTTACCGGCACCGGCACCGGCGACCACCAATGTCGGACCGAGCGGTGCGGCGATCACTGCCGCCTGTTCCGGCGTCGGCGGGTGCTGACCGAGCGCGACCGCGAGGTCGACAGGGTCGATCTTCGGTCGGCGTGCCTTCTGCGTCGCGGCAGCCACTTAGTTACTCACCTGTCGTCCCTCGTCGTGTGCCGGGCAACTCGAACGCACCGGGCAATGTCTACATCCGTCGTTGACCCTGGCCAGGTACTCGGGTCCTTGGGTCGCTGCCGCGGCGTTGTGAATGACGTCACGCCACATCTCGACTGCTTCGGCAGTCAACGGCGGCTGAACTCGCTGCGCCGCACCGTCTTTCTTGTTGGACTTGGCCACGAATACCAGGCGTGCGCCGCCGGGTTGTGTCGCCGGTTCGCCTGCTATCGCACCCTCGGCCGCTGCGACCTGGTACGCCGCCAACTGCGCGTGAGATTGGGCGGCCTCGTTGCTGACGGGATTTCGCGCAGTCTTGACGTCGACGACGACCGGGCGGCCTTCGGTGTCACGCTCGAGCCGGTCGATCCGGCCGCGAAGCTTGACTGCAGGCGCTCCTTCTTCGCGCGGTTCGAGGACACCCTCCACCGCGACCTCGACGCCGACTTCGGTCAGTTCACCGCGAGTCGCGTTCATCCAGGCGGTGAAGGTCGCCAGCATCTCGCGCGTTCGATTGAGTTCGCGGCGCGAGTACCACTGCGAACCCAGATCGATCGACTCCCAGGCATTTTCGAGTGCTTTCTCGACCTGCTCCGGTGGAATCCGGCCGGCCAGCGCCTGCACCAAGGTATGGACCAGGGTGCCGGCGATCGCGTGAGTGTTGTCGCCGTCACTGCCCCCATGACGCTCGAACACCCATCGAAGAGGGCAAGTTTCGAGAAGCTCGATGGTGGACGGCGAGAGTGATACCGGTCCGTCCTCGGGTTGCCACATGGGAGCAGCGATGCTCGGCTCGGCTGTGCCGTACCACTGATCCGGATGAGCGCCTCGTACTCCAGCAGCAGCCAGACGCGCCAACTGGTGTGCGGCACGGGAGTGCTTCTCGGGGTCGAAATGCGCGATGTCGGGATCACACACCACGCTGCGAAGCTGTGCGACCAGTGCCGGCAGCGACAGAACCCGGGTATCTCCGGTCTCCGGTGCAACGACGTCGAGATCGGAAGTCGGGTCGTCCGAGTACGCGTCACCACGGATCAATTCGTCCACGAACCGCGAAGGCACCAGATCGGTGTCTCCCGAGGCCGATTCGACTGCGGTGATCAGCAGACGGCGACGAGCACGGCTGCAGGCGACCAGGAACAACCTGCGTTCTTCGGCCAGCAGGGGCGCGGTTCGCGAGAGTCGTTCAGCAGCCGAGTCACTGCCGTCCGAGACTCCGTTGACCAGGTCGATCAGTGCTTCGGTGCGCAGCAGCGATCCGCGTGCCCGCAAACTCGGCCAGAGCCCTTCCTGCACACCCGCCACCGCCACGACGGCCCATTCGCGACCCGCCGCGGCGTGAGCGCTGACCACGGTGACGGCGTCTGGAGCGATAACCGATCGGCTCCGCGAGTCGGTCGGTATCTCCTGGCTGGTCAAGTAGTCGACAAAACCGGCGAGTTGCGAACGCGGCAGCCGGTCGACGTAGTTGGCGGCCGCGTCGAAGAGTGCGACGACGGCGTCCAGGTCGCGATCGGCTTGTGAGCCGATAGGACCCCCGCGCGCCGACGCAGCCGCCCAGCGCCGTTCCAGTCCCGTCGCCTGCCAGGCCGCCCAGAGGACTTCCTCGACCCCGAGACCACGCTCGAGAGGTACCCGGGCCTTGCGAAGGACCGACAGCACTCGATTCAGGGCGGCAGCCTCGACGTCCGTCAGTTTGCCCATGAGCCGCTTGGACTGCGCGCGATCCTCGTCGATCAGGATCAGCCGCAACAACTCCGACGAGTCCCGATCACTTCCCGACGCCAACTCGACGCGGCGCAGACCACGACGCAACCGACGCAGAGTGACCGGTTCGGCGCCGCCGATGGGGCCGGCCATCAGGGCCAGAGCGTCGTCTCCGGTGAACTGATCGCCGCCGAGCGCCCGAAGGACCAGGAGCAGGCCGGACACGCCGTGTTGTCTGGCGAGCGGCAATTCGGTGGCAGCAGTGGTGACGGGCACCCCCGCTGCGAGCAGGGCCCGCCGGAGAGGGGCAAGGGTGCGCGGGACCGACCGCACGACGACTGCCATGTCGGACCACGCAATCCCGTCCAGCAGATGCGCACGGCGCAAGGTATCTGCGACAACGGCCGCTTCTTTGGCCGTCGTGCCGAGAACACGCACCGACGCCCGTCCGGGGTCCTCATCGGTGAGATCGGACGGAACCGCGATGCGGTGAGCGAGGTTGCCGGGCAGCCGCGCAGCGATCTTGGCCGAGATCGACGCGACGTCGGCATTGTTTCGAAACGTGGTGGGCAGGACGATCTGGCGCTCGTCTCCGCGCTCGGCGAGTCCGAGCAGGAACGCCGAATCCGCACCGCGGAACCCGAAGACCGACTGATCCGGATCGCCGGCGATCACAGTGCCTGCGGTTCCGGTTCCGATCAGTCGAACCAGTTGCGCCGCCTGAGGATCCAGGTGCTGCGCGTCGTCGACCAGGAGGTGCCGGATGCGGGCGCGCTCGGAGCGGAGCAGCTCGGGGTCGGTGGCAAACGCGGTCAGCGCGGCGCCGATCAACTCAGCTGCGTCCAGTGCCGGCGCTGTGGCCTCCGGAGCCTCGACGCCGACGCTTCCGCGCAGCAGCACACCCTGCTCGTAAGCCTCGGCGAACCGGCCGGCCGCCACCCACTCTGGTCGGCCGCGCTTCTTACCGAGCTTGACCAGATCTTCGGGACCGAGTCCGCGTTCGTTGGCACGCAGCATCAGGTCTCTGAGTTCGACGGCAAAGCCGTTCAAGCCCAGCGCGGGTCGCAGGCGCTCCGGCCACCGGAGTGCACCGTCTTCGATGTCGCCGCGCAACATCTCTCGCAGCACCGAATCCTGCTCGGCGCCGGTGATCAGGCGCGGCGGCGCGTTGCCGTGTGCTGCGGCTTGAAGCCGAAGAACGGCGAAGGCGTAGGAGTGAACGGTGCGGACCAACGGCTCTCGAGTTGCCTGCGGTCCGCGTTCTTGTTCGTACCCGAGCAATCCGGCTGTGATCTGCTCACGGACCTGCGTCGCTGCCCGGCGTGACTGGGTGAGCACGAGGACCGATTCAGGATCTTCGCCACCGGAGATCTTCTGCACTGCCAGATCCACGAGAAGGGACGTCTTGCCGGTTCCTGGGCTGCCGAGCACCTGCCAGGGATTCCAGGCGGCCGCCGAGCCGAATGACGCCGAGCCGAATGACGCCGGGCCGAATGCGAGCTGGAACGGATCTTCTGACGACGGAGCGAACAGCCGCGCCGTCCCTTCGTCCCACGTTCGGGGTATCGGAGACGGCGCAGTTCGGTGCACCAACCGCGCCCGCGGAATGGTGACCTTGCTGCGTGTTGCCGTCTCACTCACCCAGGCATTCCACCAGAGCGCACCGACAACTCATGCATCGCCCACATCCGGCATGATTGCTCGTGTGTCTGCACTCCATACGTATCTCTACGGACCCGTCGGGGCGCCGGAGATCCTTTCGCTGCACGGCCTGACCGGTCACGGCCGGCGTTGGCAGTCGATGGCCGAGAACCAACTGCCCGAAGCGCGCTGGATCTCGCCCGATCTGCGCGGTCACGGGCGTTCCACCTGGGCTCCCCCGTGGAACATCGAATCCCACGTGGCCAGCCTGCTGGAGACGCTCGACGAACATGCCACCGGACCGGTGGTGATCCTCGCGCATTCGTTCGGCGGAATGCTGGCGCTGCACCTCGCGGCCACCGCACCGGAACGCGTTCGTGGGCTCGTCCTGCTCGACCCGGCGATCGGTTTGGATCCGACTTTCATGCAGGAAGTGGCCGAACTCACAATCGGCTCACCGGATTACACCGATGCGGCAGAGGCTTACTCCGAGAAGATTCACGGCTCGTGGGGTGAGGTTCCCACCCCGGATCTCGACATCGAGATGGCCGAGCACCTGATCCAACTGGGCAACGGGCGCGTCAATTGGCGCCTGTCCACCCCTGCGATCGTGACCGGGTGGGGTGAACTCGCTCGCCCGATCGTGCTGCCACCGTCATCGATGCCGACCGTGCTGGTTCAGGCAATGAAGGTTCAGCCTCCCTATGTCACCGACGAGTTCCGCTCAGCACTCACCGAACGCCTCGGTGAAAATCTGACCAGTGTCGAATTCGATTGTGACCACATGGTCCCGCACGTGCGGGCCGACGAGGTGGCGACCCTCGTCCGGACAGTGCTCTGACGAGGGCCCGATGGCAGCCACCACGGAAGAGCAGATCGAAGAGGTAAGGCGACTCATCGCCTCGATTCCCGCCGGCTTCGTGGCGACGTACGGCGACATCGCCGACGCCGCAGGACTTTCCAGTGCTCGTACGGTCGGCTGGATCATGCGGACCGACTCTGCCGATCTGCCGTGGCATCGGGTTCTCGGTGCCTCCGGCAAACCGTCGGCGCACCTGGCCCATCGTCAGATCGCCAAGCTCGAACTCGAAGGCGTGCCGATCAAGGACGGTCGGATCGACCTGAAGAAAGCTCGGTATCACTTCTGATTCACGTGTCACCGGTCGTCGTGACCCGGGCGATGGGGCAGCATGGAGGTATGACCATCACGCCGCCGACTGCCGCCGTCATTCTGGCGGGTGGTCGCGGGACCCGAATGGGTGGTGTCGACAAGCCTGGCCTGCTCGTTCACGGCCGCAGGCTCCTCGACATCGCGCTTTCAGCGACGGCGCATCTGGACGCCGTCGTCGTTGTCGGTCCGCATCGACCCGAACTGGATGCGCGCATCACCCAGACGCAGGAATCTCCGATCGGCGCCGGACCCGTTGCGGCGATCTGGGCGGGGTTGTCCGCGACCGGGTTGTCATCCGGGTTGACTGAAGACGCTCTGGTGGTCGTGCTGGCATCCGATCTACCGCACATCGAGGCCGAATCGGTCGACGCGTTGATCGCTGCGACGTCGACGGACAATCCGATCACGTGCGCGGTGGACGAGACCAACCGAACCCAATTCCTGTTCTCCGCCTGGACTGTTCGTGAACTCCGAAAGCGCCTCGCCACTTTGCGTGAAAGCTCAGGGCTCGAGAACCAACCGATGAAAGCAATTGTCACCGAACCGTTCTCGACCCTGCGTGTGGCTGGTACCACCGACTGCGACACACCGGCGGACATCGATCGCGCGCGAAGGCATCCGCGCCTGACGATCGATCAAGCCCGCATCGCCGTCACGAACGCCTTGACACCGCTGTCCCCGCACCGGGCCGACCTCGCCGACAGTCTGGGAGCGACCCTCGCGCAGCCTCTCGTCGCCCTGGGTGATCTTCCTCGATCCGATGTCTCGGCGATGGACGGGTACGCCGTCTCCGGCGAGGGTCCGTGGCGGGTGCGTACCGAGATCCGCATCGCGGGCGCCGACGGGCAACTCGAACTCGGCGAAGGCGAAGCGATCCGCATTGCCACGGGAGCGCACCTGCCCACCGGTGCCACCTCGGTGATTCGGGACGAGTACCTGTCCCTCGACGAGCCAACTCGGATACTGCGACGACTGCCGGATGCGCCGTACCGCAACGATGCTCGCCCGCGAGGGGAAGACTGGACCACCGGATTCACGATTGCCCCGACTGGCACCGCGGTGACCCCGTCGGTGATCTCGGCGGCTGCCAGCGGCGAAGTCTTCGCCGCCCTCGTCCGTGGTCCGGTCCGGGCACGCCTGATAGTCACCGGCGACGAGATCCGGCAGAGAGGCCCACTGCGTGAAGGTCAGACCCGCGACTCCGTCGGCGGAATTCTTCCCTACCTGCTCGAACGCAACGGCGTACGGTGCGAGTCGAATTCGCACCTGCGCGACACGGCGGACAGTTTCGAGCGTGTGCTCGCGGATGCGACCGAACAGGACCTGCTTGTTGTCATCGGTGCGACGGGTGGCGGCGCGGCCGACGAAATGCGCAGTGCACTCGATCGACTCGGCGCTCGCACGATCGTCGGCCGGGTTGCCTCGCGCCCGGGCGGATCTCAGATAACGGCGGTCCTGCCCAGCGGTCGGGTGGTTCTCGGCCTCCCCGGCAACCCCTACGCCGCAGTGACCACCCTGTTGACGATGCTGCCTACCGTCGTGGCCGCCCTGACCGGGCGCGAGACGCCGCCGCCGCTGCTCGGCATCATCGAGAACGCTGCTGCGGTGAGTTCCGATGCGGTACGCCTACTTCCGGTCATACAATCCCCCGACGGTCGCTGGCGAGCCGATCCGTCCGTGCGTACCGCGCACCTTGCAGGGTTGATCGGACGCTCGGCGTTTGCCCTCGTGCCGGCACACGCACAAAACGGCGCCGTCGCCGAATTGATCGTCCTCCCAGACTGATCGGGACAAGCACCCCGCGGTCAGAACTCCCGATAGGACGACGCCGCCGGGGCATCGCTGACCCCGAGACTGTTCCGGCGCCTACGCCGGCCGATGCCCGCCAGCACGATCACGGCGACACCGACCGCGAGAACCAGCGAATACACGCCCCACAGCACCACGAACGGAAGCAGCCAACCGGCATCGACGGTCTGACCGCGCGGCCCGACGCAATACAGGGTGAAATTGGTGGACGTACCGTCGCCGTCGGTAAAGGTATCCGAGACGACCATCGCGCTCGATGTCGGATCTTCACAGAAGATCGGCGCCAAGTGAGCCACCTGCCCGGGCCAGATCACCGAAGACAACAGTGCGGCAAAGATTCCCACGACCACGATCACCACCGCCGAGATGACCAGCGGAACGATACGGCGGCTCACAGCGGCTGCACCAGAAAGGGAGTTCCGTCCGGGTCGAAGACCACCAGCACCTGAGAGCGTGAGGATTCCACCATCACGGAGGCGTGTATCGCCTCGGTGCGACCGACCGAGATCCCGGTGACTTCACCCTCGTCGATGCCGCTGCTCGCCAGCGCGTCGTCGACCAACTTCTCGACGTTCGCCAATGCCGGTACTTGATCCAACGTGAACGATCGTGCATCAAGATTTTCGGTGACGCTCACCTGCACGGGGCTCGGCTCGCCGAGAATGACGCCGTCGAAAGAGAACCGGTCGAGCTGCGACGGCTTCCCCGGGTCTCGAACGGTGACGCCGAGCGTCTCGATCGGACTGATGTCGACGCTGGTCACCGCCACCGCGTCGACGCCGTATCGCTCTGCGAGGCTGTCGAACCCGTTCCGCACCAGATCCGACGTCATTCCACCGCCACGTTCACGCATCCGATCTTCGAAATCCATCCGGTCGACGGCACCGATGCATCCGCTCAGACTCGAGGCCGTCAGGGCGAGGGCCGCAATCCACAGCACCGGCCGCACCCGCGAGGACGCCAATTTCATGAGCGGAGCGTACCGCGAGTGTCCGGTTCGATCAGGTCGACGGGGTTTCTGTCGGCGACTCGTGGGATCATCGCGCCATGAATCGTGTCGACGAAGGATTCGAACCGCCGGACGCATTGGTCGAGTGGTGCCGCTCCCGCACCTTTCCACTGCACGTCCTCGACGACGAAGCGACCGTCGACCTGGACTGGTGGAACGCGCACCTCGAGGATGCCGGCCACACGATCAGCCTGCGCGGGCGCGATCTGGACGGCAAGGTGATCACCGAGGGCCGAGCCATCGTTCAACGCAACGACCTTCGCCCGTCGAGCGATCTCGTCGTCGCCCAGCACGACGGTCTCGGACTGTTGTTCCTCTGCGCAGCCTGGCAGGGCTCGCACGAGAGCAGACGGTTCACACGGCGATTCCCCAACGTCTTCAACCCGCATCACCGCGAGGACGAGGACCCACTGACCCAGATCACAGCCATTCTCGATCACTGTTCGAAACACAAGTCCATGCCCGTAGTTCGGCGTGACACCTGGTCGGGTTGGCCACTCACCCCCGGCGTCGGGGTATCGCTCATAGCCGCATTCATGTGGGCGGTGGGCGTACAGGACGAAGGCCGACGCGCTCAGATGATCGACCAGTACGGCGTCTCGACGCTCATCCACGAGGGCTGGCTCGAGGATCCTTCCGTCACCGGGTTCACGACGCGCCGCTACCGACGGTACTGCGAACTGCTCGACAGTTGGGCCTATGCCGCCGGCACCCAACCCGAGATCGTCGAGATGTGGTTGGTGAAGCGGTGGAGTGCGCGACTGGCCCAAGCGCGCAACGACGTCAGCGCCCCCACCCTCTTCTAACTCTCAGAACGGCTGTATCGCAGAAAGGCTGTATCTCAGAAAGGCCAGGCAGGCAGGGTAGGCAGCCCGACTCTCGTCGGCCTCCCGACCAACCACGCCAAGGTCTCCGCGTCGGACAGTGACGGCACTCGAACACCCGGAACAGCCGTCTCGAGTGCGCCCAACTGACTGGCGAGCGTGAATTCCACGAACGCGGCCGGCCAATCGTGGCAGGTGTAACCGATGTCGAGGTCGAGCAAATGAATCTCGATCTCGTTCCAGCGCAGGATCGGTAGATCGAAAGCAGTAACAGGTTTGCGCCACGGAACCGGCGTGTCCAGTCGATCTGTCGGGAGGTCAGCCAAAGCGTCGACCAGTCTCGTCCCCGAGAAGCGATAGTCGAGTGCCAACAACTCGGCCGGGCGATCGGCACCTTCGTCGATTGCAGCGTTGCGCGCGTCCGGTCCCCCGGGGTACATCTCGCCCGACTGACCGCTGTGCACTCCGGCAACAAATCTGCCCAGCGCGTCGGCGTTGCGCGAGAGGTGGGTGACGACGTGCCCCCGACTCCAGCCGGGTAGCCCCGACGGCTCACGTGCCTGCTCTTCGGTCAGTTCACCGATGAGAGCCTGTGCCTTGACGTCGGATTCACGAACCGCTGCGACCAGGTCGGCATACGTCGGTGTTACGGAGTGAGACGTCATGCAGCGATACTAGTTCCCCTCGCGCACTCTCATACCGATTCACGACAAGGTCCACCACCCCTTGGTCGACACCGAGCGGTTCGGTGACACCGTCGGCTCCCGCAGCGTGCAACCTTTCGTGAAAAAGTCCGTGCGCGAGGAGGTACGAGGCGACAAAAACTCGCTTCGCGCCGCGAACGCGTGCTGCTGCAACAACATCGGCTACCTTCGGCTCTCCGGTCGCGATGTACCCGATATCCACGCGATTTCCCGCCACTTCGGCGAGCATCAGCGCAGCACGCTCGACGTCTCGTAGGGCGCGGGCATCGGAGGACCCGGCAGCAGCAAGCACTATCGCCTCACCCGGGTTCCACCCCGCCTCGGCCAATCGTCCAAGCAGTACCCGCGCCAGGGCCGGATCGGGTCCGAGAGCGGGCGTCACGGTCACGGCCGCGTGCTCACTGATCGCTACTTCGCGTCGAACGTCGGTGTGGACGTGATAGCCCGACGCCAGGAAAGCGGGAACGAGAATCGCTCGGCCCGGAGTGTCCCGGAGAACTTCCGAAGGAGACGGACCGAGCACATCGACGAAGGCAACGCGAGTACGCCCGACGCGCTTGCCGACGGCTTCGGCAAGTGCGGCAACCATTTCCACGCCGCGTGCACTACGCGTGCCGTGAGCTACCAGTACGAGTACGTCGTCATCGCGTTGCATAGTCACCTGAATTCTGTACGTAGTCGCCGGGGTCGAGGGCAAGTCGGTAGCCTCGTTTGACCACGGTCTGAACGGCTTTCGGTGCGCCGAGGCACGCGCGCAATCGGGCGACGGCGGTCTCGACGGCGTGGGTGTCGCCGCCGCCACCGGGAAGTGAAGCGAGGAGCTCGTCGCGGGAGACGACTCGGCCGGGACTGGCCCCGAGCGTGCGGATCAACGACATTGCCGCCGGCGGCAACTGCTTCACTTCACCGTCGACGACGACGCATCCTCCACGGATACTGATTTCATGTTCACCGGCTTGAATCTTGTTGGCTCGCTGCGGGAGTTCGTCGACGATATGACGCGCGAGCGCCCCGAGACGCGCTCGCGCCGGAGCCGTGGTCGGCACGTTCAACGCGTCGAGCGGCGCCGACGTCACCGGGCCGACGCACATTGCCGCTACCGGGCCCCGCATCGCGTCGAGCATGTCGCCGAGATCCCCGGTTTGGTCGGCCCGCATCAACATCGAGGCTACGGCCGGTGCACTGGTGAAGCTGACGGCATCGATTCCGGCTGAAGCGATGGCGTCGATCATCCGGTCGAGCAGCGTCGGATCCTCCGGCGGTTCCCATCGGTAGACCGGCACCGCGATGACCTCCGCACCCGCCTCGCGCAACACCTGACAGAAATCCGGAATCGGTTCCCATTCAGTGGTTGCACCGTGCAGTTGTACGGCGATTCTCTTGCCCGAAACACCTTCTGCAAGAAGATGTTCGAGCACTTCGGCGGACGACTCAGACGCCGGCGACCATTCTTCACGCAGGTCGGCTGCGCGGATTGCGCCTTTGGCTTTGGGCCCGCGCGCAAGCAGTCGAGCCGAGCCCAACGCGGATCCGAGATTTTCGGCCTCACCCCACCCGTCGGCGGCTTCCAGCCACCCCCGGAATCCGATCCCGGTAGTCGCGACAACCACCTCCGGAGGATCCGAGATGATCTGCTGCGTCACCCTTTCGAGCTCACGGTCGTCGGCCAGCGGGATGATTCGAATTGCCGGAGCGTGAACGACATCGGCTCCCCGACGAGTCAGCAACGTCGCGAATTCCTCGGCGCGGCGCGAAGCGGTGATACCTACCGTGAATCCAGCCAACGGCATGTCGTCACTCACGAGACTGCATCGGGGACAGTCGAGCTAACGCCCTGCATTTGTAGGCTGTGTACCTGAACCACACCGGCCCAGACGCGGACCCCGTATACCGGCAGCGCGACCGAGGAGTCGTCCAGTGCTCGGCCGTCGACCAGCGAGAACACCTGCTTGAGCAGCGGCGAGACCACGATCGGTTCACCGTCACGGTCGCCGACGAGTCCGCGCGACATCACCGCAGCGCGTCCGTACGGATCGAAGTTGCTGACGGCTCTCAGCGTGCCGTCCTCGAGTAGGAACAGTGCCACCTGCTCGCCGCCGCGCAGAAGCACGGCGACCCCGCGTCCAGGGATCAGATGGCTCAGCGGGCAGGCCGACGTCCATTCGAGTCGATCCGAATCCAGCTTGGCGATCTGCGCATCGATGACACTCATCGAAGTCCTCCTGTCGATCCGGCGACAACGTCGCGCGGGTTCTTGTCTACGTTTCTACGGACCCCGTGTTTCCCACGGGTTACGCGACTATTACCGGCGCGTAGGGATGCTCGGCATACCCATCAGGACTGGAACCTTGCGCACTCCGGTCTCGTCGAACACAACCGTCGGGTCGGCTTCTTCCGGTGCGTTGACAAACGAGACGAACCTCGACAACTTCTCCGGATCACCCAGCACACCAGCCCATTCGTCCTGGTAGCCCTCGACGTGCTTGGCCATCAGAGCCTCGAGTTCTTCGCCGATTCCCAGGCTGTCTTCACAAATCACGGCCTTGAGGTGGTCGAGCCCGCCTTCGAGTGATTCGACCCACGGCGCGGTGCGCTGAAGGCGATCGGCGGTGCGGATGTAGAACATGAGGTAGCGGTCGATGTACTTGACCAAGGTCGCGTCGTCGAGGCCTCCGGCAAGCAACTGAGCGTGTTTGGGCGACTGTCCGCCGTTACCGCCTACATACAGATTCCAACCGTTCTCCGTCGCGATGACGCCGACGTCCTTGCCACGCGCTTCGGCACATTCACGGGCGCAACCCGAGACGCCGAACTTGATCTTGTGCGGCGAACGCAGGCCGCGGTAGCGGTTCTCGAGATCGACGGCCATGCCCACCGAGTCCTGGACGCCGTAGCGGCACCAACTCGAACCGACACAACTCTTGACGGTACGAAGAGATTTGCCGTATGCCTGGCCCGATTCCATCCCAGCGTCGACGAGACGCTTCCAGATCGCCGGCAACTGTTCGACGCGGGCGCCGAACAAGTCGATGCGCTGACCGCCGGTCACCTTCGTGTACAGGCCGAAGTCGCGCGCCACCTCGCCGATGACGATGAGCTGCTCGCCCGTGACCTCTCCGCCGGGCATCCGCGGGACGACAGAGTACGTACCGTTCTTCTGGATGTTCGCCAGGAAGTGATCGTTCGTGTCCTGTAGCGACGCCTGTTGCCGGTGCAGAATGTGATCGGAATCCGTCGACGCCAGAATCGAGGCGACAACCGGCTTGCAGATATCGCAGCCGGCTCCCTTCCCGTACTTGGCGATCAGAGCCGAGAAGGTTCGGGTCTGCGTCGACTGCACGATCTGGAACAGCTCAGCGCGTGACTGCGCGAAGTGCTCACACAACGCCTTCGACATCACGACGCCGGAATCGGCCAGCAGCTGCTTGACCGTGGGAAGACAACCACCACAGGTGGTTCCGGCGCTGGTGCACGCTTTCACCGAAGCGATGTCGCACGCACCGGCTGCGATAGCGCCGCAGATGGCACCCTTGGTCACCGCGTTGCACGAGCACACCTCGGCGTCGTCGGGCAGCGATCCTGCACCCGGCTTCTCCCCCGCAGGCGAGATCAATGCCGCCGGGTCACCGGGCAATTCGCGACCGACCAGCGGGCGCAGCGACGCATAGGCTGACGCGTCACCGACAAGAATGCCGCCGAGCAGGATCTTCGCGTCGTCGGAGACGACGAGCTTCGCGTACGTCCCCTTGGATGCGTCACTGAGGACAACTTCGAGAGCGCCCGGCGAGGTCGCCATCGCGTCACCGAAGCTGGCGACGTCGACACCCATGAGCTTGAGTTTCGTGGACATGTCGGCGCCCGGGAAATCCGCGGCACCACCGAGCAGGCGGTCGGCAACGATCTCGGCCGTCGTGTAACCGGGAGCAACCAGTCCGTAGCAACGACCCTCCACCGCAGCACATTCGCCGACTGCGTAGACGTTCTCATCCGACGTCACGCAGCCGAGGTCGGTCAGGATACCGCCGCGCTCACCCACCGCGATGCCGGCGTCGCGGGCCAGCTGATCGCGCGGCCGAACTCCCGCCGAGAAGACGAGCAACGACGCGTCGATGGTGGAACCGTCGGACAGCTCGACCACAATTCCGTTGTCGGCCTGAGAGATTCCTGCTGTGCCGACACCGGTGTGGACGGTGAGCCCCAGCTCGGTGACGAGCCGGGCGAGCAGCGCGCCGCCGCCCTCGTCGACCTGCATCGGCATCAGTCGCGCATTGTGTTCGACAACGTGTGCCGTCATTCCCATGAGCGAGAGCGCATTTGCCGCCTCGAGTCCGAGAAGACCGCCACCCACCACGACGCCGACAGCGCCAGGGCCCGCCTTGTCGGCGGCAGCCCGGATACCGTCGAGGTCGTCGAGAGTGCGGTAGACAAAACATCCGTCACCGTCGTGCCCCGGTACGGGAGGTACGAACGGATACGAGCCGGTCGCCATCACCAGAGCGTCGTAGGAGATCGTGTTGCCGGTGGTTGTCGTGACCGTGCGGGCGTCCTTGTCGATCGAGAGCGCGCCCTCCCCGACCCGGAGATCGACCAGGCTGTCGCCGACGTAGTCGTTTCCGGCCAGTGCCAATTCCTTGGGGTCCCACGCTCCGACGTACGAGGACAGCCCGACTCGGTCGTACGCTGCGTACTGCTCGTCGCAGAGCACGGTCACCGACCAGTTGTTCGCTTCGTCGCGCGAACGCAGTGCCTCGACGAATCGGTGTCCGACCATTCCGTGTCCGATGACAACAACCGACTTGCTCATGACGCCTACTTCCTGAGGTACGAGAGAGTTCTGAGATTCTGCGGAGCGGTCGTCATGCCGTGACGGCGACCTTCGTGTCGTCGACGTCCGTGGTCAGCGTCGACGGCTTGCGCAGGAAGACGAACCAGGTGACCGCGATGCAGGCGATGTAGAAGGCAAGGAAGACCCAGAAGGCCATGGTCGCCGACTTCGCGGGGCTGCTGTACGACGCGCGCAGGACCAGGTTGATGCCGACACCACCCAAACCGCCTACCGCACCGGCGAATCCGATGAGCGCGCCGGAAATGCTGCGCGACCACGTTGCCTTCTCGCTGCGATCCATGTGGTCGAAGCTCTGAGCCTTCGCTTCGAAGATTGCCGGGATCATCTTGTAGACGGATCCGTTTCCGATGCCAGAGAGCAGGAACAGGGCGATGAACCCGAGAACGAACGTCACCATGATCCCGGCACTCGCGACGCCCGCGGTGTTGTCGTCCATCGTTCCGGCCGTCACGAGGATCGATGCCGCGAACGCCATGGCCACAAACGTCCACATCGTGATCTTGCCGCCACCGATGCGGTCGGCCAGTTTTCCGCCGAGGGGGCGAGCGATCGAACCGAGGAGCGGTCCGATGAAGGCGATCTGTGCCGCATGCAGTGCCGCCGCTGCCGGAGTGGCACCGCCGGCGAGGAAGTTGATCTGCAGAACCTGACCGAAGGCGAAGCTGAATCCGATGAAGGAACCGAACGTACCGATGTACAAGAAGCTGATCACCCAGGACTCGGAGAACTTCAGCGCCTTGGCCATCGAGCGCAGGTCCGACTTCTGGTTGCCCAGGTTGTCCATGAACAGTGCAGCGCCGACGGCAGCGGCCGCGATGAACACGAGATAGACAGCGCACACGATCCACGGAGCTCGGTTACCCACGGTGGCGATCACCAGCAGGCCGATCAGCTGGATCATCGGCACACCGATGTTGCCGCCGCCTGCGTTGAGCCCGAGCGCCCACCCCTTGAGGCGCTGCGGGTAGAAGGCATTGATGTTGGTCATCGACGACGCGAAGTTGCCGCCACCGATGCCGGCTGTGGCCGCCACCAACATGAACGTGGTGTACGACGCGCCCGGATTCATCATCAGGTAGAGGGTGAGAAGTGTTGGTACGAAGAGGAACAGCGCACTCATGACCGTCCAGTTGCGACCGCCGAACCGTGCGGTGGCAACCGTGTACGGAATTCGGAGGACCGACCCGACGAGTGTGGGCACTGCGACGAGGAAGAACTTGCCGGCCGCGTCGATGCCGTAGATGTCCGTCGGCATGAACAACACCATCACGGACCAGATCGACCAGATCGAGAAGCCGACGTGTTCGGCCACCACTGACCAGATCAGGTTTCGCTTCGCGATGTCCTTGCCGCCGGATTCCCAGGCGTCGACGTCCTCTGCATCCCAATGCTCGATGTAATGACTCACCAGGGCCTCCTGAATATGTTGGAGACCCAAAGGTAGAAAACTGTTATTGCGCCGGTGCTGCGCGCGATGACCGCGAAGTCAATTGATCCTCACCCGGTAACAAGGCCGGGTGTGAGCTAGTTTTTCGCGGGTGCGTGCCAGGAATCCTCGAGCATCCGAGGCTTACATGCCTGGTAGGCGCCCAGGAGCACCACGATCACCGCGACGACGAGCAAGCCGAACGGCGCAGCGTATCCACCGGACACGTCATGGAAAACGCCGAACAGGAGCGGACCGAGGCAGGCAACGGAGTAGCCGATGCCCTGGGTGAAACCGGACAGGGCGGAGGAGCCGATGTGCGAACGTGTGCGCAGATTGATCAGTGTGAGTGACATCGGGAACGTACTCGGGCCGAGGCCCAGGACGACAACCCACACGATCGGTGCCGCCATCGGGGCGAAGTAGAGTCCGCCCATTCCGACGAGGTAGCAGACGGCACACGCGATCACGACGGGGAACGGATTGGCCATGCGGGCGCACAGCGTCGGTGCCCCGAAAGCTGCGACGAGCCCGATCACCGAGAACATGCCGACCATGGTTCCGCCGAATGCGTCGCTGGCGCCGGCATCACGAAGGATCGAGGGAATCCACGTGAACATCGAATAGGTGATCAGCGAAGTCATGCCGAACATGCCGGCCATCCCCCAGGCCACGGGCGAACGCCAGATCTGACCGCGCGGCTGTTCCGTCACTGCCGCAACAGAATCCGATGCATTCTCGACGGACCCGGCTTCGTTCGCACGAGCCTTGCGTGAGCGAGCGAGGGTGATCAACCACGGCACTGCGGCGGCGAAGCCGAAGGCCGACCACCAGCCGATCGAGAACCTCCACCCGAAGGCGTCGGCAACCGGAACGGCGACGAACGCCGGAACGATGGTGCCGATCTGCACGGCCACGATGTAGACCGAACTCATGGTGGCGAGGCGATCGGAGAAGTACCGCTTGACCAACGGCGGGATCACGACATTGCCGATTCCCATGCCGGCCAGCGCCAGAGCCGACAGAGCCAGCAACGACCACGTCTGAGACATCATGGCGCGCAACAGCATTCCGACGCCCGCCATCAGCATCGCGACGAGGGCGGTGCGTTCGAGCCCGATCCGTTTCGCGATGGCCGGGGTGATGAGACCGAAGATCGCGAACATAGCGGTCGGAACCATGCCGAAGACGCCGACGATCGAGGCGGAGAAGCCGATCTCTTCGCGAATCTCTGCCGCCAACGGCGAGAAGGAGGTCACCGCAAGTCGAAGTACGAGCGCAGACATCGCAATAGCGGCGAAGACGAGCACACGGCCTTGTACCAACGAGTGGGTTTCGGTTCTCTCCAGTTGAGCAGTCACCGGCAAATCATAGGATGACCGGACGAACTCGCACAAGCGCGGTACTCTAACGTCACATTCACACCACGACCCAGAGTCACAACCCGGACCCGAGGAAACACCACGTGCAACCCGTTCGACGCGCAAGCCTCATCTCGCAGGTCACCGAACAACTCCGCAACGAAATCCGGAGCGGAACCTGGCCGATCGGCTCCAAAATCCCCACCGAACCGGAACTGTCGGAGCTGACCGGCACCGGACGCAACACGGTGCGCGAGGCGGTCCAGGCGCTCGTTCACGCCGGAATGCTGGAACGTCGCCAGGGATCGGGCACCTACGTCGTTGCCCTCTCCGACCTCGGCGGCACTCTCGGCAACTACTTTGCCGGCGCCCACCAGCGGGATGTGCTCGAACTCAGGCGCGCGCTCGACATCACCGCGGCCACTCTCGCCGCCGCACGCCGAACCGAAGACGACATCGCCGAACTGACGCGCTTACTCGCGCTCCGCACCGCGTCGTGGGAAGGCCAGGACATCGACGCCGCCACCACTGCGGACGTCGCCCTGCACCGGGCGATAGTCGCGGCCAGCCACAACGAGGTCTACCTGGAGTTCTACGACTCCCTGCTCCCGGTCATCGAAACCACGATTCAACAGCACATCGATGCGACCGGTGAGGGATTTCACTCGCAGCACGCGAAGCTCGTCGAGGCTGTCGTCGACGGGGACACGGTGGCCGCCTCGAACGCCGCACGCGAATTGTTCGAGGGCCTGGTCTCGGACTTCGGTGCAGGTGCGGCCCTCTAGAGCAGCAAGCGCACGATGTCGGACGTGCGGGCCAGTCCCGGAAACGCGTCCGCCGTCGAGCGAGGATGAAGAACATGAACGGCCAAGCGGAACATCACCGCACGTAGAAGCATCTGCGGCCACTCAGGTAGGTCTTCCCAACGGCCGACCAACGCCTCGTCGGCACCGCCCCACGAGATCGCGTCGACCACCGCGACGGCGGCCGCCCACGCTGCCGGACGCCAATACGGCGTGATGTCGGTGATTCCGGGCGCCATACTGCCCGAGAACAGCACGGTCCCGAACAAATCGCCGTGCACGAGCTGGTCGGGACTCTGCACCGGCTTACGCAAAGTTGCGAGCCCGGCAATCAGTTCCAAACTCTTGCGGCCGTCCGGCGTAGGCGTCTCGAGCTGCTCGACGCCCTTCGCGATCCTCAGCGGGACCGTCTCCCACGCCGCGCGATCAGCCGCGACGAATACGTCGACCTCGGCCCACGGCGGCACCGGCGGTTGTGCAAGGAAGCGCGGGCGCTCGAGCGAGGCCGTCGCCGCATGCAGTCGGCAGGACATCGAGACCACTTCGTCGTGACGCGGTTCCGGCGATCCGACGATGAATGTGTCGGCGCGCCAGCCCGAGACGACGTACCGACCGTCGGTCGAACGCACCGGCCGAGCCAGTCGAACACCGTCGACTTCGAGGTTCTCTCGCACCTTCGCCGACCACGCTGCGCGGGCATGATCCGCGACTGCTGAAAGGACGACGTCTCCACACAGCCAACCGCCGTCCCAATCCGCACCGAGTGGGATGGGGTCGACTTCACGTAGGCCAAAGGTGGAGCACACGTGCTGGGGAGGTTGGCCTGTGCTCACACCACAACGCTACCGGTGCGCACCGCTGCCTCCCGCGAGGCGCGCCTAGTAGACCGGCAGACTCGCATCCACTTGGTTCGCCCAGGCGATCGCGCCGCCGTGAACGTGAACTGCGTCGGCGAAGCCCGCGTTCTTGAGAAAGGCCAGTGCCTCGGCCGAACGAATTCCGGTCTTGCAGTACAGGACTATCTGCTTGTTCTGCGGCAAGGCTGCCAGGGCTTCACCGGACAGGATGCGGTCCTTCGGGATCAGCACCGCCCCCGGCAGATGCATGATGTCCCATTCGACCGGTTCTCGTACGTCGACCAATTCGATCGATCGACCCTCGCCGATCATGGCCTTCAGTTCCGGCGCCGTGATCGTCGAGCCGGCAGCGGCAGCGCTCGCCTCTTCGGACACGACACCACAGAACGCGTCGTAGTCGATCAAGGCGGTGACCGGAACTCTGGTCGGATCACGCTGAAGGCGGATCGTCCGGAACGTCATCGCAAGTGCGTCGTAGATCATCAGGCGTCCGAGAAGAGGTTCACCGATTCCGGTGATGAGCTTGACCGCCTCGGTCGCCATGATCGAACCGATGGTCGCCGGCAGGACTCCGAGAACGCCACCCTCGGCACACGAGGGGACCATGCCCGGCGGCGGCGCCTCGGGGTAGAGGTCGCGATAGTTCAGTCCCGCACCGTCCGGGGCGTCTTCCCAGAAGACCGAGACCTGCCCTTCGAAACGGTAGATCGAGCCCCACACGTACGGCTTTCCGGCGATCACGGCGGCATCGTTGACGAGGTACCGCGTCGCGAAGTTGTCCGTGCCGTCGAGGATCAGGTCGTACTCGGAGAACAACTCGACCGCGTTGGAGTTGTCCAGGCGGAACTCGTGCAACCGGACGTCGACGTGTTCGTTGATCTCGAGAATGGACTCTTTCGCGCTGAGCGCCTTCGGGCGTCCGACGTCGGAACGTCCGTGAATCACCTGACGCTGCAGGTTCGACATGTCGACTTCGTCGAACTCGACGATTCCGATCGTGCCCACTCCTGCAGCGGCGAGATAGAGCAGTGCAGGCGAACCCAATCCACCGGCGCCGATGAAGAGGACCCGTGCATTCTTGAGCCGCTTCTGACCGGTCATGCCGACGTTCGGAATGATGAGGTGCCTGCTGTACCGGGCAACTTCCTCCCGGCTCAACTCGGCTGCCGGCTCCACCAGTGGTGGCAATACGACGGGTGTTGCAGACACCGCGAAACACTCCTAGTTCAAGACGAGATCAGGGGGTTCTTGATCCGGTCACGCTCGGGGGTACGGCCACGGATTGAAGCGGCACGTGAGTCCGTTCATCGGAACGACGCCCTCGGGATCCAGCCTAGCGATGTCGTTGTTCGCGGTTCCGAAGGTCTGCTGCATCATGATCGGCGCGAGTCCGCCCTCGGTCTCGCACGGCTGATGAGCGGCGTAACCGATGGCATGGCCGACCTCGTGATTGATTTGATACTGGCGATACGAACCGATGTCACCCTGGAACGAAATGGCGCCTCGAACCCACCGCGGTTCGTTGAGCAGGACTCGGTCCATGCTCGGGTTGTAGCAGGATCCTTCGAGTTCGATCTCGTAGCCGCAGCCTTCGCGGATAGTCATCTGTGAGGTCAGGGAGATCCGGAAGTCCGGCTCACCCGCGTCGACGCGCCGGAACGCGACCTTGGGATCGTTGGTCCAACTCTTGGGATTGGCCAGTGTCTGATCGACCATGCGTCCGTACGATTCGTCACCGCCGAAGCCGGTGGTGTCGACGCCGTCCTCGATCTCGACCGTGTACGTGAACTCGCGTTCGGTTCCCTGTCCGACCTTGCCCGTCGTACCCGGTACGACATGCCACGTACCACCGCCGGCGACGGTGAACGGACCACCGTCGGGAAGTGCACCGGACGGTATCGACGACGCAAAAGTTCCGTCTCCGGCCGGTGGTGCGCCGATGACGTCGGTTCCGTCGGTGCTGTGCGCGAGGTCGGCGGTGGCCGACGTCTTACTCGCGGACTCGGTGGTGTCCGGACGCACTGCATCGACGATCACGAGGATGGTGAGCACCACGAGGACCGGGATCGCGTAGGCCCGCCAGCCGTACGTCGAGACGAAGCGCCCGAGCTTGCTCTGCTTTCGCGCTGCCCGGTCCGGCCGCGGATTGCGCGGCGTTCGGCCCACTTCTCGTTTGGTCGGATCCCATTGGGCACGCAAAGGCTGATGGGAGGAAATGCCTCGATAGTCGCGTTCACCGTAGGCACGATCGTCCGGCACCTCCGGCCGACGTTCGTCGCGGGGTGCTCCAGTTCCGCTACGCATTCGAAGTTCCTCACGATCAGGGTTCTGCGTAGTTCGTCCACGCATGCGCGGTCCCCCTGGGTCAGTCACGTCGTCCAGAATCTCACACACGGCAAGTCGCTCGCCCAGGCTGACCGAAACCTGCTGGTCCTGGCGTGTCATGACGACCCCTCGTGTAACGAGAAAGACCGCCGGTCTCGCTCACCGAGGCACACGCGACTCGCCCGGGCGACACACGGTATCGTTCATTCGGCTACGACCGGTGTGACGGAGGATACTGGCGGGTACGCACACGCGACTCGCGGATCCGCGCGCCGACCGACTTTTACTTTTGCTCAGATTGGAAGCGACATGACAGAACTCGCGGATCGGACAGACTCCGATCGCGGTACAACGGCCGGCAAGCCTGCCGGAACACGTCGCAGCACCCGCCTCCCCCGCGATGCGCGCCGCCTCCAGCTCCTCGCAGCTGCAAGCGAGGTCTTCGTCGCGAACGGGTACCACTCGGCCGGTATGGACGAGATCGCCGAATGCGCCGGTGTCAGCAAACCAGTCTTGTACCAACATTTCCCAGGCAAGCTCGAGCTGTACGTAGCGGTTCTCCAGAGCTACGTCGACAGTCTCATCTCGGGAGTGCGCCAAGCTCTGCGATCGACGACGGACAACAAACAGCGTGTCCGCGCCGCAGTCCAGGCGTTCTTCGACTTCGTCGACAACGACTCGCAGGGTTTCCGCCTGGTGTTCGAGTCCGACATCATGGGCGAGCCCCAGGTGCAGACGCGCGTCGAACAAGCCACCGAAGCCTGCGTCGACGCCGTGTTCGACCTGGTCAGCCAGGATTCCGGACTCGATCCGTATCGCGCACGCATCCTTGCCGTCGGGCTTGTCGGTGCCAGCCAGTTCACCGCGCGGTACTGGCTCGAAGCTGCCCGACCCATTCCCAAGGAAGAAGCCGTCGAGATCACGGTGGCACTGGCATGGGGCGGCCTCTCCCACGTGCCGCTGCAGGCCGAAACCAAGTAACCGAACCCCAGAACGAGAATGGGCGGGTAGTCGTAACGACTGCCCGCCCATTCTGCTGTTACAGCTACGCGTCAGACGGTAGGCGCGAACCCGACCTTGCGGATATCGGACGGGCCGATCTCCACGTACGCCACACGAGCAGCCTGCACCAGGAACTTGCGGCCCTTGTCGTCGACGAGTGCCAGAACCGGCTCACGGCCACCGAGGACAGCCGCGACCTGTGTCTCGACCTCGTCAGGGGTCTGTTCGCTGTTGACGATGAGCTCACGCGGGCTGTCGATTACACCGATCTTGACCTCCACGGTCAACCTCCGAACTGTTCGTGAATTACATCCGTTGTCGACGCAAGGCTAATGCAGCAGCGACCGCCCACGCTCCTCTGCACGCTGTGCCCAGAGCGAACAGGCACCTAGACGAGACCGAGAATCGCCATCCGCTCGGCATGCTTGGCCTGCATACCGTCGAACAACGCAACAACTCCGTTGAGATCGCCGGAGGCCGAGATCACCAGATCCGTGAGGTCCTCACGCTGCGCCAACACGAACTGCGCCTGTGTGATCGCCTCACCAAGGAGTCGGCGTCCCCACAACATCAACCGGTCCTTGGCGCGGGTACTGGCCTCTACTGCAGCCTTCACCTCGAGCACCACGAACTCCGAGTGGCCCGTTTGAGAGAGCACGTCCTCCACGATCTCGGCCACATCCGCCGGGAGTGAATGCCCGATCTCGCGGTAGAAATCGGCAGCGATTCCGTCTCCGACATACGCCTTCACGAGCGATTCCAGCCACGTCGACGGCGTGGTCGACGCGTGATAATTGTCGAGAGCGCGAACGAACGGGTCCATGACGGCAAAGATCTCGTGGCCACGTTCCGTCAACGCTGTTTCGAGAGTCTCGAAGTGGTCCATCTCGGCGGCGGCCATGCTGGCGAACGCCACCTTGCCGCGCAGGTCCGGTGCCATTTGTGCGTCTTCCGCCAAACGGTAGAACGCCGAAATCTCGCCATACGCGAGAACGGCAAACAAATCGATCACGCCAGGGTGATCGGAAGCGACCCGGCCTCCGGTTCCAGCGTCCGTCGAAGCATCAAGATCGTGTGCGCCCATGACTACGAACTGTAGTGCTTCGACGGCCGACGCGACCGCCAAGGACCGCATGTCCGATTCGGTGATCTTCGACATGTCATCGCGAGGGGCGGACAACGTGCAGCTACAATGGTCTTGGGAGTTCGCCAGTTCCCCCGGCTCTTATGGTTAGCCGGGACGGCTGCTTTAGATCAGCCGACACGACTGTGCTCACGCGGACCCCACCGATAATGTGCGCGCACCTGCATCGACGGTTGTTGCCCGCTTCGCCGAGATCTCCGGACGGTTCGAATTCGTCCGAGGGGAATTCAGTGCTGAGGCGTAGGCATGACCGAAGAAAAAGAGGGCATCGACATCGGCCGACTTACGGCCTGGCCCCTTACCTTGTGCGTGCGTACCGCCACGAGGAAAGGCTAGTCCCCTGAGCAAGATCACTGTCGACCACGAAGACGAAGCAACCGAGAACACCGTTTCCGTCCAGCTCGACGACACCCACGTACCCCCGACCTTTGCCGAGCTCGGTGTCCGCGACGAAATCGTCCGCGCACTGAACGAGATCGGTATCGAGCGCACCTTCGCCATCCAGGAACTCACCCTTCCGTTGGCTCTCGCCGGTGACGACCTCATCGGTCAGGCACGAACCGGAATGGGCAAGACCTTCGGTTTCGGCGTCCCGCTTCTGCATCGCATCGTCACCGCCGAGAACGGCACGGCTGTCCTCGACGGCACTCCCCGCGCCCTGATCATCGTTCCCACCCGCGAACTGTGCATCCAGGTCGCCCGTGACCTCGAGAACGCCAGCAAGTACCTCCGCGTCGGCGATCGTGGTCTTCAGGTTCTGCCGATCTACGGCGGCCGGCCGTACGAGGCGCAGATCTCGGCACTCCAGAAGGGCGTCGACGTCGTCGTCGGCACCCCGGGCCGCCTGCTCGACCTCGCCAACCAGTCGCATCTGATTCTGGGCAAGGTCGGCGTCCTCGTCCTCGACGAGGCCGACGAAATGCTCGACCTCGGCTTCCTGCCCGACATCGAACGCCTCATGGGCATGGTCCCTGACAAGCGTCAGACGATGCTCTTCTCCGCGACGATGCCCGGCCCGATCATCACCCTGGCGCGCACCTTCCTGACGCAGCCGACGCACATCCGCGCCGAAGAGGCCGAATCCTCCGCAGTGCACGACCGCACGAGCCAGCACATCTACCGTGCACACGCGCTCGACAAGGCCGAGATGGTCGCGCGCGTCCTGCAGGCCGAAGGCCGCGGCGCGACGATGATCTTCACCCGCACCAAGCGCACCGCCCAGAAGGTTGCCGACGATCTTGCCGAGCGCGGCTTCTCCGTCGGTGCCGTCCACGGTGACCTCGGACAGATCGCCCGTGAAAAGGCGCTGAAGGGCTTCCGCAACGGAAAGGTCGACGTTCTGGTCGCCACCGACGTCGCTGCCCGCGGTATCGACATCGACGACGTCACCCACGTCATCAACTACCAGTGCCCCGAGGACGAGAAGACCTACGTCCACCGCATCGGTCGTACCGGCCGTGCAGGCCGCACCGGCATCGCGGTCACACTGGTCGACTGGGACGACATCCCTCGCTGGCAGCTCATCGACAAGGCCCTGAGCCTCGGAATCCCCGACCCGGTCGAGACGTACTCGAGCTCGCCGCACCTCTACGAAGAGCTGTCGATTCCGGCCGATGCCAAGGGCACTGTCCGCAAGGCGAAGGCTGCGCCCGAGAAGGCCGCAACGGACAAGGCAGACGCGCCGAAGACGACCGACTCGGACGGCACCGAAGAGAAGGCCGCTCCCCGCCGCAACCGGACCCGTCGCCGCACCCGCGCCGGCGCTTCGGCCGACGCCGCGACCGGCACCACCGCCACCGCGACCACCGCTCCCCCTTCGGCACCCGCCGCAACCGGTGCCGAGAACACGGACGACGACGGAGCAGCCAAGCCGCGTCGACGTCGGCGTCGTCGCCCCGCGGCTACCGCGACGGCAGGCGCCGCAGAGTAAGCTGCCGATGTGCTGGCTCCTGAAAGGCGTACTCGCTCAGATCTGATCGGTGCGCTGGCTCTCGCGCTGGCCGTAGTCGTAGCGGTGACCGTGGTGTGGTTGCGCAGTGATGCGCACGGAACCACCTCGGTCACCGCTGACACGTCACTCCCACCTCTGTCGACGTCGGTGTTGTTGCCCGACATCCTGAAGCAGACGTGGGAATCCCCCAGCGCCGCCTCGACGGCGCCCATCACCGTCGGAAATGCCGTCGTCACCGCCGACGGTTCCGAAGTGATCGGCCGCGATCCGGCTACTGGCGAAGAAGTGTGGCGGTACGCGCGCAACATCGCTCTGTGCGGCGCGATCGGTTCGTGGGATCGCGTCGTCGGCGTCTACCAAGACAATCGTGGTTGCTCGCAGGTCACGTCGCTGGTCGCAGACACCGGTGCCCGCAAGGACCAACGCAACAGCGACGCCGATTCCGCGGTCAGCCTTTCAGCGGACGGCACCTACCTGATTTCGCGCGGCAGTGAGCGAATGGAACTGTGGCGCTCGGACCTCGTCCGAACCCTCGAGTACGGCCGGGTCGACGCGAAGGTCAACCCCAACAAGCAACCCCGCACCGGATGCACGCTGCTCGATGCTGCGTCGAGCGCCAACCGAGTCTCGGTACTCGAACGCTGCCCCGGTGAAGCCTCCAACAGGTTGACGGTGATGAATCCCGCACCCAAGGACGCCCAGGAACCCGAAGAGTACGGATCCGCGATTCTCCTCGACTCGGAGGGCGCCCGCCTGCTTGCCGTGGCCGGCGAGAAGACGGCGGTCTATCTCCCAGCAGCCAACGGAACCGTTTCTCGCATAAGTATTTTCGACGGATCCGGCAATCCGATCGTCGACTATCCGATCGAGGGAACGGTGACCGAAGGCGCCCGCACCCACGCCGACAAGGCTTCGATCACGTGGTGGACCGGCTCGCAGACCGTCAACCTGCGCCTGAACGATCTCGCTCCGACGTGGATCGTCAACGGAACGTCCGGGCCCGGAAGCATGGTCGCCGGTCAGATGCTCATCCCCGTTCCGGGCGGCATTGCAGCCGTCAGCCCTTCGGACGGAACGGTTCAGCGCATGCTCGCCGTCGACCGAGGTGAGACGACGACACCGATCGTGCTCGCCAGTGCGGGCGAGACGATTCTGGAACAGCGCGGCGACACCGTGTTCGCGCTGCGCTAGAATTTCTCGCTGCGCTCAGAGCGTCAGTTCGGGCGCGAAAGTCACGACTTCGTTTCCAGCCCAATGCTTCAAAAGATTGTCGGCGAGATCACGATAGGCGTCCGCGCCCTTGTTCTTTCGTCCCGCGAGGACCGTCGCGCCCGAAGCAGAGGCCTCCGCGAACTTGACGGTGCGTGGGATCGGCGGCGCCAGAACGGCCAGGGAGTAGCGGTCGCTGACGTCGGCGAGCACGTCGCGACTGTGAGTGGTCCGAGCGTCGTACAGAGTCGGGAGTGCCCCGAGCAGAACAAGATCCGGGTTGGTGATGGCCTGGACTTCACGAACCGTGCGCAGCAGCTGTCCGACGCCGCGGTGCGCGAGGGTCTCGCATTGCAGCGGGACCAGAACCGACTGCGCCGCAGTCAATCCGTTGAGTGTGAGCACTCCCAACGACGGCGGGCAGTCGATGATGATGACGTCGTAACTACCCAGGAGCGGAGACAGCGCCCGCTTGAGCGCGAACTCGCGACCGGGTCGCATCAGGAGCAGCGCTTCGGCGCCCGCGAGATCGATGGTCGCCGGCAGGAGGTCCATGCCGTCTTCCGTCTGCAGCACGGCGTCAACCGCGTCGAGATCACCCGCCAGGACCTCGTTGACCGAACGCTCGAGGCGATCCGGATTGTGTCCGAGCGAGAACGTCAGGCAGCCCTGCGGGTCGAGATCCACCACCAGGACTCGCTGTCCGAGCGCGGACAAAGCCGCACCGAGGGAGGCGACCGTGGTGGTTTTAGCCACGCCGCCCTTTTGATTCGCCACTGCGAGAACCGTCGTCACACGTAGATCCTTGCGCACTTCGCGCCAGGAGGCGAGCTACACACGCGAGGCAGCCTGCAATGATGGTCCACATGGCTTCCCAGTCCGCCCCCTCGGCTATCCCCCTCAACGCTCGCGTCGTACTCATGCGCCACGGTGAAACCGAGTGGGCGCGCACCGGGAAACACACGGGACGGACCGAGGTTCCGCTGACTCCGCTCGGCGAGATGCAGGCCACCGCGACCGGAAACCGCCTGCGGACACTCGACCTCCGCAATCCCATGATTCTCACGAGTCCTCGCTTGCGCGCTCAGTTGACCGGTGATCTCGCCGGCCTTCCGGAGGAGCGAACCTGGGATGCGCTCTCCGAATGGGACTACGGCGACTACGAGGGCCTCACGACGCCCGAGATCCGCGCAACAGTGCCCGACTGGACCGTCTGGACACACCCGTGCCCCGGCGGCGAGCAGTCGGATCAGATCCATGCCCGCACCGACATGGTGCTGTCGATGGTGCGTTCACAACTACCCGAGCGGGACGTGATCTTGATCGGGCACGGACACTTCTCGCGCGCACTCATCGCCCGCTGGCTCGAGCTCCCGGTGACGGAAGGAAAGCGTTTCGCGTTGTTCCCGGGTGCATACACGGTTCTCGGCTACGAGCACGGCGCCACCCACCTCGTTCATCACAATGTGCCGCCGCTGGTCGAGGCTTAAGATTCTCTCCATGATTCGACGCGCCACGCCCGCAGACGTCCAGCCGATCACCGACATGATCTACGAGTTGGCGGACTACCAGAAGGCCCTCGACGAGTGCACCGTGAAGGCGGAACAGATCGGCGAGGCTCTGTTCGGGCCGGCCGCGACGGCCTTCGCACACGTAGCTGTGAATTCAGCCGACGACGTCGTCGGCATGGCGCTGTGGTTTCGCAATTTCTCGACCTGGGACGGCGCCCACGGCATCTACCTCGAAGATCTGTACGTCAAGCCCAGCCAGCGCGGATCAGGGCACGGGAAGGCTCTTCTGGCCGCACTTGCCAAGGAGTGCACCGACAACGACTACACGCGGCTGTCCTGGTCGGTGCTCAACTGGAACACCCCCTCGATCAAGTTCTACGAGTCACTCGGCGCCGACGCGAAAACCGAGTGGACCACGTATCGCCTGACCGGCACCCACCTCGGAGCTCTCGCCGCCGAAGCCGAGTAGGTCTGAAGCAGAGTCGGCGGTCAGCCTTTTTTGTCCTGCGGCTCTTCGGGCTCGTCAGCGCCGGGATTTCCCTCTTCCGGCGATACCTCGTCTGCGTACGCGCCGTACTCCGCTGCCATCCACCGAGACGTCGGCGCCGAGAACAGGCAGCCGAGGGCGCCGAGAACGACGACACCCAGAACGACGCCGAGCAGCACCTGATGCGAATCGGTCAGCAGCGACCAGGCGACCGGTAGGAGCAGCAACTGGGCGACGACGGCGATTGCCCGGCCCCATCGGCGACCGTTCAGCAGAGCGATACCGGCAGCCAACACCGCGCCGCCGAGAATCGCGACCCAGGCGGCGAAGCCGTACCCGTTGGTGACGCTCTGATCGTGCCCGGTTGCGCCGCGAATCACCGCGACGATCGCGAACCCGGCGGCAACCAGCCCTTGCAGCGTCACGAGGGCACCTGCCCATCTGACTGTCTTGGGCAGGGCGTTCGGACTGGCGGTATTCGGCACGAGGCCAGCCTAGAACACGACACCGGATAGGCTCATGCCCCGTGCGCGCACTGCTGATCGTCAATCCCAATGCCACCTCCACCACCGCCGCCGGTCGTGACCTGTTGGCACACGCCCTCGAGAGCCGGGTGCGACTTACTGTGGCGCACACCACACATCGTGGACACGCTGCCGAACTGGCGCGCGAAGCGCACGAAGACGGCTTCGGCTCGGTGATCGTCCACGGCGGCGACGGAACGGTCAACGAAGTGGTCAACGGACTGCTCGGGGCACCGCATCCCGCGTCGATGAAATCGGTTCCGGTCGGTCCGATCCCGACGATCGCGGTCGTTCCAGGGGGCTCGGCAAACGTTTTCGCGCGTTCACTCGGTATTGCCGCCGACCCGATCGACGCCACAAACCAACTCGTCGACCTACTCTCGGAGCGGACGAGACGCCGAATCGGGCTCGCACATTGCGACAACCGTTGGTTCACGTTCAATGCCGGAATGGGCCTCGACGCCGACGTGTGCGAAGCCGTCGACGCCAGCCGCAAGAATGGTGACGCTGCCACTCCCGCCCGATATGTCCGAACTGCGATCGCAGCGTTCTTCCGCGCGAAGCGGGCCGAACCAGCCCTGACAGTCCACCTTCCCGATCAGGATCCCGTCTCCGGAGTCCACTACGCGTTCGTGTCGAACTCGAGCCCGTGGACATATCTGGAAGAGCGTCCCGTGCACACCAATCCGGGAACCACCTTCGACAGCGGACTCGGAATCTTCGCCATGACGAGCACCAAAGTCCTACCGTCCCTGCGGGTTGTGCGGCAGCTCCTCGCACGCGGCGCAGAGCCGAAATCGAAGGTCCTCCTACGCACCGACGACGTCCCGACAATCACCATCGAATCGTCGCGACCGATCGGACTCCAGATGGACGGCGACTACATCGGACTTCGCGAAAAGGTCGAATTCACCTCGGTCCCGGATGCACTGGAAGTGTTCGCGCCGATTACGACGTGAGTCAGGCAACACGTTTGACCTGCAAAAACTCTGGTGCCGAATAGCTAAAATCGGGTAAAATGCCGGTGACGACCAGGTGGCCGTCAGGTGTGTCACAAATTAGTGAGTTGGCCCACGAACCCGTTCAAACCTATTGACATACCGCGAGTTCGTGAAAGCATTCACAAGTAACAGTGCGGAAACGTTGATGACGCACACACAAACTCATTGGTACCAAATGGTGTGAATACACACCCAATTAAGGAGCGAAAAAAGATGGACTGGCGCCACAACGCAATCTGTCGCGACGAGGATCCCGAACTGTTCTTCCCCGTGGGAAACAGTGGACCGGCCCTCGCTCAGATCGCTGATGCCAAGGTTGTCTGCAACCGCTGCCCCGTCACCGCCGAGTGCCTGTCCTGGGCCCTCGAGTCCGGTCAGGATGCAGGCGTCTGGGGCGGAATGAGCGAAGACGAGCGTCGCGCACTCAAGCGTCGTAACGCACGTACCCGTGCACGCACTTCCGTCTAGGTAGAACCGAGACGTTCGACTCGCGGCGGAGTACAGCCCCTCCACACAGTCGAAGACGACAGCCCGGCACCACATGGTGCCGGGCTTTTTGTCTGCTCGAATTAACAGCGCTGCTCGAATTACTGGCGCTGCTCGAATCAGTAACGCGCAGTACGTCTACCGAGCGGCACACGCAGAACCGCGTCGGTGCCGCCGCCACTTCCCGGGTGCAGTCCGAGCGAGCCGCCGAGTTCGGCACCCAGCAGAGTCCGCACGATCTGGAGTCCGAGGCGATCGGACTTCTCGAGGTCGAAGTTCTCCGGCAGGCCGCGCCCGTTGTCGTGGATGATCACGTCCAACCAGCGCGCAGAACGCTCGGCGCTGAGTGTGACCGTGCCGGTGAGTCCCGGATCGAAAGCGTGCTCGATCGCGTTCTGCACCAACTCCGTCAGCACCATGACCAGCGGGGTGGCGCGCTCGGCGGAGAACACTCCGAAACTTCCCTCGCGCCGAATCGTCACCGGCACACCCACTCCCGCGACATCGGAGAGCATGGGAACCAACCGGTCGATCACCTCGTCGAGATCCACCTCTTCGTCCACCGACATCGACAGGGTGTCGTGGACGAGGGCGATGGACGTCACGCGTCGCACCGATTCCGTCAATGCTTGTCGCGCTTCGTCGTTGCCGGTTCGCCTGGCCTGTAGACGTAGAAGCGCCGCGACGGTTTGCAGGTTGTTCTTCACTCGATGATGAATCTCGCGGATGGTCGCGTCCTTGCTCAGGAGCGCGCGATCACGACGCTTGACCTCGGTGACGTCGCGAACCACGACCGCAGCACCGACATGCCGACCACCCGGCTTGAGTACCAGAGCGCGCAGCAGAACGGTCGCCCCACGCGCCTCGATCTCCATCCGACGGCCAGGCTTGTCCGCCAACGTATCTCGGATGTAACCCGCAGCTTCCTGAGACTCGAACGGGTCGGTGACCAACGAACGGGTCAACGCCGCGAGATCTTGTCCCACCAGATCCGAACTCAGACCCATCCGGTGATACGCCGAGAGAGCGTTCGGGCTCGCGTAGACGACGGTGCCTTCGGTGTCGAGACGGATGAAACCGTCGCCGGCACGTGGGCTCGAGTTCGTGTCGGAGCGCGATTCTCGGATCGGGAAGGTTCCGTCGCTGATCATCTGACACAGGTCTTCGGCGCAATCGAGATACGCGAGCTCGAGCGGACTCTGCGCTCGCTGGTGCGACAGGTTGGTGTCGCGGCTCAGAACCGCGATGACTCGCCCGTCCAGACGCACCGGAACCGCTTCCTTACGCGGCGGCATTCCTTTACGCCACGTCTCGTCTTCCCCACGCACGACGCGCCCCTCGACAAGAGCGCGAAGCACCTGCGGATGCTCGGACTCGGAAACGACCGTTCCGACCGCGTCCTCCGGGAAAGCCGTCGATGCCGTGGTCGGCCGGCAGTGCGCTACGCAGATGACCGTCCCTTCGGATCGGTTCTTCTCCGATTCGGTGCCCACCCACAGGAGAACGTCTGCAAAAGAGAGGTCGGCGAGCAGTTGCCACTCCCCCACGACGCGCTGGAGATGGTCGACCGCCGCACCCGGCAGATCGGTGTGTTCGGCGAGGAGGTCACTGAGAGTGGACATCGGCTTACTTAGGAGATCACGGCGATCAGATCGCCTTGCTGAATCACGTCGCCGACCTTGACGCCCACCGTCGTCACCGTTCCCGGAACCTCGGCCAGGACGGGAATTTCCATCTTCATCGATTCGAGGATGACCAGGGTGTCGCCGTCCGCGACGACGTCTCCCTCGCTCACGACGACCTGGTAGACCGTCGAAACCATCTCGGCGCGCACGTCTTCTGCCATCGTGAACCTCACTTCTGTCGGAACTGCACTCTGACCACGAAAATACGTCGACGGATTACTCGATCGACCTGCCAATGGAACCACACCGGCATCGGCGTGAAACAATGACGCGAAAGAAACAGAAGGGAGACCAATCATGGGTAAGCGTGGTCGTAAGAAGCGCAGCCGTAAGGGCAACGCCGCTAACCATGGCAAGCGTCCAAACGCCTGACATGTAGCGCAGCAAAACGTCCGAGGGGCGGGGAAGCATTGCTTCC
>NZ_JBHUUU010000016.1:0-164332 GCF_042670865.1 Rhodococcus sp. NPDC057135
GATCGAACCCCGTTTCGTGTACCGGTAGAGATCAGATGTTGACGCCGTAGTCGCGGGCGATGCCGGCGAGTCCGGATGCGTATCCCTGTCCGACTGCACGGAACTTCCACTCACCGTTGTGACGGTAGAGCTCGCCGAAAAGCATTGCGGTCTCAGTGGAAGCGTCCTCCGAGAGGTCGTAGCGTGCCAGCTCGGAGCCATTCGACAGATCTACGACGCGGATGTAGGCGTTGGTGACCTGTCCGAAGGACTGGAGTCGGGCATCGGCGTCGTGAATCGAGACCGGGAAGAAGATGTTGGTGACGTTGGGCGGTACGGCAGGAAGATCGACGTTGATGACCTCGTCGTCGCCGTCACCTTCACCGGTGAGGTTGTCGCCAGTGTGCTCGATGGATCCGTCGGGCGAGCGAAGGTTGTTGTAGAAGACGAAGTGCAGGTCGGAAAGGACCTTGCGTTCCGGGCCGGTGACCAACGCGCTGGCGTCGAGGTCGAAGTCGGCGCCGCTGGTACTGCGTGCATCCCAGCCGAGACCGACTGCGACCTTGGTCAGGTTGGGTGCGGCCTTCGACAGAGATACGTTGCCGCCCTTGGCAAGTGTGACGCCCATTCAGGTTCCTCTCGTTCGAACGAAGTGGATTTCTTCGTTCGGGAGTTCTGTGTTGTCCGTTCTCGACTCACATTACCGTGAGCCGATAGGTGCGGTTCGACCGAATAGGCACCTCACTCGAACAGCGCGCGAAGATCCTCGGCGTCCAGTCCGGTGTCCAGTGCGCCTTCGGCGTCCATGACATTCGAGAACAATGCCGACTTCTTGGCTTTGAGTGCCATGACCTTCTCTTCGATGGTGTCTTTGGCAATGAGGCGGTAGACCATGACGTTTCGTGTCTGCCCGATGCGGTGAGTACGGTCGACCGCTTGTGCCTCGGCGGCCGGGTTCCACCAGGGGTCGAGAATGAAGCAGTAGTCGGCCTCGGTGAGGTTGAGGCCGAAGCCACCAGCTTTGAGGCTGATCAGAAAGACTGGGGCCGAGCCAGACTTGAACTCCTCCAACACTTCACCGCGATTACGCGTCGAACCGTCGAGATAGCTGTACGGGATGTTTTCCGCGTCGAGTCGGGTGCGCACCGAGCTGAGGAACCCGGTGAACTGACTGAAGATCAACGCACGGTGTCCGCCGGCGATGACGTCGTCCAGTTGCTCGACGAGAGCGTCGACTTTGGCCGACGGTATCAATCCGCTGTCCTTGTCGACGAGTGAGACATCGAGACTGAGTTGGCGCAGTATCGTCAGCGATTGCAGGATCGTGAATCGGTTCTTGTCGACGTCGTCGAGCAGACCGAGGATCTTTTGCCGTTCGCGCTGTAGATGAGTGTCGTAGATCGCGCGATGGCTCGGGTGCAACTCGATCTCGAGTACCTGCTCCTGCTTGGGCGGCAAGTCTGCGGCCACCTGTTCCTTGGTCCGCCGCACCATCAACGGTTTGACGCGACGTCGCAGCTGCGCCAATCGTTCTGCATCACAGTCTTTTTCGATGGGAGTGCGGTAGAAATCGGTGAAGGTGGTGGAGCTGGGAAACAGTCCCGGTGCAGTGATCGCGAGCAGCGACCACAACTCCAAAAGATTGTTTTCCATGGGTGTTCCGGTGATCGCGAGTTTGAACGGTGCGTTCACCGCCCTCGCACATTGGTGGACCTTGGACTTGTGGTTCTTGGCGAACTGGGCTTCGTCGAGTACCAGTCCGGACCAGAGGGTGGCGGAATATGCATCGGTGTCGAGGCGAAAGAGGGCGTACGACGTCACGACGATGTCCGCCCCGTCGACTAATGCTGCCAGATCGGTTTTTCTGCGTCGCAGCGTGTCCGTGATGACAGCGGTGCGGAGGGATGGTGCGAACTTCGCCACCTCGGATTTCCAGTTCGATACGACGCTGGTGGGTGCGACGATCAGAAAGGGAGGCGCGGCCGGATTCGATTGCCGTGCAGCGCAGATCATTGCGAGAGTTTGCAGTGTCTTGCCCAGGCCCATGTCGTCGGCGAGTATGCCGCCCAGACTGTGCTGGCGGAGGAAATTCAGCCAACGGAATCCGTCCACCTGATAGGGACGCAGCGTTGCCGTCAACGTGTCCGGGACTTCGACGGGATCGACGCCCGAACTGCCGAGCAATCCGGCGATCTGCTTCTTCCATGCGGCTGCTTGATGTTCGACTCTTCCGAGCGCCGCCAATTCTTCCCACAGCCCGGCTTGAAATTTGCTGATCGCGAGTTTGCCGGTAGGTCGATCGAGTAGCGACCGCGCTTCGGTGATGAGACGGTGTAGGCCGAGTAGTTCGGGTGCGTCGAGCCGGAAGAAGGCGCCGTCCGGTAGCAGTATGTGAGTCTCACCCTTACTCAGAGCGGAAAATAGTGTTGTGAACGGAACGCTTTGTCCCGCAACATCGACGGTGACATCGAGGTCGAACCAGTCGGATCCGCTGTCACCGTCCGGGGCCGATGTGCTGAGGCTGATCACTACAGCGTCGTCTGCGGGCCGGTAGTCGGCAGGGGTTCCTGCAACCGTGAGGTCGATGGCGTCGTGTGATCCGAGTTGGGGGAGGAGGTCGAGTGTGAACTGCATGGAATCGAGGCCGGTCAGCGTACCCGCGAGAGTGGCCTTTGCCGCGGCCGCGCCGAGGCTGTTGGTGATGGCATCTTCGGCAGCGTGGTTGCGGACCTCGGACTCGTCGGTGGTTGCATCGGCGGTAGAAATGATCAGGTCGTCGGCATCGACGGTGTATTTCCATGCCGATTCGATGTCGATGCGGTGGTCGTCTTCGTAAGTGGCCATCAGTTGTAGCCGTGGACCGGACACAGTCGGTGGGCTGTAGGCGCCGTCGGAAGATATGACGGGAGCGAGGCTTCCGAGTTTGAACACGAACCGCGAAGTGAACGCATCCCGTTGCTCGGTGGGTATGTCGACTGACTTTCCGGAGTCGATCATCTGCCTCAATTGGTGGGTGACCGGTGTGTGCAGTGGTGCGAGCGTGATCGCGTTGGCGGCGTCGAGCGTGAAGACACCATGTGCCGGCGTACCGACAAGTCCCCAGTCGGAATGGGTGATGGTGTGCCCATCGGTCTGAATTCGGGGCGTGAGACGGAGATAGTCGTCTTCCGCTCCGTGGACGTCGAGGCAGATGTTGGCGTCGTCGAGTAGGGAGATGTTGCCGAGGCCGGCCTTCGAGTGAACGAGTGAAACGCCGACGCTGATCGCCTCATCAAGAAGCGACCAGAGTTGCGGGCTCGGAAACCCGGCAAGATCGATTTCCGCTGCATTCTGATTTCGGTAATGGTTGCCCGCGCTGTGGAGGAGATGAATGTCGCGTAAAACCCGGATGTGGTCGGCGGGGAACTGAAAGGTGCTTCCGAGTTTGTTCCAGGCAAGTCCGCCGGAGATCCACCCTCTCGCTCCTGGCTGTACGGGTTTGACGAGGAGCCGTGTCGATGTGCCCTTGGTTCGGGTGGTAAATTGAATGCCGAGTCCACGAGTAGTGCGGTCGTGGGGGTCTGGCTGGAGCAACTCCTCGAGCGCGCCGTCCCACCCGAGTTGTCGTGGCGTCGTGTTCGCCTCGGCGACCGCTGCGAGTATCAACGCGGCCACGTGTTTACAGTTCATCCGCACCGGACACGTGCAGAGGCCACGCGCGAATGTGGCAGCACCGGTCGCGCTGTGAATTATGGAGATTGTGCAGGCGTACGGCTCCCTCGCGGTCCCCGCCACAGCGCCGGTCAAGGTATCCGGGGTGTCGTTCCAGTTGATGGATACGACCGCATTCTGCCGAAGGTAGGTAAGTCCGCGGTCGTAGGTTGTCGTGCCGACGACAGCGCGAATTCGGTCGAGGTCGAGGGCCTTGACTGAGTCCGGTTGCACGGGGCCAGCCTAGTGGCGGCGTCCGACAGATCTTGTCGTGGTCGTTTGTCCAAGAAAGTCCGAACTGCACGGTATGTTCACGGAAACATCTTTGACTGGTTTGGGAGTTTCATGAGGACTGAGCGGCGAGTGTGGATCCGATCTGCGCGCACAGGTGCGGTGTGTTTGGCCGTCTGTGCACTTTCTTTGCAGTTGGGCGGACTGTCGACGGCAGCGCCGAATTCCGGAAGCTCGGGTAGTTCGGGAAGCTCGGGAAGTCTGGGCAGTGTCGAGGGAAGCGTGAGCTCGGGGTCGACGATCCCGGGACCACTTCAGGAGGATCCGGGCCCCAAACCGGACCTGCGCGACGACATCGTCGTCCCGGCTATCGTCGGGGAGAAGGTGACCGCACCGCAGGCGGTCAGACTGACGGTGGCGTCGCCTGCACTTCGACGCGAGGTCGGCGTCGAGATTTTGCTACCCGCCGACAATTCGGTTCCGCGCCCAGCGCTGTACATGCTCGAGGGTGTCGACGCCGGTGAGAAGAGCAGCGGATGGATGACGATCGGCGGCGCTCCGGCGTTCTTCGCCGACAAGAACGTCAACGTCGTGATGCTCAATGGCGGAATCGCGAGCCTGTACTCGGACTGGGAGAATCCGGATCCGCGGCTGGGACTGCACAAGTGGGAAACCTTCATCACCGAAGAGCTGCCACCGCTGATCGACGCGCGACTCGAGACCAACGGCATCAACGCGATCGCCGGCAATTCCATGGGCGCGATGGGCGCAATGATGCTCGCCCAACGCTTTCCGGACATGTATCGGGGCGTCGCGGTTTTCAGCGGCTGCTATTCCACGATGGATCCGCTCGGCCGAACTGCCGTCCAGGCCACGATATCTTCCCGAAGTGGAGATCCGGCCAACATCTGGGGTGTGCCAGGAGGCCCGGAGTGGGAGGCGCACGATTCTTTGATCAACGCAGAGAAGTTGCGCGGCAAGGAAATCTACGTGTCGACGGCGAACGGTCTTCCCGGATCCGACGAGACGCTGCAGACTCCTGAACTGCTCGAGCGATTGGTGATCGGCGGCGGCATCGAGGTTGCCGCCCACGCCTGCACCAAGATGTTCGACGCGCGGTTGCAGGAGTTGAAGATTCCGGCACAGGTGGATTACGAGCCGAACGGTACGCATGCGTGGGCGTATTGGCGTGAACGGCTACCGAAGGCGTGGCCGACTCTGTCCCGGGCATTGGGCGTCTGACGGTTCGACAACAGTGCTCGGGTTGTGGATGCACCACAACCCGAGCGTTGGATCACTCGCAGGCGATGCCGTCGTTGTCCCGGTCGAGATGCGGGGCGTACCCGTTCTGGCCCCGGTACAACGGAGCTGCGCCGGCGTTACGAACGGCCGTGCAGTTCTGGTAGTACCGCGCCGGTGCGGGAGTGTTCTGCGGCGCCGGCTGGTTCTGGGGCGCTTGCGGAGCGGGTGGCGCCGGCGGTGCGAAGACCGGGGGAAGGAACGGCTGGACTGCGTCTGCAGAGCCAGTCGGAATCATGCGTGCGATCTCGATGGGTAGGAAATCGAAAACCGTGGATGCCTGAGCGGCGGGCGCGGCAACCAGAGTGATTGCGGCGCAACCTGCGACGCTGAATGCCAGACGGCGGAGCTTCATGTGACCTCGTGTTCAACTGGGCAGCCCTTCCACTTCGGAGGGCTGTGCCGGCTGAGCATACTGGTCATAACGACCAAATGGTTTATTTCGGCAAGGGGGAAAACTGGGGTGAAAAGTAGCGTCCCCGCACCGTATTGCTCAGGTGCGGGGACGCTGCTGTTTTCAGCGAGGGGTTACGCGTCGACTAGTTCCTCGGCGAAGGGATCGCCGTTGCGGGGAGCGTCGAAACGCTCCTTGTCGAGGATGCCCTCACGCTTTGCAACGATGACCGGAACCAGAGCCTGGCCGGTGACGTTGACTGCGGTACGACCCATGTCGACGATCGGTTCGACGGCGAGGAGCAGGCCAACGCCAGCCAGGGGAAGACCCAGGGTGGAGAGCGTGAGTGTGAGCATGACTGTCGCACCGGTTGTTCCGGCCGTTGCTGCCGAGCCGATGACCGAAACGACGACGATCAGCAGGTAGTCGGTGAACGTCAGCGGAACGTCGTAGAAGCCGGCGACGAAGATTGCCGCGATTGCGGGATAGATTGCAGCGCAACCGTCCATCTTCGTGGTGGCACCGAGCGGAACGGCGAACGAGGCGTACTCACGCGGAACACCGAGGTTGCGTTCTGTGACGCGTTCGGTCAGCGGCAGGGTGCCGATCGACGAGCGCGAGACGAAACCGAGCTGAGTCGCAGGCCAGACGCCGGAGAAGAAGCTTCGGACCGAGAGGCCGTGCGCGGCAATCAGGATGGGGTAGACCACGAAGAACACGATCGCCAGACCGATGTAGATGGCAGCGGTGAAGACGCCCAGCGAGCCGATCGCATCCCAGCCGTAGGTGGCGACAGCGTTGGCAATCAGCGCGGCGGTGCCGATCGGGGCGAGGCGGATGATCCACCACAGGACCTTCTGAACGATCGCGAGAAGCGATGCGTTGAACTCGAGGAACGGCGCAGCCTTCGGTCCGATCTTGAGCGCAGCAATGCCGATTGCGCCGGCGATGACGAGCAGCTGCAGGACGTTGAAGCTCAACGACGTGGTCGCTACACCTTCGGTAACGGAAGTCTTTGCGCCCAGCCCCAGGAAGTTGTTCGGAACCAGTCCGGTGATGAACGCCCACCACGAGCCGGAGCTCTTGGGTTCTTTCGCTGCTTCAGCTGCGACGTCGGTCCGTGAACCGGGATCGGTGATCAGGCCGACGATGATGCCGATGATCACAGCGATGAACGCGGTGATGGCGAACCAGAGCAAGGTCTGCACGGCCAGGCGAGCTGCATTGGCGACCTGTCGCAGGTTGGCGATGGAGCTGACGATGGCCGTGAACACCAGCGGGATCACCGCAACGGTGAGCAGCTTGACGTAACTCGAACCGATGGTCTGCACGGTGCCGACCAACCAGTTGACGTTGCCGTCGGCCGCATCAGGCATTGCCCGGGCGACGAGACCGATGATGACACCGAGTACGAGGCCGGCGACGATCTGCGGTCCGAATGCCGTCGCCCAGGACGGAAAACGGGACGTGGACTTTTCCGGCACGCCGGTGGAGGTGGAGCTGGGCATGACTATGCCTTTCGAAAATCAAGGGAGCGAAACGCAGCGCGGCACCAGAGGCCGGGCAGATTCGAAGAAATGTTTCCTGGTACGCGTCAGGTCAGAGCGAGCGCGTACACATTGCGCTCGCCTGCAGGCGAAGGTCGACGTAACGCCGACTGGTCAGGAACAACACTGTCCACACACTACTCGCAGCTTCAACTACTCGATCCCGAGGGTCGCCGCGGGAGTTCGCTTCGTGTTCGTCGGGTGTGCCCCGATCAGTCACTGTTGGTCGGTTGACTAGTGTCGACGATCAGTAGGTGCCGCACCGGCGCCTACGCGTCGGCAAGCGGAAGCGAGAGACCGATGAGCGTTCGGAATGCCGAGTACCCGCGTCCGAAGCATTTTCTGGTGCACCTCAGTGACACACATCTGGTGGCGCAGGGACAGCTGTACGACGCCGTGGATGCGTCGACGAGGTTGCGAGAAGTGCTCCGCGGGATAGTGGCCTCGGGCGCACGCCCAGACGCACTCCTCTTCACCGGCGACCTGACCGACGAGGGGCACCCCGACGCGTACGCGCAATTGAAAGCCATCGTGGAACCCGTGGCGGCCGAGATCGATGCACAGGTCATCTGGGCGATGGGCAACCACGACGACCGCCCCACCTTCAGATCGTTGCTGTTGGGCGAGGACGCAGCAGATCATCCCGTCGACAACGTCTACGATCTCGACGGACTGCGGGTGATCACCTTGGACTCGTCCGTTCCGGGTCATCACTACGGTGAGATCACGGATCGTCAATTGGACTGGCTACGAGCAGAGTTGGCGGTCCCCGCGCCCGACGGAACGATACTGGCGCTGCATCACCCCCCGGTTCCGTGTATTCAGGATCTTGCAGTCTTGGTGGAGTTGCGCGATCAGCCCCGGCTGGCAGACGTCCTGCGAGGCAGTGATGTTCGGGCGATTCTTGCCGGGCACCTTCACTATTCGACGACGGCGACGTTCGCCGGGATTCCCGTGTCCGTGGCGTCGTCGACGTGTTACACGCAGGACCTGAACGTGGAAGTCGGTGGGCAGCGTGGTCGAGACGGGGCTCAGGGGTGCAACCTGGTGCACGTGTACGACGAGACGATTGTTCATTCGGTCGTTCCTCTGGGCGCTCACGTGACGGTCGGTGAGCCCGTCGACGCGGCCGAGGGGGTCCGGAGGCTCGGCGCCGCCGGCATTCGAATCCTCGAGAGCGAAAAGGCGGGGCGCTCGATCGTCTGAGGTGGCAGGCGGTTTCCGGCGGGCCGGCACGGTTCGGGTTGATTGTCGGGCGGTCGCGTACTCACTACCGTCGAGGTAGGTGCAGAGCTCCAGCAACAAGGACCGGCTAGCTGGACGGCAACCCTTCATGCCGATGGGGTGCCCCGGAATCACACCTGGCGACACGCGCGGTGCGTGTCGCAAGCGGCAGTCGCCACGAGAACCGTCAGTCGGGTGCTGACGGTTTCTGCGGTCGGCACTGTGCGCTCCCGAGTAGTTCTCGAACAGGAGTATGCGCCGATGACCTCCACCCCTTCTTCTCATCTTGCTCCGCTTCATCTCGCCGTAGCGCTGGACGGTGCCGGTTGGCACCCTGCAGCCTGGCGAGAGCCACACTCGCGCCCGAGTGAGCTGTTCAGCGCGTCGTACTGGACTGACGTGGTGACGACCGCCGAGCGTGGTCTGCTCGATTTCGTCACCATCGAGGACAGTCTCTCGGTTCCGGCGGACCCACTCGCGCCCGTCGACGACGCCGTTGATCGGGTACGCGCGCGGCTCGACGCACATCTCGTGGCTGCCCGACTGGCACCCGTCACGAGCAACATCGGTTTGATCCCGACCATCACCACCATTCACACCGAGCCGTTCCACGTGTCCAAAGCCGTTGCCACCCTGGACTACACCTCGCGTGGTCGCGCCGGATGGCAGGTGAAGGTGTCGGCCTCGGAATCCGAGGCGGCACAGTTCGGGCGACGCGATATCCCAGCGCTCACCGATGCCGAGCGTCAGTCGATCGTTTCAGGTGTCCTCCCTGACTTCGTACGTGACCTGTTCGACGAAGCTGCGGAGGCCGCTGACGTCATCCGGCGACTCTGGGACAGCTGGGAGGACGACGCCGAGATCCGTGATGTGGAGCAGCGCCGGTTCATCGACCGAGACAAGTTGCACTACATCGACTTCGAGGGAAAGTATTTGTCGGTCCGTGGACCCTCGGTGACTCCGCGCCCGCCGCAGGGGCATCCCGTCGTCACCGCACTGGCGCATCAGCGCGTGGCGTACGAACTGGCAGCGCGCACGGCTGACCTGGTGTTCGTGACGCCATTCGACGACGAGCAGGTCACGGCAATCCTGGGTGAGGTGCGAGCAGCCGAAGAGCACGTGCAGCGCACCGGCGAACCGCTTCGGGTCTTCTCCGACATCGTCGTCTTCTTCGATACGCCGGAAGAAACCGGAAAGCAACGGCTCGCTCGCCTCGACGCGCAGGTTGGTACCGAATACCGTTCGGACGCGCTGACCTTCACCGGCACCGCGGCCGAGTTGGCAGATCTTCTGCTCCGGTGGCAACAGTTGGGAATCGACGGATTCCGGTTGCGACCGGGCGTCGTCGTAGACGACCTCGACGCGATCGCCGGCGAGCTGGTTCCGGAATTGCAGCGGCGCAGCGTATTCCGCACCGAATACCCACAGACGAATCTTCGCGGACTGCTTGGTCTGTCCATCGACGTTCCCAACCGCTACGCCGCCGGCACTCCGGCCGCCTGACAGACGAGGAATACACTTTCATGAGTTCTCAGCAGCGTAAGCAGGTCATCCTGGGTGCCTACCTCGGCGGCGTCAACCATCACACTGCGTGGTGGGATCCGCAGGCGGGCAGTCAGATCGAGTTCGAATCCTTCGAGCACACCGCTCGAACCGCCGAGCGTGGGAAGTTCGACTTCTTCTTCCTCGCCGAAGGTCTTGCTCTTCGTGAACGTGCGGGACAGATATTCGATCAGGACATCATCGGTAGGCCGGACACCTTCACCGTGCTTGCATCGTTGGCGGCAGTAACCGAACACCTCGGTTTGGCCGGCACCATCAACGCCACGTTCAACGAGCCGTACGAACTGGCCCGCCAATTTGCGACGCTCGATCAGTTGTCCGGAGGTCGTGCCGCCTGGAACGTCGTCACCTCGTTCGACGCATTCACCGGCCAGAACTTTCGTCGCGGCGGATACCTGGATCGTGCGCAACGATACGAGCGTGCGGAGGAGACGGTAGCGCTGGTGCGTGAGCTGTGGGATTCGTGGCGCAACGACGACATCGTTGCTGACAAGGCATCAGGACGCTTTCTCTCGCGACCAGATGCCGGTGAATTCGCTTTTCGCGGATCACATTTCGACGTTAACGGCCGATTCACGGTGCCGCGCAGTCCGCAAGGTCGCCCGGTTATTCTGCAGGCCGGTGTCTCGCCACAAGGGCGCGATTTCGCGGCCGGTAATGCCGACGCGATCTTCTCACCGTACGGACAGTTGCCCGAGGCGGCCGACTTCTATCGTGACATCAAGGCGCGTGCCGTCGCGGCCGGACGCGATCCGGGTGACATCAAGATTTTGCCGTCGGCGAGTTTCGTTCTCGGCACGTCCGAGGCGGACGCGATCGAGAAGTACCGCGATGTTCGCGACCAGCAGGTCACCGGTCAGACGGCCCTGGTGTTGCTCGAGCAGATCTGGAATCTCGATCTGTCGAAGTACGACCCCGAAGGGCCCCTACCCGATATCGCACCGGACCCCGAAGCTCCGCCGATCATCCAGGGGCGCGCCTTCATTCACCAGGATCGTTTCGCGACCGTGGCAAAACTGCGCGCGGTCGCGGAGAGCAAGAAGTTGAATCTGCGCGAGGTGGTGATCGACCAGTTCGAGCGTGGACCGATCGTGGGTACGCCGCAGCAGGTTGCCGAGAAAATCGATTCGTTTGTCGGCAACGACGGTTCGGACGGATTCATCCTCGGCTCGCACCTCGTACCGACGGGACTCGACGAGTTCGTCGACGACGTGGTGCCGCTGCTGCAGGATCGAGGTGTTCTCCGTAGTGACTACGAAGGAACGACCTTGCGTGACAATCTCGGATTGCCCATTCCAGTGCAGCGAGAGCATGTGTCAGCACGCTGATCGACCGAAGTGGCGAGGGCCCAGCCGAAATCGGCTGGGCCCTCGTTCGTCTAGGATTCCCAGGGAGCGGGGATGGGGTAGTAACTCTCCAGAAATTCCGTGATCTTGCGTGTACGAAGTTCCAGATCGATCTCCGGAGCGCTGCCGTCGTTGAGGCAGAAGAAGTCCATGGAGCGCTTGGCAAGCAGTGAGTCCATGTCACGCAAACCGGCTTTGACCGTCGTATCGACGTACTTCACGGCCGCGGACTTCTGCACCACCGATCGTCCACTCATCAGCGTGTAGTAGTGGTACAGCGAATTGGTAACCGAGATATTGGAACTCGCGCGGAAGGTGCTTGCTGCAGTTGCGGCGAAGTCTTCGGCGAACTCACGTTCCATCTCTGCCATCACGCTCTTACGCAGCGGTGTCGCAGCGTGCTCGAGGTGCCTGGTGGTCATCAGCCCGAAGCGGTCCTGAAGCAACCGGCGGTTGACGCGTGCCGCATTCTCGAACCCGCTGCGGTCGTTGTCGTTGTGTCCCAATCCGATTCTGGTGTCGGCTTCGATGAACATGCTGATGCCACCGGGGGAGAAGAACATGTCCGGACCGACCGGACGGCCGAAGAACATGTCGTCGTTCGAGTAGAGGAAGTGTTCTGCCAGACCCGGTATATGGTGCAGCTGGCATTCGACAGCTTGAGAATTATGTGTGGGCAACACACTTGGATCGGCGAAGAACTTCTCGCTGGGCATGAATGTTACTCGCGGATCGTCGGCAAGCCAGTCCGGACGATCGGAATCGGTCGCGACGAAGATACGCCGGATCCACGGCGCGTACATGTGGATGGACCGCAGCGCGTATTTGAGTTCGTCGATCTGACGGAAACGCGCTTCTGATTCGTCCCCCTCGCCGACGATGTAGTTCTGCATGCGCTTGGCGCGCTGAGCCTGAAACTCCTTGGAAGAGCCGTCGACCCAGGAAAAGACAAGATCGATATCGAAGCTGATATCGGAGGCATGATCGGCGAACATGTTCTCGATGGTCGGCCAGATTCGGCCGAACCGCTCGACCGTTCCTCGGACAGCTTCTTCGGGGAGGACGGTTCGTCGAGTCAGTGAGTTCTCGACGGGCAGAACGATTTCTTCGTCGGAAATCGACCACAATTCGATTTGAACTCCGATGTTGGCGCCGTAGTTCATGCCGCTTGCGACGTGAACTCTCGGCCGGAACAAACGGAAGATCCGTGACTTATTGGTCTTGGACAGGGCGCCGTCCGCAACAAGAAGCGCTGGGCTTTTCTTCGCGTCGACGGTTTTGGAATAGAAGGGTGCGTTGGTGCATCCCTCGACTAGTGCCTGCCGCAGGTTCTTGCGCTCGGTCCAGCTGATCGCGATGACAGGGCGCTCGTCGTTTCCGCGTACGAGTAGGTACTCGATTCCTGCGGCGTCGAGAATGTCGCGGATGAACAGCAGATCTTCGACCATCGCTTCGAGCGGCGTGGTGGTCGTGATCGCGAGGGCAAATCGATTCTTGAATCGGACGGTCTCGGGTAGTTCACCCATCCGTGCACGTGACGCGGCCGACGCCGGTTCCACGGGATTGGGGCTGTCCTGCTCCGGGGGTACGAAGTAGATGTCGTGCGGAGCGGGAGATTCTGTAATGGGATGCCTTCCGATTCTGATCCAGCTGTGTATCTGTCGCCGCTGGCGCTGCGAGAGCGCCGGCGGCGGCGTGCTCAGTCTATGCCGTCGGCGCCGAAAGTCGGACATGAGTGACGGGGATGGGTAGGGCGGGGCGAGTCGGGTACCCCGAGGACCGAAGCGAGAGTGAAGGAGGAAGACCGATGCGTGTAAGAGCGATGGTCGGAACAGGCGCGATGGCTGTTGCGTTGGCCACCGGCTCAGTTGGCACAGCTTCTGCGGAAGGCGCCGAGGCGGTGGCTTCGGAGGGTTCACCGGAGGTGCTGACCTGCGAGGTGGTCTTCGATGCACTGGAAGACATGAGCCCGGAATGGACGGAAGAGGGGATCGATCAGGTCGAAGACTGGTGTGAGGCGATCACCGGCGAAGAAGACTGAGCGTCAGCCGCGCGAGATCACTCGTCGCGACAGTCGCCACCGCCCATCTTCGAGTTCGAACTCGTCGGCGTAGCTCCCGACGCCACTGAGCTTGGGAGTTGTGGTCGTGTCGACGTAGAACGTCCACACCGCATCCGCGCGGGCGGTGGTTTCCGACGTCACGTCCACAGCGACCGCCGTGGTGACGTGACGTGTGCATGTGCCCGGACCTTGAATGCCGTCTGCCCTGCGCTCGACTACTCCAGCCGCAATTTCTTCACGGCCACGTCGTACCTGTGCGGGGATACCGCGATCGGGATTGGCCGGCATGTTCCATTCGGCATTTCGGGTGAACTGTTCGACGTAGTCCTCGACCGAGCCGGTGTCGGCCAGATGGGCGATCCGTGCGAGCGTTGAACGAATCTGTTCGGCCGGGCACTCGGGTGGCATACGGTCCTCCAAGGTTGGGTGCGATAGTCCGCACGCTATCGCCCGCTGCCACACCGATTGAGGCGCTGTCCCGTTCAGCGGTTACAGCCGACGGATATTCAGATCACCGTGAGTCCAAATATTTCCCCGATATCCGGGGAAATGGTTGAGTATCCCCTGAAGGCAAAAGCCTTAATTCCGACCGGGAGGTTTCACACCGTGTCCGTCGCTCCTCGATGTCGGCTCTGATTTCTTCAGCGCCACAACGACTGTCGTAGCCCGTCACTCTTTGCAGCCCGCGAGTGGGTGTGTCGGGACGGCACTTTTCCATTTTCGCAAGCACGTGCCTTGGAGAGCGCACGGCTGCGCACCTACTACGAAGGACAACACCTCCGTGAACTCGTCTCTTTCGACGGTCGGTCTCGACCGCCGTGCCTTCTTCCGTGGCAGCGCGATCGCCGCGTTGGCCATTTTCGGTACCGGCTCACTGGCCGCGTGCTCCTCGGCAGTCGGCGAAAAACGCTCCAGTGCAAACGAGTCGGTAGAGCCGGTTCGGGGCGGGACGCTCTCACTGGCGATTCCAGACGACGTCAGCCCTGCAGCGCTTCTGACCAACACCACCATTGCCGGCATCACGATTTCGGGACTCGTGTACGAGACCCTGACCCGCTACCCGCTCGATTCTGTAGTACCCCAGCCAGTTCTGGCCAAGGACTGGAAGCTGTCCGACGACGGGTTGACGCTCACCCTCGACCTGCGCGATGACGTCATATTCCACTCCGGCCGCCGCTTCACCTCCGCTGATGCGGAGTTCTCGCTGCGCACCTATGCGGACCCGAAGTTCTCTGCCCAGCTCAGAAGTACTGCGGCCGCTATCGCCGGCTTCGATTCCTCGGACCCCCATACGCTGGTCCTCACCCTCGCGCACCGAATCGGGAACATCTTCGATCTCCTCGATTTGGCGCCGATCTTCGACTCCGAATCGTTTGACAAGGCGGTGACCGGCGAATCCTTCGTTGGTACGGGCCCTTTCGTATTCACCTCGCGCACCCCCAACAGTTCGATCTCCTTCGATCGGAACCCGAACTACTGGGTCGCGGAGCGGCCGTACCTCGACCATGTGGAAGCGCGGATCGTTCCGGACAACCAAGCGCGCCTGACGTCGCTGAAGTCCGGACAGGTCTCTCTTGTTGCTCCGTCGGCGTTGCCGTTCCGCGACTCACAGGCGTTGGCCAAGACCAGCGGGTTCGCGACAACCGCGATCGAGGGCGCGGAATTGCAGATCTACCTGGGCGCAAACGTCACGGCCGACGGACTGACCGATGTCCGGGCACGAAAGGCGCTGGCCTACGCGATCGATCGTGAACGCATCATGAGTGAGGTGTACCGCGATGCGGGGTATCCGGTGAATTTGCCGTGGCCGAAGTCGTCACCCGCCTACGACGCTGCCAGGAACTCGACCTACACGCGCGATGTCGACAAGGCGCGCGCTCTGGTCGGCGAACTGGGCGCACTGCCGACCATTCCGTTGACCTACACCGGAGCGAGCCAGGATTTCGAAGCCGCCGCACAGATCGTGCAGGCTAATCTCGCCGAGGCTGGTATTCGCGTCGAATTGGATCCGGTCGAGACAACCATCTTCTTCAAGCAGTTGATCGGCGCCGAGTTCAAGGGCCTTTGGCTGACCAATCACACTTTTGCGCAGTATGTTCCGTCTACCCTGACGGTCAGCGCCTACCCGTTCAACGCTGCACACAATGCCTCGAAGTTCAGTTCGCCGGCGTATTCCGCCGCAGCGGAGGGTGCGTGGCAGGTTCCGGACGGTTCGAGCGATGCGGCAAAGAAGTTGTATGCCGATTTGGGCACGCAACTGTTGAACGAGCTGTTCTTGATCGAGATCGGTGTTGTGGTTCCGCAGGTATCGGCAGCCGAGAGCGTTCGTGATCTGGCCTGGACAAAGGGTCGTCAGCCGCAGTTCGCCAACACATTTCTGGCGTAGGGGATTCGATGATTCGTTATATTGCGGGGCGACTGCCGTCGGCAGTGGTGGTTCTCTTCCTCGCGTCGCTGTTGATCTTCTCGGTGATGCGCCTGGTGCCAGGGGACCCCGCGTCGGCTCTCGCAGGTCCGGACGCAACTCCGGAAGCGATTGCAGCCATACGCCATTCGCTTGGTCTCGACGGACCTATTCCCGCGCAGTATCTGACGTGGATCGGCGATGTACTGACATTGGATCTCGGACGATCATTTGTTCTCGGCGGTCAGATTTCCGATCTGGTGCTGGCGGGTTTGGGAAACACCGCAGTTCTGACGGGAAGTGCGTTGCTGCTGGCCGTCGTGCTGAGTTTGGTGCTCAGTGTTGCGGTGGTGGTGTGGCCGAAGAAATGGTTGACCTCGGTGGTGAACCTTCTCAACACTCTCTCGGTTGCCCTGCCCAACTTCGTGACCGGTGTCCTCCTGGTTCTCGTCTTCGCCGTGTTGATTCCGGTTCTGCCGTCCGGTGGTGTTCCACCGGGTGGATATTTCGCTCGCCCCGACATCACGTTCCAGTACCTACTGTTGCCGTCGCTATGCCTGGCACTGCCTGTTGCGGCCGCTCTCACCAGGTTCCTGTCCGAAGCGCTGCGTACCGAGATGGCGCAGCAGTACGTGATCACTGCTCGCGCAGCCGGCGTGCCACGGTGGAATTTGGTTACACGCAGCGCATTACGCAATGCGCTGCCGACCATGCTTACAGTGCTCGGAATTCAGGCCGGGTACCTTCTCGGCGGAGCCGTATTGGTCGAGGCGATCTTCGCTTGGCCTGGCATCGGCCAGTTGATCGAGCAGGGAATCGGTCGACGGGACTACCCAGTGGTGCAGGTACTTCTACTGCTGTCGGTCACGATTTTCGTGCTGATCCAACTGCTGACCGACATCATGCACGCATACCTCGATCCACGCATCCGAATCGGAGGACAGCAATGACGGCTGTCGATCAGACTGTCGACGAAGGGATCCGGCGATCTCGTCCGGTGCTCGCGGCCCTGACCCACGGTCAAGGGTTGGTGGGTGCGTTGATCCTGCTGGTCATCGCGGTAGCGGGCATTGCTGCTCCACTGCTGACCCAGTACGGACCCAATGAGCAGATCGAGGGTGCAAACCTCTTGGGGGCCAGTGCACAACACTGGTTCGGAACCGATCAGGTGAACCGCGACGTCTTCACCCGTTCGCTCTACGGAATCAGGATCAACCTTGTGATCGTGCTCGTCGCGGTGCCGGTGGGCGCGATCGTCGGTTCGCTCGCCGGACTGGCGTCGAGCGTCAATCCGGTGGCAGATGTCATCGCACAGAGGATCTTCGACGTGATTCTTGCCTTCCCGCTGTTGATTTTGGCGATCACGTTGGTCGCGATCACGGGACCAGGAGTAACGCCGGTGATCGCAGTGATCGTGGCAGCGGAAATACCGTTGTTCGGGCGTCTGGTGCGCACGACGGTGTTGAAGGTACGCGAACTCCCGTTCGTGGAGTCGGCCGAGGTAATCGGCGCCGGGCGGTGGTGGGTACTGCGTAAGCATGTGCTGCCCAACGCCGTAGAACCACTAGGGGTCCAAATTGCACTCTCCATGTCGGTGGCGGTGTTCGCCGAAAGTGCGATGAGCTTTCTCGGAATCGGCGTGCGTCCGCCGGATCCGTCTCTCGGCTCGATCATTGCCGGCGCCGTTCCGAACCTCGATGCCAATCCGGCCTACGCGATCGGACCGCTGGTGATCGTCTCGGCGCTGGTCTTGAGTTTCCTGCTGATCGCCCAGGGACTGGGCAAGGCCCGTCGAATCTGAAATCACCACCGCCACCACCACTTCAAGGACGCAGTCATGAACGCAACACCCGCACAGGCAGTTCTCGCCATCGAGGATCTGGTGATCGAGTTCGACGCCGATGGTTCCCGCGGTTCGTCGACAACTGTCGTCGACCACGTCAACCTCGAATTGGGTCTCGGTGAGATATTGGCGTTGGTCGGCGAGTCCGGATCCGGAAAGTCGTTGACCGCACGTGCCGTTCTCGGGTTGTTACCGGAAGGTGCGCAGGCACGCGGGTCGGTCGAACTCGGTGGCCGGCAGGTACTCGGTGCCGACGAGGCGACGCTGAATCAACTGCGGGGGACTCGGGCTGCGATGGTTTTCCAGGAGCCTCAGACTGCACTCAATCCGGTGCAGAAGGTGGGTTGGCAGATCGCGCAGGCGCTGCGGGCACACGGCAAGATCTCGCGTGCCGACGCCAGAGCCCGCGCAATCGATCTACTACGGATGGTGGAGATTCCGGAACCGGAGCGTCGAGTCGACTGGTATCCGCATCAACTCTCGGGAGGGCAGAAGCAGCGGGTTGTCATCGCGCTGGCGTTGTCGGGCTCACCTGATCTACTCATCGCCGACGAACCGACTACTGCGCTCGACGTCACCGTGCAGGCCGAAATTCTGCAACTCCTGCGGAATCTGCGTGATCGTTCGGGAACCGCAATTCTGCTCATCACACACAACATGGGCGTCGTGGCGGACATCGCAGACCGCGTGCTCGTGATGCGATCGGGCAAGGTCGTCGAGCAGCAGTCCGTTTTCGATCTCTTTGCGACGCCGCGTGCGCCGTACACGCAGGCTCTGCTTGCGGCCGTGCCACGTCTACCGGAGGACGACCAGACGAAGCCGGTGGTGGCTTTGGTCGACCGGGCGGGCGGCGAACAAGTCCCGCCGATCCTGTGTTTCGACGCGGCCTCCGTCGTGTACCCGGCGAGGCTGGGCAACAAAGAGTTTCGTGCGGTCGATCAGGTGAGCCTGACGGTTCACGCGGGTGAGGTTGTCGGATTGGTCGGTGAATCGGGCTCGGGTAAGACAACTCTCGGCAGGGCCGCGCTCGGTGTCATCAGGGCCAGTAGCGGCATCGTCACTTTCGACGGAACCGATCTCGGAACCATCTCCGCCGCGAACCTTCGCGGCCTGCGCAAGGGCATGGCCCTGATTCATCAGGACCCTGCAGCATCTCTCGATCCGCGTCGAACGGTCGGACAAAGCATCGGCGAGCCACTCGAAGTCCATCGCTTTGCCACCGGAGCACTACTGCGAAACCGGGTGGGGGAGTTGCTCGAATCAGTTCGCCTACCGAAGTCTTTTGCACACCGGGCACCGGGAGAACTTTCCGGTGGTCAGCGCCAGCGCGTTGCGCTGGCACGAGCACTTGCCCTCGGACCGAGACTGCTGGTGGCCGACGAGCCGACCAGCGCTCTGGACGTCTCGGTTCAAGCCGATGTTCTCTCACTCTTTGCCGATCTCAGGGAGGAATACAAGTTCGCATGCCTGTTCATCAGTCACGATCTTGCCGTCGTCAATCAGGTGGCCGACCGGGTAGCGGTACTGCGCAGCGGGGAGTTGGTCGAAGAGGGCCCCGCTGCAAAGGTATTCAGCGCACCACAGCAGGAGTACACGCAGCAGTTGGTTACCGCGGTGCCTGTTCCGGATCCGAATCGTCAGCGCGCCGGGCGGGAACGGGAATCAGTGCTTCCCGACCTGACTGTTGCCGTTTGACCCGCCTCGACTTCAGCACCCTTGCCACTACACAACCTTTTGCAGACCCATAGGAGCTTGACATGTCCATCACCGAACTCGAACGCGACACCCAGACCCCGTCGCAGATCTACGCTGCCGGCGGAATCACCGTCCACAAAGTAGGCGAGCTGATCGGCGCCCGCATCGACGGCGTCCACCTCTCCGGGGACTTGTCCGAAGAGACCGCCTACGCGATCAACTACGCGCTGGCAGCGCACAAGGTTGTGTTCTTCCGTGGGCAGCATCATCTCGACGACACGTCGCAGTACGAATTCGCCGGAACCCTCGGCACCCAGACCACCCCGCATCCGACGGTGAAGTCCAGGGGCGACAAGCTGTTGGTGCTCGACCGTGCCGCTAACAGCTGGCATACGGACGTGACGTTCGTCGACCGCATCCCCAAAGCGTCGATTCTGCGAGCTACGACCATTCCCGAGTACGGCGGAGCGACCACGTGGGCGTCCACTACCGCTGCATACGACCAACTGCCGCCCTCGCTCAAGGTCCTGGTCGAGAATTTGCGGGCCGTTCACACCAATGCCTACGACTATGCCGAGTCTGTAAATCAGACGAACCCGGTAGACGCGCAGCGCCAGGCCTACTACGCCGAATTCACTCGTGAGATCTACGAGACGGAACATCCGGTGGTGCGGATCCATCCGGCGACGGGGGAGAAGACCCTCCTGCTCGGTCACTTCTTCAAGGAGTTCGTCGGACTGAAGCCGTCGGAGTCGGTCGCTCTCTACCAGATTCTCCAGGCACGAATCATCAAGTTGGAAAACACTGTTCGATGGAACTGGACGGCCGGCGACCTGGCGATCTGGGACAACCAGGCGACTCAGCACTACGGGATCGCCGACTACGGGTCTCAGGCACGCAGTGTGCACCGAGTGACATTGGCCGGTGACGTCCCCGTCGACGTCCACGGCGAGCAGAGTCGAATCCTCCAGGGCGACGCCACGGAGTATTCGATCATCGCGGATATCGATCGGCTTCCCGGCTTCGCCGCCAACTGATCAATCTGGGCGTTTCCAGGTCCGGTGGCCGTTCACATCCGTTGCCGTCCCGGCTTCGAGATGTGTTCGGCCGCTACGGGAAGTACGGCGGGAACATCTGTCCCCATGAGTGTTTGCACTCTCGGCACGTCCATTCCGGGGTGTCCGGTCCTACGACGCAGCCAGTTCCGGCGAACCACGGCAGGTGATCGAATGGATAGACCGGCATTCCCGGGGAACACCGAGCGGTTCTGTGTGCACCGCAGTGTGGGCACGGTGGATTCTTCGACAGCATGTAGTCGATGAAGTTGGCGTGCCCGGACGCGGCCATCCTTCCGGCGCACTTGCGGCACAGCACGGCTGGGTAGTCGTCCCCAGGTTCGGCCTGCCTGAAGATCCGTGATGCGGAATGAAAGTGAAGGCGATCGCCGCTGTTGAACTTTCGCAACGGCATCGGTGAGTCGCAACCTGTGCAGTTTCCCCGCTCGCGCATCAACGTTCGGGCGTGGGCAGCCGTGGACGTCGGATCCAGGGTGTCGATGTCGCCGAAGTAGGGCACTTCGTAGGACTGGACGGCCGCGAGAATCCGGTCCGCCAGTGCATCGTCGACAGACCCTGAATCCGTGGGAAATGTGATGGACCAGCGTTGTTCGACCTCGGGGACGACGGGTAAAGAGCGGAGCGCGCTCACTTCTTCATCGACTTCGATCCGCGACGTACCGTCGAACGGTGCAGCCACGGTCTCGATGCAGAGCACCGTGCGAGGAGTGGTGTCGAGAACAGTGATCAGCAGGTCACCGATGGCCATCTTTCCGCGCATGATCCAGGGATCGAGGCGTGCTGTGGGTTCGAGAAACGCGACCACGGCATCGATCCAGGGCGTGCCGAGTGCGATGAATACGTGCTGACCGGGGCTCCGCGTGATCATCGAACGATTGTTGCAAGCGCCTCCGACAATGTCAGGCTTTGACCACCTTGCGCCCGAGAAGTGAAGCAACCAGTCCGTTGACGAAGGTCGCCTGCCGGCCGAGCGGATCGGAATCCGCTGCCGCGACGCTGCCGATCGAGATCGATCTCGTCAGGCCGGTCTCGCTGATGAATTCGGCGGCGAGGTGGGCTTCTCGGAACGTGAGGCCGCCCAGATGCGTCGTGTCGTCGACGCCGAGAACACGTCCGTCGACGATGTCCATGTCGAAGTGGACATGGACGCCGTTCACACCCTGGCCCGCCGCGGCGAGAACGCGAGGCATCAAGGCCGCCATGCCATGGCGATCGATCTCGTCGATCGTCACCAGCAATACCCCGTACTCGTCGAGTGCGCGCTTGTGATCGATCGTGGCGTTCTTGACGCCCACCAGGACGGTGTTCTCCAAACTGGGGCCGTGCAGATCCGCCGCCGACGACAGCAATTGTTCGATATCGCCGTGGGAGGCGAAAATGATTGCACCCAAATCGGTTCCAGGTTCGGTGGCGATCGGAATTCTGGTGTTCTGCCAGGCTTCGGCAGTGAGCCACAGCGGCAGCGTCGTGACATCCGCCGCGGCGTTCTCTCCTTGAATGCAGTTGAAACCGATTCCGGACATGTCTTCGCGGAGACCGTGATCGAGGAGATGGCTTGCCAGGCCGGTAGTTTCGAGGTCGATCAATTCGACTGTCGCATTGGCATCGATCGGTTCGGTGCCCAGAACGTATCGCTTTTCGACGTAGGGCGATGTCATCGCCATCAAGAGCGCGCCGTAGTCGATCGTGAAGTCGACCGTCCCACCCAGTCGATATTCGTCACCTGTTTCTCCGGCGTCGACGAGGAGGTGATCGCTGCTGGCGCTGATCACTTTCAGGCGCGGATCTATCGGGGTCAAGCCTTCTGGTGAGATGTCTTCGCGGCCGATGGACAGGATCAGGCGTCGGCTCGGCTTGTCCTCGTTGTCGAAGACGGGGCGTCGGCCGAATGCGTCTTCCCCTGAGACGCCGTATGGCCGCGACGGCTTGACCTTGGCCTCGATGATGTCCGCGGTGAGAGTGAAGGCGTCGTTGTTCAGCAGTTCGTACAGTCCTGGCGGAGTCGGTGATTCGGCCAGAACGATGCTGGCACCCAAACGCAGATGGTTGATCCCTTCGGGCATCGTTCCGGTCTCGAGGAGTGGCAGCGAGAACGTATTGCCGCCGGAAACGATCGGCAGTTCGATCGAGAACCGCTTCGTGATTTCGTCGGCTATGTAGACCAGATTCGACAGGTTGTCGACGGTCGGCTGGATGCCGCCGACGCACGCGAGATTCGCGCCGATTCCGATCAGTTTGATGCCCTCGATGGGAAGGATTTCGGCGACTACATCCAACGCCTCCGCCGGCAGAATTCCTTCGCGGAGATCGCCGAGGTCGATCATCAGCACGATGTCGTGGACGACTCCTCTCGTTTGTGCTGCTCTGCCCAGAGCAGCAATCGTCGTCAACTCGGAGTTGAGGCTGATGTCCGCGTAGCGGATCGTGTCGTCGATCTCGTTCAACGACGGTGCGCGGATCAGCATCAGGGGAACGGTGATGCCGTCGCGGCGAATGCGGGCCAGGTTGTCCAGGCGGGAGTCGGCGATCTGCGTGACGCCGCCGCGCACCATGGCTCGCGCCACCTTGGGGGAGCCACATGTAGATTTGCTGACGCCCGCCACCGCAATACCCTTGGCATTGGACGCTTCGACGAGGACGCGCGCATTCTGTTCGATACGACGCAGGTCGACGGTGATGGTCGGTCCGGTCATGATCTCCCCGTTTTCTCCGAAGGCGGTTCACGATCCGGGCATTCCAGACCGGACGGTTGGCGTGAGCTGGGCAACTTTGCTCCAACTGTTGTGTCGCAGGACACTTACGTGCAGTATGAGGATACAACAGTTTCCTACCAGGCACTCTAGAGGAGCGTCGATGGCTACTCTCGTCAAACACGTACTTCGGCGCAAGCCGGCTTTGCAGATAGACCAGGAGACCGGCGCAGATACCAACGGCGGCGAGCTGACCCGCAGTATCGGTTTGGCGCAGTTGTCCATGTTCGGCATCGGCGCCACGATCGGCACCGGTATCTTCTTCGTCCTCTCGCAGGCAGTCCCGGTTGCGGGTCCGGCAGTCATCATCTCCTTCGTTGTTGCCGGTGTCGTCGCGGGACTCACAGCGATTTGTTACGCGGAGTTGGCCGGAGCTGTCCCGGCGTCGGGCTCGTCGTATTCCTACGCTTACGCGACGCTCGGAGAGCTTCCGGCCATGGCCGTCGGCGCGTGTCTGCTTCTCGAGTACGGAGTCTCGGCCGCGGCGGTGTCCGTCGGATGGTCGCAATATTTGAACCAGCTACTGGGCAACCTCTTCGGGTTTCAGATCCCCGACGCGTTGTCACAAGCGCCGGAGCAGGGCGGCATCATCAATCTGCCCGCAGTGATCCTGGTGTGCCTGTGCGGTGTTCTGCTCATTCGCGGCGCCAGTGAATCGGCCAAGGCCAACGCCATCATGGTCTCGATCAAACTTGCAATTCTGTTGCTCTTCATCGTGGTCGGCATCGCCGGATGGAACAGCAATCACTTCGCCGACTTCGCACCGTTCGGATTCAGTGGCGTCATGTCCGCCGCCGGAATCATCTTCTTCTCGTACATCGGCCTCGACGCCGTGTCCACCGCCGGCGAAGAAGTGAAGAACCCCCGTCGCAATCTCCCTCTCGCGATCCTCATTGCGCTCGTGTCCGTCACCGCGATCTACATCGCCGTTGTCGCCGTCGCGATCGGTGCACAGGATTCCGCATCGTTCGAAGGTCAGGAAGCCGGACTGTCCGCCATCCTCGAACAGGTGACCGGATCTACTTGGCCGGGAACGCTTCTGGCCGCCGGTGCGGTGATCTCGATCTGCAGCGTCACGCTCGTGGTCATCTACGGTCAGACCCGTATTTTGTTCGCGATGTCACGCGACGGCATGATTCCGTCGATCTTCCACAAGGTGAATCCGCGGACTCTGACGCCGGTGCCCAACACCATCATCGTCTGTGTCGTCATCAGCATTCTGGCCGGTTTCATTCCGATCAACTTCCTCGCCGAAATGACCAGCATCGGAACCCTGGTGGCCTTCCTCGTGGTCTCGGTCGGGGTCATCATCCTGCGGCGCAGTGACCCAGACCTGCCGCGCAGTTTCAAAGTTCCCGGCTATCCGGTGACGCCGATCCTTTCGATCCTGGGTTGCCTGTGGATCATCAAGGATCTCCGAACCGTCACGATCTACGTGTTCCTCGTCTGGGTGACCGTCGCGATCATCTGGTATTTCGCCTACGGTATGAAGCACTCGCGCCTCGGTGCGAAGAACCGCGCCGAACTGGGATCGGAGTCCGAGTCATGACGCTGCTCGCGGGATACGCACCCGACGGTGACAGCTCCGGAACCGTCCATCTGGCAACGCTGTTGGCGCGCTCGTCTGGTGAACCGTTGGTGATCTGCGCGGTGATTCCCTCGCCGCCACCGCCCGGAATGGCGCGGGTCGACGCCGAATACCACCAGCAGTTGCGAGCCGAAGCCGAAGCGGCGCTGGCGAAAGCGCGGGCTGACATGCCCTCGGACGTCGACGTGACCTATGTCGTGCATGAGGCTCAGTCGACGTCGAGTGGCCTACTTGATCTCGTTCACGAGCACGAAGCCAAGATGATCGTCCTGGATTCGTCGACGGCCGGGGTGTTCGGTCACGTGGCTCTCGGCAGTGTCACCTCCCGCTTGCTGCACAGCTCCGACGTTCCGGTCGCGCTGGCGCCGAGGGGATTTCGAACCAAGCCCGGTGAGGTGGTTCGCCGCGTCACCGCCGCCTACTCGGGCACACCCGATCAGGACGATCTGGTGCTCGCCGCCGCGACTGTGGCTGCGCGTGTCGATGCCGGACTCAGATTGGCGGCGTTTGCAGTTCGTGCGAACGCGCAGTACACGACCACACTCGGGACCGAGGGGGATTCACCGGTCATCTCAGAGTGGGCCGAGGTAGTCGAGCGCGAGACCAACGCTGCCTTCGAGCGTGTGCGTGCACTGCCCGAAATTCCTGACGTCATGGAATCGGTTATCAGCCATGGTCGTAACTGGGCCGAGGCGCTCGAGGGCGTCGAGTGGGATCGAGGTGACGTTCTGACTGTCGGCTCGAGCAAGGCAGGTCCGCTGGCGCGGGTGTTCCTCGGCAGTCGCGCAGCGAAGATCGTGCGGTACTCACCGGTCCCGGTGGTAGTGGTGCCGCGATCGGCGTCGACCCGAATAGTCGATCAGGCCGAAGCGGAATAGAGATCAGGGCCGACGAGCGGAGTGCTTGTCGGCCCTGATCTTTCAGATCGAGCGGGCGAAGAGCGCGGGCTCGGAGCCGGGGACCTGAGAGACCTGCTCTCGGGCAACCAGATGGCGAAGGTGAGCTGCACCCTCGGACAGCGCCATCGTCTTGCCCATCGGGGAGATCTCGGCCCACGGCTTGTACCACTTCATCTTTGCCGCGACGTCCCAGACCGTGAGCTTGTCGTCGGCGAACTCCTGCAGCAGGTGATCGAGTCGTTCCTGGTGATGCTCGATCAGCTCGCCGGCGCGGCCACCGACGTCGTCGATCGGAATGCCGTGAGCACCGAGACCGCGGGTGATGTTCATGTTCTGCACCCGTGCGAGCGAGTCGAGGAAATCGGCGAGGGCGTCACGCTCGTCGAGTGGGTACACGAAATTGCCGACGTGCGGTGTCGTCTTCTGCAGGACGTGGTCGCCGGTGAACATGACGTCGGCGTCGTCGAGGTAGAAGCAGACGTGACCAGGCGTGTGGCCGGGGGTGTAGACAACGCGGAGGCCGCGGCCGGTGAGCGCGATGATCTCGTCGTCGGCGAGAAGGCGGTCGGGAGCGGACTCGGGGCCCACCGGAGACTCACCCGCGGCAGCCAGTCGGAAGGCATCACGGTCAGCTGCGGGCGCTCCGGCACGTTCCATGTTGTCGAGCTGGTACGCCATCCACTCCTCATTACGCGCAGTGGCCATCTGATCGAACAGGTAGTGGTCGTCCTCGTGCATGGCGATCCAGGCGCCGGATGCCTCGCGGACCCGTCCGCACAGTCCGGTGTGGTCCGGATGGAAGTGCGTGACCACGACGCCCTCGATGTCGGTCACCGAATGCCCGATCTCGGCGAGCCCCGCGTTGAGGCCCTGCCAGCCGTTGTCGTCGCCCCATCCGGCGTCGACCAAGATCAGTCCGCCGGGGGATTCCATGGCGTAGACGAGCGTGTGCCCGAGCGGGTTGTCCGTGATCGGGACAGGAATCTGGAATATGCCATCACCGATGGCCGCCGCACCGTTCATAACAAGTACCTCTTAACGATAAGGGAACGCACTCTTAGTACTTCATGTTTACCGTGCGCTCGTTTGGTTGGTGACACAGGTCCTGCCTGGCGGGAGTTCGGCATGTTTTCGGTCGACTTCGGATCGGTGAGAGTTTTATCGACCGAGTGGTCTCTTTGAGTCGAAAGATGTTGCTGATTAGAAGATTTCGCACGTTGGTTGCATTGGGGGCGTCCTCGGTTGGCCGATCCGTCGACGAGTCGCGCACTAGCCTCCGAGGGACAGGCGCGCTGTGAGGTTATCGAGAAAGACGGGTCATGCGTTTTCAGGTTCTGGACATCATTTTCAACCCACCCCATCCAGTGACCGGCGAGGAAGTTGCCCCGTCCGATCGGCTCAACCGCGTCGTCGAACTTGCGGTTCTTGCCGAAGAGCTGGGCATCGATTCGTTCTCGGTGGGCGAGCGTCACGCCGGGCCGGTTCTTTCGTCGGCGCCAACCGTCGTTTTGGGTGCGATTGCGCAGGCCACGGACAGAATCCTGCTCTCGACGGGTGTCACCGTCCTGTCGCTACTCGATCCGATCCGAGTCGCCGAAGATTTCGGAACCATCGATCAGCTCAGCCGGGGACGACTCGAGATCGTGATCGGCAAGGGCAACGAGGTCCTTCAATACCCGCTGCTCGGTCTGGACATCACCAAGCAGTACGAGTACCTCACCGAGAACTACGAACTCTTCAAACTGCTGATCAGCGAGGAAAACGTCAAGTGGGTGGGTACTCACCGACCATCGCTCGAGGACGCGACGACGCTACCGCGTCCCTACGACGGCCCGTTCCGTATCTGGCATGGATCGGCTACCTCCTTCGAAGCCGTCGAACTCGCGGCGAAGTGGGGCGACCCCATCGTCACCGCCAACGCCTTCCAGCCTCGTGAGAACTACAAAGTGCTGATCGACCACTACCGCGAGCAATACCTGGCGTACGGACACGACCCATCCAAGGCGTACGTCGGATCGGGTTCGGGCGGATTGTTCCTCGCTGACACGACCGAACAAGCGATCGAAGAGTTCCGTCCGATCTACGAAGGCGCCGTTGCGCAGGCCGACAAACGCAAGCACGATCCCAAAGCGGTCGGAAAGTCGACGAGTTTCCGGACGATCGAGGAAGCCGTCGACCGCGGGCCGGCGTTGGTCGGGTCCTCGGAGCGAGTCGCCGAGAAGATCCTCGACTACCACCAGAGCTACGGCCACGATTTCCAATCGGTGTCGGTCAATCACGTGCTCGACTTCGAGCAGCAGAAGGACACTTTGCGCCGATTTGCGGAAGAGGTCATCCCGCTGGTGAAGGCCGAACTGTCGACGACGCTGTGGACCTCGGCCGACAAAGATCGGGCGAAGGGTTTCACCGCCGTCGATTGAGCGGAGAAGCCTGACTGTCGGGTAAGCAGGTCCGGCGCTGCGACGGCTCACAAGCTGCAGTAACTTGTTACCGACATCGCGGTCGGTTTTGACCGCAATGAAGGTATCCGTGAGTGGGAGTAGTGCGTTGACGTTGGGTGTGAACTCGCTTCCCGCGAACGAGCTGAGTCAGACGCTGTGGGTCGATCTGTTTCCCTGGTTGGACGACTACGTGTCCGATCGTGCTGCGCTGCTCGAGCCGCTGGCGCCGTCGCCCGATTGGTGGTTCAGCGAAGCGCCGTCGTTCACTGTTCTCGAGGTCGATCTCGAGAAGGTTCTCTCCGAGCTGGCATCCCTCTACATCGCTCACCACGCGGCAGCGGTATTACACGAGAGCTTTCCGCTCCTTGGTGAAGATCTCCCGCTGGAGGTGTTGAGTCTCGATACTCGCGCAGTGACGGCGTTGTCACGGCTCACCACCGACAAAGCAATCGGCGGTCTACTGACGCACACGACCGCTGAGATCTTCGGCGTGCGCGGAACTAGCGAACAGACGGTGCACGACATAGTGCTCAACCTGTTGGTCTGTGCGGTCATGACGACTCCGCTCGCCCGCGTCGAGACCGCTGAGGAAGTAGTCGCCCCACCCGCGATCACGGCGCTGCTCGACGATCTCGCTCAGCTCGCAATGTGGCGACGGGTCCGAGGCCAGGACAGCAGACCACTCGTCACCGTCGAGATCGACGATGAATCTCCGGCCTCGATTCAGGAAGTTGCCGCCCGGATCTCGGCTCTGACGCCGAACGACTTGCCCGACACGGACCGTACCGACGCGATGGACGAGATCGACAATCTCTTCTCGCAGCTGGATGAGCGGGAGTCGTTGGTGTTGCGTGAGCGGATCGTGGCGCGAGTTCCGCAGCGTAGGGGAGCGATCGGAGCCAAGCTCGGTGTGGGCTCGGGGCGAGTCGGGCAGATCGAGGCCGACGTGAAAGCCAAACTCAACGCGGCGTGCGGATTCGGGACGGCGGTGGGAAACCTGCTTGCCAGCCTGCGAGTCGAGATTCAGCCGGTCGCTTCGCTTGATCGGCTTCTCGAAGTGCATCCGAGCATTGCAGCGGAGGTGCCTGGTTACGGAGTTCCGCTGTGGTTGGTTCTGGACCGTCTCGACGACTACTTCGAGGTGACTGACGGTTGGGCGGCTGCTCCGGGCGTCGCGGCGGCCAAGAAACGCACTCAGACCTTGCTGGAAGACTTTGAGTCCCCCAACGGTGTGGTTGCACTCGACGACGTCGCCGAAGTGGTGTCGATGTCACGCGGCGAACTGGAGAAGTGGCTTGCGTGGTGCGGGGTCGTCGTAGTGGCGGATTCTGCGCTGACGCGTGCGCGTCGGATCTCCGATCTGGCAGTCGGCGCGCTCGAAGCCGTCGGATCGCCGAAGTCCGTCGTCGAGCTTGTGGAGTTGCTGAAGTCCGATCGCAGTGACCGGTCGATCGAGCGCGCGCTCGAGGCCGACGATCGCGTGGCGCTCGACGGCGCAGTGTGGCGGCTGCGCGCCTGGGGAAGCGCGGATTCCGTTGGGGAGGAATCGGTTTCTTCGGGAGAGGCTGAAGAAGCCAGTGAGTTCAACATTGGTGGTGACGGGATAGTCCGGCGCAAGCGGACACGCAACACTGCGAAGACGCCAGAGTTGACTCGCCGCCTGTACCGGTCAGGTAGTACGTGGCGGTATCGACTGACCGTGACCTCTGATCATCTGCGGGGCTCCGGGTTTGCTGTACCCGCCGGTGTCGCGGTTGCTGCCGGCTGTGCGCGCGGCGCGAACATCGAGTTGGAGAGTCACCTCGGCGTTCAAGCAGTTCGATGGACCGGAGCGCAGCCGACGTTCGGCACTATCCGCCGATTCCTGCGTGAACTCTCCGCTGTGGAGGGCGAAGACGTGTTGCTCGAGCTGTGGCAAGACGGAACCTTCCGCGTGGTCCGACCGGCGATTGTCCACTCTGACATCGACCCACTACGTCAGGCACTCGCAGAGGTTGGCAATCGCGAGCCTTTGCGAACTGCCGAGAGACATGTGGTGCGGATTCTCGCCGAAGCCGTGTGTCTGGACGGCGAAGACCGTCCACGAAAGATACTGCGCGCGTATGAAGATCGTGGTGAGGACGTGATTCTGGACTTCTTGGAGGCGGCATGGAGGCGCGGCGAAGCATCCGAAATCGACGAGGCAGAGGGTAAGGATGCAACCCATGACTGACGTCGCGGATACCCGCATAGTGGGCACCAAGATCCTTGCGGCGGACGAGTCCCTCGCCGGCGCCATCGGCTTGCACCACACCATCGCGACAGCGCTCGCCGATCTGATCGACAACAGCCTCGACGCCGCGGCTTCGCACGTGCTGATCAGGTTCGTTCAGGACGGCACACGAATCGTGTCGATGATGGTGATCGACAACGGCTCCGGCATGGACAGTGACACCATCGATGCTGCGATGACCTACGGCCGTCGACGCGACTATGCCGCCGAGGACCTGGGTCATTTCGGTGTGGGGATGAAGGCGGCGTCGTTGAGTCAGGCTCGGTTGCTACGAGTGTGGTCTCGAAAGTCGGGGCACCCGACGCAGGGCCGCGAGATCGACTCCGCCTCAGTGCAGGGGCGTCAGTCAGTTTCGGTGATCGAGGACCGGCAAGCCGCCGAATTCTTCGATGCAGTCACGCCTCGCTTTCCCTTCGACACCGGCACCGTTGTCGAATGGCGCGGCATCACAACATTTCTCATGTCCGCGCACGCGGACGAGCAGACCAGTTGGCTCGAGCAGACCATCAACGACGTGCGCAGTCATCTCGGCGTCGTATTTCACCGTCTCATCGAATCTGGGCGGATTGCTCTGACTGTCGATGTCTTCGACGTCGAAGCGGGACGCGCTGGTGCGCTGCGCACAGTCAGTGCCATCGACCCGTTCCGGTATCCGCGCACCGGTGACCCCACCTACCCTCGGAAACTTACCGTATCGATCGCCGGTGCCACAGTAACCGCCGAAGCTCACGTGTGGCCCGCTCGGAGTAATGCACCGGAATTTCGTATCCACGGCGCCCCCGGCCGGGACCAGCAGGGGCTCTACTTCTATCGGCACGATCGACTCCTGCAGATCGGCGGCTGGAACGCGATAGTGCGGGGCCGACCGGACTACGGATTGGCGCGAATTGCCGTCGATCTGAACGATTCTCTGCTGCAGCACATCACAATCAATCCCGAGAAATCGGGGGTGACGCTCGACGCCACTGCGTCGGCTGCAGTCGACGGTGCCGTCTTCGCCGAGGGCGACGGTGGATTCCGTTCGTATCTGACTGATGCCGAGCGCGTCGTGCGAGCCGCCCGTAGTTCTGCTCCAAGGCCGATCAGCGTCATCGAACCGGCATCCGGCTTTCCGGAAGATGTGCTCGACTCCTTCAGCGACGCCTTCGAATTCAGCGTCGGTGATGATCCGGTTGCCGTGGGTTGGCGGGCCTTGGCGCGCGATCAGTTCTTCGAAGTCGACCTCAAAACTCGAACTTTGTGGATCAATGCGCGTTTTCGGCGTGATCTGCTCGGACGTCGCAGTCTCGACCCGGCTGATGCTCCGGTGCTCAAGACTCTCGTCTTCCTGTTGGTGAGTGAGATGTTCGAAGGAACGAGAATCGGCGCGCGTCAGAGGGAAAAGATGCAGGCGTGGCAGGAAGTGTTGATTTCCGCAGTGGCAGCGCACCGGGAGCAGGTAGTGCAGTGAGTGATGAAGTATTCCGTGCGGTTGCACGTGAACTCGGTGACGGGTTTCCGCCCGAGAACGTGCTGTACCCGGTCAACGCGCGCCTGCGAGCGAGCTATCCGGACGGCCTGACCATCGCGGACATCATCGATGTGTTCCTCGACGACAGTGCTGTCGGTGTACGAACGGCGCTCACCTCGCGTCTGCGGCAGTGGGATGCGGAAAGTGTTGAGACGTGGGTGGGCTCGACTGTTCCGCAGAGCCCGGAACGGCGAGCTCGGATCTACGACTTGTTGGGATTGCCGGTCGACGCCCACGCCGAGATGGATGCGCACTTCCCTCGCGAAGGTGGGCCGGTTGTCATTGCTGCTCAGCAGCCGTGGGACCCCTGGTACACCTCCGAGCGCCGGCGCGAGCACGACTTCTATTGGCGCGCTTACAAGCGAGTTCTAGCCGACAAGAACTGGGACGAGACGACAATCGGAAAGCTGGACATTGCAACCACTGAGGTTGTGCACCGGCTTGCGGATCCGACGCGGCCCGAGCCGTATCAGTCCAAAGGTTTGGTGGTCGGCTACGTCCAGAGCGGGAAGACGGCGAATTTCAGTGGCGTAGTGGCCAAGGCGATCGACGCTGGGTACCGCTTGGTCATCGTTCTGACCGGCACTATCGAGATTCTCCGGAGCCAGACTCAGCGACGCCTCGACATGGAATTGGTCGGTCGTCAAAACATCAGTGCCGGTGTGGACGACGACTACGCCAACGACGAGGACTGGCGAAACCGGAACTTTCTCGAACACGAAATCGATCCGAACAAGACGAATGAAATCCCGGCTATCCGTCGACTCACCACCTCGACCTTTGACTACAAGAGCCTGCTCGCGGGCTTGAGCGCACTGCACTTCGAAACCGTGGATCAGTCCCTTCCTCTGAATGATCCGAAGAATCTGTACCCCAGCAATATTCGCATCGCGGTCGTGAAGAAGAACGTCTCCAGCCTCAAGAAGCTGGTGGCCGATCTGAAGAAAGTGCCGACCGAACTCGATCAGATTCCTGCCCTGATCATTGACGACGAAGCCGATCAGGCATCGGTGAACACAATTGATCCGAAGAAGATGAAAACCGAGCAGATCGAGCGGACGGCGATCAACGGACAGATCGCTGAGATCCTCGGTCTACTCAAGCGTGCCCAGTACATCGGTTACACCGCAACACCTTTTGCCAATGTGTTTGTCGATCCGGAAGACAGCGTCAACGTCTTTCCTTCGGACTTCATCGTCAGTCTCGAGCGACCCGGCCCGTACATGGGTGGTGCGGACTTCCACGATCTCGACGATCTCGAAGACGACGACAAGACTCCGGCCAATTCGAACCAGAAAGCGTACGTACGGGATCTCCGGGCCGAGTGCGACGAGGATCGTTCTGCCGAGCAACTGCGGGCCCTCGACTCGTTCGTCCTGACCGGGGCGATCAAGCTTTTCCGGGAATCGAAGGGCGCCAGACCGTATCGGCACCACACGATGTTGGTGCACGAATCGGTGAAGCAGACCGAGCACGACGCGGTGGCCAACGATTTCAAGGCCTTGTGGAAGTCGGCGGGGTACAGCCAGGCAAAGAGTCTCTCGAGGCTGGAAAAGCTCTGGGCTGAGGACTTCGCAGTGGTGAGTGCTGCGCGTGGTAGCGAGTTGGCAAATCCCAGCTCGTTTGGCGTCTTGGAGGAGTTCATCGGCGCCGCCTACGACAGGATCTCGGAGGGAACCAGCCCCGTCATCGTGGTCAACGGGGCAGCCGAGAAGGACTACAACCAGGATTCCCTCGACTTCCAGGAACGGGGAGTATGGAAGATCCTTGTCGGCGGAACAAAGCTGAGTCGCGGCTTCACAGTCGAGGGCCTGACCATCACCTATTACACGCGTCGAACGGGCCAAGCTGACACGTTGATGCAGATGGGACGCTGGTTCGGATTCCGCCCCGGGTACCGAGACCTGGTGCGCCTGTTCATCGGCCGCACGGTTGGCGGACCCGCCGGCGCGGACTACGACATGTACAAGGCGTTCGAGGCGATCGTTCGGGACGAGCAGGAGTTCCGGAACGAGCTCACCAGGTTCAGCGGCGTGAACGAGAAGGGCGAACCGTGGGTCACTCCACGCGATGTGCCGCCGATGGTGTTTCAGCAGCTGCCGTGGCTCAGGCCAACGGCTCGAAACAAGATGTTCAACGCCGATCTGGTTTATCGAGGCATGGGCGGTGAAAGTTTCAGCTTCACGATGCAGCCCCCGCGAGGCGACGGTTCGATCAACGCTCGGCACTTCGACGCGGTTGCACCATTATTGAAGTCGTTGGGCGAAATAGGGTCCTTCAATTTCGTTGACAAGGATGATGTTTCGCGATCGTTCACTGCGCGATACGGCATCGTCCCGGCCCATGTGGTGCTGGCCGCCGTGGACCGATTCGAGTGGGCGAACGGGTGGGATTTCGGTCCCCACCGCGAAGCGCTCTCGACTGCAATCGAATCCGGATTGCTCGAAGACTTTGCAGTTCTGCTTCCGTACCCCAAGTCCCGGGAGCCGATCGAGATCAAGGGTTGGCACGAGAAACTTCCGATCGTCAATCGTAAGCGTCAGGAGCGCGAGTACCGAACAGGTTTCACCGGTACAGCCGTTCGTGAGCGCGATGCGATCGAGCACATTGCGGGCAGCCCGAAGAAGAACGGCGGACCGCTTGCGGGTGCACTTCATCGGAAGACTCGCGGTGCATTGATTCTGGTGTTTGCGAACGATCCGGCTTCTCGTCAGTTGAAACGGGCACAGGCTGGTCCGGTGGACTCGCGCGATTTTGCGACGTTGTTCTCGTACGCGCTTCCGCACGCGGCAGAGCCGTTGGGGCGAATCGGTTTTCGGGTGAGGCAGTCAGGGACAGGGGCGATCGTCGATGCGAACTAGGTGTGTTGTGGTGGAGACAGGAATGGGTTCTGATGGCTAAGACGATTGCGACGATCAACCTCAAGGGCGGCGTCGGTAAGACGACGATCACCGCGGGGTTGGCCGAGTTCATGTCGCTCGAATTCGGTCAGCGCGTGCTGCTGATCGACCTCGATGCGCAGATCAATCTGACGACGATGATGATCAGTGAGGATCACTGGCTCGAACTCAACAAGCAAGGGCTGACCAGCGCAACCATTTTCCGCGACGCCGTCGATGGCACGTCGAACTTCGATCTCGAAGCCTCGATTCAGCGCGGAGTCTCGCCGGTCAAGCGAGTGACGGGTGTGGATCTGCTTCCCTCATCTCTCGATTTGATCGAGCTGCAGGAGGAGATCAGTGCCCTTCGGGTTGCTGATCGGAACTCCACCAAGCCGGTCGAATTGTTGAGGGATGCCGTCGCACCGGTGATGCCGTACTACGACTACGTCCTGATCGATTGCCCGCCGAATCTCGGGCCGATCACACTCAACGGATTGGCCATGGCTGACGGCTATGTGATCCCCACGATCCCGGATGTGCTCTCCACGTACGGCATTCCGCAGATCCAGACGCACATCGCGAAGTTCGGCAAAGAACTCGGCCGTGAACTCTTCGAACTCGGGTTGGTGATCACCAAATACAAGTCCAACTCGGCGGTGCACCGCACGACTGTGCGAAATCTTCGACGCGATCCCAACGTCCCTCACGTATTGCCGGAATATCTCGCGGAGTCGAATCAGATTGCCGCGTCGGCGGAGTTTCACCCGTACAGCACTTTGAAGGTGAAGTACGGCAATGCAGGTCAGTTCGATCAGATGCGTGCAATTACGCAGAACATTCTCACGGAAGCGCAGGCGAAGCTATGAGTGCGGGTATCGATGAGGCGCGTCGTCGGGTGCAGGTTCAGGAGACCGGTGCTGCGCTCTTGAAGTTGGGTGCAACTAATGCCTCGGCCTCGGTGTTGCTGGCCAAGCTGGTTCAGGTCGTCGCGGAGGAAGCTGCCCGTACCCCGCGCTTCGCGAAGGCAATCGAGAGCGTTTTCGCAGTTCCGTCGGATGGAGCGGTCGCGGTAGTAGCCGCGCCTGCGCCGGCACCTCGTCGTCGTGCTGCTGCACCGAAGGTGAAACGGGAGCCGGGGGCTTTCGACCCATTCGAGGTCTTCAAGGCGGATGGGGAAGCGGTTCTGTTGGAGCGTCTTTCGGCCCTCGATGCTGACGGTATCAAGGACATCATCGCGGAACAGGAAATGGATACGCACAAGGAGACGGGTCGCAAGCGCAAGGTGGATGTGCTTGCGATCTGGACTGTCGAGCGGGTGAAGACTCTTACCTCGAAGGGGAGTGCGTTCCGGTAGGGGCCTTCGGCCCTTGTGCGCCTTTTTGGTAGTGGGCGCCACCAGAAAGGCGCATAAGTTCGTCGGCCTCGTTCATCGGTGGATGGCGATTCTGCACGGGTGGCTTCGACTGATTTCGCGTGGTGCCGGCTACTGTGTGAACTTGCGGGTTGGACACCTACCAGGAAGGCGCAAAAGTGGCACCTTCAGCGATTTCTGAGTTTATTGATCCATCGCCCGCCGCGCTGGCAGCGCAATGGAAATCGGTGCTCGTTCGCCAGGAGGTTCCGAAGGGAACCCGGCAGGTGCCGTTTGTTCCGAGCGAGGTGGTGTTGTCCCTCTGTGCATCTTTGTTGATCGACCATCGCCGGTTCGGCAGCTCTTCCGCACACCGTGCGGGAACGCCGGTCGAGCAATTTTCGAGTTTGTTTAAGCGTCGGCCCACCAGTTTTATCGCAAAGATGGCGAACCTGGACGGAACGCGTAGTCATGGCGGGCGTCATGAGGTCGAGATCGCTTCGTTGATGCTCTCGGACAGTGAGTTGATGCAGGACGTCTATCTGCGAATCCTGCGGTCGGCGCGTTCCCACGGAATTGACGAACGTGCGTTGCCAGACTTCCTTGGATTGGAAAGCGGCGAAACGCTGTGGCTAGCGGGACAGGAGGAGTTAGTCCAAAGTGAGATCGAGAGATCCTTGGAGCAGTCGCTCGAAAAGTGGTCTCGCGAACGCGACGATATCCCCATCGCTACCACTCAGCGGTTGCTGACCTCCAGAGTTCGGATCGGCCAGCATCGGTTCGCTGCTGGGGTACTCAGCAATCACGAGCACCGCTGCGTGTTCTGCGGCCTCAGCGCGAACATCGCTGGCCGACGCCGGCCGCGCCTACTGACTGCAAGTCATATCAAGCCCTGGCGGGACAGCACTGACAAAGAGCGACTCGATCATCGCAACGGTTTCACCGCTTGCCCGACGCATGACATTGCCTTCGATACAGGGCTCATCACCGTCGATGAGGACTTGAACCTCCACTATGCGCCCGGCGTCGAGAGCGATATGGAGATCGAAGGTCCCCTTCGCGCGGCACTCGGAAAGCCGCCGTTGAGAGACCGATTGATCTTGCCAGACAAGGCGGAGCGTCCAGATGTTGTCTATCTGGACTGGCACCGCACACAGATCTACGTCGCATCGTGACGACTCCATGGAGTGCTTGGCGGAGCTGATCGGAGAGCCAGCCTATTTGACTGGGGTAATGCCGAGATCTCCGTCGACGGCGTCTGCTTCATCGCCGCACGCGCAGTCACAGTCTCCGCCGCAACCGCCGGGATTGCAGTCTCCGGTGTAGCTGTCGTCATCGGCGTCGCAGTCGAGGGCTCCGCCGAAGGATTCAGCAAAATCGTCGTCGAGTTCGTGAGTGAAATCGTGAACCTCGTCGATCAGGTTCAGCAGATGCTGCGGAGCGAAGGGATCGGCGTCGAGCATCGTGGAGACCAGTAGGTGGTCACCGCTGAAGGCGAAGCGCAGGCGCGGCCATTCCTGCGCGAGTTCGATCAGTCGAGTCGCAGCGTGCGAGGGATTGCCGAGGCCCGTCAGGACCGAGGACCAGACGTTGATCTGAGGGCCGTCATCCGCAACTGTCACGTAGACGACAAACCCGTGAACCGGCACGACAATGTCGCCGTCGTCATCGGTGGCAGGCTCACTGCCCAGCAGTTCGGCGAGGGTCTGGACGCACAGGCGAACCAACTCGTCGCGCTCGTCCGTCACCAAGGCAATTGCGCCGTTGATGTGGAGGGGCTGGTCGGCGGTCGTGTCGTGGTCGCTCATGGATCCTCATGTTCTGTGCCAGTCCGAGCAGGCGCTGGGCACTGTTTTCGTGCGGTAGCTGTCAGGTCTACGGTAATCGGCGCACACTATTGTCCGCGCAGGTGGATGATTAAAGATGCCTGGGTACGTCCGCGTTGATCTGGACTTGACAGCCGGCCAGCGACGAGATGCGAGCCCCGACAGATCGGGCAACCTTGTGGCAGTGAGTATCTCGGCTGTCGGTAGGTAGATCTAGCCTCCATACATGACGGGTCAGCGAGTTCGGCGAGCTTCACATCTGCGTTTGGTACCTGCATATCGAGCGGCGCAAAGCCAGATGAAGGTCCTTACGCCGAGGCAGATGCGGAATCAGCGTCGACGGCCGGAGGTGGCGAACTTTGTCATGCGGATCGAACTCGATTGCATCACGCCGCCTATTTGGAGACGGTTTTCGGTTCCGTCGAATATCGAACTGGACCAACTTCATTCGATTGTGCAGGCGGTGATGGGGTGGGGCGATCAACACGCTCATCAGTGGGTGAGTGTCCATCATTCAACGGACAATGGCCCAGATCGGTATATCGCGCCAGAGGTGATCGAGCGCGACGGATACCAGGAGGACGAGTTTGGTGAGGACGAAGTTCGGATCGACGAGGCAGTTACCGCGGTAGGGGAGTACGTCCGTTATGAGTACAACGCCCGCGCAAGGTGGAGTCACACGTTGGTTCTCGAGCAGATTGTCGAAGACCAGCCGATTTCTGAGCCATCCTGTCTCGACGGCGAGAGAGCGTGCCCGCCAGAGGATTCTGGCGGTCCGGTCGGGTATCTCGAGTTCCTGAACGCGCAGGTGAGTACCGGGCTATTCGATCCCGAACGATTTGTTCTCACAGAGTTCAATGCGGCCGTCACCACTGCAGTGGCACTGCATAAGTCACCACCTGTGGGAAGCTCGCTGTTCGAGAAGTTCTTGCGCCGCCTGTCGGTTCATTCCGCACCGAAACTGTTCGCCGCAGTTGCCAAATCGGAGCTTCGTGGCGGATATGACAACTACTTCGAGGTGATGCGTGAGGGAGCAACCCGCCAACTGCTGTGGCTGCTGAACTCCGCGCGAGGTGGTGGGATTGCGTTGACGGCGTCCGGGTCACTTCCTTCGGACCATGTTGCGGCCGCCCGAGACGAACTCGATTGGGACAGTGACGGGATCGATGTCACGGCAGGGAGTGGCTCGCAATTAGCAGTACTCGTTCAAGTCGCAAAGACACTGAGATTTGTCCGGAAACTCCGAGGCACATTGATTCTGACTCGACTCGGCGCGTCAGTGCTTGCATATGAAGGCGAGCTGTGGCGTCACATCGTGACGGCCATGCCGTTGGGAAAGGGTGAGTTGGCGCAGGAAGCCGGCCGAATTCTGTTCCTTACGTTGGCTGCCGGCTTGTCGGAGTCCGAACGTAGTGAAGTGATGATCGAAGGCCTCACGGCATTGGGTTGGTCGACAACAGACGGAACACGACTCGGGGACGACGATTGGACGTGGATGGTGCGAGACACTCTCGTGTACCTGCGAATGATCGGGGCGATTGTCTCCAATCCGCTGGACCAGCATGTTTCCGCCGATCCCGAGTGGGGTCGACGGTTTGCCAGGATGGTCCTGTCGAAGTAGCTGAGCGCTCGAATCCAGCATCGATTTCAATCGATGCGGAGTTGTTATATGCGCTGGAAGCGCCCGATTTTTCTGCGGCGGAATCATGAATATTTTCGGGTGGGAAAATATCGGAGTTTTTGTTCGAAATTGCCATCATGCTATGGTCGATTCTCAGTTGTTGAATTGCGTGGTAGAGCCAAAAGCTTGCGCAGAAGATTTATTTTGTGGAGGTTGGGTTTCCGAAAAGACGAAGTGCGTGTTTCTAGTCAATTGAATATGTGACCGGTGTTGGTATGGCGGTCGCTCCTAGGGCGTGCAGAAACGAAGCGCAAAGATCCTGAACAGGGGTTTTGTGCTTTGCTCTGCCGATTATGTGCGAAGGATGTGGCATGTGACGGGGTCCGACATGGTCCAGTTCAGTACCTTGGTAATTGTTTCACTGCTTGTTGCTTTTTATGGTGGAACATTTCTGATTTCTCTTCGTATTGGTAAGAAGCAGGAAAATGCCGACGGTTTTATGACCGCCGGAAACAAGTTAGGATTTGGCGTTTCGGCCGCGAGTATGACGGCCACATGGATTTGGGCGTCGTCGATGTATGCATCCGCCACTTCTGGCTACACCTACGGAATCTCCGGCCCCATTCACTACGGTTTATGGGGCGCGTTGATGATTCTCTTCATTTATCCGTTTGGCCAGCGAATTCGCAAAGTAGCGCCGAAAGCCCACACGCTGGCCGAGGTCATGTACGCGCGGCACGGACGCTCGAGTCAGCTGATGCTCGCGGGTTCCAATATCGTCGGTAGTCTCATCAGTTTGATGTCGAACTTCCTCGCTGGTGGTCTGCTGATCGCGTTGCTTTCGCCGTTCAACTTCATTCAGGGTGTGTTCATCGTCGCGTTGGGCGTTTTGCTGTACACGCTGTGGTCGGGCTTCCGTGCTTCGGTGTTGACCGACTTCGTTCAGCTGATCGGAATGCTCGGTGCGGTAGCGGTTTTGGTGCCGTTCATCTTCTTTGCGGCGGGGTTCCCGGCAGCCTTCGAATCCGGGGCAAGCAACCTTACTGCTGAGCAGGGCAACTTCTTCTCGAGCGTTGCCTTCTTCGAACAGGGGGCGCCGTACATCGCGGCAGTTCTTGCCTATGCAATCGGCAACCAGACCATTGCCCAACGTCTGTTCGCGGTCCGCGAAGACCTGATCAAGCCCACCTTCATCACCGCAACCGTGGGATATGGCGCCACGGTCATCGGCGTCGGAATGCTGGGTGTGCTCGCTCTATACCTCGGAATCGAGCCGATGGATGGTGACGTCAACAACCTGATTCCGCAGATGGCGGCGTCGTACCTGCCCGGAATTTTGCTGGCTGTTTTCTTTGTCATGATCATCGGCGCGCTGTCATCGACGGCGGACTCGGACCTTGCTGCGCTCTCGTCCATCGTGATGACCGACGTTTACGGCCAAGCCGTCGCACGCAAGGCTAATGCGAACCCTCGACGGATGCTGCTCATCGGCCGAGTAACGATGGTTGTTGCCACGGCGGCGGCTATCTCCTTGGCAAGTCTGCAACTGAGCATTCTGGATCTGTTGGTGTTCGTCGGCGCGCTGTGGGGCGCGCTGGTGTTCCCGGTTATCGCGAGCTTCTATTGGGGAAAGGTCACCAACAAAGCCTTCACTGTGTCGGTGCTGGTGGCGCTTGCCGCCTTCTTGCCCGTCCGATTCAGTTGGGTGCCGATGGATGGGATGTTCGGGATTCTCTCCGACATCGTTGCCGTTGTCGGCATCGGAGTGGTGCTGGGGCTCATGGCATTTGGATTCTTCGGTCTGAAGGTTGCGCAGATCGTCGGTGGCCTGGCGATCGTGCTGTCCGCGCCGTTCGCGATCGGCTTCCTGCACGACTACCCAACGCTCAGCGGCTCTTTGGTGGCCTATGCCGTCAGTACCGTCGTGTGCTTTGCGATGTCCGTCAATCAGCGTGAGACGTTCGATTTCGAACTCATCAAGCAGCGGACCGGAGACTTCGACGAGGAGGAGCTTCCTGCCGTGGGAGCGTCCGGAAAGTAACCGTCGAGACAAGTGGAAGGGATACGGATGAGTACAGCTCTACTGACCATTTACGTTCTGATCTGGCCGGCGTTGGTGCTGGTTGTCTTGGGAGTCATCAGCAAGGGATTCTTCAAAGATTGGGCAACTGCTCGCCGCAACGGTGAGGATCTGGTCTAACTTTTCACGCCGCCACCGACGGACTTCTTGTCGGTGGCGGCGGTCATATTGCAATCGGGACTGGGGGCAGCGTTATAGTTGCCCAGTGCAACACGACGGAGCAATGGCGCTCACCGGTCCACCAGCCGTTCATGACGAGCTGGTGCACCTGACGCGCCAGTTGATGACGGGGGATCGGCATTCCGACGACCACCCGTCAATCGCGCAGCATTCATTCCTCTCCTTCATCGGCCGCAACGACGGCTGCAAGGCCACGGAGATCTCCGAAGTCTTCGGCGTCAACCGCTCGACCATCTCGCGCCAAGTGCGCGGGTGCATCGAGGCAGGCTGGGTATATGCCGATCCGGGATCCGTTCGCCAGGGCAATCCGCTGCACCTGACGGAGGCTGGCCGCAAATACCTCGACGCCGCCGACGCGCGTCGGCTCGACCAAGTCGCCGGCAGGCTGCACGATTGGACCGAGTCCGAGGTCGCAGACTTCGCCCGCGCACTTCACCGCTTCAGAATCAGCATCGAATCGCAGACCAACGGAGATGACACCCTGTGAGTGAGTACAGCGCCAAAGCCCAGTTCACCATCTCCGACAACGAGTCCGTGGTGCACACCGTCTTCACTCACGCCGAGCGCACGCCCGAACTGACGGTGTTCTCCCGCCCCAAGGGAGAGGGTTGGGTAGACGTCACAGCCAAAGAGTTCGCCGAGCAGGTCACCGGCGTCGCAAACGGTCTCATCGCCGCTGGCGTGCAGGCAGGCGACCGCGTCGCACTGCTCTCTGCGACCCGATACGAGTGGACGCTCTTCGACTTCGCCATCTGGGCTGCCGGCGCGGCTACCGTCCCGATCTACGACTCGTCGTCTCAGGGCCAGGTCAGCTGGATCCTCGAAGACTCCGAGGCCGTCATCGCGATTGTCGAAACCGGCGCGCACGAGCAGCTGTTCCAGGACGCGCCAAGCTCTCTCAAAGCCGTTATGCAGATCGACGCCGGCGCTGTGGAGAAGCTGACCGCACAGGGTGCCGACGTTGACGACACCGAGCTGAAGAAACGACTCGCGGGCATCAAGGCCGACGATCTGGCGTCGCTCGTCTACACCTCTGGCACGACAGGCCGTCCCAAGGGATGCATCCTCACACATCGCAACTTCCTGTCCGAGGTGCGCGGGATTCTGACGGCATCGATCGGCAAGGTGGCGGTTCCGGGAAACCGAGTCCTGACCTTCCTACCGCTCGCTCACGTGCTGGCTCGCGCGGTGTCCCTTGCGACGTTCGAAGCTGGTGCTTCGCAGGCGCACTGGTCCGACTTTGCCACCATTACAACTCAATTCGAGCGGTACAAGCCCAACACCATCCTCGGTGTTCCGCGTGTCTTCGAAAAAGTTCGTGACGGCGCAGCACGCAAGGCGGAGTCCGGTGGAAAGATTCCCGGCGCGATCTTCGCCTTCGCAGAAGCCACTGCCAAGGAGTACAGCCAAGCCCTCGACAAGGGCGGTCCTTCGCTGATCCTGAAGGCGAAGCATGCAGTGGCAGACAAGCTCGTGTACTCGAAGCTTCGTGAGGCTCTCGGCGGCGAATGCTGGTTCGCGATCTCCGGCGGCGGCGCGCTCACTCCTGAACTGGGGCACTTCTTCCGTGGGCTCGGAGTTCCGATCTACGAGGGCTATGGCCTCACCGAAACCACTGCGGCGCACTGCGTCAACGTCCCAGGTGCTCAGAAGATCGGAACCGTCGGACAGCCGATGGGCGGCAACGGGGTACGCATCGCCGAGGACGGCGAGATCGAACTCAACGGCGGGGTTGTCTTCAAGGGCTACTGGAAGAACGACAAGGCCACCGAAGAGACGTTCGTCAACGGCTGGATGCGCACCGGGGATCTCGGTGAACTCGACAGCGACGGTTACCTTTCCATCACCGGTCGCAAGAAGGATCTTCTGGTGACGGCGGGTGGCAAGAACGTCTCGCCCGGTCCGATGGAAGACCGTATCCGTTCACATTCCATCGTCTCGCAGGCAGTCGTCGTCGGCGATGGGAAGACCTACATCACGGCGCTGCTGACCGTCGACCCCGAGGTGTTCGAGAAGTGGAAGTCGGAGAACGGCAAGCCTTCTGGCGCTACCGTCGCCGAACTGCGTGACGACAAGGACCTTCGAGCGGAGCTGCAGAAGGCCGTCGACGACGCCAATGCAGCTGTCTCGCATGCGGAGTCGATCAAGAAGTTCGTCATTCTCGATCGCGATCTGACCGAGGAAGACGGTGAGATGACAGCGACGCTCAAGATCAAGCGCAATGTCGTCGTCGATCGGTTCTCGAAGGAGATCGAGGGAATGTACGCGAAGAGCTAGGCGCGTTTGGGGAACTGCTCGCGGTAAGCCATCACGTCATCGAGGCGGAACCTGCGGTGGGTGCCGCGTAGTTCGATCGGGAGTTTCCCGGCGTCGGCGAGTTTGCGTACATACGTGTCCGAAACGCCGAGGATCTCTGCTGCCTGCGAGGTGGTGAGGAGCTCTGCGACGGGCCCGAGAGCGACGCTGTCCCCGGCCGCGAGGTAGGTCAGGAGCTGCACGACGGCGTCGCCGACCGACGGCGGAATCTCGATGCTCACGCCGTCGAATACCAGCGTGGTCGTGTCTGTCGAGGTTGCGGCCCTCTCGGCCAGGGCCGTTTTGATTCGCTCGGCAGCATCGCCGTCGACTGCGGAAACGATGTGGTCGATGCTCACGCGATGTATCTCCGATCGAAGGCAGTATTTCGCAAGCATAGACAGCGACAGTGTCCGTCGGCACGCTGGCTAGCGCCGTGTGCGTTGCATTACATGTTTGCCGCGGGTGGAAAACGATTTACCCACGTAGATCGGAATTCGAAGGTTTTGGCGCCCAAAGATATTCGACTCGACGCATATGTAACTCACCAAATTTGGTGTACCCGCAAGTAACATCCTGAGCGTGGCTAGACGATCGGTAACGGTGAGATTCGACGTAGAGGAACTGAGGGCCCTAGAGACCCTCCAAGAGCTCACGGGCGCGGACATTTCGAGCGTCATACGTGAAGCTGTGATCGAGCATGCGCGTCGATGTGTTGCGCAGGGAAAGCCCCGCGACATCGCCGAGCGACGCAAATCGCTGACCTTGCAGGAAGCCTTCGCCAAGTACTCCGCGTTGTGCACAGATGAGGCGCGGGAAGCGTCGTAGCGCATCTGTCGATGCGATGGTGACCGGTTGAGTTCACAGTGATTCTGACTGTGGCGCTGGGTAGTTCGTTCGAGGAATATTGCGGCAACAGAAGTGTTGCGTAGACCTCTGACAGGAGCTGGCCAGTGACGGACGTCCTCGAACTCTCCACCGATGTATTGGTGATCGGTGGTGGCCCCGCCGGCGCATGGGCAGCGTTGCGCGCGGCCAAGGCCGGTGCAGACGTCGTCCTGGTCGACAAGGGCTACTGCGGAACGAGCGGCGCAACGGCCCCCTCCGGAACGGGTGTTTGGTACGTCGAACCGGATACGACTGCACGTGAGCGGGCAAAGGCCGGACGCGAGGCGCTAGGCGGATATCTGGCCGATCACCATTGGATGGACCGCGTCCTCGAGCAGACCTACTCCAACATGGATCTCCTCGCGGTGGAGGGCAGATATCCGTTCCCCGTCGACCCCAGCACGGGCAAGCAGATCCGCACCGGCTTGCAGGGTCCTGAGTACATGCGACGGATGCGCACCTGGATTCGTCGAGCCGGTGTGCGGATCCTTGATCATTCGCCGGCGCTGGAGCTATTGGTGGACGGCGAAGGACGAGTTCGCGGAGCTGCTGGCTACCAACGCCACGAGCACCAGGACTACCGAGTCTCGGCAGGCGCGGTAGTGGTCGCCAGCGGAGGTTGTGCGTTTCTCTCCGGTGCGTTGGGTACCAACGTCGATACCGGTGACGGTGCATTGATGGCAGCGGAAGTCGGAGCCGAGTTCTCTGGGATGGAGTTCTCGAACGCGTACGGAATCGCAGCGGCCGGATCGACGATCACCAAGACGGCCTACTACGCGTACGCGACGTTCTTCCATGCAGACGGAAGAGTGCTCGAAGGGGCCGGTTCGGCGAAGGGCCGGTCGGTCATCGCCAGCACGTTGCGGAACGAGCCCGTGTTCGCGCAGATCGATCGGGCCGACGCCGAGGTGCAGCGTCGAATGAGGCTGGGACAGCCCAACTTCTTCCTGCAATTCGATCGCCGCGGAATCGATCCCTTCACCGACAAATTCGAGGTCGGCATGCTCGCTGAAGGCACTGTTCGCGGAACTGGGGGAATCAACGTCGTCGACGACGATTGCGCGTCATCCGTTCCAGGACTGTTTGCCGCCGGGGACGCTGCGACTCGAGAGCGAATCTGCGGAGGGTTTACCGGCGGGGGAAGTCACAACGCCGCGTGGGCGATGTCTTCTGGTTCATGGGCGGGAACCGGTGCTGCGCGTTATGCGCTGTCGGTCGGACGTGGGGCTACCAGTGGTCTTCGCGGAGCCGGAACCGTCGGATTGCGTAATCCGGTACGAACCGGGTTTACGGCCGACGAGGTTGTGAAAGCTGCTCAGGCGCAGTTGATTCCCTTCGACAAGAACTACCTCCGCAGCGGTGATCGAGTATCCGCAGCGCTCGGTGAGCTCGAATCGCTTTGGGGTGCAGTGAGTGCGGATCTGGGCGCAGATCCAGCAGGTCGGATGGCGGCGCGGCAGGCTGCTGCGATCACGGCCGTCGGTCGCTGGATGTACCACTCGACGTTGGCGCGGACCGAGACTCGGGGAATGAGCAAGCGGGACGATTATCCCGAACTCGATGTGACGCAGCACCATCACGTTCTCAGCGGCGGTTTGGATTCGGTGTGGACCCGAACTTCCGAATCTGTCGGGTCTGCACTGGTGGCGTCATGATCGAGCTGGTGTCAGCGCCGACATGCATCGGCTGCGACAAGTGCGTAGACGTTTGTCCTACCGATGTTTTCGACCGGACACCCTCGGGCGTCCCGGTGATTGCGCGCCAATCGGATTGCCAGACCTGCTTCATGTGTGAGGCATATTGCCCGACGGATGCGTTGTATGTGCATCCGCAATCCATACCATTGGAAACGGCCGATGTGATCGAGGACGATCACATCGGCCGCTACCGAGAGAAGATCGGATGGGGCAAGGGGCGGGCACCTGGGTCGCTGACTGCGGTGGGCCCGGAGGTGCCCCGTCCGGTCACGACCTGACGAGAATCTTGACTGCAGTGTCGTTGTGCTCGATCAGAGTGGTGAACCCTTCGGAGATCAACTCTTCGAGCTGAATACGACCGGTGATGAATGGCGCCAGATCGACGACACCGTCCTGGACCATCTTGATGACGGCTTCATGGTCACGTACGTACGCGATGGTTCCGCGTAGATCGATTTCCTTGAGGACCAGCTTCTGCATGTCGATGGTCGCGGGCTTGCCCCAAATCGACACGTTGACAACAACTCCAGCAGGCCTGACGGTGTCGAGCATGGTGTCGAGGACGGCGTTGACGCCTGCGCACTCGAATCCGATGTCTGCGCCGATGCCTCCGCTGAGTTCGAGGACGCGCGCCTTGACGTCTTCGGTGGTGGGATCGATGACGTAGTCGGCCACGCCACTGGAGAGGGCTTTGGCCTTGCGGGCTTCGCTGAGTTCGGTGACGATCGTCGTGACACCCAGACCCTTGAGAACTGCCGCAACGAGGAGTCCGATCGGTCCGGCTCCGCCCACAATGGCGACGTTGCCGCTTTCGGCTCCACTGCGCACGACTGCGTGATGGGCGACGCTCAACGGTTCGATGAGAGCTGCCTCGTCGAGCGGGATGTTGCCGATCTTGTGGATCCAGCGACGGTCGACGACGACCTTCTCGCTGAGCCCGCCACCTCCGCCGGCCAAGCCGATGAACCCCATCTTCGTACAAAGGTGGTAGTTGCCCGCCTTGCACGGGGCGCACTCGTTGCAGACGAAGTACGGCTCGACGACAACGTTTTCGCCGACCTCGACGTCCGTGACACCTTCGCCGACCTCTTCGACGGTGCCGGAGAATTCGTGGCCCATCGTGACCGGCGCATTCTCGTGTGAGAGTGGATGCGGGTGGCCGGGTGCGGAGATGAAGATCGGTCCCTCGAGGTACTCGTGGAGATCGGTGCCGCAGATTCCGCACCACGCGACCTTCAGCTTGACTGTTCCTGGCCGCAATTCGGGCTCAGGGATCTCTTCGATCCGGATGTCTTTCTGCCCGTGGAACCGTGCTGCCTTCATTGATCCGCACCTCACTTCGTTGTGAATCCCCTGGTAGATCGACGCTAGGCCGATTATTGGCGTGGGTGAAGGGTTGCAACGGAATGCAATGGGGCGGAACCGATCGGTGCTGGGGAGCGTCCAATACTGTGAGCGGGCCGCGAACGAGGGGGAGTGCTGTGGGCGTGAGGGGTGCAGTGGTCCTGGTCGCGGCCGCGCTGTTGGTTGGGGGTTGTTCCTCGACTATCGAGGGGCATGCAGTTCGCCCAGATGGAGCAGATGGGCTCTTCGACCCATGTTCGGCAATTCCGGACGAAGTGATCTCAGGTCTTGGCGCAGATGTCGCGACCGAAAGGGCTGGCGTGGCAGGTGTTCGTCAGGCGGAGTTCGAGATTTGTACGTGGGACGCCGGTTGGTACTACCTGGGAGTTTGGTCGACATTTCGCACTCTGGATGATGTTCGTAGCAATCCCGATGACACGGATTTCCGTGAGGCCCCGGAGGTGGGAAAGGGCGCAATCACATTCCGTGAAGTATCAGACACTCGCAACGAGCGTTGTTTTGTCGCAATTCCAATTGCTCAGGGTGCAGTTTTCGTACGAGTCGAAGCGATGGCGAGTGAAGGCGTACACGAGGCGATGTGCGCGTTGGCTGTGCGGCAAGCGAGGGCGTTGAAGCGATTCATTCCTGCTTGAGTGATCAGTGACGAGCGGCCTCCCTTCGTTCTCCAGGGAATGATTCCAAGCGAAAAAGGTTGATATGGTTAATGATTCAGAACATTCCGTGTTCAAATTGGATCCTGCGGTCGCGGGTCCGCTCATCGCGGCCTGCGACGAATTGATCGATGTGCTCAACGTGACGATTGGAGACGCGCATCAACTGGGGTCGATGCACGGATTCGGCAGCTTGGGATCAGGTCAGGCCCTTCAGGCGAAGTTCGAGCAGAAAGCAGTCGGTGGCCCCGATGCACTAGTCGAAGTTTTGCGGAGCCACATCGTAGTGGTGGAGACACTGCAGGCACAGTTCCAAGCCTGCATCGACAACGCGCTCGACCAAGAATCGTTGAACGCATCTACCTTGACGTCGATCGACCTGCCAAATTGAGTGAGCGAAGTGTCGGTGGAGTATCTGGACCGCGAACGAGGGGAGTCCTGTGAGAGTGAGGGGCGCAGTGGTCCTGGTCGCGGCCGCGCTGTTGGTTGGGGGTTGTTCCTCGACGGTGGAGGGGCGCGCAGTAGTAGCTGACGAGACCGTTGGACTATTCGACCCTTGTACTGGCATTAGCGACATTGCCTTGCGATACGTCGGCGTCGATCCGGCGACTGAAGAACGCGGGATTCTTGGAGTTCAGATTCCACGATTCGAAATCTGCTCATGGAATGGGACGGGGATTTCGCTGAGCGTCTGGTCAACTGACTATTCTCTCGACGAAGTCGAAACGAACACCAACAATGCCGATGTAAGGACAGTGAGTGTTCATGGCGGCCCTGCTATCAGATTCGGGCAGCGTGACGACACGACCGGGCAGATTTGCTCGGTAGCTTGGACGACCAATCAGGGGGTGCTGATCGTTCGGATCGCCCCAGATTTCGGTGAGACGCCGATCGACCCGTGTGGCCTTGCCTCGATGATTGCCGACAAACTTTTCCCGGAGCTCCCCAGATGAGTCGCTTGCTTGATGAAGGTGGTGCTACGCATGAGTTCATATGAGAACTCCGGGGCCGAGGTTTCGTTCTCGCTAGATCCGGACACGGCGCGATTGCTAGTTACGGCTTGCGGCGAATACCGAATGACGTTGGAGCATTTGTCTGTTGCTGCTGGGAAACTAAGTTGGGTTGGTGGTTTAGGGACGCTCGCATCAGGTCGAGCGCTTCAGACGAAGTTCGAGGAGAAGGCTGTCGGCGGCCACGATGCGCTGGTCGATGTTTTGGCGAGTCATATCGCGGTCGTGGAGGCGATGCAGGCTCAGTTTCAAGCCTGCATCGATAACGCACTTGATCAGGAGTCGTCGAACGTCTCGACTTTAAGGTCGATCGACCAACCGAACTGAGTCAGTGGATGTGTTGCTGCCAATCGGCTGGGACACGACCCTTAGGCCCTGGGGTCGGCTGATCTACGGGATGTGAAGTGGGCGCAGCCAATTCAGGTCCATCGTATGACTCGTTGGTTTCGAAGCTCCAGAACCAATCCTCACCGGGTTCGTAGCTCTGCATGAACGGATGCTTCGTCGAGGCCGCATGCTTGCTCGCGTGCTGTGACGGTGAGGAGTCGCAACACCCCACGTGACCGCATTGCGCGCATCGACGCAGGTGCACCCACCAACCGCCGCTCGCATCGCAGTCGACGCATCCCGCGCCACTGGGCGGCACGCTCGGATCGATCCCCGCTGGAAGTCCGTCGGTCATGGTCCACCCTCTCGCTGACTGAAGTCGGTCATTTCATCGTGCGCTTTGCCTACCGGCCGTGCAAGGTGGCTAGTCGTCGCGCGTATCCCGCGGTGGGCCCGCGATGGGCAGCAAAACTCTGAACCGGGTGTTACCGGGCTCCGACGTGACCCGAAGCTCACCACGATGCTTGCCGACCACAATTCGCCACGAAATATCAAGGCCGAGACCGGTTCCCTCACCAACAGGCTTAGTCGTGAAGAAGGGTTCGAAGATCCTGTCGATGACGTCATCGGGAATCCCGGCGCCGGTGTCGCAGATCTCGATGCACACGCGGTCTCCATCGCGGCTTGTCCGAACGGTGAGTGTTCCCGATCCGTCCATGGCAGACACCGCATTGTCGATCAGGTTGGTCCACACCTGATTGAGTTCGGCGGCGTAGGCGTCGATCGGTGGCAGCGCGAGGTCGTATTCCTTGACGACTTCGATTCCGCTTCCGATCTTTTGCCCCAACATGATCAACGTGCTGTCGAGCAATTCGTGGACATCGATGGTCTGGAAGGGCGCGCGGTCCATCTGAGAATACTGTTTGGCTGCACCGACGAGAGTCGAAATCCTCGTTGTGGAGTCGGCGATCTCGTTCATCAGGAGTTCGGATTCGATGGTGTAATTCAACCAGCGAATTGCGCCTTCTAGCACCGACTCGTCTACGGCTGCAGCAACATTCTCGAGCCAAGCGGTGTCGAGACCAGCCTGCACGAAGGTCGGAGCCAGATCCCAACCCTCTCGAATCGAATGATCCTCGAACCATTCACCCAACGAATCCTCTCGATCCGAGGCTTCGAGGGGAGTGAGCGTCGGCGCCTTGGCGACAACCTCTGCAACTTCCTCTTGAAGCCGCATGAGAGTGACGAGGGCATCGCGGTCGTAGGTGCCCGACGCGACCATTCCCAGTTTGTGACGCATGCCTGCGACACGCTCGCGCAAAGAGGCTGTCGCTCGAACCGCCGCGGCTGCAGGGTTATTGAGCTCGTGAGTCAACCCGGCCGAAAGTGATCCGAGTGCAAGGAGTCGCTCTCGCTGATCGATGATCTGCTGAGTGTTCTTCTTGCCGAAGAAAACACCTTCGAGTAGATGAACCGCCATCGGAAACCACTCGCGCATCGCGTTGCCGAACTTGTCGGCGTCCAGGACGAAAAACGTCGAAGGAGTCGTCACTCGCATCGACCCCGCGTAGACCTGCGGTACACGATCGCCGAGATACGCCGTCCAGCCTCCCGAGTAGACGCCGCGCTGGGTGGTCCTGTTGATCTCGATGTCTTCGCCGCCCGACAGCTTGGACAGCACCACCTCGCCCTCGATGAGGACGTAGAAGCAGGTGGCAGGCTCACCTTCGAGATAGACCTGCCCCCGATCGATCTCGGCGATATGGCCTGCCTGGCACAGTGATTCGAGCTGGTCATCGGTGAGCTTGTCGAACAGGAACAGGGTGCGAAGCAGGTCGGGGCTGCACTCAGGAATGGACATCGAATCTCCCTATTGTTGAGCGAGATAGCGGTGGACGAACATCACGGCCATCGCGCCCTCTCCGACGGCCGACGCGACGCGTTTGGCCGATTCGGCGTGTACGTCCCCGGCGACAAATACTCCGGGGACACTGGTTTCGAGATGATGTGGTGCGCGGTCGAGCGGCCACCCGTCCGGTGTGACGCCTTCGGACGGAAGGTCCGGGCCGGCAAGAACGAAGCCATTTCCGTCGCGGACCACCACGTCGCCGAGCCAGTCGGTTAGGGGAGCGGCACCGATGAAGATGAACAACCACTGAGCATCGACGGTGTCATTCTCTCCGGTAGCTCTGTTACGCAGCGTGATTCGTTCGAGGTGATCGTCACCCTCGGCTCCGATCACCTCCGTGCACGTGCGCACGGTGATCTTCGGATTCTTCTCGATCTGCTGAATCAGGTAGTACGACATCGAGGCTTCGAGCGAGTTGCCGCGAATGAGAATGTTGACTGACCTAGCTCCTCGGGAGAGGTAGACCGCAGCTTGGCCGGCCGAATTGGCACCGCCGACTATGTACACATCCTGCTCGCTGCACCGTGCAGCTTCGGTGACGGCTGACCCGTAGTAGACCCCTCGGCCGGTGTATGTATCGAGCCCCGGCGCCGAAAGTTGGCGATAGGAAACACCTGTCGCCAAGATGACCGAATGGGCATCGACCGACGAACCGTCGTCGAAACGCACTGTGCGGGCCGAGCCGTTGATTTCCAGACCGGTGACGTCGCGAGCCGTGATGACCTCGGCGCCGAACTTGGTTGCCTGGCGCCGCGCCCGATCGGCCAACTGTGCGCCGGAGACTCCGTCGGGGAAGCCGAGGTAGTTCTCGATCCGCGAACTCTGGCCGGCCTGGCCGCCAGTCGCTCGCCGTTCGATGAGAACCGTCCGAAGTCCTTCCGAAGCGCCGTACAGGGCGGCTCCCAGACCGGCGGGGCCGCCGCCGATGACAACGAGATCGTAAAAGTCTTCGGAGAGAGTAGTGCTCAACCCGAGTTTGTCGGCGAGTTCGGCGTCAGTGGGCTCGACGAGGACATCCCCATTGGACGCGATTACGACGGGAAGGCGCAGTTCGTCGGTGCCGGCAGCCGAGAGCAGTCGTTGGCCTTCCGGCTCGTCCGACATGTACCAGCGATAGGCAAGTTGGTTGCGTGCCAAGAATTCTCGAACGTCGGATGATCGCTCCGACCAACGATGGCCGATCACCTTTGTTTCTTCGGCGGGGTGATGACTCGAGCTCGCCCAGGCATCGAGCAGCGCATCGATGACGGGGTACAGCTTCTCTTCCGGCGGATCCCACGGCTTGAGGAGGTAGTGGTCGAGGTCGACGACGTTGATGGCGTCGATCGCAGCATCAGTGTCGGCGTACGCGGTGAGGAGAACGCGCCGAGCTACGGGATACAGATCCATTGCCTGTTCGAGGAACTCGATTCCACTCAAACCAGGCATGCGGTAGTCGGCAACGATGACAGCGACTGCATCGCCGCGAAGTTTCATTTCGCGCAAGGTCTCGAGGGCCTGGTCGCCGGACTCCGCGCGAATGATTCGGTACTTCTCGCCGTACCGCTTGCGGAGGTCTCGGACGACGGCACGCGAAACACCCGGATCGTCGTCGACGCTGAGGATCGCTGGTTTGGCCGGGGCTTTCGGTGCGCTCACTCGGTGCCTTCCCGAAGTCGTAGTCAACCTCTCCAGTATGCGACTGCTGAGCTGAGCGTCAATCGCTGGAGATGCGCTCTGAGTGAACTGGCGATCTTGACCTGGGAATTTCAAGATTGCGGGAACCGATGGGGTCTCCGATGCATCCAATAGAGTGGGTCCACATCAACAGGGGGGTGCCATGCGGGGGTCGGTGGGGGTTGGGCGACTGGTCATGGCTGGGATGTTGGTGTGGGCTGCGGCAGGATGCAGCTCAGTCGTGGAGGGGGCGGCTGAGCCTGCATCCGGCCAAGAGGGTTTGTTCGATCCCTGCAAGGACATTCCGGACTCGGTGTTGGAAGAAGTTGGGCTTGATCCGGCTACCGAGGAAGTTGACATCGAAGGGGTCGAACAACCCGGCTGGAAGATCTGTTCGTGGACAGAACCGTGGTACTACCTAATTGTTTACTCGAACCGCTTCACCGTGGACGATGCCAAGAAGAACTCCGACTACACCGGCTTTGAAGAAATTTCTTTGAACGAGCGCCGCGGCGTGCAGTACCACCGAGCTTCAGATGTCGAAATCGACAAGTGTTATATCGCGTTGGAAGCGAAACAGGGTTCTGTCTGGATCGTAGTCGATACGAAAGGTATTGCAGAGCAGGAAGGCTCGACGTGTGGTCTCGCGTCTGAGTACGCGCATTCATTGTTGACCGCCTTGCCTAGATAGCCGCTGGACTTGCACCAACCGTAATGTTGGGCGAGCGTGAGCTCGCCCCGGAGTGGACCGGATGGGAACGATGACTGGACTGAGTTCTGATCATTTAGCCTTGGATTTCGACACGGCTGCAAGGATGGCTTCGGCTTGCAAGGCGCTGCTCGACGAACTGGCGGCAGCGCTTCGAAGCGTAGAAGTTGTGCAGGACGCTAAAGGAATGGGGACGCTCCAATCTGGCATCAACCTCGCCGCGAAATTCTCCAGGAAGGCAGTGGGCGGTGAAGATTCGTTGGAGAAGTCGTTGAACAGCCACATCCAGGTGGTCACCGAGATGCGGGACTTCTTTCAGAAGTGTCTGGACAGCTACAGCGGTGTCGATGCTTCCAACGCAGTCATGCTTGCAGGACAGGACCTCCCGGGCTCGTGAGTTTTCGGATGAAGGCCTGCAGTGTGGCGGCCGTTCTGTTCGTGGGCGCACTGGCAGCCGGGTGTGGCGCGTCGGTACAAGGGGCGCCGCAGCCGGCGTCGGGTCAAGAGGGTTTGTTCGATCCGTGCAAGGACATCCCGGACTCAGTTCTGGAAGAAGTGGGGCTTGATCCGGCTACCGAGGAAGTTGATATCGCCGGCGTCGAGCAGCCGGGTTGGAAAATCTGTTCGTGGACTGAGTCCTGGTATTACTTTTCGATTTTTTCGACCGAAAGTTCCATCGAGACCACCAAACAGAATCCGAACTACGTGGGATTCAAGCCCGTGACGATCGGCAAGCGAGACGGCGTCGAGTTCCATCTTCAGGCGGATGCCGACCTTGTCAGATGTTTCGTCGCCTTGCCTGCTGCGCAGGGGGCGATTTGGCTCAGCGTCGATACCAAACTTGCTGTTAAGCCCGAAGGGTCGACATGCGAGCTCACGCAACAATACGCGAACCTGCTCGATCAACGTCTCCCTAGTTAAACCCGTGTTCTATCGGCCGAATTGAGGATCTAATGTCTGAGACCAATGCCTGGCGAACTCCAAGTGCCCACAGCATTGACCTCGACCCAAATGTTGCAGCACAGCTTGCCGTCGCGTGTGAGGGGTTTCTTGCCGAGTTGCAAGACATGGCAGGCAACTTGAACAGACTTACTGCCTTGGACTGCTTTGGGACACTTCAGTCGGGAAAAGACATGGCTGGCAAGTTTGCCCAAAAGGCCACCGGTGGTGCCGATTCACTCGAAAAGTCTCTTCTCAGTCATGCGCTTGTAATCACCGAGATGCGGGACTTCTTCCAACAATGCGTCGACCGCTACGGGGAAGTCGACGACTCGAATGCCTCCACACTGGCAAGCGTCGACACCCCTCGATAGACACAAAAAATCTCGCTGAGCCGATGGCATTCGACTCAGCGAGACTTGGGAAACGACTAGCTGGTGGGCAGGGCCTTCAACGACTTGACGGTAGCGTCGACCGCGCGCGCAGCCTCGGCGCCCTTCTTCACGAAATGCGTGCTGAAGTAGTCGACGTGCTCGGCGTGCTCGTGGAAGTGATGCGGCGTCAAGACCACCGAGAAAACCGGAACGTCGGTGTCGAGCTGCACGCGCATCAGACCGTCGATGACAGCCGTCGCCACGAAGTCATGCCGATAGATTCCGCCGTCGACGACCAGACCTGCGGCAACGATCGCCTGGTAGCGGCCGGTCTTGGCCAACCGCCGAGCATGCAGCGGGATCTCGAAAGCCCCCGGTACCTCGAAGAAATCAACCGTGTCCTTGGGGTAGCCGAGCTCGACGATCGCGTCGGTGAATCCGTCGCGTGCACGGTCGACGATGTTGCGATGCCACGTCGCCTGAATGAACGCGATGCGCTGTCCCTGGATCTCACTCATAACCATGAAACTAGCGCACCGGGAAGCATCGCCGCGACCACCCGTCCTAGTCCTGCTGACGGGGGAAGGCAGTCGAACGACCCCAGCCGGCGTCATTGGTGAGGTGCTCGAGGAGAGGCTGAATTCGATACGGAAGGGGATTGGTCAGAGCGATGGTCGTGGTGGAATGCGTGACGCCTGGAAGCGACACGATCTGCTCGGCCAACTTCTGCAGCGCCGCGTGCGTCGACGTGGCGACGCGAACGAGCAAATCCTCGCGACCGGTTGTGGCGTGAATTTCGATCACCTCGGGCAACTCGGTCAGACTGCGGGCCACTGCGCTGATCTTGCCCTGCTCGAGCTCCAGACCGACAAATGCCTGAATCGGGATACCGACCTCGGGGAGATTGAGATTCGGCCGAAACCCGGTGAGAAGTCCGTTGGATTCCATGCGCTTCATTCGCGACTGGACGGTGTTGCGGGCGACGCCCAACGAGTTGGCCAACTCGGCCACACTCATCCTCGAGTCCTTGCTGAGCAGTCCGAGCAACTGGACGTCGAGCTTGTCGATGCTGAGCACTTTGTGAACCTCTCCTCAGTGATTTGAGTCACTGGATGATCGAATTGACTAGTTCAAGAGATTTGCATTGACCAAATCGTAACTCAGGCAGAGCATTGGTTCCACGAATTGCTCAGCGGGATTCTCTTTGGGTTATTTGTCCCAATAGTACCCAATGAACACTTCGCCCCAATATTTCGACTGCACCCCGTAATTCTTCGGAAAGGTCTATCCCACAATGACTCTCACCGCCGAGCCCGTGAACTCCGTTGTTTCCCATGACGACACTGCGGGCGTGTTCGATCGCGCCGACTATCTGCGCGATTACCCCCACGAGCAGGTGAGCTTCTTCCAGGATCCCGCGAGCGGCCTCAAGGCCATCGTCGCCATCCACTCCACGACGCTCGGCCCCGCGCTCGGCGGAACGCGCTTCTACCCGTACTCCGACGAATCTGCCGCAGTCACAGACGTTTTGCGCCTCTCGCGCGGCATGACCTACAAGGCTGCGGTTGCCGGCGTCGACCTCGGCGGCGGCAAGGCTGTCATCATCGGCGACCCCGCGACGGCCAAGACCGACGAATTGCTCGGCGCCTACGCAAAATTCGTCCAGACCCTCGGTGGCCGGTACATCACCGCTGGTGACGTCGGAACCAACTCCAACGATCTCGACATCATCGGTCGCAACACCGACTTCGTCGTCGGCCGCAATGCCACCGTCGGCGGTTCCGGCGACAGCGCGCCGATGACGGCCCTCGGCGTATTCCAGTCGATGCGCGCCGCAGCGCAGTCGCATTGGGGCACTCCGTCGCTCGCGGGCAAGACCGTTGGTGTCGAGGGCACGGGCAAGGTGGGCTACGAACTCATCAAACTTCTCCTCGCAGACGGCGCGACCGTTCTCGCGACCGACGTCAACGCCGCAGCGCTCGACCGAGTCAAGGCGGACTTCCCGCAGGTGAGCATCGTCGACAGCATCATCGACGCTGATCTCGACGTCTACGCACCGTGCGCGATGGGCGCAACCCTCACCGACGCGACCGCACTCTCGATCAAGGCCGAGGTTGTCTGCGGCGCTGCCAACAACCAGCTCACCGTCCCCGAGGTCGAGAACATCCTCCGCGACCGCGGCATCACCTGGACCCCTGACTACGTGGCCAACGGCGGCGGCCTCATCCAGGTCGCCGGCGAGCTGAAGGGCAACTCGGCCGAGGAGGTCAAGCTCAAGGTCGAGAAGATCTTCGACACGGTCACCGAGATCTTCGCGAAGTCGAAGAACGACGGAATCCTCGCCGGCGAGGCTGCTGACGCGGTCGCCGAGGCTCGGATCGCCGAGGCAGCTCGCGTAGCCAAGGGCTGACATCCCTCTCGCAGTCATGTAGCGCGGCCGGTCCCGACTAGTGTGGACACCAGACAAGCAGATTTTGCAGATCTGGACCACATCAGCCGGTAGACCGGCCGCCATGCGTCGGACGCCGGAAGGGCTTACATGACTGAACAATTCGCTGTGTGGACCGAGAACGACGCCGAGCAATCGGCCCGTTGGGGTTCGACGAGCAACGCCCCGGCGCCCAAGCGCATCGTCGTCGCCGACGACACGATGAAGGCCGACGACGCCTATCGCTTGGCGTGTGAAGGCACGGCGTTGCTGTGGCGCGGAGACTTTCAGAACGCTCGCCAACTGACCAAGGCCGTGGCGTCGCGCATCGACCGCAAGCCGCGCCGAGCCTCCGACGATCCCGCCAAAGCCTTCCATCTCCACCGGCAGACCCAAGGACGCCGAGCGCAGATTCTCGGCATGCTGCTCATTCCCTTGGATGCAGATCTGTCGATTCCACTTCGGCGCTCCCCGGACGCGCAAGTAGCTTTGACCGAAGCCTTCGGGATTACCGGTGAGCCGTCGGTTCGCTCGTTGCGTGACATCCTCGGCGCGATCGGCGCTCACGAGTGGCACCGCAAAGGTGTTTTCATCGAGGCTCTCGACGAGCGAATTCATCCCGCCTTCGGAGTGTTCTCACCCGTCCGCGGCGAGTATGTCGACCTTGTCGCGTCTGCGCCACTGCCGTCGACGGAATCGGCTTTCGACATCGGCACCGGCACCGGCGTTCTTGCCGCCGTACTGGCGCAGCGCGGCGTCAAGACAGTGACAGCCACCGACCAGGACCCCCGGGCACTGCAATGCGCCCGTAGCAACCTCTCGCGGCTTGGCTACGGCGATCAGGTGAACGTGGTGGAAGCCGACCTCTTTCCCGAAGGCTCTGCCCCGTTGGTGGTGTGCAATCCTCCTTGGATTCCGGCCAAAGCCACCTCTCCCATCGAGTACGCCGTCTACGACCCCGCTGGAGCGATGCTGAAGGGCTTCCTGACAGGCGTCGCAGCGCATCTGGACGACGGGGGAGAGGCGTGGCTGATCCTCTCTGACATTGCCGAACACCTCGGTCTCCGAACGCGATCGGAATTGCACGACCTGATCGCGGCTGGTGGACTCACCGTTGTCGACCGCATGGACGTCAAGCCGACGCACGCAAAGGTCAGTGACCGAACCGATGCGCTTCACGCTGCCCGGGCACGAGAGACGACCTCGCTCTGGCGGCTTCGTCGTCGCTGAATTCATTCTCAGTCAAAGGTATTTCCTTGCCATGAAATGGCAATGAACGAGTAACAAATCGGGTCTAGCTTTCTTCGCAGTCGCACATCGTCACGCACTCCGGAGGAATCTCGATGGAAAACACGCTTGCCCGCAACGCAGCCGAAGACCTGACGCAAGGACTTGGCCGACGCGGCTTCATGAGGGCAGTCGCTGCCCTCGGCGCGGGCGTAGGAGTTGCCGGTGTGGCATCGGGGTGCGCACACTCCAACGCGTCGCCGGCTGGATCATCCTCCTCTGCAGTGCCATTCGCCGATGGTGTTCCGATCCTGCAACCGGGCCGCGGAAATGTCAGCGGCGATCACTATCTGAGTTCGGATCCGTCGGACGTCATGTGGGGCTATGTGCCCAACATTCATACCCGCGAAGTGATGCGGATGAAGTCGGGCCAGACCGTCACCATCGACGCCCTCTCGCACGAGGGAATCCTCGAGGATCAAGGTCGCAATCCCCTCGAATACTTCGGCAGTAAAGGCGTTTCCGAGCAAGACGTGCTCGAGGACGCGATTGCCGTTGCGGCCGAATACAACCGAACCGAACGAAACTTCGACAAGGACGGCCCCCACGTCGTCACCGGACCCGTCTTCGTCGAAGGCGCACAGCCTGGAGACGTACTCAAGATCGAGACCCTCGAAGCCATTCCCCGCGTGCCGTACGGTGTTGTGTCGAGCAGGCACGGCAAGGGCGCTCTCGCCGTCACGGCAGATGGAACTGCTCCGGCGGGAATCACTCTGGACGAAGTCATGCCGCCGGTCGCCACGGACGGGCGGGCGACAAAGGATCCGTTGAAGTACGGCGGTGTTTCCACTTTCACAGCGATCGAAGACGGCAAAGGCGTGATGCCCTTCGGAAAGTCGAAGGTGCGGTTTCCCTTGCGTCCGTTCATGGGAATGATGGGAGTTGCCTACTCCACGGACGCCGATCCGACATCCCCGTCGTCGAACTCCATTCCTCCGACGCTGGGCGGCGGGAACATCGACATCAGGCATCTCGGCGTCGGATCAACCTTTTACCTGCCGGTCTTTGCCGAAGGCGCCCTGTTCTACGTCGGTGACCCACACATGGCCATGGGCGACGGCGAGGCAGCGCTGACGGCGATGGAAGGTTCGCTGCGCGGCACGTTCCGACTGAGCGTGTGCAAGAAGGATTCTGGCGACGCCCCATCGGTGGCATTCGGATACCCGTTCGCCGAGACCGAGGAGGCCTGGATTCCGATCGGCCTGTCCGACCCCAACGGTTCGGTCGATGGGCAGAACAGTGACCTCAACGGCGCCATGCGGCGCGCGGTGGTCAACGCGCTCGACTTCCTCGAGCATGATCGCGGAATGGATCGAGCGACGGCCTACGCCTATCTTTCTGCCGCAGCGGATTTCACGGTCTCACAGGTAGTCGATCGAACCGTGGGCGTCCACGGCCAGATCTTCAAATCCCACTTCGAATAGTGAGAAGGGCGATCCGTCGTCTCAGGACGGATCGTCGAAGAGGCTCTGCTGCAAGGGATCGGCGAACAGGCCCATCTGCTCAGGTTGCGGCTTCGCCGGCGTCTCGGTTTGAGAATTGGGCAGGACCACCAGTCGCAAAGCCCCGCGCAGGCGGTCGACCATGAGTTCCCACCCACCGACCTGATCCTCGTAGCCCGCAGCCTCTTCGGCGTCCCCGCGACTGTGGGCGTCGACGGCCTGACTACGCAACTGAATCTGCCATTCGTTACTGATGTGGAGGAGCTGAAGAATCAGATCGCGATCGCGACCGCAGACGTCGGCCACCGCATCGAGATCCTCGGCCACATCCAGATCGAGGTGCAACAGGGTCTCGAGTTCGGGAGGCAGGTCCTCGGCCGTCAGATCGGGCTGTAGCGAGGAGGAATCACCGTTCTTGTTCGCGAAGAAGAGGTCTCCGCCGACACGTGCGGCGAATTCGTCGTCCACAGTGCGCAGGAAGGACGTCAAGGCCGCGCACGTATCCGTCAGTTGCTTCGGAACGAATGGTGAACCCGCTACCTCGAGGAACACCGACAATCGGTCGTCGATCAAGACGAATTTGATGCGTGACCATTTGCGGTTGAGATCGGCGATGACCTCGGCTGCGCGGGTGCGGTTGCTGATGTCCTGAACGAGCGGCGAGAACAACTGCACGTCCATGGACTCGGACAGCGGACCCACGAACATGACGGTCGAGCCGACACGAATTGGTATGTCCCCGTCGCTGTCCCGCTCGGGAAGAGTGCCGAGCATAGGAATCAATGCGAGAGTGACCAACTCCTTGAGATGGTCGATATCGGTGGGCATGTACGCCGCGGTGGGGTCGAGTGTCGGTAGTTCCGTCGACTCGACAACCGACGGATCGAAATCCGGAGTCTGCTCGTTGCCGGTGAGATCGCCGGCGAGGAAGGCCGGGTGCTGCACACCGAATACGTCACGGAAGGCGGCGACTGTCATCGCTGCGAGCTGGTCGGCCCAGTTCTGTGCCTTGTCGACGCAGAAGGCGGGGGAGTTGTTCGGGTCCTCGAGATTCTCGGAAGGCGGATTCCAGCCGAGTGCGATCAACTTTTGTTCGTCGGCGTCTTCGAGTCGATAGCGAGGATGAAGGAAGTCGTTGGAAGGAACCTCGCAGCGGACTGTGTTCTTGTCCCACACGAGGAACTGAACGCATGGCGCTGCGCCGTCGGCTGGATCGAAGTCGCCGGTGGACGATTCCACGGCAAGAACATCGCCGTCGACCATGATGGAGATGTGATCGCCGAGGCGACGTTGAAATTCTGCCCATGCCCGGTCGACACTGACATCGAGATCGAAGCCCATTGCGCTCATCAGCCACCTCCTTCCGCAAAAGCTCAGACCTATACGGTAACGCGAGGCTCCGACAATGCTGCTGTCCTTTTCCGGTCGACCGGATTGCAGCGGGTCACAGGCCGTGTGGACGACGAAGGTCGCCGCAGGTAGATCGGGTATTCGGGACCGGCGACTGAAGTGTGTCTGTAACCGCCGTCACGCCAGGCGGTATGCAGCCGAATGAGCGAGAACTATCCGGCGAGAACGGGCGAGACCTCGACGACGGGCGGCGTGGACCCGGTCGTGACCACTGGGGTGGTGCTGGTCTTGGTGGTCGTGGCTGTCGCGGTCGGTGACGAGGTCGCGGTGGCCGACGCGGAGGTCGTGGACGAGACCGGTGTTGTCGTGCTCGTTGCAGTAGTGGTCGAGGTGGCGGAACTCGTGCTTGTCGCGGTCACCACCAGCGGCTGATTGCGAGGAGCAGTCGTCTCGTCGGCGATTCGCCAGGTCGGCGTCGGTGGAATGACAACGGTAGGAACTGCCACCGAGCTGTAGAACGCGGCCGGTTCGATCCCGGCGACGGACTCTACGGAAACCGACGAGACCAGAGCGGGAGGCTTCACCACAGGGCCGCCGGCACCGAATGCGCCGGCTGCTCCGCCGAAAACGAGGCCTGATGTCAGAGAGAGAGCGGCCACTGCGACAGCGCCGATCATGACTGTTCTGTCTTTCATGCACACCTGTCCTTCGGGAGCAGTACGGAAGTACTGTAGGCGAAAAGATGCCGCAATGGAGTATCAGGGCCTGCTGGGCGAGACACGAATCTGTGTGGCGTAGAACACAAAAGGCCCTGGGGGTCGACGCGAACGTCGGCACCCAGGGCCAGGTCAAGCAGTGAATCAGGCGGGGATCGTCAGTACCTGACCGGCGTTGATGAGATCCGGGTTCGGGATGCCGTTTGCATCCGCGATGCGCTGGTACTGGTTGCCGTCACCGTAGAAGCGCTCTGCGATCGCCCACAGGGTGTCGCCGCTTTCGACGGTGTAGCTCTGCGCTGCCGGAGCGGCGGGCGAAGGCTCGGGCTCCGGTGCCGGAGCGGGCTCGGGGGCAGCCTCGGCGGCCGGTGCCTCGATTGCGGTGTCCGAAGACCACAAAGCGTTTCCGCCGGCGGACAGAACGACGTTGCGATCGTCCTGAACCGAGAGGGAGGCACCATCGTTGCCTGCGGTCTGCGATGCCCACACGGCGTCGGAGTCCTTGTAGATGACGAAGTTTCCGTCAGCCTGCACCTCGGCGCGGTTGGCGCCGGATCCGTTGGTGCCTGCGGCCCAAACAGCCTGTCCACCCTCGGACAGGACCAGGTTGCCGTCGTCCTGCAAGCTGAGGGTGTACGCGCCGTTGTCGGACTTGAGTTCCTGGCCGACTCCGAGGCTCTGACCTGACTGCAGTGTGCTCACGCTGTCCCTTTCCAAATCTGTTGCGATGACTGTGCCTCCACGATTCCGCTTTACCGTCCAGTTACCTTCTGGCCGTTGGTCTCGTAGGCGACCGAGTGTACGTTACCGAAGAGTACAGAGAATTGTGCAGCGTTGACGGACTGCGTGTCGAGCGTTCGGATCTTGCTGATATTAAGGCGTTTTGGGCGAAAGTGCCGCGACATCCTACGCGAAGTTGCACCCTCGCGATGCACTTTCTCTTGAACGGCAGGTGAAATCGGCGCGCTCTCAGTGCATTTTCAGTAATCGCTACGGCCGCATCGATTTGCGCGTTTCGTCGTGGAGCACGGCGAGCAGTTCACGCTCGACCTCGGCGAACTCGGGCGAGGTGATCATGTCCAATTCGCGTGGCCTCGGCAAGGGAACGTCGACGACGCACCTGACCGTCGCCGGACGCGCAGACAGAACGACCACGCGGTCGGACAGATAAATTGCCTCGCGAATGTCGTGGGTGATCATCAACACGGTCCACCGGTACTGCTGCCATACGTCTTGCAGCCAGGCCTGCATCTCGGTGCGAGTCAACGAGTCCAGAGCGCCGAACGGCTCGTCGAGCAGCAGGACAGGCTTGCCCTGAACGACGGTGCGCAGCATCGCCGCTCGCTGGCGCATGCCGCCCGAGAGCTGCGACGGCCGAGCGTCCTCGAATCCGGACAGGCCGAATGCCGGGAACAACTCACGAGCCCGCTCGCGTGCTTCCTTCTTGGCGACTCCCTGAACTTCCAAACCGAGGGCCGTGTTGTCCAGTACCGAGCGCCAGGGAAACAGCAGATCCTTCTGCGGCATGTACGCGGTGTGTACCTCGGCGGCTGCTTCGGATTCTGTTGCGCGCGTGCCCACACGGACCGAACCGGAGGTCGGAGATTCGAGCCCGGCAAGGACGTTGAAGATCGTGCTCTTGCCGCAACCGCTCGGCCCGATCACTGACACGAATTCGCCGGATTCGGCGGAGAAGGACACCGAATCGAGCACGAGACGCGATTCTCCGGCAGTGTCGAACCTCTTGGTCAGGTCCTGGATTTCGACCATGGGGTCAGTCATGTCCGTGACCTTTCGTTCATCGCCCATGGTGCAACGATGCGCTCGATGGCGAACGTCAGCAAGTACAGCGTGACACTGATCAACGCGGTCACCAATACAGCCGCCAACACCAGGTCGGTGCGGAAGGAGTTCTTCTGGGTGCTCATGTAGATACCCAAACCGGAAGTAGCGCCGACGTATTCGGAGAACACTGCACCCACGACCGCGTAGGTGATGCCGATACGCAGGGCAGTGAAGAATCGCGGAATCGCCGAAGGAAGGCGGACGTAGCGGAACTCCTGCCAGCGAGTGCTGCCCATGCTGCGCAGGAGAGCGCCCGCCTCCCGGTCGGCCGCGGCAAATCCCTCGATGAGGCCGATGGTCATCGGGAAGAACGTCGCAAGGGCGATCACCAAGACCTTCGGCAGCAGTCCGAAGCCGAACCAGATGATCATCAGTGGCGCGATGGCGATGATCGGCAACGTCTGCGAGACGACGAACAACGGCACCAGGGCTCGTGACAACCACGGTGAAAAGTCCACGACCACAGCAAGAATCCAGGCCAATACCAGCGAAACGGTGAAGCCGACCAGCGTGACCTGCAACGTCGACCAGGCGTGTCCGGAGATGATCTCGCGGTTGGCCCATCCTTGAGACAGAACGCGGCCCGGGGACGGAAGTACTTGCGGCCGAATCCCGCTGATCTCGACGTAGATCTGCCACGCCGCCACGAGCAGCACCACCACGGCGAGCGCGGGAAGCGCCCGCCGCGTGGTCGAAGCCAATCGCCCGCTCACGTCAGGACGCGTCGAGATACTCATTGGTGAAGTACTCCGAGAAGTCCGGCTTCTGGGTCAGCGGCTTCCCGTCCGGTCCGGCGAGCAATCCGTTGTCGAAGAGAAATCCCGAATAACCCGACCAGGTTTCGAGATTCTGGGCGCCCACGACGCCGTTGGCATCCTTCATGTAGTCGGCGGCGAGCATCCGCTGACTCTCACGCACGAGGTCTTCGTCGGTGAAAGCTCCGGGGTTCGCGTCGATGAGATCCTGCGCGGCCTGGTCCGGGTTGTCGGCAGCAGTCTGATATCCGCGTTGAACGGCTTTGACGAACTTGCGTGCCTCGTCGGGATGGTCCTTCAACCACTGCTGGTTGCCGTTGATCACGATCGAATACGCATCGGGGAAGCCGTAATCGGTGTACTGGAAGTACCGCATCGGAGTTCCGTTTCGCTCCGCTTCGAGGCCTTCCCACGCAAAGTAGGAGACGGTGAAGTCTGCCTGGCCCGAGTACACGGCTTCGTACGCGGAAGTTCCGAGCGTGACCGTCGTGAAGTTCCCGGTCCCGCCGTCGTTGCGGATGATCTGCTGCAGCGTTTCGACTTCGCCGGGATCGCCGAACCCGGCGTACGTTTTCCCGTCGAGATCACGTGGGCGCGTGATGTCCGCACGATCCGCCTTCACACCGATGCCGGTGGCGCGGTGCTGAAGTGGCGCGATGACGGACGTAGTGGCGGCGCCGGCTGCACGGGCGAACGTGGCCTGACTCTGTGTGCTGATGCCGAACTCCGCATTGCCGGCATCGACCAGGGTGTCTGGCGAGGTGTTGTTGTACGGCAGGATCGAGACGTCCAGGCCGGCGTCCTCGAAGTAGCCCTCTTGGAGTGCTACGTACAAACCGGTGTGGTTCGTGTTCGGTGTCCAGTCGAGTGCGAACCGAATGGTCCCGTCGGAAGAGCCGGTGTCGGCGGCGCATCCGGTCAGAACTGTGAATGCGGCTGCGATCGCGGCAGAGGTGGCGAGGGTGCGGCGTAGTGCCGCAAACGACATCACGACGCCGGCCAAGGCTGCTGGTGGAGTGCGGAATCCCAGAACATCAGCTCGTAGCGACTGGCGATGCGGAACGCCTCACTCATCGCGTCACGCTCTGTCTCGGTGGCTGCCTCAGCGGCCGCGTCGACCAGTACGCGAGCCTGCGCCACAGACTCGTGAAATTCGGGTGCGTCGTAGGTTGTGACCCACTGCGCGTACGGGTGTGACGGATCGGCGTCGAGCACCTCGCGCGCTGAAGCGGCAAGATCGCGGCCGACCTCGGCGTAGATCCAGAAGCAGGGGAGTACTGCCGCTGCGGAGACCGGGTAAGGCGAGGTTGCTGCAGTCGCCGTCAGATACGAGACGTATCCCAGGCAGGCCTGCGAATGCTCCAGTTTTCCCGATCCCGCGGGAAGAATTCCACCGGTGAGCAGTCCGTCGTGAAGCGCAGATTCCACTGTCGCTGCCGTGGACGCGGAATTGGACCAGAAGCCCGCGGACTGCGGATCCGGTGCGTGCGCCGCGACCAGGGACAACGCTTTCGAATATCCCTCGAGATAGAGCTTGTCCTGCTCGATGTAGGTTCGGAACGCGTCGAGAGGCAGTGTTCCGTCGCCGAGGCGTCGGAGGAACTCGAGCGAGTCGATCGACTCGCGGAGTGCCTTCGTCTCGGCCCAGAGTCGATCGGTGAACCGATCCGTCGACGGCGCTGTGGCCACCGAGTTTTCGGCAGAATTGTATGCAGGCTGCGTAGTAGCCATGACATCCCTTCGTCAGCATTACCTGATCAGGTTCCCGGGTGTGTTCTCAGCCCCGCCCATGCGGAGCACCCCGTGTCAGAACTAGGCGACCTTAACACCGAGCCTCTCCTTCGTCGGCGCCTACCTGGCAGTTGAGTAATCGGCGCACACCGGCCTTAAGTTGGTACGTTTGGTCTTGTTTGCCACACGCGCGGGTCGGGAGGGGATTCAGACATGGAGACCGACGTTCGACCAAATCTCGGCGAGGACGGAACTCTGGTGATCCGGGCGCGAGGCGGAGAAGCCCGGGGATATCCGGATGGCGGAGTGTTCGTGTGGAAGGGCATGCCATACGCAGCAGCGCCGGTGGGTGAGCGGAGATTCCGCGCGCCGCAACCCACAGAGCCGTGGGACGGGGTGCGCGACTGTCGTGAGTTCGGGCCGATCGCGCCGCAAGGGCAGAGTCCGGCGGTTCCGATCGACCGTGCTTTCAAGATCGACGAGGACTGTCTGTCGATCAACGTGTGGGCCCCGCGCCCCGACGGAACGCCGCGACCGGTGATGGTGTGGATTCACGGCGGCGCTTACTGCCTCGGGTCCGCCGCGCAAACGATCTACGACGGCCGTCATCTGGCTGAAACCGGAGACGTCGTTCTCGTCTCCTTCAACTACCGCGTCGGTGCCCTCGGATTCCTGGACTTGTCCGGATTCTCCACCGCGGATACCGTTTTCGAATCGAACTGTGGTCTGCGAGACCAGATTGCGGCACTCGAGTGGGTTCGAGACAACATCGACGCGTTCGGCGGAGATCCGGGAGCGGTGACCGTCTTCGGTGAGTCCTCCGGCGCAGGATCCATCACGACGCTCATGACCTGTCCCAGCGCGGAAGGTCTGTTCCACCGCGCGATCGCTCAAAGTCCGCCCGCGACCTCCGTCTACGGGGCCGAGCGCGCCAAGACCGTGGCGGAGCGGTTTCTCGAATTGCTCTCGATCGAGCCCGAAGATGCGGGCGATCTGCTGACCACGGATCTCGAACTTCTCGTCAAGGCAAGCGATGACCTGGTCAACGAAATCCCGACACGGATTCCGGGAACTTTGGCGATGGCACCCGTCGTCGATCGCGATCTGGTGCCGCACTACCCGGTTGCGGCGTTCCAGAAGGGTTATGCGCACCGAATCCCGCTGATCATCGGTTCCAACAAGGACGAGGCGTCGATCTTCAAGTTCATGAAGTCGCCCCTGATGCCGGTGAGCGCGCAGTCCGTCGAGGCCATGCTGCAATTACTGGCCGACGATCACCCCGATATCTCCGCGACCAAACTCGCCGAGATCATGTCGGCTTACCCTGACCACGCGAAACCGAGTGGCGCGCTGGCACTCTCACGGGACGCGGCGTTTCGCATGCCGACCCTGTGGATTGCCGACGCTCACTGCAGGCATTCCCCCACCTGGGTCTACCGCTTCGATCACGCGACGCCGATGCTCAAAGCGGCACGGATCGGCGCGGGCCACGCGACCGAATTACCTTATGTATTCGGTAATTTCGGAACCTTGAACGTCGATCCCACGTTCTGGCTCGGCGGACGTAAGGCCGCGATGGAGGTAGCCGGGCGTATTCAACGGCGATGGCTGGCCTTCGCCAGGCATGCCGTGCCGGCAGCTCTCGACGGTTCGAAACACTGGGCGCCGTACGAGGAAGAGAAACGGTCGACACTGTTGATCGACTCGACTGACACCCTCGTCAGCGACCCCGATCACGGACTGCGCGTCGCCTGGGGCAACGACGTGATGGGGTTCAACTGACGTCGGTCGAGTGCCGCGGACGATCCAGTTCGCGTAGCACCGGCAGGGAAGCACAGACGGCGGCGATCAGGATGATCGGAATCGACAGGGCCACAAAGGTCGACGCGATTCCGAGTTGATCGAGAAGAGGGCCGACGGCGAGGTAGCCCAGCGGGCGGGCGGCGTAGGCCGTCGACGTCATGACACCGACGACGCGTCCGCGCATGTGCTCTGGGCTGTGCGTCTGCATGGCGTAGTTGGCGATCGGGCCGACCGGTCCGTAGACGAGACCCTGTAGTCCGGCGAGTACGAGGATCACCCACAGCGGGGGCAGGAGCGCCATCGCGAGCATCGCGATGCCGAGAACGGCGACCGCAAAAATCATGATCAGGCGCCGGGACATGATCGGTGCGAGTGGGGCATAGGCGAGAGAGCCGATGATGCCGCCGATCGCTAAAGCCATCAGCACCGATCCGAGTTGGGCAGGTTGATCCAACTCGGTGAAGTACACCGGGAACACGACGCTCTCCACCGGCATGTAGAGCGCGACGACTGCCATGTCGATCAGAGCCAGAGTGCGGAGCAGTTTGTTGTTCCAGACGAACCGAAGACCGTCGAGGGTGCCGTGCCAGATCGATTTCGGCCGATGTTCGTGTTCGGGCACCCCGGCCCCGGGAAGCCGGATGAAGGCGACCACGACTATCGAGAACACAAAGCCTGCCGCCGTCACCCAGAGCGTGTTCACCGCTCCGATCGTTGCGATCAGGACACCTCCGATACCAGGGCCGATCAGGTACGCGACATTGAAGTTGGCCTCGTACACACTGTTGGTTCGATCGAGTTTCCACTTGGCGGCCCGAGTGGCGGCGGGCAGCATCGACTCCCGCGCCGCCATTCCGGCGGGGTCGAACACGGCGCCGAGCGCGGCCAACGCCGCGATCACCGGGATGGTCAGGCCGGCAGTGGCCGCGATGATCGGAATCGCTGCTACCGACATCGCGGAGAGTGCGTCGGAAATCATCGAAGTACGACGACGTCCGAACTTGTCGACGAATGTCCCCGAGAACAAGCTCGATACGAGTAGCGGAATGGCTGCTGCGCCGGCCACTATCGCAGCGTCGGTGGCTCTGCCGGTTCGTTCGAGGACCAGCCAGGGGAGCACGACGATGGCGATACCGTTGCCGATCGCCGAGAACAGCGTCGCGAGGTTGACCAGTACGAGAGGGAGATAGCTGGGGATTGCTGCGTCCGAGGATGTAGGTGGACGCCGATCTGCTGAGGCGACCACGTTCTTTCCTTCCCCGAGATGGTGCCGACCAGACGACGGCACCATCGACGCTAGCAGCGGGGTCTGCACGTCCGCGAGTGATTTTTCGCGGATCGTCTTTGTTCGGTTATGCCTGGTAAACGGGATTCTCCGCAACAAACTTCTCGACGTACGAGCACGTCGGAAGGATCTTCAATCCCTCGTTCCGGGTCTGATCGAGCGCTTCACGCACCACGATGGCGGCAAGCCCGCGCCCACGAAACTGCGGATAGGTCACCGTGTGGTGGAAATCACGGACGCCGGAATGGTCCGAGTACTCGGCAAAACCGGCGAGTTCGCCGTCGACCCGGATCTCGAAACGCGTTTCCGCGGGATTGTGCGCCACTGTCTCGGTCATCTTCGGGCTCCGTTTCGAAAGGGCGGCCGGTTGCGCCGCGCCGCGTCTGCGTTCTCTGGAGCACGCTACCTGGCAGGCCATCCGCAATATCAGTTGCCGACGTGAGATCCGTTACTTAGCGCAACTACAACTGGACGACCGTTCAAGGGACCTTCGTCGCCACGGAGAACGAACAAAACTGGTCTGTACGTGCCGATTTGCCCGTACTTTTGTGCCCACATCGGGTGATACATATGCATCACGATCGTAAACATCCCAATATGTGGGATCCGTCACAAAGTTTTTTGTCGTCTGTTCGGATGGATTAAGAGGAGGGCCTGAACCGGGCAAATTGCAGGTCAGCGGCGCGCTGATCGTGTGTCAGTGACGGGTGCGAGCGGCCGGAAACCCCAGGGGTATTGCCTTGGTCATCAGATCGTTTCTTGGACGTGATCCCAAAGACTCGCTCGGGGGGTTAGCGTTTGAATCGTCGGGGATAGAAGAAGCGTTACAACTTCGCCAAAAAAACTTTGGCGTGGCTGCGCAACGGTTCGATTTCGAGTCTTCGTCGGACAACTTCGAGGAAGGAACGCACATGATTTTCGGGCAGCGTGAGTCGAACAGTTACTTTGCCGCAATTTTTTCGTACGACTTCCTTGACGAAGGTCTGGGATACGAGACCATCGCACGGATTCACCGGGGCGAGATCTGCGAGTGGATTCGCGATCTCGAGGCTTCCGGGTTGTTCTCCGCTGCGGAGGTCCACGCCGCTGAACTTGCATGGCGCGAAAATCCACGCCTGCTCCTCGACGCGCTTCTCGAGGACGCCGACGAGGTCTCGGTCAAGCGCTGGGAGATTGCGTGGACGCGGCTCGAGCGCCAGTCGCCGGCAGCCGGAACCGCGGTGGCCGAGCACGGCTGATTCAGCTGGGCCCCAAGTCGACGGCTCAGTCTGCGTCAAGATCAACCGCCGACGTCAAGATCAACCATCTGCGTCAGATCAACCATCTGCGTCAGATCAACGGCCGATGACTATCGCCTCTTGATCAGTGAGCACGGTGAATTGCGCGCCCGCGGCGGTCAGCGCCGCAACCGTCCGTGCGGTTACCTGCGGATCTTCGAGTAACGAATCGCCGCCGTGCGGCACTATCGCGAAGTCGACCAGCGCGAGCCCGGACCAGATCGGGTCGATACCGCAGGTAGGCATGACTTCAGCGGGGTCGTCCGACGCGTCGAGCCCGATCAGAGTCGGAGTCGCCAGACACGCTCCCGCGCTGTATCCCGCATAGGTCACGTCGCCTGAACGAACCAACATCTCGATGACCCGATCTGCGCCGCTTCGGGCTAACTGTGCACGCAGGACGAACGTATTTCCGCCGCGGACCCACAGGCAGTCGAATTCACGAAGCCGGACTTCGAGTGCTTCCGGCGCACCCAGGAAATCTCGGACGTCCACTTCCTCCGCCGTGAAGCCCGCTGCTCGTAATGGGGTCAATTCGCTTGTCACTGCCGAACTGCGGGCATTGAGCGGCCATGAATCAGCGGCCGCGGCGATCACTGCTATGCGAGCGCCGCGGCCTACAAGATCGACAAAAGCCTCGGCGTGATCGCCGAATCTGTAGGACGAGAGAAACAGCTTCACCACTCAGTACCTTCGCGACCGACCCACCCAACCCTCAAATCGTGAACGCCAGATTGTCGACGACGCGTGAGCCCACCGTGACGTCACCGCGAAGCGAGATGTCGGTTCGGTGATCCGACGCGTGGACGCGGCCACCGGCAATTCGGGTGAAGAGCGGTGAGCTCATCGTGATGGTCGTTGTCGCCGGACTGTCCAGTTCCTCGACGAGTGATGCGCGCGCGTCGACCGAGACGTGAAGTGAACGAGCAAGGGGCCCTTCGAGTTCGAAAGTGATCCGTGCTCCCTCTGGCGCCTTTCCTCGTTTTCCGACGACGAATCCGAGCGCGCTGGTGATTTCGCCGAATGCAGTCTCCGCCCGCAATCCGCCTTCTTCGCCCGGAATGCCAACTGCATCTCTGATGTCGAGTTCGTGCATCCAACAGTCGAAGGTCCGAATACGCATGAACCGGCCATAGGGCGCAAGACCGACCGGAGTCTGTGTCTCGGCGTCCCAGTCCGCGCGGGTCATCGAGCGCAACGCTTCGGTTCGCTCGGCGGTGATGTCGCGATATCGGGCCAGCAAGTCCGTGTGCGGTGTCCGCCTCAGGCCTTCGACCCAGCGCTCGTTGAACGCCGCAATCTCGTTGTGGACGTGGGGCAATGCGTGCACGTCCAGGTCGACCGACGGCGGATTGATGCCCGCGAGCAGTGATTCCGTACCGATCAGGTGGGACACGATGTCGTGAACCGTCCACCCCGGTAGGTTCGACGGAGCCAACCACTGATCGCCGTCGAGTTCGGCAAGCAGTGCGTCGATGACACTCCATTCCTCGGTCAATGCGTCGACTACTGAGTCCTGGGGCCAACCACTCATGTGGACATCTCCTGTTTCGGACGGTGCGGTTCTCCTCACTGTATGTCGCGGCGGATAAGTGAGCGGGCATTCCCAGGCTTCGAGTCGGTGTCGCCAAACATCCGAGGGAGGCAGAGTTCCTGTGGTAGACCAGGATTGTCGACGCCGAAGCAGGCTCACGCGGCGTTGTCGTCACCGACAGAGGAGTCTTCGTGTTTCCAGGAAATTTTGTCCAGTCCACGCCGGACAAGCCCGCCGTCATTCGCCCTGCGACGGGTGAGTCCATCAGCTATCGGGAACTCGACGAGCGGTCGACGCGGCTGGCGCGGTACTTCCGAAGCGTCGGTGCCAAGCCGGGGGACCACGTCGCTCTCATCTCGAACAACGATCTCCGGGCGTTCGAGGTGTACTGGGCAGCGTTGAGGTCCGGTCTGTACATCACTGCGGTGAACTGGCATCTCACGGCTTCGGAGGCTGCCTACATCGTCGACGACTGCGAGGCGACAATTCTGGTCGCGTCAGGGCAGGCGTCCGCAGCAGTTCCTTTGGACCAGAAGCTGATTCCGCGCGTTCGTCATCGATTGGTGTACGGCGGCGCTCTCGAGGGTTTCGACGACTACGAGGAGGCGATCGACGCTCAGTCCGCCGATCCACTCGACTCGCAGCCACGTGGGGCGGACATGCTGTACTCGTCCGGAACCACCGGCAGGCCCAAGGGGATCAAGGGAGATCTTCCGGAGGGTGAGGTGGACACCACCATGGATCCGTACACAGCGGTATTCGCGCCGATGTACGGGTTCGATTCCGACACAGTCTATTTGTGCCCTGCTCCGGTCTATCATGCGGCGCCCCTGCGCTTTTGCGGCGTGATCAATTCGGTCGGCGGAACCGTGATCTTGATGGATGCCTTCGAAGCCGAGACTGCGCTGGAATTGATCGGTAAATACGCTGTGACGCACAGTCAGTGGGTGCCGACGATGTTCGTTCGAATGCTGAAACTTCCCAAGGAGACCCGCGATCGTTACGACGTCTCGACGGTCAAAGTCGCAATTCACGCTGCTGCTCCTTGCCCGCCCGAAGTGAAGACGGCAATGATCGACTGGTGGGGGCCGGTGATTCACGAGTACTACGCCTCGACCGAGGGGTCGGGAGCCACCTTCATCAACAGTGAGCAGGCCTTGTCACATCCGGGTTCCGTCGGTCGTGACGGCGTGATGGGGATCGTGCACATCTGTGACGACGGTGGGCGCGATCTTCCGGTCGGCGAGATCGGTACCGTGTTCTGGGAACGAGAGACTCTGCCGTTCCGCTACCACAACGATCCCGAGAAAACGGCTGCCGCGCAGCATCCCGATCATCCGACGTGGACGACAAGTGGAGATATCGGATACATCGATTCCGAGCGCTTTCTTTATCTGACCGATCGCGCGGCATTCACGATTATCTCTGGCGGCGTCAATATCTATCCGCAGGAGTCCGAGAACATCCTTACCTTGCATCCGAAGGTGTTCGACGTGGCAGTCATCGGTGTTCCCGATGAAGAAATGGGTGAACAGGTCAAGGCGGTTGTCCAACTTGCGGAGGGAATCGAACCGAGCGCCCATGTCGCCGAGGAATTGCTGGAATACGTCCGCAGCCAGGTTGCACATTTCAAAGCTCCGAGAAGCATTGACTTTGCCGTCGAATTGCCTAGGACCGCGACAGGGAAACTCGTGAAGCACAAGTTGCGGTCTCAATATGTGAGCAGTTGACCCTCAGGCGAAATGCTAGGACATCAGAGTATTTCTGCAAGATAGTCGGCAAGGACCTGCGCATGGCTGTATGGCAGGTCCTTGCTTGCTGTCAGCAGGACAACGGGTCGAACATCCGATGTCGGTGCGATGCGTTCGACGTATTCGCGAACGGGAGATGCATCTAATTCGTCGATGTATCTGCTTTTGAATGCGTCGAAACGGGTGTGGTCGTGGCCGTACCATTTTCGCAATTCGGGGGAGGGTGCCAAGTCCTTCGACCAGTCGTCGTACTGCAGGTTTTCGCGTTTGACGCCGCGTGGCCAGAGTCGGTCGACGAGGAGGCGGACGGCGTTACATTCGGAAGCAGGTTCGTAAACTCGCTCGACGGTGATGATTCGGCGCGCCATTGTGATGCCTTTACGTCTTTCGGCCGTTTCAAATAGTGGAATAGCCCGCCATTCGAGTGTGATCGGCCTCACAGTAGGCTTCTCCGGGTATGTCCAAACATACTGTTCGGACTCGATTCAGATGGAGAAAGTGCGTCGTCGGTTTCCCTACGCCGCGGTAACTCTGGCTACTATCAGTCACCATTCACCCAAAAGCGGGTCATCTTCCGCTCATCACATGCTGGTTGCCGCTCGTCGCAGCAGGCGAACCACCAACCGCAGAAGGTAATGGAAAATGGAAACATCGAAGAGCGCACAAGTGCGTCCGTCGGTCGGCGTCCCTCGAGAATCGAGTGACGGTGAGCGTCGGGTCGCGTTGGTGCCCAAAATTGTGTCCGCTTTGATCGGCAAAGGTGTCGACGTAGTCGTCGAGTCCGGGGCTGGTCTCGGGGCGTTGATTCCCGACGAGCTCTACACCGCTGCCGGCGCGAAGATCGGCGATCCGTGGACTGCCGACGTTGTGGTCAAGGTCGCGCCCCCGTCGACGGAAGAGATCGCCCGGATCAGCACCGGCGCGAAGCTCATCGGCTTCTTGAATCCGCGTAATGCAGACAACCGCATCGCCGAATTGAAGGCCGCCGGGATCGAGGGATACGCCGTCGAGGCGATTCCCCGTATCTCCCGCGCGCAGGTGATGGACGCGTTGTCCTCGCAGGCGAACGTGTCGGGGTACAAGGCTGTTCTGTTGGCAGCATCGGAGTCGACGCGGTTCTTCCCGATGCTCACCACCGCTGCGGGCACGGTGAAGCCTGCGACCGTTCTGGTGCTCGGAGTGGGTGTGGCAGGTCTGCAGGCGCTGGCGACAGCCAAGCGTCTCGGTGGCCGCGCTACCGGGTACGACGTGCGCCCTGAGGTCGCAGACCAGGTGCGTTCGGTGGGTGCACAGTGGCTCGACCTCGGAATCGACGCAGCCGGCGAGGGTGGATACGCCCGCGAGCTGACCGACGACGAGCGCGCGAAGCAGCAGCAGGCACTCGAAGACGCGATCAAGGGCTTCGACGTCGTGATCACCACGGCTCTGGTTCCGGGGCGTCCCGCGCCGCGCCTGGTCACCGCTGCCGCGGTCGAAGGGATGAAGCCGGGCAGTGTCGTGGTCGACCTCGCGGGTGAAACCGGTGGTAACTGCGAGCTGACCGAGCCGGGTCAAACCGTCGTCAAGCACGGCGTGACCATCTGCTCTCCGTTGAATTTGCCGGCGTCCATGCCTGAGCATGCGTCGGAGTTGTACTCGAAGAACATTTCCGCGCTGATCGAACTCATGCTCGTCGAAGGTGCATTGGCGCCTGATTTCTCCGACGAGGTTCTGGCCGGTGCGTGCGTCACCCGTGAAGAGAAGGGCGCCTGATGTACACATCACTTCTGGCGAACATCGCGATCCTGGTGTTGTCCGGGTTCGTCGGTTTCGCTGTGATCTCCAAAGTTCCGAACACCCTGCACACCCCGTTGATGTCCGGTACGAACGCCATCCACGGCATCGTCGTCCTGGGTGCGTTGGTTGTCCTGGGCAAGGTGCACGATCCCTCGATCGGGTTGCAGATCATCTTGTTCGTCGCGCTCGTCTTCGGAACCGTGAACGTTGTCGGTGGTTTCGTGGTCACGGACCGCATGTTGGCGATGTTCAAGGCCAAGCCGGCCGCCAAGTCTGTGTCGAAGGATGGTGACCAGTAATGGAATACCTGGTCAATGCGCTCTACATTGTCGCGTTCTCGATGTTCATCTACGGCCTCATGGGCCTTACCGGCCCGAAGACCGCAGTCCGCGGCAACCAGATCGCTGCGGTCGGCATGCTCATCGCCGTCGTTGCAACTCTGATCTCCATTCGTGATGCGGAGATGGGGAACTGGATCCTCATCGCTGCCGGCCTCGTCATCGGTGTCGTGCTCGGTGTGCCGCCGGCGCTCCGCACGAAGATGACGGCCATGCCGCAGTTGGTCGCACTGTTCAACGGTGTGGGCGGCGGCACCGTCGCGTTGATCGCGTACGCGGAATTCCTGGACTCGGACGGGTTCACCGCATTCCAGCACGGCGAGTCGCCGACGGTGCATATCGTCATCGCGTCGCTCTTTGCGGCCGTAATCGGATCGATCTCCTTCTGGGGCAGCGTGATCGCGTTCCTGAAGCTGCAGGAAACCTTGCCTGGTCGTCCGATCGGAATCGGTAAGCTCCAGCAGCCGCTCAATGCTCTGCTCCTCATTGCCGCAATCGCGTTCTCGGTGATCATCGGTATCAAGGCGATCTCGCCGGAAGGCCCGACCAGCTCACTGTGGATCGTCGGCGTGCTCGTGCTCTCGGGCATCCTCGGACTGATGGTCGTGCTGCCCATCGGCGGCGCGGACATGCCCGTCGTCATCTCGCTCCTCAACGCACTCACCGGTTTGTCGGCTGCTGCTGCAGGTTTGGCGCTCAACAACCAGGCGATGATCGTCGCCGGCATGATCGTCGGTGCTTCGGGCACCATCTTGACCAACCTCATGGCCAAGGCCATGAACCGGTCCATCCCGGCCATCGTCGCCGGCGGCTTCGGTGGCAGCGGCGGAGAAGCGCCATCTTCCGACGGTGTCGTGCGCACGGCAAAGGCAACCTCGGCGGCCGACGCGGCTATCCAGATGGCCTACGCCAACCAGGTCATCGTCGTGCCCGGATACGGACTTGCCGTCGCGCAGGCTCAGCACGCCGTCAAGGACATGGCGAAGTTGCTCGAGTCGAAGGGCGTCGAGGTCAAGTACGCCATTCACCCGGTCGCCGGCCGTATGCCCGGTCACATGAACGTTCTTCTTGCAGAAGCGGATGTCTCGTACGACGCGATGAAGGAAATGGACGACATCAACGACGAGTTCGCGCGTACCGACGTCACCTTGGTGATCGGCGCGAACGATGTCACCAACCCGGCGGCGCGCAACGATCCGAGCTCACCGATTCACGGAATGCCGATCCTCAACGTCGACCAGTCGAAGTCCGTCATCGTGCTCAAGCGCTCGATGAACTCCGGTTTCGCCGGTATCGAGAACCCGCTCTTCTTCGCCGAGGGCACCTCGATGCTCTTCGGTGACGCCAAGAAGTCGGTCTCCGAAGTTACCGAGGAACTCAAGGCGCTCTAGCGCTGGCACTCGTAAAGGGGCGTCCACTCGCAAGAGCGAGTGGGCGCCTTTTTCGTCGCCGTGTGCGGCAACGACTTCTTGTGCTGAAACGACAAAGGCGCCTGGTCCGAGACAAAACTCGGAACAGGCGCCTCTGGAGACGTTTACGGGACCTCGGGAGTTTCGGGGTCGGAGGAGAAGCCGGAAAGTAGTTCGATCAACTTCTGGATCAGTTCGAGCGGGTTCAGATCTTCGAGGCTCACGGTAAAGACTCCTTCGCTGTGGAACTACCTGATTCGGACATTTCCGAACATACGTCATGTCCGAGCGTGGCGGGAGAGCTATCGGCGAAAATCTCTGGATCCCAAAGATTTAGGACTAAAGTCGGATGCTCCGGTGTCTGGAGAACGCGATTGCAGCCGTATCCGGGCGTAGCTCTTCACGTTTCGCGGCGATGGGCGATCGTGCCATCAAAATGGCTGCGGCACAGGCCCATACCAGCGCGATCAGAACTCCAGCTATCACGCCGAAAAGGCCGCTCAACTCGGCGGCTAGTGCGCTGGCACCGATCGCAGCAACCCCGGCGAACCCGAGTCCGGCGACCACTGGACGCCACTGCGGGGCGGAGATCAAGATCGCCGAGCCGTACAGCGCGGTCGCCGCTGCGACGTGACCGCTGGGTAATAGGTCCTGGGGAACATCGGGAAGCCAGGAACCGAATGCCGCGTTCGTGAGATTGGCGCCCATTCCGAGGAGCAGGATCGCGCCGATGCCGTATGGCAGTCCGCGGACCATCGAGACTACGGCCAGAGCGGTAGTAGCTGCGAGTACAGCGGTGACGTCGAATCGGCCTACCGTCCACTCGGCAAGTGCGCGCACCTGTTCCGGGACGCTCAAACCGGGCGAGGTGGGTCGCACAAAATACAAGACGCCCAACGCTACGACCGCGATCGCAGCAAGGACGAGGAAGCGAGTGGTTGTGGAGGGAGCAGGGTGCTGGGTGGAGGTCGAGACGGTCACGAGTACCAGCATCCCTGTTGAGTCTGTGCCGATCGTGAGGATCAGCTGTGAGGTCTGTAGGCGGTCGGAGAATCGCGCCGAACGACACCCGCACAACCCGCTGCGACCAGGACGTATGCAAACGGGATCAACATCGCTGTGGTGAGAGGCACAAGCTTGGTGACCCACCCGATGGTTGCCGGCCCGGCGAGGAATCCGATATATCCCATGCCGACGACGCGAGACATGTTGGTACCGGCCGAACCTGAGCCCAGATTTCCGGCCGTGGTGAAGATCTGTGGAATACATCCCGACAGGCCTGCGCCGAACAGTGCCCAACCGAGCAGCGTCAGCGGTAGCCAGCCGGACACCACGACGGTCAGCATGCCGACCGACGAGAGCAACGCGCCGTAGCGAACCACAGCCACCGGGCCGACTGCCGCGCTGATCCGATCCGCGGTGAACCGGCCGACGGTCATCATGGCGGAAAACGCGCCGAACGACAGTGCGGCAACGGCATTCGAAACACCGAGATCTTCCTTGACCTGCAGCGCGCTCCAGTCGTTTGCCACTCCCTCGGCCAGCATCAGAACAAACGCGAGGGTTCCGAGCGCGAGCACGCGAGCCGAGAATCTGCCGTGTGTCTTTCCGGCAGTCGACGCCGTTTCGGCATGCACGTGGACGTGGGGTAGCAGGGGCCGCGAGCACAGCCAGAGCGCCAGCAAACCGATTGCCGACGCGATGCTGAGCGTGACGTACGGCGGAAGATCCAGTGCGAGAGTGCCGAATCCGATGACGGACCCCAACACGCCGCCGACGGAGAACATGCCTGAAAGGCCGCCATGATCGGGCGCCGGTACAGCTGTTCGGCTTCGACGGCCTGCGAGTTCATCGACACGTCCAATGCGCCGTTCGCGAAGCCGAACACCACCAGGGCAGCGCCGAGTTGCCAGGTGTTCGTGGCAAACCCCGGGCCGAGGGTGGCGAATGCCAGCCCGCTGCCCGCGAGGATGACCATGCGCCTGCTGCCGTATCGATCGGCGAGCGGGCCGCTCAATTGCATACCGGCAATGGCTCCGACAGCAAGTAGGAGAAGCAGTGAGCCGAGCGTCGAGTGACTGATTCCCACACGGTGTTCGATGGACGGGATGTGGACGACCCACATCGCCAGGAGAAATCCGTTGATGCCGAAGATACCGAAGATGCCGGCCCGGGCGCGTACCAGGGCGGAGGTGGGGACTGCGCGGTCGGTGGGGTTGACGCTCACTCGTTCCTTTTTACAGGTGAGAGAGCAACAGGTCGGGGTCCGCGAGCATCTGTGCGACAAATGAGAGGAATCTCGCGGCTTGCTCACCGCTCAGCACACGATGGTCGAACGTCAACGTCAGTGTCACGACGCTCCGCACTTCGATCTTGCGCTCGATCACCCACGGACGCTCGCTCACCGAGCCCAGGCAGAGGATGACGGCTTCTCCAGGATTGAGAAGCGGAATGCCGCCGTCGACGCCGAAGACTCCGACATTGGTGATCGTGACGGTGCCGCCGGTCAGGTGATGGACGTCGGTCACTCCCGCGCGGGCAGCGACAGTCAGTTCGGTCACGGCGCGGGCGAGTTGCACCAGGTTCAGGGTCTCGGCGCTCTTGATGTTGGGCACGGACAGCCCACGCTCGGCGGCGACGGCGATGCCGAGATTCACGTGATCGTCGATGACGGCGTCGCCGCGAGCCTCGTCCCAATGCGCGTTCACCATCGGGTGCGACGCGATTGCGGTCACCAATGCCTTGGCCGCGAGAGTCAGCGGAGTGAGGGACAGCCCGCTGAACGCGTCCGAGGAACGGAGCCTGCTGAGCAGTTCCGTCGACGCCGTGACATCGGCGGTGAGGAAGACGCTGGCCTGGGGAGCGCGGGTGCTGGCAACCATCGCCGACGCCATCTGTTTCCGCATGCCGGATTCGGCCGGTGGTTTCACGATGCCGGATGAGGCCGACTGTGTCGCTTCTTTCGGCGGTGCCTTCGAACGGAGCGCGTCTGCGACGTCAGCCGCGGTGACGGCGCCGTCGAACCCGCTTCCGGGGATCTCACTCAAATCGACTCCGGCCTCGCGGGCCGCGCGTCGCGCCGAGGGTGTTGCGGGCCGTCGCTCGGGTGTCGGTCGGGGATGGGGGTGCGGCGCGATCCTGCTCCGTCGCCGACTCGGTTGCTCAGCCGTGGGCCCGTACCCGACCAGCACATTCGGCGACTGTGGATCACGCGGATCGGTAGGCCCCTCGATACGGATGATCGGAGTGCCGACCGGAACAGTGGTGCCAGGTTCGACGAGGAGTTCTCTGACAACGCCGACGTAGGGAGAGGGCAGTTCGACCAGAGCTTTGGCCGTCTCTACTTGGGCGAGAACTTGATTGAGTGCCACAGTCTCCCCGATTTTGACCGTCCACTCGACCAGATCGGCGGACGTCAGGCCCTCTCCGAGATCCGGCAATCGGAATTCCTGCGCTGTACTCATGCCGCCAGCGTCCGGTCGAGCGCCGCGAGGATCCGGTCGGCGTCCGGAAGGTGAAACTGCTCGAGCTTGGCGGGCGGATAGGGGATGTCGAATCCGGTGACCCGCAGGATCGGCGACTCCAACTGATAGAAGCAGTGTTCCGCGACGTGTGCTGCGATTTCGGCGCCGACGCCGAGAAACTTCGGCGCCTCGTGGACGACGACCAGACGGCCCGTCTTGTTCACCGACGCCTCGATCGTGTCGAAGTCGACGGGGGAGAGCGAACGTAGATCCACCACTTCCAGGTCGTGGCCTTCTTCTTCGGCGATCCGCGCGGCGTCGAGTGCGGTGGTGACCATGGATCCGTACGCAACCACTGTCGCGTCGTTTCCTGAGCGGGCGACGCGGGCACGGTGGAGCGGAAGCTCAGGCGCGGCATCGGTATCCACGTCGGCGGTGTCCCAGTAGCGCCGTTTGGGTTCGAGGAAAATCACCGGGTCGTCGGCGGCAATCGACTGTCGGATCATGTGAAAACCGTCGACCGGATTGCTCGGATACACCACCCGCAGTCCTGCGGTGTGAGCGAAGTACGCCTCCGGTGACTCCGAATGATGTTCCACCGCACCGATTCCGCCGCCGCTGGGAATCCGGATCGTCAGTGGTGCGGTCACAGTGCCTCGGGTGCGGTAGTGGATCTTTGCCACCTGGGACACGATCTGATCGAAGGCCGGGTAGACGAAACCGTCGAACTGGATCTCGCAGACCGGACGGTATCCGCGCAAAGCCAAGCCGAAAGCTGTTCCCACGATCCCTGATTCGGCGAGCGGCATGTCGATCACCCGGGTATCGCCGAAGTCCTTCTGCAAGGCGTCGGTAACCCGGAATACGCCGCCGAGACGGCCGACGTCCTCTCCCATGATCACCACGCGACGATCGTCTTCGAGTGCGCGTCTCAGGCCGGCGTTGAGCGCGGTCACCAGATTCATGACGGTCATGACAGAGCCCCTTCCAGGCTGCCCAGATACGCGCGATGCTCTTCGCGTTCAGCGTCGATCAACGAGTGTGCCTCGGCGTAGACGTGATCGAACAGCGCTGACGGGTGCGGATCGGCGAGTGCGATGGTTGCGCGTCGCAGCCCGGCTGCGACGTCGTCGGCGGCCGCCGCGATGGTGGTGAGGGCGTTCTCATCGAGAAGGCCGCGATGTCCGAGGAGCAGACGCATTCGCTCCAGCGGGTCGCGGTTTCTCCACTCCGACATATCCGTATCGGTGCGGTACCTGCTCGGATCGTCGGACGTCGTGTGCGGGCCCATTCTGCAGGTGATCGCCTCGATGAACGTCGGGCCGCTGCCTTCGCGTGCGCGATTGAGCGCCGAGCGCGTCACGGCGAGCACGGCAAGGACGTCGTTGCCGTCGACGCGGATCGCCGGAATGCCGTAACCGATCGCCCGATGTGAGATGGGTGTGCGGGACTGCAGGGATACAGGTTCACTGATGGCCCACTGGTTGTTCTGGCAGAAGAAGACAACGCCGACACGGAAACTGGCGGCAAATCCCATCGCCTCGGCGATGTCGCCTTGGCTAGAGGCGCCGTCGCCGAAGTAGGCGATCGTCGCGATCTCGGCGCCGTCCAGATGCGCGCCCAGTGCGTATCCGGTGGCGTGCAGACCTTGGGAGCCGACGACGATCGCCGGATTGGTGACGTTGAATTGTGCTGGATCCCAGCCTGAATGGGAGATTCCGCGCCACATGGTCGTCAGCAGTTCGGCGGGAACTCCCCGGCAGTACGCGACGGCATGTTCGCGATAGCTGGTGAAGGCGAAGTCGTCGGGGGCAAGTGCTCTCGCGGAACCGACCTGCGAGGCTTCCTGGCCGAGCATCGGAGCCCACAACCCTATTTCGCCTTGACGCTGCAGGGCAACAGCTTCGGTGTCGATTCGGCGACTCACGACGAGATCGCAATACAACGACAGCAGTTCGTCGGGCCCGATGTCTGTTATGAGACGGTCGAATTCGGGACGGCACACGCGTGCGCCGTTCGGTTGGATGAGTTGGACCGGATAATCGAGGTTGTCGATCATCTTCGCTCACCTCGGTTTCTGCTCATGCCCGGCGCGCCTCGTGAGTACGCCGCACAATCCCGATGTGTTGTATGCAGTTGTCGCTCTACCATCAGGATCCCCCTGATCGGGAAATCCGCAAGTGTTTTCACCGCTGTATCAAGGCCGGAATTGTGAACTGGCGAGTAACAAACGTGTCGGTACGGCCAACCGATCGGAAATCAACCGCTAGCATCGGTGCGGTGACTGCAGTCGGTTTGAACGAAGAAGCTGTTTCCGCGTGGATCGCCGAACTGGGGGTCGGCGCCACGACACCACTGACTTTCGAGAGGATCGGTAACGGGCAATCGAACCTGACCTACTCCGTGGCAGATGCGGGCGGAGGACGGTGGGTACTGCGCAGACCTCCACTGGGCACGTTGTTGGCGTCAGCGCACGACGTCGTTCGTGAGCACCGCATTCTGTCCTCGCTCCAGGGCACCAAAGTGCCCGTTCCCAAGATCCTCGGCATCACGGAAGACCCGGAGATCACGGACGCTCCGCTGGTTCTCATGAGCTACATCGACGGCGTCGTCATCGACGGCGTACCGGTGGCTCAGAAGCTGACCGAGGACGAGCGTCGTGCGGTCGGATTGGCGATGCCGAAAACCCTCGCGAGCATCCATGGGGTCGACCTTGAAGAGACCGGCCTCGACGATCTGGCCAGCCGCAAGCCCTTTGCCGAGCGTCAGCTCAAACGGTGGTCGGCGCAGTGGGAGAAGTCGAAGACCCGCGATGTTCCCGACGTCGACCGGTTGGCAGAGATTCTGCACCGAAACATTCCGGAACAGAGCGAAGTGACCTTGGTCCACGGCGACTTCCACCTCAACAACGTCATCACCGATCCGGTCGAGGGACGCATCGTTGCCGTCGTCGACTGGGAGCTGTGCACGTTGGGGGAGCCACTCGCGGATCTCGGTGCGCTCCTCGCGTACTGGCCGGAAGCCGGCGACAAAGTTGCCGGTCCGTTCATGGCGTCGACGCTGGAAGGCTTCCCGAACCGCGAGGAGTTGGTCGCTGCCTATGTCGAGGCGACTGGCCGCGACGTGTCAGCTGTCGGTTACTGGCACGTACTCGCGCTGTGGAAGCTCTCGATCATCGCCGAGGGCGTGCTGCGCCGTATCCTCGACGATCCGCGCAACAAGGCTGAGCACGGAGGCCCGACGGTCGCGCTGATCGACGGAATCGTTGCACGCGCCGTTTTGACGGCGGATCAGCTCGGTCTGAGCTAGTTTTCGGTCAAGGTCCCGGCTGCCGATCTGATCGCAGCCGGGATCTCCACCGGCTTCCGGGTGTCGGCGTCGACGTAGACGTGAACAAAGCGTCCGCTGGCAGCGGGTTCCCAATTGCCGCCGTCGACCTCGTGAAAAATCGCGAGGGAGTAGACGATGCTCTTGGTGCCCAGCTTTTCGACGGAGATACCCACCTGCAGTTGCTCGGGGAACGACAGTTCGCTCAGGTACCGGCACGACGTCTCGGCGACGACGCCGATAGCAGGCAGGTTGCGGATGTCGGTTCCCGTGGACGACATCAGCCAGGCGTTGACCGCGGTGTCGAAGTACGAGTAGTAGGTCACGTTGTTGACGTGGCCGTAGTGATCGTTGTCGTCCCACCGCGTCGGGACGGGCCAGAGGACGGGAAACTCGCTGATCGACGGGGGCGTCTGCGCTGTGCTCACGGCTTCGACTGTAGTGAGGACTTTCGCGAGAGTGAGGGCAGGGTGGTGCCCTGCAGGACGGCACGCACGATCAGTCCCACCAACAGTGCCCAGAATGCCGAACCGATTCCCAGGATACTGACGCCGGATGCGGCGATCAGAAACGTGACCACGGCGCCTTCACGTTCACTCGCCTCGCTCAGCGCCGAAGTGAGGGCACCGGCCAGTGTTGCCAGGAGTGCCAGTCCGGCAACAGTTTCCACGACGCCGGCCGGAGCGGCAGCTACCAAGGCGGCCACGGCAGCCGCGCCCGCAGCGAGAACGAGATACGCCCAGCCTGCGGTGAAGGCAGCGATCCATCGGCGTTTGGGATCCGGATGTGCGGTGGGGGCGGCGGCCAGGGCTGCGCTGATTGCCGCGAGGTTGATCGCGTGGCCACCGGCCGGAGCGCCGACGATGGTACCGATACCCGTCACGATCATCGACGGTCGCCAGGGAACGGTGTATCCGAACGAATTCATCACCGCCACACCGGGAATGTTCTGCGAAGCCATCGTGACGATGTAGAGCGGAACGGCGATGCCGATCATCGCCTGCCAGGTCCACGACGGCGCGGTGAGATCGATGCGGGGGATCATGGCGCCGGCGTCGAGCGCGCGATCCGACGTGACGAGGCTGATCCCGATCACGATCGCTGCGGTGAGAAACGCGAGCGGAACCGCCCATCGCTTGGAGAAGCGTTGCGCCGCAAGCCAGACCAGGATGACCGGTGCGACCGCTGCCGGTGCGTCCCGGACGGCGATGATCGGCGCCAGGCACAGCGGCATCAGAACTCCGGCGAGCATCGCCTGCGCGAGGGGCGTCGGGATTGCCGAGATGACTCTTCCGAGCGTCGGCCACAATCCGGTCAGAACTATCGCGATTCCCACGACGACGAAGGCGCCGACCGCGGCCGGCCACCCACCCTCGACCGCACCCGCGCCGGCGAGCAGAGCGGCACCGGGCGTCGACCAGGCGAGGGTGATCGGCATCCGATACCGGCGTGAGAGCCAGAGCATTCCCAACGCTTGGGTCACGCACAGAACCAACAGACCGGACGCCGCCTCGGTCGCGTCCGCACCGACGGCGGCGAGCCCGGTGAGCACCACCGCGAACGAACTGGTGAAGCCGACGAGGGCCGTGACGATGCCTGCGCTCATCGGTTGTGAGTTGCTGCGAACGGCTTCCGGTTCGGTTGTTTCTGTGGAGTCCGACATGGTCAGTGATTCTGCCCGACCACCTCGGGGCGCGAATTACCTGTCCGGTCGGATGGGCGAGGTGACCGCTTTGCCGTAGATGAGGTGCGTTTGGGCGTGCCAGACCTCGGGGTGCGCGGCGAGGTGGTCGATCAGTACCCGTTGTAGATGAGCACTGTCGCGGACCGCGACGTGGAGGAAGAAATCCTCCGGGCCCGAGACGTTGAAGAGGGCAAGGGTTTCCGGCAATGCGAGCGCGTCGGCTGTGAAGCGGTCGACGAGGTCGCGCCGATGCGGTCGCAACTGCACGGCGATGATCGCCTGCATCGACCGACCCACCGCAGCCGGGTCGACAACCGCATGAATGCCGCTGATCGTCCCGTTTGCACGGAGGCGTCGTACGCGCTCGTGGCACGAGGACGTCGCAAGGCCGACGCGATCGGCCAGAACCTTGTTGGTGATCGACGCGTCGTTCTGCAATTCGGCCAAAATCTTCCAGTCCACCGGATCCAGAGGCTCATTCTTCGTCATCTGCCGAACTATATCCGGAGTCGTTTTGAACTTCCCGGATCCAGTTGCACACTCCTGGCATGAACATGTGTCTCGAATCAGCTCGGGCGTGAGGTATTTCGGATGAGTGTCGGTCAGTGGCTTGCTTTCGGCTCCCTGCTATCCATCGTCCTGTTCACGCCGGGACCGGATTTTGTCCTGATCCTGCGTCATTCTCTGGCAGATCGACGGACCGGCGCGGTGGTAGCTGCCGGCGTGATCTCGGGGCTGTTCGTTCACACCGCTGCGGCGTCACTGGGTCTTTCCGCCCTCGTCGCGACGCGTCCGCAGTTGCTCTCCGCGCTCACGTACGCCGGGGCGGCATATCTGACCTGGCTCGGCATCTCGGCGATCCGAAGTGCATTCAAAGTCAGAGCCTCGGACGAGGGAATTCCGGCGGCAAAGGAACCGATCGCCGCCACCACGGCGTTTCGCTACGGATTCCTGTCGAACTTGCTGAACCCGAAGGCGCTGTTGTTCTTTCTCGGACTCCTCCCGCAGTTCATCGAGCCGGGTGAAGGCGCCGGGCTCCGCACGTTGATGTTGGCCGGCGCGACGGTCGTCGCCGCGGCGTTGTGGTGGGCGATCGTGGTGGTGCTGGCGGCCGGAGCCGGCAAGAAGCTGCGTCGTCCTGGCGTCGGCAAGAGGATCGATGTGGTGACGGGCGTGTTGTTGGTGGGCCTCGGTGCCTTCTTCGGGGTTGCGTGAGAGTTCGTGTCAGGATGAGCTCATGACACTTCCCGTGCTGATCGACGTCGAAGAACTGTCCGCTCTCATCGAGGCCGGCGCCTCGCCGCGATTGCTCGATGTCCGATGGGCGCTGGGTGATTCGAACGGCGAGCAGTATTTCCGCGAAGGCCATATTCCCGGTGCCGTATTCGTGAACCTCGACGAGGAACTTGCCTCGCCGCCGTCGCCGGAAAAGGGAAGGCATCCGCTGCCGAGTCTCGAAGACCTACAGGAGGCTGCGCGTCGTTGGGGAATCGACGACGGTGATTCGGTGGTGCTCTACGACGCCACCGGCAACACTGCCGCTGCCCGCGGTTGGTGGCTGCTGCGGTGGGCCGGGCTCTCGGACGTCCGACTTCTCGACGGCGGGCTACAGACCTGGGAGTCCGCGGGACTGCCGTTGGCGGCCGGAATCGGTGAGTCGGTCACTGAAGGCAACGTGACTGTCACCGGCGGCAACATGCCGACTGTCGACATCGACGGCGTCGGCAGCTGGACGGGTGCGGGCGGTGTCCTTCTCGACGCCCGAGCAGGGGAGCGTTACCGCGGCGAGGTCGAGCCGATGGATCCCGTCGCAGGGCACATTCCCGGTGCGGTGAATGCGCCGACCGCGCAGAACATCACCAGCGACGGTCGATTCCTGGATGCGGACGGCCTGCGTGAGCGGTTCGCCGGCCTGGGCGTCGGAGACAAGGTGGCGGTGTACTGCGGATCCGGAGTGACTGCAGCGCACGAGATTGCGGCGCTCGCGATCGCAGGTTACGAGGCGACGCTGTTCCCGGGCTCATGGTCACAGTGGTCGAACGACAGCACTCGCGCCGTCGAAACCGAAGCCTGAGTCAGCTCTTGGCGCGATCGATGAATGACGGCACGAGGAACCACAGTGCCGTGAACATGATCGCGGCGCACGCTGCCAAGACCTTGGCGGCAACACCTCCGACGGCGACCTCGGCGATCAACAGGACCGTGCCGGTCATGGAGGCGGCGAGAAAAGCTATGCCGCACAGAGCGAATCGATTGGCGATCGGCAAGATGTTCTCGCGGTGCCCACGACGGAACAGCACACGGTGCCAGACAGCGGGCGCCATCAGGAACCCGAACGAGATGGCGACAAGTATCACGGTCACCAAGTGGATGCCGCGGATGTACGTCGACGCCTCCTCGTAGCGTTCGGTGAAGGCCACGGCCAGCAGGAAGGCGAACAGGATCTGCACACCCGAGAGCGCAACGCGCAGTTCTTGCAACAACTCGTTGAAGTTTCGCGCCAGTTGTTGAGGCGGAGTCTCCCCGGTCTCGTTCACGGTGGCGTGGTCCTAGGCCCGTGAGTATTCCGACGCTCGCTGGATCTGCTCCGCGCTCGGACGCACACCGGTGTAGAGAACGAACTGCTCGGCAGCCTGCAGAGCGATGACCGATGCTCCGGTGATCGCGGTCTTCCCGAGTTCGGTGGCCAACGCGATCAATGGTGTGTTCGCGGGCATCGCGACGACATCGAAGACAACCGTGGCTGCGCGCACTGCTTGTTCGGGAAACGACAGTGCATCTGCTTCCGCGCCGCCGGACATGCCGATCGGAGTCGCGTTGATCAGCACACCGGGACGCAACTCGCCCAGCTCGGCCTGCCAGTCGAAGCCGTACTGCTTCGCGAGCGCTGACCCTACTTCCCGGTTGCGTGCGATAACCGTGACGTCGGTGAAACCGGTGTCGCGCACCGCAGCGACGACTGCTTTTGCCATGCCGCCACTTCCGGCGACAGCGACGGACAGGCTCGGGTCGACGCCGTTGTCACGCAGCAGATCGGCGACCGCCTGATAGTCGGTGTTGTAGGCGTGCAACACTCCGGACTCGTTGACGATCGTGTTGACGGAGTCGATAGCACTGGCCGAATCGTGCATGACGTCGATGTGCTCGATGACCTGTTCCTTGAACGGCATCGACACCCCGCATCCTCGAATGCCGAGTGCGCGTATGCCGCCGATCGCTGCGGGCACGTCTTCGGTGGTGAAGGCTTTGTAGACGAAGTTCAGGCCCAATTCCTCGTAGAGGTAATTGTGAAACCTGGTGCCGATATTGCTCGGTCGCCCGGAGAGCGACATGCACAGCAGCGTGTCCTTGTTGAGGTCGACGGTCATCGTTCCCACTCTAATCGCGACGACGGGGTAGTTCTTGATGGAGGAGGGACACCCATCCGGATGTCCCGCAGCGCCGAATGTCGGGTATCCGATCGAAGCACCACTCGCACCGACAGAGCCGAGACGACATGGTCACACAGAACATCGACGAACATCCGAGCATCGAATCTCGCCCACCGCGTCGTAGGTGGGCTGCCCATGCGATCTCCGGAGTGTTGGCCGCGGCTGTCGTCCTGGGGATCGGTGAACTGGTGGCGCTGCCGATCAACCCGGACGCATCGCCGTTCTACGCGGTAGGTGCAACCACCGTCGACCGAACGCCGGCGTGGGCCCGAGAGTTCGCGATCGACACCTTCGGCACCAACGACAAGCCGGCGCTGTTCATCGGAATGTCGATCTTGATAGTTCTGCTCGGCGCGGTGGCCGGATTACTGGAACGGCGACGCCGCCCGATCGGCAGTGTCATCCTCGTTCTTCTGGGTGCGGTTGGTGTGTATGCGGCGATGCAACGCCCGACGGCCGATGCGATGTACGTGTTCCCGACGCTGGTCGGTGTGGTGGCGGGCGTCGCGACGCTGCGATTGTTGATCACGCAACTGGAGGTGCCGCTCTCGCCGGGCGTCGCCGACTCGTGGTTGCCTCGTCGTCAGTTCCTTCTGCTCGCGGGTGCGGCGTTGGCAGTGGCTGCGGCAGCGGGCGCGGCCGGAAAGTTCGTGGGGCAGAGAATCGCCGGCGCGGTGGCGAATCGTGAAGACTTCGTCGTGCCCACCGCCGCCGACCCGGCGCCGCCGATTCCGGCGGGTGCGGACATCGGGATTTCGGGTGCATCGACGTACATCACGCCCAACGACGACTTCTACCGAATCGACACCGCGCTCCTTGTTCCGCAACTGACGACGGATTCGTGGGAACTACGGATTCACGGAATGGTGGACCGCGAGATGACGTTGTCGTTCGACGATCTGGTGGCGCGAACGCCGATCGAACGAGTGATCACGCTGACCTGCGTTTCCAACGAGGTAGGTGGCGTTCTGGCCGGGAATGCGAAGTGGATCGGTTACCCCATGAAGGATCTGCTCGACGAAGTCGGTGTCCATCCCGACGCCGACATGCTCCTCTCGACCAGCGTCGACGGCTTCACGGTCGGGACTCCCGTCGAGATAGTCACGGACGGCCGTGACGCGATCCTCGCCGTGGCGATGAACGGTGAGCCGTTGCCGTTCGAGCACGGTTATCCCGTTCGGCAGGTGGTTCCGGGGCTGTACGGTTTCGTGTCCGCCACCAAGTGGGTGACGGAGTGGGAGTTGACGCGTTTCGACAAGGTCGAGGCTTATTGGACGCAGCGCGGTTGGGGCGCGCAGGCACCGATCAAGACGTCCTCGCGTATCGAGGTACCGGCAGCTTTGGCGCCGATCGAGCCGGGGCAGGTGCTTGTGGCGGGAACTGCTTGGGCGCAGCATCGCGGGATCGAGAAGGTCGAGGTTCGCGTCGACAACGGTGAATGGCAACCGGCGACGCTGGCGCAGGAGTACTCGATCGACACGTGGCGTCAATGGTCCTGGATGTGGGACGCGGGCTCAGGCTTGCACACGGTGCAGGTCAGAGCGACGGACTTGGACGGGAACGTTCAGGTGGAAGAGCGCACTCCGCCGATTCCCGGTGGAGCCACTGGCTGGCACACCAGGTCGTTCACCGTGAAGTGACGGGAAAATCCGAATGGGGTTCGGTATACAGGCGAACGACTCGCTGAGCCATCCATCCGGCGATCAGGGTTCGTAGGCCGAAGTCGAAGGTGTCGTCGGTTCGCAGTGGAGTCGTAGCCTCGCGCGTGATCTCGCTCGGGTTGGAGGATTGGGTCCACGCGACATCCGGCGTCGACAGTTTCACGACTGATCCGAGAACCAGACTGTCGAGTGTCGAAATTGCGTGGCGAGTGTCGGTCGGATCGAAACCGCCGTCCGAAAATGCTTGAACCAGTGCAGTATCGATTGCGAAGGTCGCCTCGGTGCGGACGCTTCGTGTCATGAGCAGCGGGATGAGGCGCCAGTGCTCGACCGCAGCTCGGCGATAGGCCCACCCCCATGCGCTGATCCTCTCGCTCCATCCTGCGGGTGGTTCGGGGACCGAGATCGACGACATCACGCGGATGCGCATGAGTTCGACGATCTCCGATCGACCTGAAATGTGTGTGTAGAGCGAGGACGGAGTCACGTTCAGTTGCTTGGCGATCCCGGGCATGGTGAAGTCGCCGGTCGCGTCGACAGCATCCAATGCCGCATCAGTGATGTTGCCGGTGGACAGTATCGGCTGGGTGGGACGCGGCATCGATTCTCCTGGTGAGGGATTCGGGGCAATCTCGGACTCGCGGGCAATCTCGGACTTGATCGATTGATGACAACTCCTTGATTTCGGGAGCCGGTATGCATCATACTAACCGAACCCTATTCGGTATGTCGGCGGATTCTTCCGGCGATCGGTACACGTCGGAGGAACATTCAATATGTCTGTCGTATGGCTGACCGGTGCAACGATCATCGACGGAACGGGCGCCGACCCGATCGAGAACTGCGCTGTTGCTGTGGAAAACGGGCGCATCAGTGCACTCGGTGGCACGCCACCCGAGGGAGCGGAGGTGCTGGACTGCACCGGGCTGACGATCACGCCCGGCCTCATCGACGCACACGTTCATCTCGGTGGATCGAGCGATCTCGCACCGAGCCTGCGGCGTCAGATCTCGGTAGCGGAGCTTGCTGCCGACATGTTCGCGACCTGCGCGTCGACCCTCGACGGGGGATTCACCACCGTTCGTGACTGCGGCGGAATCGACGGCGGACTGGCCGGAGTCGTCGCCTCGGGCAAGATTCCGGGTCCGCGGATCATTCAGTGCGGCCCGATCCAGTGCCAGACCGGTGGGCACGGACATCTGGCAGCGGAGTGGGAGCCGACTTCGGACTGGTCCGATCACGACATCCCAGGATTGCGTTGTATGTCTCTGCTTTCCGACGGTCCGCATGAAATGCGAAAGAACGTTCGTGAGACGTTCCGCAGGGGTGCCGACTTCCTCAAACTGTGCGTCACCGGGGGAGTGGTATCGACTCATGACAAGCTCACCGACACGCAGTTCACGGTCGACGAGATCGAAGTCGCAGTCGAGGAAGCCAATGCGCGCGGTACGTATGTCACGGTGCATGCCCACAACAACGTGGGAATCCGGAACGCGGTCACTGCCGGCGCCAAATGCGTCGAGCACGGCTCCGATATCGACGACGAGACCGCCAAGTTGATGGCAGAGCACGACGTCGCGTTGGTGCCGACGTTGGCTGTGGTGCAGGCGCTCTCGGACAGTGCGGCGTCGGCGGGTCTGCCCGAATCGATTTCGGCTCGCATCGGAAAGATGATGCAGGGGCAGATCGACGGGCTCCTCGCCGCTCGAAATGCCGGGGTCAGGGTGGGGCTGGGATCCGACCTCATCGGTACCGATCAAACGGGGCGTGGGATGGAGTTGGTCCTGCGCGCGAAGGTCGAAACACCCATGGATGCACTGGTTTCCGCTACCCGGATCAACGCCGACATTCTCGGAATCGCCGACGAGGTCGGCACCATCGAAGTCGGTAAGTTCGCCGACCTCGTTGCCTTCCGCGGCAATCCGTTGACGGATCCCTCGATCTTTGCCGATCGTGAGCGGATCGCACTCGTCATCCAGAGCGGGCGAGTGGTGAAGGACTGCCGCTAGATCAGCAGCGAGTGGCAAGATCCGTCAGGGTCGAATGATCAGCTCGGCTGACTGGTAAGCCATAGGAAATCGCGACGGTCAGGTACTTGCCGGCGTAGAAGCATCGGTACGCAGGATCGGGCGGCACCCAGTCACTGGGCGTGCTGTCGCCTTTCGACTGGTTGTCGGGGCCGTTGACGGCCAACAGGTTCAGTGACGTGTCGTTCGCGAACCTCGTCCGCAGCGCAGGCGTCCAGGAGCTCGCGCCGAAGTCCCAGGCCGCGGCGAGCGGGAAGACGTGGTCGATTTGGACGGACTTGGCCTGGCTGCGTTCGAATTCGATGTGATCGCCGGAGTACGGGTCGGTCATCACTCCGGACAGTACGACGCAATCACGTGTACCGGGTTTGAACACCACGTCCGAGAGATCGTGGGCCAGGACGTTGTTGCGGGTATCGCACCCGTCGTGGCCACCTGGTGCGTCCTGGTCGTCGGACCAAGCGGGGCCGAAGACGCAGGCCTCGCCGTTACCGCAGCCGCGCTCGTATCCACCCGGATGTGGACGCTTGTCGACGATCGCGGTCCGGGACAGCAACTCTTCGAGTTCCGATCGCGTCGGGCTGCCAGGGGCCGAATCGAGATGCTCGTCCCCGAACCATCCGCAGGACGCGACGAGACATACGAGCACGAGCATCGACGTGATCGCGAATAACCGTGCAACCACCTGTGCCCCCGCCCGTCGTAGATGGTGATTGAACCCTGCCCGTCGTAGATGGTGATTGAATCATCGCGGGCCGACAGGAATCAGCCGAACTCGATCACCACTTTGCCGGCGGCATGGCCGTCTTCGACTGCAGCGAGTGCGTCACCAGCGCGGGAGAAAGGGTAGCGACCCGACACAAACGGGTTCAGGGTCCCATCGGCTACGAGTGCCGCCACCTCTGTGAATACTGCTGTAGTCCTTCGGCGTTCGACTCCGCCGCCGCCAAGGCGGCTCGCCGCCAGGGGATCGGCGATGCTCAGGATCGGCGCGCCCGATCGCGCGAGCGCGGCACCGCGGGAGAGAGTGTCCCCGCCGACCAGGTCGAAAACCGCGTCCACTCCGACTGGGGACAACGCGGACACGTCGTCGGCAAATCCGTCCCCCGACGCAACCCAGCGCGCTCCGGCTTCCTCGATCGCGGTTCTCTTGGACTCGCTCGCGACACCGATCACGTTGATGCTCCGCGACAGTGCAAGAGCGATCGTGCTGCGACCCACGCCGCCACCGGCGCCGAGCAGCAGGAGTGTCGCCCCGGGCTCGAGGCCGAGATCGTGGAGAGCGTCGTAGGCCGTTCCCGCCGCGACCGTCAGCACCGCGGCGTCCGCCCACGGTACGGTAGGTGGCTTGTGCGCTGCCGACGAGACGTTGAGCAATGTCGACTCGGCGTATCCGCCGAAGCCGGTGGCGGTAGCGCCGAAGACTTCGTCGCCGACCTGGAACTCGGCGACCCGCGGACCTACTCCGATGACAACACCGGACACTTCGCGGCCCAGAACCGCAGGCAGCGTCACCGGGACGGTGTCTTTTCGCGTACCGGCGCGAACCTTCCAGTCGGCTGGGTTGACTCCCGCAGCTCGGACCGACACCAGCAGTTGTCCCGCGCCGGGCGGTGGCAGGGTGACGTCGAAGTAGGACTGTGTGTCCGGTCCGCCGTACTCGGTAAAGCCGTATGCCGTCGTCATGCCTGCCAGCCTATTGCCCTGCCAGATCGATAGGGCGGTCCGGAAGGGTGGTGAGGAGCGATGGTGTCGGTGGCACCTGATTGGATGGTCGGATGCTGCATGGACTCTGGTCACCGGGATCGGGGCTCAAACTGTGGGTCGACGGGCACGACGGTGCCGGGACCGACGATCCCCGTGATCCGGTCAGTGCTGTCCTGCATCGCAAGTTCCGTCATCGTGTGAATGTCGCTATGCCGCCCGTGCCTGGCGGGCCTTTGCAGAGTGAGTACGCAGCTGTTGCGTTGGCACCACCGGACGCAGTCGATCTCTTGCTGCGGTTCAAGGCCGACGACCAGCGAATTGCCGGCGACCTGCACTTTCTCGTGCACGTGGCGCGAGGGATCGACCGTTGGGTACGTGCTGGGCGAGTGGTACCGGCTCTGACGCGGGCCGAAGGCAATTGGTGGCCGCGTTGGCAGTTGTCCGTAGGGGAACGCCAGCGCGCCTGGATCGGTGAACTGGTAGTTGCCATGCCGCCGGTACAGCGGGCTGTCGGCTCGCCGCGGGCGACGATCGAAGACATCACGAACGAATTCACGGACCCGATCGTCCGTCGAGTTCTCGGTGGCTCGGTACCGGTGATGCAGACCCCGCTGTGGCAGGCAGTGCTGTCCGGAGACTCTTTCGACGAAGCGTCGGTACGAGCGGCTGAGGGACTCTCCGAATGGGGTTCGACGTTCACCGCCGGAGAGCCGGACCTGGTTCTGCGTCTGATCGAACCGGAACTTGACGACAATGCCGATCCGGACGACGACGCGCTGTGGCGCCTTCAGGTGTGTCTACGTCCCGAAGGCGAAGCGCCCGAGCGTGTTCGACTGCACCGGGCCGATCCCACACGCATCCAGCTCGGCAGCCGCAAGCTCGAAGAGGCGATCAAGGCTTACCCCCGTTTTCGCGACGTGCCGCGAGACGAAGACAGTCTCGACCTGTTGCTGCCCACTCCTGTCGTGATGGACTTGGTCGGACATGGCGCGATTGTCCTGCGGGAGCGAGGGATCACGCTGCTGCTCCCGCGTGCGTGGAACGTGGTATCTCCCTCACTGCGTGTGCGGGTGACGTCGGCGGCATCTCCGATCGTGGCGGAGAATCGTACGGTCGGTATGGACCAATTGCTGGAATACGATTGGGAATTGGCGCTCGGAGACAAGGTTCTCACCGCCGAGGAAATGACCCGACTCGTCGACGCGAAGTCCGATCTGGTCCAGTTGCGCGGCGAGTGGGTTCAAGCAGACAAAGACGTCCTCGCCCGCGCGGCTCGTTTTGTCAATCAACGGCATTCGAGCGGGGACCGAGCGATTGTCGATCTGATCAAGGACTTGATCGCCGACGACCTCAAAGACCTGCCGGTCGAGGAAGTGAAGGCAACCGGATGGGCTTCCGCCTTGCTCGACCAGTCGGTGGCTCCGCAGCAGGTCGCGGTGCCGTCGACGGTCAATGCGACCTTGCGTCCGTATCAACGACGCGGTCTCGACTGGTTGGCGTACATGAGCGCTCTCGGGCTCGGTGCGGTATTGGCCGACGACATGGGTTTGGGTAAGACGCTGCAACTGTTGGCGCTACTTGCGCACGAGAAGTCCAAGACAGCAACGCTTTTGGTGTGCCCGATGTCGGTGGTCGGAAACTGGCAGCGTGAAGCGGCGCGATTTGTGCCGAGCCTGCGTGTCTACGTTCATCACGGTTCGGACCGCGCTACCGGGGCGGAGTTGGAACAGGCAGTTCGTGAGAGTGATCTGGTGATCACCACCTACGCACTCATGACTCGCGACGTCGCGGCGCTCAAGGATCTCGACTGGCGACGAGTGGTGCTCGACGAAGCTCAACACATCAAGAACGCCAAGACATCTCAGGCGCGCGCTGCTCGCAGCATTCCTGCGGACCACCGAGTTGCTCTCACCGGAACGCCGGTGGAGAACCGACTGGACGAATTACGGTCCATCCTCGACTTTGCCAATCGAGGGGTGCTCGGCTCGGAGCAGATGTTCCGCAAACGGTTTGTCGTACCGATCGAGCGGGAAAAGGACCAACTTGCCGTCTCGCGACTGCGAGCCGTCACGTCACCATTTGTGCTGCGGCGGGTGAAGACCGATCCCTCCGTGATCGCGGATCTACCCGAGAAACAGGAGATGACGGTTCGAGCGAATCTCAGCGAGGAACAGGCCGCGTTGTACCGCGCGGTGGTGGACGAGATGATGGCGCAGATCAAGGGGACGGAAGGCATGAAGCGCAAGGGTGCCGTCCTCTCTGCGCTGACCAAACTCAAACAGGTGTGCAATCATCCGGCGCACTTCCTGCGCGACGGATCGCCGATGATGCGCCGCGGGCAACACCGTTCGGGAAAACTCGGTCTTGTCGAGGACATCGTCGAGTCGGTCACCGCCGACGACGAGAAGGTTCTGCTCTTCACACAGTTTCGTGAGTTCGGAGAATTAGTGGTGCCGTACCTGGCCGACCGGTTCACCACCGATGTTCCGTTCCTGCACGGCGGAGTGTCGAAAGCCGGCAGGGACGCCATGGTCGAGGCGTTCCAAGGTGAAGGCGGCCCGCCCATCATGGTGCTCTCGCTCAAGGCCGGTGGCACCGGCCTGAATCTCACAGCGGCCAACCACGTGGTTCACCTCGACAGATGGTGGAACCCCGCGGTGGAGAATCAGGCGACGGACCGTGTGTTCCGCATCGGCCAGCGAAAGAACGTGCAAGTCCGCAAGATGGTGTGCGTCGGAACTTTGGAAGAGCGGATCGACACGATGATCGCGAGTAAGAGCGAACTCGCTGAACTTGCAGTCGGGACGGGCGAGAACTGGGTGACGGAGATGAGCGTCGAGCAACTGGACGAGTTGTTGCGACTCGGCGACGACGCGGTGGGCGAATGAGTCCGCGCGGCAAGGGCCCCGACTTCAGTGAGTACACCGGGCCTCGGCGACGAGCCCCTGCGCCGGTCAAGCCCCGCCCCGCGTTCGGGAGGACGTTCTGGGGCAAGGCTTTTGTCCGCGTCGTCGAAGAAATCGGCGACAAACCTCGTGTCACACGGGGGCGCACGTACGCGCGTTCGGGCCAGGTCTTGGCGCTTGACATCGAACCGGGAGTGGTGACGGCCGAAGTCCAGGGCAGTCAACTACAGCCATTTGTTTCCACTCTGTCGATCGACACCCTTGATCAATCGGATATCGACGACATCATCACCAAGATCCGCCGAGTGCCGGGAAGCCTTGCCGCACTGGTGTCCGGCACTGTCCCCGATATGCTTGCCGCTCAACTGATACCGGACGGCCCGTCTGCTTTCCGCTTCGACTGCACCTGCCCCGATGTCGGTTGGCCGTGCAAACACGCTGCGGCCGTGGCGTTCTTGACCGCCGAGCGAATCGACACCGATCCGCTGAGGTTGCTGAGACTTCGCGGTGTCGACCTGGAGCAGTTGATCGGCGGAGTGGAAGACGAGTCGACAGTTCCGCTCGACGTCGAGAATTGGTTCGGAATCGCGGCCGCGCTGCCGGCGCTACCGAAGGTGCCTTTTCGTGCGGCGATCGACGATCTGGATGTCCGACGGCTGCGCGAGGCGGTTGCGGCACTGGGATTGGACATGGCTCAGCAGAACGTCGCCTTGGACGAAATACGGTCCATCTACCGACGGTTGGACGGTTGAAAACGGACAACTCCGGACTGGTGCTAGTTTCCTGTCGTGAATTCCAGTATCGTTAATTGGACCGGTCCGGTCGGGACCTGCCCGCGATTTCATATCGTTATCGTCGGCGAATAGACGACTATTCATTTCTCGGAGGGACAGTCGCTGTGATGCCCGTTCATTTGCGCGACAGCGCAATACCCAAACATGAGCAGTTGCGCACCATTCTCTTGCGCAAGTGCACCCAAGAACTCCAGCCTGGCGACTTGATGACCAGCGAGCGAAACCTGATGCAGGACTACGGCGTCAGTCGGATCACCGTTCGTGAGGCCATCGGACAACTGGTCAATGACGGACATCTCGTGCGTGTGCGTGGCAAGGGCACCTTCGTGGCGCACCGTGCCGTCCAGTCCAAGCTGCACCTTGCGTCCTTCACCGAAGAAATGCGTGCCCAGGGGCACCATCCCACGACTGTGGTCCTGGTCAGTGAACAGGGTCCTGTCCCCGAAAGTACTGCTGCCGCACTGAATATGAGGCCGGGTTCCCAGGGTTATCACGTCAAGCGCTTACGCCTCGCCGATGGCGAGCCGGTGAGCGTCGACGACGGCTGGTTCAATCCGGCGCTGTTGCCGGGTCTGCTCGACATGGACTTGACGGGGTCGATCTACCGGGCGACTGCTGACAAGTACGACAAGCCGATCGATCGGGCAGAACAGACGGTCAGTGCAGACGGTGCCAGTACCGAGATCGCGACTCTCCTTGGCACTCGTAAAGGCGCTCCGGTCCTGTACTTCGATCGAGTGTCGTTCAGCGAGATCGCACCGGTCGAGCACACTCGTAGTTGGTACCGATCCGACCGCTATCAGTTGCAGATGGAAGTCCAGGGTCAAGCGCGGCCCAAAACTCGCGGCGACCAGTAATCGCTGTGTAGCAATCGATCGAAACGAAAGGGCGGGCACACCTTCCGGTGCGCCCGCCCTTTGCGTTACGCCGACCAGTCGAACAGCGTGTCGCCTGTGGTGACGTCGCTACCGACCGAAGGGGATTCGACGGTGTCCGGCTTGGAATCCATCACCACAACCGGGCAGATCGCCGAGTAGCCGGTGGTGTCGATGTGCGCTGGATCGAAGCTGACGACGGGATCACCCGCATTGACCGTGTCGCCCTCGGCGGCGATGAGAGTGAATCCGTCGCCTTCGAGTTTGACCGTGTCGATGCCGATATGGACCAGCACGCCGGTGGCCTTCTCTCCGAAGATCACAAATGCGTGGGGGTGAAGTTTGAGGATCTTCCCGCTGATCGGCGCGACAACGGTGAGCGGCCCCTGATCGCGGGCAGGTTCGATGGCGACGCCCGAGCCGACCATCTGCTGAGCGAACACCGGGTCCGGGACGTCTGCCAGTGCGACGACCCGGCCGGGCAGCGGGGCGAGGACGACCGTCACAGGATGTCCTCGATGTCCTCGGCAAGGGTGTCTGCCTCGGGTCCGACGATCACCTGGACGACCGTTCCGGCCTTGAGCACGCCGTGTGCGCCGGCAGCCTTGAGCGCGGCTTCGTTCACCTTCGCGCCGTCCTTGACCTCGGTGCGTAGGCGGGTGATGCACGCTTCGATCTCGACGATGTTCTCTGCGCCGCCGAGGCCCTTGATGATTGCTTCCGCTTTCGACATTTGCTGCTCCTGATTGTCGGGTTGGTCGTGATCGTTGAACGGTCGTACAGGTGGGCTGACTAGTTGCTGGTCAAGGCTATCCCGGTTACGTATGTCACATTTGGGTGTTGACAACTCGCCTCCACCAGGTAAAACTACAACTGGTTATGACCGGACAGTACCCGTTGGAAGTCCGGCTCCACAACAGTTTCGACAAAACGGTTTCGGCCTCACTTCCGAGCATGAACCGTGACCTGCATTTTCACGAAACCTGCACGTGCACGACACCCGAATTTCCAAGAACCAGTGGCCGATCGCGACGCGGCCCGGCGAACGAAGAAGGTCCTTTGATGACTCTCGAAGACACCCCGAAGAAGGAATCGAAAGTGTTCGCCGGGGTTCAACGCCTCGGCCGAAGCTTGATGCTTCCGATCGCAGTTCTGCCGGCTGCGGGAATTTTGCTCCGCCTCGGTCAGGACGACCTGCTCGGGCGGTTCAGTTCGATGCACAGTGCCGCGGCCGTGATCTCTGCGGCGGGACAAGCCGTCTTCACGTGGCTGCCGCTGATCTTCGCCGTCGGTATCGCGATCGGCTGGGCCAAGAAGGCCGACGGCTCGACTGCCTTGGCAGCCGTCGTCGGCTACATGGTGATCGACGGAGTGTTCAAGGCGATGTCGCCGATCGTTCTCGAAGGGAAAACCGACCCGAACGGGGATCAATCCCTGATCAACTACGGTGTGCTCGCCGGCATCGTGATGGGCTTGCTGTCGGCGATCTTGTGGCAGCGGTTCTATCGAACGAAGCTTCCCGATTATCTCGGATTCTTCAACGGGCGCAGGCTCGTTCCCATTCTGACGGCAATCACCGGTCTTGTCGTCGGTGTCCTGATGGCATTCGTGTACCCGCTGTTCAACTCCGGCCTCAACTGGGTCGGTGAAGCAGTTGCTTCCAATACCGTTGTCGGCGGCGGCATTTACGGCGCAGCGAACCGCCTCCTGATCCCCACCGGCTTGCACCACATCTTGAACTCCGCCGTGTGGTTCCTGATCGGCGACTACCAGGACGCGAGCGGTCAGATCGTCCGCGGCGACCTCAACCGGTTCTTCGCCGGCGACCCCTCCGCCGGTACGTTCATGACCGGCTTCTTCCCGATCATGATGTTCGCCCTCCCCGCTGCAGCCTTCGCAATCTGGCGCAACGCCAAGCCTTCTCAGAAGAAGCTCGTCGGCGGCATCATGCTCTCCACCGGCCTGACCGCCTTCCTCACCGGTATCACCGAGCCGCTCGAATTTTCCTTCATGTTCGTCGCGTGGCCGCTGTACGTCATCCACTCACTGTTGACCGGAACGTCGATGGCGCTGGTCAATGCGCTCGGTATCCACGACGGATTCACGTTCTCCGCAGGCTTCTTCGACTACGTGTTGAACTTCGGCAAGGCGACCAACGCGTGGATGTTGATCCCGATCGGACTCGGGTACGCGCTGATCTACTACTTCCTTTTCAGCTTCGTGATCAAGAAGTGGAATCTGCGCACGCCAGGACGAGAAGAAGAGGTCGAGGTGGCCGCAGGTGAGCCCGACCCCGCGCTGCTCGAGGCCGAACTGGCGCTGGCTGCCGAAGGTGACAGCCGCACCGACGCCCCGCTCGTCGCCGAACTGGAAAACAAGCTCGACAAGGAATTGGAAGGACGCTGAACATGGCGATCGCAACCACGACAATCGGATCCCGCGTCGGACTCCACGCACGACCCGCAGCGCTCTTCGCGCGCGCCGCGGCCGACCTACCGGTCGACGTCACCATCTCGCTCGGCGACGGCGAACCCGTCGACGCCTCCAGCATGTTGTCGGTCATGACTCTCGGTGCCGCATTCGGCGATTCGGTGACCTTGCGTGCTGACGGTGACGGCGCCGATGCCGCGGTCGGTTCGCTCGCAGAGCTTCTCGCTTCGGAACTGGACGAAGCCTGATGACGGCGAGTGTGGACAACCGCATTGCGGGTATCGGAGTGAGCGCGGGTTCGGTATGTGCGCCGTGGCTGCGATTCTCCACGCCCGAACCGACCTCGGCGTCGGATCGGGTCACGGGCAGCCCCGAGGCGGAGCTGAACAGAATCCGAGAGGCACTGGACGCCGTGGCGGAGGAACTGCTCACTCGTGCACAGTCCGTCGAAGGTGTTGCGGCGGAAATCCTGACGACCTCTGCCGCGATGGCGCGCGACGCGGGCATCGTGAAGGCGGCCAGGGCGAACCTGGAGTCCGGGTTGCCGACGGCTCACTCGGTGGCGATCGCCTTCGACACGTTCTGCGAAAAGCTCACAGCGCTCGGCGGATACATGGCCGAACGGGCAACCGATTTGCGTGATCTCGGACAGCGAGCTGTTGCCGTGCTCCGCGGTGAGCCGATGCCCGGAATCCCCACTCCGGGTCACCCGTACATCCTCGTGGCGCGCGACTTGGCGCCGGCGGACACGGCGACGCTCGGTGACAGCGACGTGGTCGGACTGTTGACCGCGGAAGGAGGCCCGACCAGCCATACGGCTATCTTGGCGAAGTCGCTCGGAATCCCGGCCGTGGTGAACTGCTCGGGAACCGACCTGCTGATGGAGGGCAAACTCCTCATCCTCGATGGCACTACCGGAACGGTCACCATCGATCCCTCTGCAGAAATGTGTGAGCGGGTAGCCCTCGAAGCATCCTGCGCAGCAGAGCAGTTGGCTTCGGCGCGTGGACCGGGTCGCACACGCGACGGATTCGCGGTGAGATTGTCGGCCAACATCGGAACCCTCGAGGACGCCGCCCGGGCCGGGGCGGCGGATTGTGAGGGCGTCGGACTGTTTCGTACCGAATTCTCGTATCTCGGGCGTCACGACGCTCCTTCGGTGGAGGAGCAGGCCCAGACGTACACGTCGGTGCTCGAACACTTCGCCGGACAGAAGGTCGTGGTCCGCACTCTCGATTCGGGTTCGGACAAGCCGTTGCCGTTTCTCGATCTCGGGGTCGAAGAGAACCCGGCACTGGGCATCCGTGGGTTACGAGTGGGCACGGTCTATCCCGACACTCTGATCAGTCAGCTCGACGCTCTTGCCGCCGCAGGAAACGCGACGGGCGCCGACCTGTGGGTGATGGCGCCGATGGTGGCCACGGCCGACGAAGCGAAAGACTTTGCAGAACTTGCGCGTTCGCGGGGAATCGGCAAGGTGGGAGCGATGATCGAGATTCCAGCTGCCGCTTTGCGGGCGAGGGACCTCCTCGAGCATCTCGATTTTGTCAGTATCGGTACCAACGATCTGAGTCAGTACACCTGCGCCGTGGATCGTATGGCCGGGAGCCTGGCGCAGCTGCTCGATCCGTGGCAGCCGGCGGTCCTCGATCTGATCGCGATGGTCGGTCAGGCGGGCGCCGACGCCGGGAAACCGGTTGGTGTGTGCGGTGAATCCGCGTCGGATCCGCTGTTGGCTCCGGTTCTGGTCGGTTTGGGCATCACGAGTTTGTCGATGTCGGTCCCGGCGTTGGGCGCCGTGCGCGCTCAGTTGGCGTCACTCGATCTGGCGGTGTGCAAGGACATGGCCGCTGCGGCGCGGGGCGCGCGAAACCCGATCGAGGGTAGAGCAGCCGTGGCGCGGATTCTCGAGTCCGCATGAGCACGCCAGGCTCGGCCACGGTAATCGATCCGATTGTGCTGCGGGGAACGGTGATCGGGTCACCGGTCGGCAAGATTCACGACGGCGTTGTCGTCGTGGACGGTCAGAAGATCAGCTGGGTCGGCTCGGCTGCGGACTACGTCGCGTCGGCGCCCGTCTTTGCCATTCCGGAACGTTCCGATTCGTTGATCATGCCTGGACTGATCGATGTCCACAGTCACGGCGCAGCGGGTGCTGGTTTTCCGAACACCGACGCCGATGGTGCGAGCCGCGCCGCAGCGCATCATTGCGAGCACGGCACGACCGGAATGTTGGCCAGCCTGGTCTCCGCACCGCGCGCAGATCTGGTGCGGCAAGCAACGATGCTCGCCGATCTGGTGGAACGCGGAGAACTTCTGGGTATCCACCTCGAGGGACCGTTCATCAACGGTGTCCGCTGCGGTGCCCAGGATCCGGCGGCGATCATTCCCGGTGATCCGGATCTGCTCGAAGCCGTGTGTGACGCTGCGCGGGGCACCGTACGGTCCATGACTTTGGCGCCGGAGACCGAGAACTTCGAAGAGTTGCTCGCGATCATGCGACATCGCAACATCGTGCCGAGTTTCGGTCACACCGATGCCGACGCGGCAACGACGTCGGCGCGCATCGGTGCTGCAGTGCACGGGAATTGGGCCGGGCAGATCAGTGCGACCCACCTGTTCAACGGGATGCCGCCGCTGCACCATCGATCGCCGGGCCCCGTAGCGGCGTGTCTGGCGGCGGCGGCGCGAGGCGAGATGGTGGTGGAACTGATCGCGGACGGAGTGCATCTTGCTCCCGAGACCGTGTCGATGGTCTTCGACGCGGTCGGGCCGGACCAGATCGCCTTGGTCAGTGACTCCATGGCCGCTGCCGGAATGGACGACGGCGACTACCAACTCGGCGCTCTCGACGTCACGGTGCACGAAGGCGTCGCGAGGCTCGCGACCACCGACGGCAGTTCCGGTGCCATCGCCGGAGGGACTGCAAGATTGCTCGATGTGGTCCGTAGCACCGTATTCGACGGTGGAGTCGCTCTCGAAGACGCGGTCGCAGCAGCAACTCGGAGCCCAGCGCGCCTGCTGGGACTGGGCGACCTACTCGGATCGTTGGCCGTCGGCGCTCGCGCCGACATCGTGGTCACAGATCGTCAATTGCGCCTGGGGCGTGTACTACTCGGCGGAAAAGCCGCCGGAAAGGAAAAATCATGGAAATCGTAATTCAGCCGACACCCGCGGAGGTCGACTCGACCGTCGCGGACATCGTCGAAGGATATGTCAGAGCCGGGGCGACGACGCTCGGGCTCGCAACGGGGTCGTCGCCGATCGGAACTTATCGTGAACTGGCAGCGCGGCATCGCGACGCCGAACTCGACTTCTCGCTGGCCCGAGCCTTTCTGCTCGACGAGTACCTCGGATTGCCGAAACGGCATCCGCAGTCGTACTACTCGGTGATTCGGTCGGAGTTCGTCGATCACGTCAACTTGGATCCGGCGATGGTGTCCAGCCCCAACGGTGAAGCGCCGTGCCCGGAGAAGGAGATCGCCCGGTACGACCACAGCATCGCGGCGGCCGGGGGAGTGGACGTGCAGTTGCTCGGCATCGGCACCGACGGCCATATCGGCTTCAACGAGCCCGGATCGTCTTTGACGTCGCGCACCCGCGTGAAGACACTGACCGAACAGACCAGGATCGACAATGCGCGGTTCTTCGACGGAGTGGACGACGTCCCGCACCACGTGCTCACCCAGGGGCTCGGAACCATCAGCGATGCAAGGCATCTGGTGATGATCGCGACCGGAGAAGGTAAGGCCGATGCTATTGCTGCCGCGGTTGAAGGTCCGTTGTCCGCGTTCTGCCCGGCCTCGGTGATGCAGTTGCACCGCCATGTCACCGTCGTGATCGACGAAGCTGCGGCCAGTTCGCTCAAGCTTGCCGATTACTACCGGTACGCGCTCGAACACAAGCCGTCGTGGCAGTCCTTCTGACATGACCGTCTTGGAACTGGCTGTGCAGGACGTGCGGGGGGCAAGGATCGCGCGTTCGGTAGGAGCAACTCGAGTCGAGGTGTGTGCGGCCCTCGGCCCGACGGGGGGAGTGACGCCCAGCATCGGCGTGATCGAGGCAGCGTCGGAAGTGGGGATCGCGGTACACCCGCTGATCCGTCCGCGCGCCGGAGGTTTCGTGTTCTCACCCGACGAAGTGTGGGTGATGGAGCACGACGTCCGTGCTGCAGTGGCGGGGGGAGCTGCCGGCATCGTGATCGGCGCGCTGACAGAAGACAATTCCATCGACACCGTCGTGCTGCGCCGCATCATCGGATGCGTCGACCCGGCGAGAGTCGAGGTGACAGTACATCGTGCGATGGACGTGGTGACCGACCGTCTGACCGCGCTGGACGAACTGATCGACCTCGGCGTGACCCGCGTGCTGACGTCCGGGGGTGCGGACACTTGCAGTGAGGGCCTCGAAGAGATCCGGCGAATGGTCGAACATGCCGCGGGCCGGATCCAGATCATGGCGGGTGGCGGAATAACCGTCGACGACATTGCGGCAATCGCTGCCGTCGGCGTCGATGCGGTGCATCTCTCGGCACGCAAGGTTGTCGCGGTGTCCGGCGGACCTGGTGGGGGATCGGATGGATACGACGTCACCGATGCCGTAGTCGCGCAGGAAGCGGCGGCCGCGCTCCGCGCTGTGCGCCTTTATTAACCCCCCGCGGTTAATAAAGGCGCACAGCCCTTTGGGCTCTAGACATACATGGACATCCAACTATAGGATGGTAGACATATTCACTGCTGCCTCCTCGGCGGTCCATACGAGCAAGGAACGGGTTAGCACAATGGTTGAAAATGCGACGGTTCACGAGTTGACGCACTTCGTCGGTGGCAAGCGTGTTCCCGGGACATCTGATCGATTTGCAGACGTGTTCGATCCCAACACCGGCAAGGTGCAGGCCCGCGTCCCCCTCGCGAGCAAGGCCGAGACCGAAGCCATCATCGCCAATGCCGAAGAGGCGCAGCTGGTGTGGGCAGCGTTCAACCCGCAGAAGCGCGCCCGCGTGCTGATGAAGTTCCTGCAGCTCGCTCAGGCGGAGATGGATTCCCTGGCCCGCCTCCTCTCGTCCGAGCATGGCAAGACCGTCGCCGACGCCAAGGGTGACATCCAGCGCGGCCTCGAGGTCATCGAGTTCGCTGTTGGCGCTCCGCACCTGCTCAAGGGTGAATTCACCGAGAGTGCCGGCACCGGCATCGACGTGTACTCCATGCGTCAGCCGCTCGGCGTCGTTGCCGGCATCACGCCCTTCAACTTCCCCGCGATGATCCCGCTGTGGAAGGCCGGCCCCGCCCTCGCCGCAGGTAACGCCTTCATCCTCAAGCCCTCCGAGCGCGACCCCTCCGTGCCGCTGCGCCTGGCCGAGTTGTTCCTCGAAGCGGGACTGCCCGCCGGCGTGTTCAACGTGGTCAACGGTGACAAGGAAGTTGTCGACGTTCTGCTCACCGACGATCGCATCAAGGCCGTCGGCTTCGTCGGCTCCACGCCGATCGCTCAGTACATCTACGAGACGGCCGCAGCTCACGGCAAGCGCGCACAGTGCTTCGGTGGCGCCAAGAACCACGCGATCGTCATGCCGGACGCCGACCTCGACGAGGTTGCCGACGCCCTGATCGGCGCGGGCTACGGCAGCGCCGGCGAGCGTTGCATGGCCATCTCGGTTGCCGTTCCCGTCGGCGAGGAGACAGCGGACGCTCTTGTCGCGAAGCTGAAGGAACGCGTCGCGAAGCTCAAGATCGGTCGCAGTGACGACGAAGGCGTCGATTTCGGTCCCCTGGTCTGCCAGGATGCCCTCGACCGCGTCAACAACTACGTGCAGATCGGCATCGACGAGGGCGCAACGGCAGTCGTCGACGGCCGCGGCTTCACCCTCGAAGGCCACGAAGGCGGATTCTTCGCCGGCGCAACCCTGTTCGACAACGTCACCTCGGACATGCGCATCTACAAGGAAGAGATCTTCGGACCCGTCCTTCAGGTGGTACGTGCTGCCGATTACGAAGAGGCACTGCGTCTTCCGACCGAACACGAGTACGGCAACGGTGTCTCCATCTTCACTCGCGACGGCGACACCGCGCGTGACTTCACCGCTCGCGTCAACGTCGGCATGGTCGGCGTCAACGTGCCGATCCCGGTCCCGATCGCTTACCACACCTTCGGTGGCTGGAAGCGCTCCGGATTCGGTGACCTGAACCAGCACGGTCCCGACTCCTTCCGCTTCTACACCAAGACCAAGACCGTGACGCAGCGCTGGCCTTCCGGCAAGAAGGAAGCAGGTCAGGAGGGTCGCTCCGTAGACTCCGCTCCTGACAACCACTTCGTCATCCCCACGATGAACTGATCGGAACACTTTCCATGTTTACTCTGACCGATGACGAGCGGGCGATTCGTGACACTGCCCGCGACTTCGCGGCCGAGCATCTGGCGCCCAACGCAGTGGAGTGGGATCAGACCAAGCATTTCCCGGTGGACGTCCTCCGTAAGGCGGCGTCCCTGGGGATGGGCGGTATCTACATTCGTGAAGACGTGGGTGGCAGTGAGCTGAGCCGCGTCGACGCTGCCCGGATCTTCGAAGAACTCGCCAAGGGTGATCCGTCGATCGCCGCGTACATCTCCATCCACAACATGGTCACGTGGATGATCGACCAGTTCGGCAATGACGAACAGCGCCACAAGTGGGTTCCCGGACTCTGCTCGATGGACCAGCTGGGCAGCTACTGCCTCACCGAACCCGGTGCAGGATCCGATGCTGCGGGCTTGAGCACCAAGGCTGTTCGCGACGGTGACGACTACATCCTCAACGGCGTCAAGCAGTTCATTTCCGGCGCAGGCACTTCCGACGTGTACGTCGTGATGGCCCGCACCGGATCTGCAGGTGCCAAGGGCATTTCGGCGTTCATCGTGCCCAAGGATTCACCCGGACTGTCCTTCGGTGCCAACGAGGTCAAGATGGGTTGGAACGCGCAGCCCACTCGCCAGGTGATCTTCGAAGACGTGCGCGTTCCCGCTGCCGACATGCTCGGTGAAGAGGGCAGCGGATTCCGCATCGCCATGAAGGGTCTCAACGGCGGTCGGCTGAATATTGCCGCCTGCTCGGTCGGTGGGGCTCAGTCGGCACTGGAGAAGGCCGTTGCATATCTGGTGGACCGCAAGGCTTTCGGTTCGGCACTGATCGAGTCGCAGGCCCTGCAGTTCCAGCTCGCCGACATGCGCACAGAACTCGAAGCGGCCAGGACGTTGCTGTGGCGCGCCGCCGCAGCACTCGAAGACGGAGCGCCCGACGTCGTGGAGTTGTGTGCGATGGCCAAGCGCTTTGCGACCGACACCGGATTCGACGTTGCCAACAAGGCTCTCCAGCTTCACGGCGGGTACGGCTATCTTGCTGAGTACGGGATCGAGAAGATCGTTCGCGATCTTCGTGTTCATCAGATCCTCGAAGGCAGCAACGAGATCATGAGGGTGGTCATCGCGCGCAGCGTGGTCGCATCAGGTCAGGGAAAGCAGGGAGCAGCATGAGCGACGAGCTCGAGGTATTGATCGAAAAGCGTGACGGACTGGGGCTCATCACCCTCAACCGGCCCAAGGCGATCAACGCCCTCAACCACTCGATGGTCAAAGCGATGGCCAATGCACTCGAGGAATGGAAGTCCGACGACGACGTCAAGGCCGTCGTACTCACGGGCGCCGGCGAACGTGGTCTGTGCGCCGGCGGCGACATCGTCTCGATCTACCACGACGCCAAGGACGGCAAGACCGGTTCGCTCGACTTCTGGCGTGAGGAGTACATCCTCAACTCCGAGATCGCGAACTACCCGAAGCCGTACGTCGCGATCATGGACGGGATCGTCATGGGCGGTGGCGTCGGAGTGTCCGCGCACGGCGACATTCGCATCGTGACCGAGCGTTCGATGATCGGAATGCCCGAGACCGGAATCGGTTTCATTCCCGACGTGGGCGGAACGTACCTGCTCTCGCGCGCTCCCGGCGAACTCGGAACGCACATCGCGCTCACCACGGCGCGTCTGAGCGCCGGGGATGCCATCGCAGCAGGCTTCGCGGATCACTTCATCCCGTCGGAGAACATCGAGACGTTCATCGCTGCGCTCGCCTCTTCTTCGGTTGCCGACGCCGTCGCGCAGTACGCGGAGCCGGCTCCGGTGTCGGAGCTGTTGGCCCAGCAGAGTTGGATCGACGCCGCGTACTCGGCAGACGACGTCTCCACCATCGTGGAGCGTCTTCGCGCAAGTGCAATCCCCGAGGCGGAGAAGGCCGCGGAGCAGATTCTCGGCAAGTCGCCCATCGCACTGTCGGTGACCCTGCGATCGCTGCGCCATGCCAAGGAAGCAGCAGGCTTGGAGGAAGTCCTCAACGAGGAGTTCCGGGTCTCGACGGCCGCGCTCGCCTCACACGATCTGGTCGAGGGCATTCGCGCCCAGGTCGTCGAGAAGGACCGAAACCCGAAGTGGTTGCCGGCAACTCTCGACGATGTCACGGCAGAATCCGTCGACGCCTACTTCGCCCCGCTGGGCGACAACGAGCTCGGACTCGCCCCCCAACTGCAAGGCAACTGATCACCGCCGAAGGAGCATCACTAATGAGCACCATTGGATTTATCGGACTCGGTCACATGGGTGGCCCGATGGCGGCCAATCTCGTCAAGGCCGGACACAAGGTCGTCGGTTTCGACCTGGCACCTGCGGCGCTGGAGCAGGCAGTCAAAGACGGCGCATCGGTAGCGGATTCGGCAATCGACGCCGTCCGCGGTGCGGACGTCGTGATCACGATGCTGCCGAGCGGTAAGCATGTTCTCGGTCTGTACGAAGAACTGCTGCCGGTGGCGACACCGGGCACGCTGTTCATCGACTGTTCCACCATCGACGTCGCCGATGCCCGCGAGGCACACGACAAAGCCGAAGCAGCCGGTCACCGCAGCGTCGACGCACCGGTCTCCGGTGGAGTCGTCGGGGCAACCGCAGGCACTCTCGCATTCATGGTGGGCGGTTCCGAAGCGGACTTCCAGGCCGCGTCACCGTTGCTGGACGTGATGGGCCGCAAGGTCGTTCATTGCGGCGACGCCGGTGTCGGCCAGGCTGCCAAGATCTGCAACAACATGATCCTCGGCATTTCGATGATCGCGATCAGCGAGGCGTTCGTGCTGGGCGAGAAGCTCGGCCTGAGCAACCAGGCGCTCTTCGACGTGGCGTCCAACGCCTCGGGGCAGTGCTGGGCACTGACCACCAACTGCCCGGTACCGGGACCGGTGCCCACCAGCCCGGCCAACAACGACTACCAGCCCGGCTTTGCTGTCGCGCTGATGGACAAGGACCTCGGTCTGGCTGCAAATGCGCTGCGCAACAACGGCGTCGATGCGGAGATCGGGCTCAAGGCCGCCGAACTCTACAGTCGCTTCCATGCTGCGGGCGGTGGCGGTCAGGACTTCTCTGCCATCATCAACGACATCCGTGACCGTTCGACCGAAGGACAGTAGTGACCGACTTCAACACCATCATCCTCGAGCGTAAGGGTCGCGTCGGCGTCATCACGCTCAACCGCCCGAAGGCTCTCAACGCACTGAACTCCGAGCTGATGAACGAGGTCGTCGCTGCGGTTGCCGACCTAGAAGCGGACAACGGCATCGGAGCCATCCTGATCACCGGTTCCGAGCGCGCCTTCGCCGCCGGAGCCGACATCAAGGAAATGCAGTCCAAGACGTACATGGACGCATACGTCGAGGATTTCTTCACCCCGTGGGACCGCGTTGCAGCAGCTCGTAAGCCGCTGATCGCAGCTGTCTCCGGGTACGCGCTCGGTGGCGGCTGCGAGCTTGCGATGCTCTGCGATTTCATCATCGCTTCGGATACCGCGAAGTTCGGTCAGCCGGAGATCAAGCTCGGTGTCATTCCGGGTATCGGTGGCTCGCAGCGCCTTACGCGCGCCGTGGGCAAGGCCAAGGCCATGGAACTGTGCCTCACCGGCCGCAACATGGACGCAGAAGAAGCCGAGCGTGCAGGCCTGGTCGCCAGGATCGTTCCGGCCGCCGACTTGCTCGACGACGCGTTGAAGACCGCAACCACCATCGCCGAGATGTCGCTGCCGATTGCGATGATGGCCAAGGAAGCAGTCAACCGCTCCTTCGAGACCACCCTCGCCGAGGGCGTCCGCTTCGAGCGTCGGGTGTTCCACTCGACTTTCGCGACGGAGGATCAGAAGGAAGGCATGGCCGCATTCGTGGAGAAGCGGTCGGCCGAATTCAAGCACCGCTGAACTCGAGCACCGCTGAACTTCTAGACCGCTGAAACTGCCCTCACACTCGTCGAGAGTGTGAGGGCAGTTTCTTTGTGTACGGGTGGTCGGTTCACCACTTGGTGGGCGCGCCGCCGGTGTCGAAGTCCCCGGCGGTCTTGCGAAGCTCAGTGAGGATCGTCACCAATTGTTCGAGCTTGTCCTGCTGGAGTCCGGGGTGAGCGAACACCTTGCTGTTGAGCATTTCGGTCGCTTCGAGGGCCAGTGCGCGACCGGCGTCGGAGATCTCGATGAGCGTCGCGCGTCGATCACTGGGATGCGGGACCCGCCTGACCAACTCCGCTTTCTCCAAACGGTCGACGGCATTGGTGACACTGGTGGGGTGAACCTGGAGGCGGGCACTGGCCTTGGCCATCGGGAGTGCGCCCGACCTGGTGAAGGTGAGAAGCGTCAGCAATTCGTAGCGAGCGAAGGTCAACCCGAGCGGCTTGAGTACCTCTTCGACCCGCGCCATCATGATCTGCTGTGCTCGCATCACCGACGTGACCGCAGCCATACCGTCGGCGACGTCGCTCCACCCGTGCTCCGTCCACTGACGATGCGCCTCTTCGATGGGGTCGAGGGGGAGCGGTGCGGGGGGAGACATAAGGTCGATCATCCCATGCTCCGAAGCGGTCGGGTGCCTTGTCTGATTGTGTGTCGCAGCCGCTTACGTCTGTAGAGTCCCACGGGTGATTTCAATCCTCGTCGCGGGTGGCGTCTCGTTGTTCGTCGCCCTCTTCCTGACTCCGTTTCTCATTCGTGTGCTTTCGCGGCAGGGGCTCGGGCACGAGATTCGGATCGAGGGCCCGCAGAGTCACCAAGGCAAGCGTGGCACCCCGTCGATGGGCGGCATCGCGATCATCGCCGGCATGTGGGCGGGCTACCTGGCGGCACACATCATCGGTTTCGGCTCGCGGCTACCGCGGCTGTCTGCGTCCGGTTGGTTGGTTCTCGCGCTCGCGACGTCACTGGGAATCGTCGGCTTTCTCGACGACTTCATCAAGATCCGCAAGAAGCGCAACCTCGGGCTCAACAAGACGGCCAAGACTGTTGGTCAGCTGGCGAGCGCCATCATCTTCGGCATTCTGTTCCTGCAGTTCTCCAACAACAACGGAGTCACACCAGGCAGTCAGTATCTGTCCCACGTTCGTGACATCTCGGTGTTCTCGATGGGGGCCATCGGCTTTGTGGTCTTCTTCTGCATTCTGGTGTTCGCCTGGTCCAACGCCGTCAATTTCACCGACGGTCTCGACGGTCTCGCAGCCGGCTCGATGGGCATGATCCTGGGGACCTACGTCGTCATCGCCGGCTGGCAGTACCGGAACTCGTGTGTCCTCGAGCCCGCCGCCGGATGCTACGACGTTCGTGACCCTCTCGATCTCGCGATCGTTGCTGCCGCAGCAGGCGGAGCGTGCCTGGGCTTCCTCTGGTGGAATGCCGCCCCGGCTCAGATCTTCATGGGCGACACCGGCTCCTTGGCGCTCGGCGGCCTGGTGGTCGGCCTGTCCGTCACGACGCACACCGAGCTGCTGATGGTCATCATCGGCGCCCTGTTCGTCGCTGAGATCCTGTCGGTGATCATCCAGGTTCTGGTGTTCCGATCGTCCGGCCGACGCGTATTCAAGATGGCCCCGATCCATCATCACTTCGAGTTACTCGGCTGGCCGGAAACCGTCGTGATCGCAAGATTCTGGATCTTCGTCGCGATCTCGTGCGTCCTGGGACTTGCCACCTTCTACAGCGAGTGGTTCTCCGCTGCCGGTTAGACCGATTCACTCTTTCGGGTAGTAGCCAGAAGAGCGATCAGCCCGAGCGACACACACGCCGTCATCGTGACGGCCAGAGCCGTGCTGGTGTTTCCCAGTAGGCCGACGGCGGGTGCGATGGCCGCGCCGACGCCGAACTGAAACGCACCGAGCATCGCCGCAGCAGTACCGGCCGCTTCGCCGTGACGGGCGAGAGCCAGCGCCGGGGCGTTGGGGAGAACAAAGCCGATGGCGCCTGCCATGACCCACAGTGCGATCACGAATCCGGCCAGCCCGCCCAGTTCGAGGACCGCGACAGTGATAACGACAGCGCCGGAGACAACCGCAGCGACGAGCGCCCACTTGGTGATCTGCTGAGGAGTCCAGCGGTCGAGCAGTCGCACGTTGACCTGCGAAGCACCGATCAACGCGATAGCGCCTGCGCTGAAGAGCAGCGCGAACTCCTGTTGATTGAGGCCGTACTGATCCTGATAGACGAACGACGCCCCGGAGACATACGCGAACAACGACGCCATGCCGACGCTGGAGACGAGCGTCAGGACCATGAACGTGCGGTCGCCGAGCAGCGAACCGTAGGTACGGAGAACCGACTTCAATCCGCTCGGGCGACGCTTTTCCTTCGGCAGTGTTTCTGCGAGTCCGAACGCCCCGATCATCGCCGTGCCGACGCCGATCAATGCCAGGACGACGAAGATCCCGCGCCAGTCGAGGGCGACGAGGAGAGCGCCACCGATGCTGGGCGCCAGGATCGGTGCAACACCGAGCACGAGCATCAGCCGGCTCATCACGACGGCAACGGTGTTACCGCTGTAGAGGTCGCGGACGATCGCCATGGTGACCACTGCCGCGGCCGCGGCGCCCATGCCCTGGAAGACCCGCAGGATGCCGAGGACCGCGATGCTCGGTGCGAAGACCGCCAGCAGCGACGCCAGGATGTGCACGCCGATTCCCGCAAGGAGCGGCTTCTTGCGGCCGAGAGTGTCCGAGAGCGGCCCGACCAACAGCTGTCCGAGTGCGAGGCCGATGAGAGTTCCGGTGATCGTCAGCTGAACCGTTGACGACGAGACTCCGAGATCGGCGCCGATATCCGGCAGCGCGGGCAGGTACATGTCGATGGTGAAGGGCCCGAGCGCCGTCATGGAACCGAGGGCCAGGATCTTGCCGACGCTCGGCTTACGGTCGACACTGCTCGTTTCCAGCGGGGCCGCCTCCAACGGCGGCGCTGCCTTCACAGGCGGGGCGATGGCGGTGTTCTCGGTACTCATGAAACCTTCTGGGTTGTCTGGGTCTGGCGAACTGCTCGGTCGTTCGGTCGAAATTTGGGCCGCAATCGAATGACCTGCGCCCACCGAGGGAGTCAGCATCGAGACTGACCGATTTGTTCCCGAAGGGCCCGCAGTTTTCCCAGAGAATGGAACGCTTGGTGGGATTGCACTCGAATCATGCTGAGCGGAACTGTGGTTCGACGCCGTCACTCGGGGCAGAGTTACTCACTGACGCGGGTGTGGCTGAGTGGCTAGGCACCGGCCTGCAAAGCCGTTCACACGGGTTCGAATCCCGTCATCCGCTCGTGTCGGAGACCGGCAGGCATACCGCCTGCCGGTCTCTCTTGTGTAGTCCTGGTTCACGTCGTCGGCTGAGATAGTCTGGGCTGCCGGAGCGAGCGGACCACATGAGTGAGGCACTGATTTGATTTCGGGACAGGACCTGCGATCGCGGCGCATGGACGTGGGGATCAGTCAGTTCCAGTTCGCCCGCCTCGCGGGAGTCTCGTCAGCCGTCGTCTCCGCGTGGGAACTCGACAAGGCGTATCCCAAACCACCGGCGGAGCGAGCAGTTCTCGCGGCCCTCACCGCATTGGAATCCGCGAAGCGCGAGGGCACCTACGCGGCGCCCCGGAAGCGATCGAGCGGTAGCACCCGCGCGCGTCGGGCGACACCCGTCAACGACCCCGCCTCGGTGACCCGGCGTGCAATCGAAGGGGCAGGAAGCGGCGGCCCCACCGTATTGACGGCGTTCTCGGGTTGTGGCGGTATGGCCGAAGGCTTTCGGATGGCGGGGTTTTCGGTGGAGGGATACATCGAAGTCGTGCCGGAGGCGCGCGCTACCTTCGATCGGAACTTCCCCGGCGCGAAGTGCCTCGGTGAGGACATCCGGTCGATCGACGAAGCCCGTGTGAAAGATCTTCTGGCACAAGTGAATATCGATGTGTTGGCTGGGGGACCGCCGTGTCAGGGTTTCAGTCTCGCCGGCCGCCGAGACCGCGACGATCCGCGTAACCATCTCTTCCGGAACCTACTCGAGCTCGCCGATCTGGTGAGGCCGAAGGTCGTGGTGATGGAAAACGTTCGGCTGCTGCTGAGCATGAAAGACCCGGACGGCGGGATGGTCGTCGACCGGATTCTCGGCGAAATGACTGCACGCGGTTACGACGCGTCGATCAATACGGTCAACGCGCAGGATTACGGAGTCCCGCAGTTCCGGGAGCGAGTGTTCATCGTGGCGACGCGCCGGGACAGTGGTATCGGGCCACTGTGTTTTCCGCCGAAGACTCACGGCGTGAATGGTGTTGCGCCGCTGCGAACTTTTCGTGACGCCACCGTCGACCTGGCCCCGCTGGAATCGGGGCAGGCATGCGAAACAGATCCGCTGCACTGGGCCGTCGAGCATCCCGAGCACGTCCTGCGGTGGCTGCGCGATGTGCCGGAAGGAATGTCGGCTCACGACAACGAAGATCCGGCCATGCGACCGTCGTCCGGATACAACACGACGTACAAGCGACTGCGGTGGGACGAGCCGGCGTCGACGGTCGGAACCACGTTCGGGATGATCTCGGCTTCACGCAATGTGCATCCGAAACACACCCGTTCGTTGACCGTTCGAGAAGCTGCTCGCCTCCAGACCTTTCCCGACGACTACGTCTTCGAAGGCAAGTGGGGAGCGGTGCGCACGATGATCGGCAATGCGGTGCCGCCGCAACTGGCCTCGGCGCTGGCAGGAGAGATCAAGAAGGCGCTCGGCTGAGGTCAGGCGCCGACGGAAAATGGGGCCGACATTGTCGGCCCCATTTCGAGTTACGCCCTGGCAGGGGTGTGGTGCAAGCGAATCAGCTGAGGTTGAGCTTGGCGATCAACGGCTGGACGACCTTGATGATGTCGATGACGGCGCTGAGGGTGTTGATGGAACCCATGTTTCGGTCCTCCGTGTCGTATGTACAGGTGTGTATGTACAAGGTTGTGTCTGCGTGGTGTTTCCATGCGACCTCGTGTCGCAGACACAAATTAGCAAATTGGACGCTTGTTTGGGTCGAAATGACCACTTTGCGCTGAAGTTGCTGAGAAGTTCACGGATTGTTCAGGAACGGAAACAAAAAACAGGCCGGACTCCCCGAAGTCCGGCCTGTCGATGACGCTTTGCGATCAGCTGAATGCCGACAACGCGCTGATGAGGCCGATGCCCGCAACTGCGACCTTGAGGACACTCAAGATGTCTTCGAGCTTGACACCCTCGGGCAATACGTTTTCGACAGACTCCATGTTGGATCCTTTATGTGTTGGGGTCGTGGTCCAGCGCCACTGCAAGCAAGATACCCAATCGTGACCACCTGTGAAACCCCGGCGCGCAGATCACAGTTGTGTTGCGCCGGACTCGCTAGCTGTCGCAGCCACCGTTGCCGCCACAATTTGCTCGACGCTGATGCCGGCGGCCGGTAGGCAGTGATAGAAAATTCGTTCGCAGAGGTCGACCATCTCGCCTCGTTCGAGGGTCGGCTCGTCGATCCAGTTGACGACGATTTCCTCCATGAATGCCTGCCATCCGGCAATGGTTGCCTCGACCGTCGCATTCGACTCGATGCTCAGATCCGTGAGCGCGGCGACGATCCACGTGGTGAAGGTGCGGCGCATCCCGCGGTAGATCGTGCGCATCCGGACGTCGCCGCTGCCGGCCATCCGCATAACGGCAAGGTAAATGGTGGGGTGCTCGATAACGGCATCGACGAAAGTCTCGATACCTGAACGCAGCTGGGACGTGATCGGTAGCTCGGGATCCGGTCGCATTCGATCTTCGAGATCGGCCGAGGCGGCCTCGAGTATGGCGTTCTGGAAACCCTTTTTGTTTTTGAAGTAGTGGAACAGCAGCGGCGGTGAGACGCCGGCCTCGGCCGCAACCCGGTCCATCGACAGCTGATCGAAAGGCTCGGTCCGCAACATGTGCACTGCCACCTCGAGGATTTGCCTCTGACGGTCTTCGGGGGAGCGGGGGACTGCAGCCATTCCGACATCTTATGTATTCGCTCGTAAGGTTCATTGACTTTTACTCAACGCTGTCTATAACGTGAGGTAACACATACGTGAGGCGAGGAGTCCGACAGTGTCTGCTTTCGACATCGTGGTCAACGACGGGTTGTGGTTCGACGGGACGGGGGCTCCTGGTCTACGTCGAAATCTCGGAATTCGAGACGGCGTGGTCGCGGAGGTGTCCACGACGCGCCTCGAAATCGGACCGGACACCGAGGTGATCGATGCGGCCGGCAAGTGGGTTCTCCCCGGCTTTGTCGACGTCCACACGCACTACGACGCCGAAGCCTTGGTCAGCCCAGGGCTTCCGGAATCGGTTCGCCACGGCGTCACGACGGTCGTGCTCGGTAATTGCTCACTGTCTACGGTGTATTCGACCCCGCGCGAGATCGCGGACCTGTTCAGCCGAGTCGAAGCAGTTCCCCACGATGCGGTGCTGAGCATCCTCGAAGCGAACAAGACTTGGAGCGGCCCCGCCGCTTACACCGCCGCACTCGACGCGCTCCCGCTCGGACCCAACGTCGCGGCATTCATCGGCCACTCCGACATTCGCACGCACGTACTCGGTTTGGGGCGAGGCACAGACAAGAAGGTCAAGCCGAGCCGCTCGGAGCTCGGGCGTATGGGCTCGATGCTCGAGGACGCCATCGATGCGGGGATGCTGGGTCTGTCGTCGATGACCAATGCCCTCGACAAGATCGACGGCGACGAATACCGTTCTCGCTCTTTGCCGTCGACGTACGCGCGGTGGAAGGAGTTCCGTTTCCTCAACCGTATCCTTCGTGATCGCGGAAAGATCTTGCAGAGCGCTCCGACCATCAACCTGCATCCGAACGTCGCGGCGTTCTTCGTCGAGAGTTCTGCGATCGGACGCAAGAAGCCGCTCAAGACTTCGCTGCTCTCCGGTGCGGATTCGAAGGCCTACCCGGTGATCGTGTACTTCATGCTCGCTGCGGCCCCACTGCTGAACCGTTTCGCCAAGACCGATTTCAAGTGGCAGCACCTTCCGGTTCCCTTCACGGTCTACGCAGACGGAATCGACCTCGTCGTGTTCGAGGAGTTCGGTGCCGGCGCCGCCGCGTTGCATCTCAAGGACCAGGTGGAGCGCAACAAGCTGCTCCAGGACGAGTCGTACCGCCGCGCATTCCGCAAGGACTACGACAACAAGTTCTCACCCCGCATCTGGCACCGCAATTTCTACGACGCCGTCATCGTCGGTTGCCCGGACGAGACGTTGATCGGCAAGAACTTCGGTCAGGTCGGAGACATCCGGGGAGTGCACCCGGTGGACGCGTACCTCGACTTGGTGGTCAAGTACGGGCGAGATCTTCGCTGGCGCACCACCATTGCAAATCATCGTCCCAAGTTCGCCAAGAAACTCGCTGCGAGTTCCGGCGTACAGATGGGCTTCGGCGATGCCGGTGCGCATCTGCGCAACATGGCGTTCTACAACTACCCGGTGCGGCTCCTCAAGCGCGTCAAGGACGCCCAGAGTGATCGCAAGCCGTTCCTGACCATCGAGCGCGCAATCCACCGCCTGACCGGCGAACTGGCTGACTGGTACGGAATCGATGCCGGGCATCTACGCCAGGGTGACCGCGCGGACTTCGTTGTCATCGACCCGGCCGGGCTCGACGAGTCGGTCGACGGGTTGTTCGAGGCAACCGTCCCCGAGTACGGCGGGATCAGCCGAATGGTCAACCGCAGCGACGATGCAGCCGTCGCGACAGTGATCAACGGCCGACTCGTCTACAGCGACGGCGAATTCGCCCCGGGATTCGGAACCGAAAAGACAGGTCAATTCCTGCGTGCCGGCGAAAAGGCTCCGGTTACGGGTGTCGCGAAGGCTAGCGTGGCGCTATGACTTCACCGGCGGATCGCCTCACCTCGTACTCCCGGTCCGGACTGACCTTCGACGTACGCGACGAAGGGCCGATCGACGGTCCGGTCGTGGTCCTCCTGCACGGTTTTCCGCAGGATTCGAGTTCGTGGGATCAGCTCGCACCGCTACTGCACGTCCGCGGCTTCCGTACCGTCGCACCGGATCAGCGAGGGTATTCTCCTGGCGCGCGGCCGAAAGCGCGCTGGGCGTACCGCGGGTCCGAGCTTGCCGCAGATTCTGTCGCATTGATCGACGCACTCGGTGTGGGGAAGGTGCACCTGGTCGGCCACGACTGGGGTGCCGCAGTTGCATGGCAGGTCGCTGCCGAGCGTCCCGATTTGCTCAATACCGTGACCGCGGTGTCGGTTCCGCATCCACTTGCGTTCGTCAAGGCGATGGTGACCAGCACACAGGGACTGAAATCGTGGTACATGGGGGCGTTCCAATTGCCCTTCGTTCCCGAGAAGGTTCTGTCCTCCACGTCGGCGGGTGAGAAGTTCCTGATCTCGAGCGGACAGACGCCGGAGAACGCACGGCGCGATCTGAATGCCATGCTGGCTCCCGGCCGCCTGCGCGGTGGTCTGAACTGGTATCGCGCGATGTGGATGACCAAGCCGAACCCCGCAACTGCCCGGGTCACCGTGCCGACCATGCACGTCTGGAGCGACGGCGATGCTGCCATCGGGCCCAAGGGTTCTGCGCTCACCCCCGCGTTTGTCGACGGCCCGTACCGGTTCGAGGTTCTCAGCGGCGTGAGCCACTGGATTCCGGACGAGGCGCCGGTCGAGTTGGACCGACTGCTGGGTGAGCATCTCAGCAGCTGACCGCGTTTCGATCACTGAAGCCCCGCCGATCGGCGAGGCTTCAGTTGTCAGCGAGGTCGTCGGCCAGCGGTGGTCAGCGAGTTCCGAATCGCTCTTCCACCTGCTCCTTCGTCAGACCGAACTCCTCGAGCGTGTACTTGTGCGAAGGTCGGCGAGCGCCCGAGCGGCTTTCCTCGTGCATGGCCTCCATCGACTGCTGCGCGGCAGATGTCAACGGGATGTCGAAGTGTGTGTAGATGTTCTCGACGGTGCCCAGCGGATCGGTGACGAAGTCCTGATAGTCGACGTCGATGAACTGTGCCGGATTGTGGTGTGCGCGTGCACTGTCGAACTGCTCGAGACCCCTGGCCCACAATTCCAGCTGACTTTCGCCGATCACCTTGTCGGTGAACGTGTTCGACCAACCATCCGTGGCCTGAGCGGCCAGGCTGCACACCGACGGAATGATCGTCGTAGGGGAGCGGTGAGTCTGAATGACGAGCGCATCGGGGTACGCCTGCATCAATTCGTCGAGCGCAAACAGGTGGCTCGGGTTCTTGAGGACCCACCGTCGATCCTGATCGGGCAGACCGATCAACTGCAGGTTCTTCTTGTGTCGTGCATAGGCATTCGACCATTCCTGGTCCTTCAGCCATGCGGAGTACGTGGGCAGGTTCGCCAGGCACTCGTAGGACACGGACTTGAACGTCTGGCGTAGCAGCTGCCAGCACTCTTCGACTTCACTGGCTGACATGTAGTGCACGCCCATGAATTCGGGATGCTCGACGTGGTGCTGGCCGAACGTCTCCTCGATCTTGGCGAAGACCGGGTTCGACTCCCACGTGTCACGAGGTGGTCGAGGCTGCGGAAACTCGGTCAGCCACATCTCGAGGCCCTGGTGGGCCGGGTCGACTGTGAGGAGGCGGTGCAGGGCCGTGGTGCCGGTGCGCGGCAATCCGGTGACGAAGATCGGACGCTCGATCTTGACGTCGGCGTGCTCAGGGTGTTCCTTCCATGCCGATTCACTGAGCAGACGTGCCACCAGCGCGCCGCGAAGGAATACCCGAGAGATCTTGCTGCCGAAGGGGGTCAGATCCTCGTCGCGGTCGTAGGACTCGAGGAGGACCGACAGAGCCTCGGTGTAATCGTCGACGCCGAAATCCGTAAGTCCGGTCATCCGCGTTGCCGAGGCGTGGAGATCCTCGACGGTGCCGACGTGAGTGCGTTCAGTCATGGTGCTCCTAGTGATGGAATTCGCCGCAGTTGACGTCGATACATTGGCCCGTGATCGCGCTGGCCATCGGAGACGCCAGGAAGATCGCCGCGTCGGATACTTCATCCGTGGTCGGTAGGCGCTTGAGGTCGGTGTTCGAGGCGGTGTGCTCGTAAATTTGCTCGACGGTCATGCCGAACTTCTCCGCCTGGTGTGCGAAATAACCCTTGAGGGTATCGCCCCAGATATAGCCGGGTGCAATCGAATTGACACGAATTCCCTGCGGGCCGAGTTCGGTGGCCAGGGACTGCGACATGGCGAGCAGGGCGGACTTCGCCATCTTGTAGCTGCCGTAACGCTCTTGCGAATGCCGCAACACCATCGAATTGATGTTCACCACGGAGCCGTCCGACTCGGCAAGGGCCGGCGTGAACAGCTGAGTCAGACGAAGTGCCCCGAGCACGGTCAACTCGATGCTGTCGCGGATGTGCTGGTAATCGGTGCGAGCCAACGGTTTCATCGACGGTATCGAGAATGCATTGTTGATCAGGGTGTCGACTTTGCCGTAGGCGGCAATGGATTCGGCCACCAGATTCTCGGCGGAAGCCTGGTCGGTGATGTCAGTGGCCACGGTGACAGCGCGTCCACCGGCATCGACGATTTCCTTCGCGACGTCGTCGAGTCGCGATTGCGTGCGCGCTGCGAGAACAAGACTCGCGCCGGCCGACGCACAACGAAGGGCCAAAGCGCGGCCGAGTGCCGGACCGACTCCGGAGATGACTACTACACGGTCTTCGAGCAATGCGGTCATGATTACCCCAGCATTCGGTTGTCGATGGCGCCCTGGCGCTGGGCAATTCGCGCTGCCCACTCCTCGGCGGTGATGGCGTTGGTGTCGAAATGCGGCAGGTGCTTCGCAATATCTTCGACTGGAACGATGTCGACGGTTGGGCCGTCCTCGGGCGTCAGCTCACGGGATACGCGCTGCCAACGGAACTGAAGAATGCCGCGCGGATGTCCGACGGTTTCGATCCAGTTGGTGACACCGGGGTTCTTCGCGCTGACCACCATTCGGACCATCCCGTCCGGATCGACCTGCGCCTGGCCGTTGTTGAGGGAGGTCTGATGATTGACGTAGTCGAGCGAGATGTACCAGAGGCTCCCCAGTTGGAAGCCGAGATACGGTGCGTCCGACGCCGGAACGGTGATGATCATCGCCTGCTCGTCGGTGAGTTCGTAATGTCCCACCGACGAGTACTGCGTCGCCAGTCCGCCCGGAGTCAGTCGCGGTTCGGTCATGGTGTTGACCGTGAGCTTGAGGTAGAACCACTCCGGAAACTGCAGCCACGTCTTGACCCGCGTGACCAGGGCCTTCCCGGCCCGTGCATACCGCTTCTCGGTCTCTTCCGCGGTGAGGGGCGGCGGAGCGATCCCGATCGAATCGGTGCGCTCGATGCGGATCACGCCGCGCTGCTGACTCCAATCGCTGTAGACCTCGCGCACGACCAACTGCGAGGATCCTGGCGCCAGGGTGTAGTAGTTGGCTCGCCCGTCGGCAGGACCGGGGCCGAACCACGCGACGAAGTTGCCGTCGTCGTCTATCTCGAGTTCGCGGTCGTCGAAGGCGATCTCGCTTCCGGGAACATTCGAGTTGGTGTAGTTTCCGCTCAATACCTGGAAGCTGAGATCGGCTGTGGTGCCGCGCTTTCCGGTGACCTTGTATTCCTTGTCGTCGTTGATACGAGCGCCGAAGTACAGGGTGTCAGGGTTGTCGAGACCCATCTTGGTGAACGGTCCGGTGCCCTGGATGAAACTCGGATGGGTCTTTTCACCGGCCCACGCGGCATGCGTCGTCGCGATGATTCCGCCGGCCAGATATTGGTATCCCTCCAGTAGATCCTGCTCGGATCTGATGTGCGGCGCAGTCTCGATCAATTTCTCGGCTTCGGCGATCGCCTCGGCAAACGGGTCCGTCAGCACGCTGGCTCCTCACAGTTCCGACTATGTCGCCGGCCCAGAGCGTCGTGGTACAAATATGTACCTATGGGGTAGATGTTTGGTATTCGACAATAGAACGCGTTCTAGGGAGTGGTCAATGGGTGGACCGGAGAAGGCGCCTGAAGAGGGTCGCTCGAGGGGGAGGCAATCGCCTCCCACCGAACGGGTGGTTCAGGTGCTCGACTACCTCGTCGGCCGCCCTGACCAGCGGTTCGGGCTGTCGGAACTCGCCCGCGCCCTCGATATCAGCAAGCCGACCTGCCTGGGAATTCTCACGGCGCTGGCTGACCGTGGGTACCTGACACGGGACGAGGTGTCCAAGACCTACGGGCTCGGTCCAGCTTTGATCGCGGCCGGACGTGCAGCTCAGCGAGGATTTGCCGTCGGACCCATTGCCCGCACCCACCTGGAGAAGGTGAGCGCGGAGTTCGGCACGACGTGCACGGCGTCCGGTGTGATCGGTGATCAGATCAGTGTTCTCGAAGTGACCGGACCGATCGGCGCGCGTCGCACCGCCAAGGTCGGTCAGGTGTATCCGTTCGCTCCGCCGGTCGGACTGATGTACGTCCTCTGGGGTTCGGATCACGACATGGACAGTTGGCTGAGCAAGGAGCCGAGCTTGCCGGTGCGCTTGGATCGCGAGCGCCTGTGGAACGTGGTCCGCGAGTGCCGATCCGCGGGGTACCTGGTCGAAAGTCTGGATCCGGTGGGGCAGCGACTTCACACGTTGATGGCGGGCGTTGCGACGCACGATCTTCCGCCCGAAGTGCGTGAGCTGCTCGGTGAGATGGTCTCGAGCCTGGGTGAGCGGGTGTACCTGGGGCGCGACATCAGCTCTGACGACGAGCATCCGGTCAGTCTCATCGCCGCCCCGACCTACGACGCCGAAGGGCACCAGGCGCTGGTGCTCACGCTGTATGTCGGCGGCGCAATTTCGGGTGCCGAGATCGAGCGACGCGCCGCGGCTCTGGTCTCGGCGGCGGATGCGGTGACGGCGGAAGTTGGTGGACGGAGTCCGGTTCGCGGTCTGTGACGTCTGGTTGCCGGTCATTGACCTTTGGGTAGAACGAGTTCTATTCTGTGATTGCGTTCAATTTAGAACCAGTCCGGTACATAAATGTACCGATGCGGTGACGAAGTTCCCGCAACGGAGTCAGTGATGCTCAGGAGCGAAAGACATGGCAACACTCCAGACCCCGCCCGCCTACGAGTTGTCGCATCTGCGAGCCCTCGAAGCGGAGGCGGTCCATATTTTCCGCGAAGTCGCAGCGACCTTCGAAAAGCCGGTCCTCCTGTTCTCCGGAGGTAAGGATTCCGTCGTGATGCTGCACGTGGCAGCCAAGGCGTTCTGGCCTGCGCCATTGCCGTTCGCCGTGATGCACGTCGACACCGGTCACAACTTCGACGAGGTGATCGAGTTCCGTGACCGCACGGTCGATCGCTTCAACCTGCGGCTTGTCGTCTCCAGCGTGCAGGACGACATCGACGCCGGACGCGTCATCGAGGACACCGGAGTCGGTTCCAGTCGCAATCGCCTGCAGACGCACGCGTTGCTGCGCGGAATTCGCGACAACAAGTTCGACGCAGTGTTCGGTGGTGCTCGCCGCGACGAAGAGAAAGCGCGAGCCAAGGAGAGGGTGTTCAGCTTCCGAGACGAGTTCGGGCAGTGGGATCCCAAGGTGCAGCGGCCTGAACTGTGGAACCTGTACAACGGCAAACACCGTAAGGGCGAACATATTCGGATCTTCCCGCTCTCCAATTGGACAGAGCTCGACATCTGGCAGTACATCGAGAGCGAGCAAATCGACCTTCCCGGCATCTACTACGCCCATCGGCGTGAGGTGGTTCCGCGGGACGGAATGCTGTTGGCACGCACCCGCTTCCTCGAGCTCCGCGCGGGTGAGGAGTCCTACGAGGCGTTGGTGCGCTTCCGCACGGTCGGCGACGCAACGTGCACCGGATGCGTCGAATCGTCGGCCGAAAATCCGGCCACCGTCGTGGAAGAGGTTGCTGCGAGCCGTATTACCGAGCGTGGCGCAACCAGAGCTGATGACCGTATTTCCGAAGCCGGCATGGAAGATCGTAAGAAAGAGGGGTACTTCTGATGCCGCAACTGCTGAGAGTCGCTACGGCGGGCAGTGTCGACGACGGTAAATCCACACTCATCGGCCGGTTGCTCTACGACTCCAAGTCGATCTTCGAGGATCAACTCGAGGCTGTGGAGCGGAGCAGTCGAGAACGCGGAGACGAGTACGCCAACCTCGCGCTACTGACCGACGGATTGCGCGCCGAGCGTGAACAGGGCATCACGATCGACGTGGCCCACCGGTATTTCGCCACCCCTCATCGCAAGTTCATCATCGCCGACACTCCCGGGCACGAGCAGTACACCCGCAACATGGTGACCGGCGCTTCGACGGCAGATCTCGCCCTGATCCTGGTGGATGCCCGTAAAGGAGTGCTCGAACAGACGCGGCGCCATGCCTTCCTGTCGACTCTCCTGGGTATTCCCCACCTCGTGTTGTGTGTGAACAAGATGGACTTGGTGGGCTGGTCTCAGGAACGATTCGAGGAGATCAAGGAAGAATTCCGGCAGTTCGCGATCAAGTTGGACGTCCACGATCTGACGTTCATTCCAGTCTCGGCGCTGTTGGGAGACAACATCGTTGCGCGGACAGAGAACATGTCGTGGTACGACGGGCCGTCGCTGTTGCACCATCTGGAGCAGGTGCACATCGCGTCGGATCGCAACTTGATCGACGCTCGGTTTCCGGTGCAGTACGTGATCCGTCCGCAGAAGCAGACCGACGCCGACCTCCACGATTTCCGTGGTTACGCGGGAACAGTGGCCAGTGGCGTCTTCAAGCCGGGCGACGAAATCGTGGCGTTGCCTTCTGGATTCACGTCGACGGTGAAGGCAGTGCACGGGCCGGGCGGCGACGTGATCGACGAGGCGTTTGCGCCCGCGGCCGTGTGCATCGAACTGACCGACGATCTCGACGTCAGCCGTGGGGACCAATTGTGTCGGCTCAACAACCGGCCGCAGGTCGGGCAGGAAATCGATGCGATGGTCTGTTGGCTGACCGAACAGACCACGCTGTCGGAGAACAATCGCTACTCGTTGCTGCACACCACGCGCTCCACGAAGGCGCAGATCGTCAAGCTCGACTATCGCCTGGACGTCAATTCTCTGCACCGCGACGAGCAGGCAGAATCTTTGTCCCTCAACGAGATCGGTCGCATCTCGATCAAGACGCAGCAGCCGTTGATGTTCGATCCCTACCGCCGCAACCGCGTGACAGGCAGCTTCATTCTCGTGGACGAGACCACGGGCAATACCGTCGCAGCCGGAATGATCAACGGACCGACACTCAAGGAATCGCGCGTCGTCTGGCACAGTTCGGAGGTCTCTCGCGAGGAACGTGCGACTACCGGCGGGACTGTGTGGCTCACCGGTCTCTCGGCCTCGGGTAAGTCCACGATCGCGGTGGAACTCGAGCGGCGTTTGGTGGCCGCGGGTATCCCGGCGTACCGCCTCGACGGCGACAACCTCCGGCACGGATTGAACGCGGATCTGGGATTCAGTGCCGATGACCGCGCCGAGAACGTCCGCCGAGTCGGCTCGGTGGCGCAACTGTTCGCCGATTCCGGGGCCGTGGCAGTGGCCTGCCTGATCAGCCCGTACCGCGAAGATCGTGATCGAGTGCGGGCGGCGCACGAGGCCGCTGGACTGAAGTTCGTCGAGGTCTATGTCGACACCCCGATCGAGCAATGTGAAGCCCGAGACCCCAAGGGTATGTACGCCAAGGCCAGGGCCGGGGAAATCAAGGGATTCACCGGCGTCGACGATCCCTACGAAGCTCCGACAAGCCCCGAGTTGGTGATCAGACCCGAAGACGGAACGCCTACCGAACTTGCGCTGCGAATTATGGAAGTGTTGGACCGGTGAGCGAATCCACACACAGCAGAATCGCCGACGAGGCACTCGCGGCGGAATTGGCGCAGGCCGCTGGTGCGATCCTCCTGGGGATCCGAGCCGAGGGTCTGGGTGTCGACGACGGTCGTGAGCTGGGTCGCCGGGGCGACAAGGCCGCCGATTCCTACATCCTCGACCGGTTGGCGGCCGAGCGGCCGGGCGATGCCGTGCTCTCGGAAGAATCGGCCGATGATCGCAGTCGCCTGGAGGCGTCCCGAGTCTGGATCATCGATCCGCTCGACGGCTCCAAGGAATACGGACTCCCGGATCATTCGGATTGGGCAGTGCACGTGGCGCTTTGGGAACGCGATAGCGGGATTACCGCAGCCGCGGTGTCGCAGCCCGCGCTCGGCGCCGTCTATTCCAGTGGCGACGAGGCAGTCTCGGTGACTGCCAACTCTCCGCTCCGGGTAGTCGTCAGTGGCTCGCGGCCACCCGCATTCACCGAAGCCGTGGCTGCCGAACTCGGCGCAGACGTTGTGCACATGGGGTCGGCCGGCGCCAAGGCGATGGCGGTGGTGCGTGGTGAGGTCGATGCGTATCTGCACGCCGGTGGGCAGTGGGAATGGGATTCGGCGGCTCCGGTCGGCGTCGCGCAGGCAGCAGGACTGCATTGCAGCCGCATCGACGGTTCGCCGTTGCTCTACAACGAATCTCACCCCTACCTGCCGGACCTCGTGATCTGCCGACCAGAATTGGCTGAGTCGATCCTGGGTGCAATTGCCAAGCACTCCACGGAGTCTGCGGTCAGCGGGCGCATCGCCATGGCACGTGAGTACGTGAACGCATTGCTCACTCACGACGCAACGAAGGTCCGTTTTGCCGCCGACGCCTGGCGAGTCGAGAACGGTCAGCGAACCGGTGACACCGGCGCTTTCATCAGCAACGAGCTCGAACAGGGGCAGCAGTATCGCGGAATCGTGGCGATACGTGAACTCGCGCTGCGCGAGTGGGGCGAGAGCGTCGTAGCGCGGTATCTGCTGGATCTCGGAACACCTGGCCAGGCGCCGGCCGTCACGGTTTTCGTCACCGAGTACTTCGGGATACCGGCAGGCGAGATCGAAAGCATCATGGCAATCATCGAACCCCACGAAGACAATTCGAAAGAGGCTGGCACACAATGACACCGGACAAGCTGGTCACCGAATTCTGCGCACTGTGGGCAAATGCCGATGTCGCGAAGATCGTCGAGTACTTCACCGATGACGTCGTTTATCACAACATTCCGATGGAGCCCGTTGTCGGCCGCGAGGCCGTCCGCGCGTTCATCGAGCAATTTGTCGGTGCCTTCGGAAACATCGACTTTCAGATCAAGCGTCAGGTCGCGGACGGCAGCGTGGTGATGAACGAACGCGTCGACGTCTTCACCATCAACGGCGCCGAGGTAGCGCTCCCGGTGATGGGGGTATTCGAAGTCACGGACGGAAAGATCAGCGCCTGGCGCGACTATTTCGACATGGCGCCGATCAACGCGGCAGCCGGCCAGGCCTGATCGGGGCGGCTACTCCGCGATGACGGCGTGCGGGTAGTCCGGCGAGCGGTGCTGGAACCGTGTGATGGCCGGATTCACGATGACGCCGTCACGGATTTCGATGGCTCGATCGACGGTCTCGTCTGCCTTCCATGCCGTCTCTCCCGCCATCACGGTGGGCAGGTAGGGGAGAAGAGACTCGCTGATTTCCCACGATGCCGAGTTCCACAGGTACGACGGACTGTGGTCGACGCCGTAATAGGTGATGTTGTCACCGACGATGAAGGTCGGCTCGGCAAACGAGGTGGGGCGAGCCCAACTGAAGCCCATGCCTTCGTCGCACGACACGTCGACGATGAGGCTGCCGGGTTGGAAGTCCATGAGGTCTTCCTCGGTCAGGAAAGTCAGTGGGGCGTCGGTGTTCTGCAGTACGCAGTTGACGACGATGTCGTGCTCGGCCAAGAAGCCGGGTACCGGCACGCTGTGGTTGTCGAGCATCACGTGGCTGCCACGGACGTCACCGTTGTTGTTGTCGAACGAGACCATGCGCGCCGAGTGGATAGGGGAGCTGACGGCGGTGACTCCACGTTGGGTGAGGACGTTCACTTCGTGGATACCGTGCGCCTTGAGTGCTGTGACCGCGCCGCGTGCAGTGGCTCCGAAACCGATCACGGCAGCAGTGAGACGGCGGCCGTAGTCTCCGGTGGAACCGATCAACTGCAGGGCGTGCAGTACCGAGCAATAGCCGGCGAGCTCGTTGTTCTTGTGGAACACATGCAGATTGAACGATCCGTCGCTGTGCCAGAAGTTCATGGCCTCGAAGGCGATGAGAGTCAGTTTCTTGTCGATCGCGATCTGTGTCAGTTCGGTGTCCTGGACGCAGTGCGGCCAGCCCCAGAGAACCTGACCGGATCGTAGTTCGGCGAGGTCACGCACCAACGGCTTCGGTAGCAGAACCACATCGGTTTCCGCCAAAATCTGCTTGCGCGTGCGGATTCCGGCAACCAGGCGCGAGAGGTAGTCGTCGGAGTAGCCGAAGGGGTGGCCGTAGCCCTCTTCGAGGTAGATCCGAGAACGTAGTTCGGCATCGATGCGATCGAAATGCGCAGGATGGATCGGCAACCGGCGTTCTGCCGGTTTGCTCGACTGTCCGATGACTCCAAGGGTGCGTGCGTTGTTCAATTGTGTATCTCTCGATAGGAGCAGGTAGAGATGTCAGGCAGGAGCCTGAGGGACTAGCAGAAGCCGCAGAAACGCTGGCAGATTGCCTCGGCCAGGACCGCGTGAAAGCGTGCTGGCTGCGCTGCTGTCGATCGCCGACGGCAACAGAAAGGCGCGTCGGTATGTCCTCAGTCTAGTCCGGAACGGCCCTCGCCCGGTGGCCGGGCGCGGTGTGCTGCTCCTCTGACATGCGGCTACTGCTCGCGCAGGCGCGAATCCAGTACGGCCAGTTGAATTTTGCTGGCGTCCGCGTGTACCTGGCGTCCTTTGTCGGTGACATCGACGAACACTCCGCGCCGGTCGGCCTCGCACAGTGCTCGCTGAACCAGTCCGGCCTTCTCGAGGCGGGCGACGCTGCGGGAGAGCGCGCTGGGACTCAGGTACATCTCCGAGGCCAGCTCCTGCATGCGTGGACGTTCGCACGAGGCGTCCATGAGCCGGTCGAGAGCCTCGAAGTCGCTCATGCTCAGCCCATGCGCCGACTGCATCTGGCGATCGAGTTCGCACGCGATGTCGTTGTAGCTGGTCGACAGCGAGCGCCAGGTGTTGCGCAATTCGGATTCCGACGTCACGTCCGCATTCTAGTTGAAGACTCGATTACGTGCAATTGCATTAAATGCTTGTGCATTATGTGCATGTGCATCTATTCTCGCTGACGTGACTTGCACAGACTCGACACTCAAACCATTCGATTCGCCGGAATCCCCGGGTTCTACGGAATCCGCGGATCCGGCCACAGGGGAGGGCTGGTCCCTCAAGCTGTGGGGCATCCTCGCGGTGCTCTGCCTCGTGTTGTTCCTCGACGGTCTCGATGTGTCGATGGTGGGCGTCGCTCTTCCGTCCATCGGCAATGAACTGGGCCTGTCCACTACCTCGCTGCAGTGGATCATCAACGGATACGTCCTCGGGTTCGGCGGTTTGCTGCTGCTCGGTGGACGTACTGCCGACCTCCTCGGACGTAGGAAGGTCTTCCTGATCGCGCTCACCGTGTTCGCGATCGCCTCGCTGGTCGGTGGACTGGTCGACAACGGAACACTGCTGATCGCATCACGATTCGTGAAGGGCTTGGCTGCCGCCTTCACCGCTCCGACCGCAATGTCCATTCTCACCACGACGTTCAAGGAAGGTCCGGCCCGTAACCGTGCGCTGTCGGTGTTCTCGGTGTTCGGCGCTAGTGGTTACTCGTCCGGCTTGATCCTCGGCGGGCTGTTGACCAGTGCCGGTTGGCGATTCACGTTCCTGATGCCGGTTCCGTTTGCCGTCATCGCACTGATCGGTGGGTACTTCCTCATTCCGCGGGACCGTCCCGCGGATACCGGGGGACACGACCTCGTCGGGGCCGTCACCCTGGTGACGGGAATGCTGCTCACGGTGTACACGATGGTCTCCGCTCCGACCCGCGGGTGGGCACACCCGATGACGTTGGGATCGTTCGCCGTCGCAGCCGTGCTGCTCGCGACGTTCTTCTTCGTGGAGAAAAAGGTGGCGCATCCGCTGGTGCGCCTCGGACTTCTGCGCGTCGGCACCATCGTCCGTGCGAATCTGGCCATCATCGCGCTCTTCGGTTCCTACCTGAGCTTCCAGTTCATGATGACGATCTTCCTTCAGTCCGCTCTCGGCTGGTCGCCGTTGAAGATGGCGATGGCGCTGCTTCCTGCGGGCATCATCGTCGCCTTCGGATCGCCGTTCGTCGGACGGTTGGTGGACCTGTACGGCAGTGCCAAGCTCATCATCGCGGCACTGACGTCGCTGAGCGTCGGGTACCTCTGGTTCCTCTTCGCCGGCAGCGATTCACCGTCGTACGTCGTGGCGATTCTGCCGAGCGTCATCCTGCTCGGACTCGGATTCGCGTTGGGATACACCTCGATCATGGCTCAGGCCACCTCGGGCGTCGACGACTCCGAGCAGGGCTTGGCGTCCGGTCTGGTGAACACGTCAGCTCAGGTCGGTGCGGCGCTCGTGCTCGCTCTGACTACTGCCCTCGTGACCGCCGGATCGCACACCGCGTCCGGCGCCGGTACCGCCGGGTTCGAGCAGTTCCATCCCGGACTGATCCTGGTCACCGGGGTCGCGCTGGTGGGCTTGGCGATCACCGTCTCGCCGCTCGTACGTGGGAGCTCGCTGCGTGGAAGATCCGTGCGTGAAAGGCGCGCTGAGGAAGAAAAGGAGTTGGCCGAGGTCAACTGAATACTTGCTTCATCCGCGAATGCGCTCGGCCGCGTAGGAGAGACTCCTGCGCGGCCGAGCTGCCTTCGGCTTGCTGAAGTAGTGCCCGCTCACGCACCAGGACGGATCCGCCGGTGAGGGTCAGTTGAATGCCGAATGAGCGACGGCGAACGCACAGTTGAACTTTGAGCGCGCGTTCGAGCCGCGGCTACCGCGTCGTCCCGGTCTCGGCTACTGCGACAAACGCGGCAGCTGACGCATCGTGTACGTGGGAGCAGGATCGATGCGAGTTGTGAGATCGACAGCATTCGGGCAGATGACCCTGAAACTTTTGACGTGGCACCGTGAAGAGGCGAAAGATGCATCGCTGACCTGTGTCTTCGTGGTGCCCCCGGCAGGATTCGAACCTGCGACCTTTCGCTCCGGAGGCGAACGCTCTATCCCCTGAGCTACGGGGGCGCACCGAAATTTCGGTGTGCCGATTGGGCTGCGTTAGCGTAGCGCATCACGTGGGCGCAGGACCAAACCGGTCCCCGTCTCGGCATGGCGTCCTCGCTCCAGGCTGTCGAGTATGCGGCCGGGGACCATGGTCGTCGAATCATCTGTACCGACTGACTCGGATGCTTTTTACGCCTAGGCTCGCCTGTGAGCACAGGCTCGGGCGGATTGCTCGGGCACCCTCGTGAGGTACGGGAGTCGTTGATGACCGATCACCACTATTCCGAAGACCAGCTCGCGCTCGACCTGAAGTGGTGGGCAGCGGCCAACTACCTGACCGTTGCGCAGATCTACCTGAAGGACAACACGCTTCTGCGGGAACCGTTACGCGCCGAGCACATCAAGCCTCGGCTGCTCGGGCACTGGGGGACCAGTCCCGGTTTGTCGATGATCTACACGCTCCTCAATCGGCACATCGTCGCCACCGATGCGGACTGGCTGTACGTGACCGGCCCCGGGCACGGCGGTCCGGCCCTGGTCGCGTCGACGTATCTCGAGGGAACGTACTCGGAGATCTATCCGGAAGTCTCGGACGACGCCGAGGGTATCCACCGGATGTGTCGGCGATTCTCCGCTCCCGGCGGGGTGCCCAGCCACGTGAGTGTGCAGACACCCGGAAGCATTCACGAAGGCGGCGAACTCGGCTACGCCCTTGCCCATGCGGCCGGCGCTGCCTTCGATCATCCGAACCTCGTGGTGGCCTGCGTGATCGGCGACGGCGAAGCGGAGACCGGGCCGTTGTCCGGTTCGTGGAAGCTCCCGGCGTTCCTGAATCCACGACGCGACGGCGCGGTCCTGCCGATCCTGCACGTGAACGGCGCCAAAATAGCCGGGCCGACGGTGTACGGACGCAGCAGCGACGAAGACATCCAGGCCTATCTCGGTGGACAGGGGTGGGCGCCGATCGTCGTCTCCGGTGACGACCCCGACGTGGTGTTCCCTCAGCTGTATCAAGCGATCTCGCAGGCGCACGAGAAGATCCGCGAGATGCAGGGTGCCGCACGCCGCGGAGAGGAGTGGACGGGTTCGTGGCCGGCAATCGTGTTGCGGACGCCGAAAGGATGGACCGGACCGCACACCGTCGACGGAATTTTGGTCGAGGGCACACATCGTGCGCACCAGGTGCCGTTGTCCGGCGTGCGAAGCAACGAATCACATCTGCGGCAACTCGAAGAGTGGATGCGCTCGTACCGTCCGGACGAGTTGTTCGACGCCAACGGATCACTGGTCGCGGAACTGGCGGCGCTCTCACCGGCGGGGGACAAGCGTATGGGGAGCACTCCGTACGCGAACGGCGGACGACTTCGCGTCGATCTTCCGATGCCGCCGCTCGAAAAATACGCGCTACCCATCCAATCCCCGGGTTCGACTTTCCACGAGACGACGCGAGTGCTCGGCGAGCTTCTGCGCGACATCTACGCCGCCACGGAAACCGAGGACAGCGGCGGGATCTTCCGACTCTTCTGTCCGGACGAGACATCGAGCAATCGCCTCGGCGCCGTGTTCGAGACAACCGACCGCTGTTGGCAACTGCCGATCACCGACTACGACGACGGGCTGTCCGCGGACGGTCGCGTCATGGAGGTCCTCAGCGAGCACCTCTGCGAGGGTTGGCTCGAGGGTTATCTGTTGTCAGGCCGACACGGGATGTTCGCGAGCTACGAAGCGTTTGCGATGGTGAGTGTCTCGATGCTCATCCAGCATGCCAAGTGGCTCCAACACGCTGTCGACCTGCCGTGGCGGGCGTCGGTCGCCTCGCTCAACGTGCTGCTGACCAGTACGTGCTGGCGCAACGACCACAACGGATTCTCGCATCAGGGTCCCGGCATGATCGACGCCGTTATTCCCTTGGCGCCCAGCGTGATCCGCGTGTGGCTACCGCCGGATTCCAACACCTTGCTCTCGATCTCGGATCACTGTCTGCGCAGTACCGACCACGTCAACCTGATCGTCGTGGACAAGCAACCACACCTGCAGTACCTCACGCTCGAGCAAGCGCACGAGCACTGCGCGGCGGGGGCTTCGGTCTGGGAATGGGCCGGAACCGAAGCTCGCGGACAGGAACCGGACGTGGTCCTGGCTGCGGCGGGAGACGTACCGACGCAGGAGATCTTGGCTGCTGCACAGTTGCTGCGCGATCACACGCCGGAACTGATCACCCGAGTCGTCAACGTCGTCGACCTGATGGCGCTGCTGACGCCGACGGAGCATCCCCACGGATTCGGGGAGCGGGTCTTCCTCGATCTGTTCACCGCGCAGACCGACGTCGTGTTCGCATTCCACGGATACTCGCGTGCGGTGCACGAACTGATTCACGGGCGTCCGAGTCCCGAGCGCTTCCACGTTCGCGGATTCAGCGAACAGGGAACAACCACAACACCGTTCGACATGGTTGTCCTCAACAAGATGAGCCGCTACCACCTGGTGATCGAGGCGCTACGACGCTCCAAGCGTCGGCCGGCCGGCGCGTCCGAGTTGGCGGAGTTCTGCCGCACCCAGCTCGAGAAGCACTCGCGCTACATCGTCGAGCACCTCGAAGACATGCCGGAGGTAGAAAACTGGACCTGGTCCTGAAATTTCAGGACCAGGCCCAGTTCGGGTCTGAATTTTCTCAGTTCAGTTCTGCTCAGTTCATGGGCAGCGGCACTGCGCCGCGAGCTGCCAACATATCGGTCATCAGCTTCGACTCGCTCTGCTGTGTGTTGACCATGGTCTGCGCCAGGCTGCGCACCGGCCCCTCGGTGGCGTCAGCTGCTGCGTACTCCATCATCGGAAGCCCACCTTCGTGGTGACGAAGCATCAACTGCAGGAACAAGGTGTCGAGTTGCAGACCTTCTGCTGCCCGGAGCGCTGCAAGGTCCTCGGGGGACGCCATGCCGGGCATGGTGTCGACCGGGCCCGAATGAGCCATGTCCATCGTGGCCGAAGTCCCGTGCGATCCGTGGCCGGAGCCCGAATCAGACGACATCCATTCCATGTACGGGCCCACCTTGGACAGCGGCTGATCCCACATGGTCAGCCACGCCTGCATCTGACCGAGCTGGTTCTGCTGCGTGGTCAAGATATCGAACGCGAGAGTGCGCACGTCGTTGTCGGTGGACTTCGTCAGAGCGATCGACGCCATGTCCACGGCCTGGCTGTGATGCACGCTCATGTCCTGCGCGAATCCGACGTCCACCGAATCCGATGCCGGAACGGTCAGTGACGACTTCGCGTCGGGTCCGAGGAGATTGGTGAATGCGCCCAATGCAAAACCGACGGCGATCGCGCCGATCAGACCGATGATCAGCAGTGCGGTGCGCTGACTCGGCTTCGAAGACTGATCGGTGTTCTGTGAACTATCCACCGGCGGGAATCTGCTCGTCGGTGGCCGGGGTAGCGCCCGTGCCGTCCATCTGGATGGCGTCGGGGCCCGGAGGTGTCGGATCGAACGGCGACGTCGACGGAGTGAACAGCGGATTGGTGCAGCTCGCGCCGACCTCGGGGTAGACGTTCGGATTCTGGTTCAGCGCAGTGATGAACTGATCGATGCGATCGTCGTCGGCCTTGTCGATCTCGAGGCGATGACCCCACGACTGCAGAGAAATGGGGCTGCTCTGACCGGGGAACGGCGACATCAGCATGTAAGACTTGCCGTTGACGCGTCCGGCAAGGCTGTCGATCTGGTCCTGATCGACGAGATCAGGGTTGTACGTGATCCAGATGGCACCGTGCTCGAGCGAGTGGACGGCGTTCTCGGTGCGGATCGGGTCTGCGTACACGGTTCCGGTGCAGTTCGCCCAGGTGGCGTCGTGCGGGCCACCGAACGGCGGGGTCTGGTCGTACGCGACGCGCTGAGTGGAATCGACGTGCTGGCCCGCCGGGTACTCGATCTTGAGGACACCGTCGATCTTGTCTGACGGATCCTTGTTCTCCGAGCTGTACTTGTACGGCTCGAGGGCCTGCCGCTCCTCGACCTTGGGCCACAGATTGATACCGAGCACGGCGATGAGTGCGAGCACAGCCACACCGGCGCCGATCGACAGCCAGGGGATCTGGCGGGGAGCGGGGACGCCACCCTTGCCCTTCTTGGCCGGCCGACTGTTCTTGTTGGCGGCCTTGATGGCCTTGGCTGATTTGGCCCCGGAGTTCTTGTTGGGACCGCGACTATCGGAACCGCTTGGCATCGATTGGGCTCTTTCGGTGTGTGGGCTTGAGGTGAAGCGCGCCCGCGCATGTAGGTACGCGGTGGTAGCTCGGGCATTACCACTGTACTTTCCGAGTCTGAGGGCAAACTTTGAGAGTGGCGTGCGACACGCCACAGCGGCCTCGACTAGCTTCGCCGAGTGCGAGGCGTGAGGCGAGTCTCCACTTCCGGTGTCCAGGCAATAGGATGAATACCTGTGACTCCAGCTGACCTTGCCGAACTGCTCCGCGGAACCGCAGCGAGCGTCCTTGTCGATCGTGGCCTCGACGTATCCGTGCTGCCCGAAACCCTTACCGTCGAGCGACCACGCAACCCCGAGCACGGCGATTACGCCACCAACATTGCCATGCAGGTAGCCAAGAAGGTCGGTACCAATCCCCGCGAGCTGGCGGGCTGGATCGCCGAAGCCCTCACCGCTGCCGACGGAATCGAATCCGCCGAGATCGCCGGACCCGGCTTCCTCAATATTCGGCTCGACAAGGATGCGCAGGGCGCGATCGTCGTGTCGGTTCTCGAAGCCGGCGCGTCGTACGGCTCGGGTGATTCCCTCGCCGGCAAGAAGATCAACCTCGAATTCGTCTCGGCCAACCCCACCGGTCCCATTCACCTCGGTGGAACCCGTTGGGCCGCAGTCGGAGACGCGCTCGGACGCATTCTGTCCGCGCAGGGCGGGCTGGTCACACGTGAGTACTACTTCAACGACCACGGTGCCCAGATCGACCGCTTCTCGCGTTCGCTGATCGCTGCAGCGAAGGGTGAACCTGCTCCCGAAGACGGTTACGCCGGTGCATACATCGCCGACATCGCCGCCTCGGTGCTGAAGCAGCGCCCCGACGTCATGGAGCTGCCGGCCGACGAGCAGCAGGAAACCTTCCGGGCCATCGGCGTCGAATTGATGTTCACGCACATCAAGCAGACCCTGCACGACTTCGGTGTCGACTTCGACGTGTACTTCCACGAGAACTCGCTCTTCGAATCCGGTGCTGTCGAGAAGGCCGTCGAATCCCTCAAGGGTTCGGGCAACCTCTTCCACGAAGACGGTGCTTGGTGGCTCAAGAGCACCGATTACGGCGACGACAAGGATCGCGTCGTCATCAAGAGCGACGGCAACGCCGCTTACATCGCCGGTGACATCGCCTACTTCCAGAACAAGCGCGCCCGTGGGTTCGACCTCTGCATCTACATGCTCGGTGCCGACCATCACGGATACATCGGCCGTCTCAAGGCTGCTGCCGCCGCTTTCGGTGACGATCCGGACACCGTCGAGGTGCTGATCGGCCAGATGGTCAACCTCGTCAAGGACGGCACCGCCGTCAAGATGAGCAAGCGTGCAGGCACCGTCATCACCCTCGACGACCTGGTCGAGGCAATCGGCGTCGACGCCTCGCGCTACGTCATGATCCGCTCGTCGGTCGACTCCAGCATCGACATCGACCTGGACCTGTGGACCAAGACCAGCAGCGAGAACCCGGTCTACTACGTCCAGTACGCGCACGCCCGCCTTTCCGCGATCGCCCGCAACGCCGCAGACCTCGGACTCTCGGCCGACGCGAGCCACCTCGCCCTGCTCACCGTCGAGCAGGAGGGTGACCTCATCCGCACGATCGGCGAGTACCCGCGCGTCGTGTCGAGCGCAGCGAATTTGCGTGAGCCACACCGTATTGCCCGCTACCTCGAAGAACTCGCGGGTGCGTACCACCGCTTCTACGGCGCGTGCCGCATCCTTCCGCAAGGCGACGAAGACGCCACCGACGTGCATCGCGCACGTCTGGCTCTTTGCGCCGCCACCCGACAGGTCCTGGCCAACGGCCTCGAACTGCTCGGCGTCACCGCACCGGAGCAAATGTGAACGCGCACCCCGCCGGCCCCAAGCATGCCGAGCAGTTGCAGGCCCCCGGCTTGCCCGACCGTCCAACCAGCCCCGAAGCCTTCGGCGAACTCTCACCGCAGGTGTGGCCGCGCAACGCTTCTCGCGGTGACGACGGCGAAGTAACCCTCGCGGGTGTCAAGGTCAGCGAACTTGCCGAGAAGTACGGCACCCCGCTGTTCGTCATCGACGAGGACGACTTCCGCTCGCGCTGCCGTGACATGGCGCGCGCCTTCGGCCCGGATGCCAAGGTGCACTACGCATCCAAGGCGTTCCTCTGCGGCGAGATCGCACGCTGGGTTGCCGACGAAGGCCTCTCGCTCGACGTCTGCTCCGGCGGCGAACTGGCGATCGCATTGCACGCTGATTTCCCGGCCGAGCGAATTGCCATGCACGGCAACAACAAGTCCGTCGCCGAACTGGCCGCCGGTGTCGCCGCGGGTGTCGGGCACGTCGTGCTCGACTCGGCGATCGAGATCGATCGACTCGATCGTGTCGCCGGTGAGGCCGGTGTCGTTCAGGACGTGTTGATCCGCCTGACCGTCGGCGTCGAAGCGCATACGCACGAATTCATCTCCACCGCACACGAAGACCAGAAGTTCGGTTTCTCGCTGGCCGGGGGAGCGGCAATCGACGCGGTCCGCCGCGTCTTCGCCGCCGAAAACCTGCGACTGGTCGGACTGCACAGCCACATCGGTTCGCAGATCTTCGACGTCGACGGTTTCGAGGTGGCAGCGCACCGCGTGATCGGTTTGCTCCGCGAGGTCGTCACCGAGTTCGGCGTCGAGAAGACCAAGCAGATTTCGATCATCGACCTCGGCGGCGGCATGGGGATCTCGTACATCCCGTCCGACGACCCGCCGCCCGTCGACGAACTGGCAGCAAAGCTCGGTCACATCGTGCGCAACGAGTCCGCACTGGCCGGGCTGCCGGAGCCGACGCTTGCCGTCGAACCCGGCCGCGCCATCGCCGGACCGGGCACGGTGACGCTCTACGAGGTCGGCACCATCAAGGACGTCACGGTGGGTAGCTCGCTGACACGCCGCTACATCAGCGTCGACGGCGGGATGAGCGACAACATCCGCACGTCCCTCTACGGTGCGGAGTACGAAGCCAAGTTGGTTTCGCGAACTTCCGAGGCTGATCCCGTCGTTGCACGTATCGTCGGTAAGCACTGCGAGTCCGGTGACGTGGTCATTCGGGACACCTGGATGCCCGAGGACGTCGGGCCCGGTGATTTACTAGCGGTAGCAGCGACCGGTGCATACTGCTATTCGATGTCGAGCAGGTACAACCTGCTCACCCGCCCAGCCGTGGTGGCGGTGCGTGACGGAGTCTCACGCGTGATTCTGCGGAGGGAAACAGTGGAAGATCTGCTCAGCTTGGAGGTATCGCAGTGACGAGCGAATCGGCGCATCGCGCTATCGGTGTGGCCGTTCTCGGCCTCGGCAACGTCGGGAGCGAGGTCGTCCGGATCATTCGTGAGCAGGCCGAGGAACTCGAAGCCCGCGTCGGCGCCCCGTTGGAACTGCGGGGAGTTGCCGTTCGTCGTATCGGCTCGGACCGCGGAATCCCCGAGGAACTGCAGACGACGGACGCCGAGTCCCTGGTCGGTCGTGACGACGTCGACATCGTCGTCGAGGTGATCGGCGGAATCGAGCTCCCTCGCAAGCTGATTCTCTCCTCGCTCAATTCCGGTAAGTCGGTCGTCACCGCCAACAAGGCGCTGCTCGCGGACCACACCGGTGAATTGGCGGAGGCTGCAGAGGCCAACTCGGTCGACCTGTACTTCGAGGCCGCTGTTGCCGGCGCGATCCCCGTGATCCGCCCGCTCACGCAGTCCTTGGCCGGAGACCGTGTCAACAAGGTCGCCGGAATCGTGAACGGCACCACCAACTTCATCCTTTCGGCGATGGACGAGACCGGCGCCGACTACGAGGAGACACTGGCCGAAGCCGGACGCCTCGGATACGCGGAAGCCGATCCGACCGCGGACGTCGAAGGCTACGACGCGGCAGCGAAGGCGGCGATCCTCGCGTCGATCGCATTTCACACCCGCGTCACTGCCGCGGACGTGTACCGCGAAGGAATTTCCACGATCACCTCTGCCGACCTGGCGTCGGCGAAGGCACTCGACTGCACGATCAAGTTGCTCTCGATCTGCGAGCGCATCGTCACGCCCAAGGGCAAGGAGCGGATTTCCGCTCGCGTGTACCCGGCGCTGGTTCCGCTCAGCCACCCGCTCGCTTCGGTCAACGGCGCGTTCAACGCCGTTGTCGTGGAAGCAGAGAACGCCGGCCGGCTCATGTTCTACGGCCAGGGCGCAGGCGGCGCCCCCACCGCTTCCGCGGTGATGGGTGACCTGGTGATGGCGGCGCGCAACAAGGTTCACGGCGGCCGCGGCCCCCGTGAGTCCAAGTACGCCAAGCTCAAGGTCGCCCCGATGGGCGACATCCTCACGCGCTACTACGTGAACATGGAGGTCGCGGACAAGGAAGGTGTGCTGTCCGCAGTCGCCGCCGAGTTCGCCAAGCACGGCGTGAGCATCTCCGTCGTCCGCCAGGAGGGCGCCGGCGCCGGCGCGCGTCTGGTGGTCGTCACTCATGTAGCAACCGACGCGGCTCTGTCCGAGACCGTGGCGGCCCTCAACGAACTCGAATTCGTCACCGCTGTGACCAGCGTGCTGCGACTGGAAGGCACTGAACAATGACCGGCATCGTCAACCCCGTCCACAAGGCATGGCCGGGTCTCATCGAGGCATACCGGGACCGTCTCGCGATCGGTGACAACTGGAAGACCGTCACCCTGCGCGAAGGCGGCACCCCGCTCCTGCCGGCCGGCCACCTCTCCGAGATCACCGGCTGCGACGTCTACCTCAAGGTCGAGGGTCTCAACCCCACCGGTTCCTTCAAGGACCGCGGCATGACGATGGCAGTCACCGACGCCTTGGCCCGTGGCCAGCGCGCAGTTCTGTGCGCGTCCACCGGCAACACCTCCGCCTCGGCCGCTGCGTACGCAGCCAAGGCCGGCATGACCTGCGCCGTGCTCATCCCGCAGGGCAAGATCGCCATGGGCAAGCTTGCGCAGGCAGTCATGCACGGCGCCAAGATCATTCAGGTCCAGGGCAACTTCGACGACTGCCTCGAGCTGGCACGCAAGACCACGGCGGAATTCCCCACCATCGGTCTGGTCAACTCGGTCAACCCGGTACGCATCGAAGGTCAGAAGACCGCGGCATTCGAGATCATGGACGTACTCGGCAAGGCTCCCGACGTGCACGCCCTCCCGGTCGGAAACGCCGGAAACATCACCGCGTACTGGCGCGGTTACTCGGAGTACTACGCGGACGGTCTGACCACGGTCAAGCCCCGCATGCTCGGCGTTCAGGCTGCCGGTGCGGCTCCGCTGGTCAACGGCGCACCCGTCAAGGATCCCGAAACCATCGCTACCGCAATCCGAATCGGTTCCCCCGCTTCCTGGAACGGCGCTGTCGCCGCGAAGGAAGAGTCGAACGGTGCATTCCGTGCCGCCACCGACGAGAAGATCCTCGAGGCTTACCGTCTGATCGCCGCCACCGAGGGTGTCTTCGTCGAACCGGCGTCGGCAGCCAGCGTCGCCGGCCTGCTCGCCGCACGTGCAGAGGGCTGGCTCGAGCCGGGCCTGACCGTCGTGTGCACGGTGACCGGTAACGGTCTCAAGGATCCTGACACGGCTTTGAAGGGTATGCCGAACGTCGAGCCGATCGGTGTCGATCCCGTTGCCGTTGCGGCTGCCCTCGAGCTTGCATAGTGTCCGTGGATTCATCGACCACTCCGCGGAATCCGGTGTCTGACATGACTATAACCCTGCCTATCGGCCTTTCGGTGACTGCTCGCGTCCCGGCCTCGAGTGCAAACTTGGGGCCGGGGTTCGACACCCTCGGTCTGGCGTTGGGGTTGTACGACGAAATCGTGGTCACCACAACGGATTCAGGTCTCCAGATTCGCGTCGAAGGTGAAGGCGCCGCCGACGTCCCTTGGGGGCCTTCGCATCTCGTGGTTCGTGCAATCGAGCGTGGTCTCGAAGCGGCTGGAGTGTGGGCCAGTGGCCTGGACGTGTTGTGCCGCAACGCGATCCCGCATTCACGCGGGCTCGGGTCCTCGGCTTCCGCGGCCGTCGGTGGGCTGGCTGCAGCCAACGGTCTGGCACGCGCACTCGATGCCGAGATCGGGTTGACGGAAGAGCAGTTGGTTCAGCTCTCTTCCGAGTTCGAAGGTCACCCGGACAATGCGTCTGCCAGTGTTCTCGGCGGCGCAGTCGTCTCGTGGAGTTGCCCGCCGGCCGTCGAAGGCGACGAGCCGATCTACTCGGCGGCGAAACTCGACGTACATCCCGATATCTGTGCCGTTGCACTGGTTCCCGAGGAACGGTCGTCCACCGCACACACCCGTGGGCTCCTGCCCGAATTGGTTCCGCACCAGGATGCGTCGTTCAACGCGAGCCGCAGTGCACTGGCCGTCGTCGCGCTCACGGCTCGTCCCGATCTGTTGATGGCAGCCACCGAGGATCGCCTGCATCAGGCGCAGCGCGCGCCCGCTCTACCGCTCACGACTCGGTGGATCGGCATCCTGCGTGAGGCCGGCATCGCTGCGACCGTTTCCGGAGCAGGTCCCACTGTGTTGGCGCTCAGCACAGAACCTTTCCCCGTCGAACTCGCCGAAGCGGCGCGGGCAGACGGACTCCGTGTGCTCGAATTGGACATCGCCGACGGCGTCGAAGTATCCACGACTACGGTCTGATCCCCGCCTTGGTCCTGGTGATCGCGCACTACCGATCGGTAGTGAACTGACACACCCACTCGTCCAAATTCTTGCCGGACTCAGGTTTGGGCGCTATCCTGGGCTATGTCCGTACATCGTGCGCGTCAGTCGCCGGTGCATCACCAGGGGGCAAAACTCCTTCCCAATCGGGGTCCACAGTCCTTGGCATGATTCTCGCAGGCATGATCCTCGCGCTTGTACCTTCTCCGAAGGTTTGGATCCTCCGCGGATCGAACACTCAGAGGTTCCACAACTCTGGGGTTCACCACACGGGGGAGTGAATCGACGACGAAGGCGCGTTGGGCAGGTTTGCGAGCGCATGAAAAGTTTGAGGCGAGAGTTTCCGACAATCATGTGACGGCGGACAAGCCGGCAGTTCTGGACAGCAACCACGTACGGCACCACCGAGTTCGGTATTCAATCGAACTGCGGGACGAACCCTCGACTTTGCGCAGTGCGAGTGAGGGAAGGAAAGGACCTCCGTGACCGATACGGACCTCATCGCCACTTCTGCACCCGCCGGGTCGGAATCAGGCGACAATTCTCAGGCGTCATCTTCAGCATCGAACGGTGCGGTGGCGACCTCCACGAAGCGTGCCGAAACGCGCCGTGGTGCCGGACTCTCCGGCATGGTGCTCACCGAACTCCGCACTCTTGCGGGTGAACTGGGCATCAAAGGCACTTCCGGCATGCGCAAGGGCGACCTGATCGCAGCCATCAAGGAGCGCCAGGGCGGCAGCGCAAAGGCTGCACCCGCACAGAGCGAACTCACGCTCGGCGACGCACCCGTAGCGCGCACCCGTGCCAAGAGCACTCGCGCAGCACGTACCGAAACCCCCGCAGCCGAAACGGCTCCCGCGGCAGAATCCGCTCCTGCCGAGGCAGCGCCTGCGCGTACCGAATCCGCCGAGGATTCCGATCAGAGCGCACCCCGTCGCGGACGCCAGCGTCGCGGCGCCGCTCGTCGTGCAGGTTCGCCCGACCAGGGTGAACTGAGCATCGAGCAGGAAGCTCCTTCGGCCAAGTCCGACTCGGACACCTCGAAGGCCGCCGACACCGCGAAGGCCGCCGATACCTCGAAGGTCAACGAGACCGCCAAGGCTGAGGCTCCGGCCGAGCGTCCGGCGCGCACCGAGGGCAAGTCCGACGCTGATCAGGCTCCCGCCGAGCAGGGCAACGAGCGTCCCCGCCGCGAGCGCAACCGCGACAACCAAGGCCAGCGCGACAACCAGGGCCAGCGCGACAACCAGGGCCAGCGCGACAACCAGGGCAACCGGGGCAACCAGGACCGTCAGGACCGTCAGGATCGCGGTAACCAGAACAACGCAGGCCAGAACAACGCCGGTCCGCGTACGGACAACCGCAACAACGGCCCGGACGACGACGAAGAGGGTGGACGCGGACGCCGCGGACGCCGCTTCCGTGAGCGTCGTGGCCGTGGTCGCGACCGCGGAGAGGGTGGCGCACCCAACGATTCGCGCGAGACCGAGATCCGTGAGGACGACGTCCTGCAGCCGGTCGCCGGCATCCTCGACGTCCTCGACAACTACGCCTTCGTGCGTACGTCCGGGTACCTCGCCGGTCCCAACGACGTCTACGTCTCCATGAACCTGATCCGCAAGAACGGCCTTCGCCGTGGCGACGCCATCACCGGTGCCGTCCGGGTCTCGCGTGACGGTGAGCAGGGCAGCCAGCGTCAGAAGTTCAACCCGCTGGTCCGTATCGACACGGTCAACGGCGGCGACGTCGAGGCCGCGAAGAAGCGCCCCGAGTTCAACAAGCTCACGCCGCTGTACCCGAACCAGCGTCTGCGCCTCGAGACCGAGCAGCACATTCTCACCACGCGTGTCATCGACCTGGTGATGCCCATCGGTAAGGGCCAGCGTGCCCTCATCGTGAGCCCGCCCAAGGCCGGTAAGACCAGCGTGTTGCAGGCGATCGCGAATGCCGTCGCCACCAACAATCCTGAGTGCTACTTGATGGTCATCCTCGTGGACGAGCGTCCCGAGGAAGTGACCGACATGCAGCGCAGCGTGAAGGGTGAGGTCATTTCCTCCACCTTCGACCGCCCGCCGGGAGATCACACCGCAGTTGCCGAACTGGCAATCGAGCGTGCGAAGCGCCTGGTCGAGATGGGTAAGGACGTCGTCGTACTGCTCGACTCCATCACGCGTCTGGGTCGTGCGTACAACAACTCCTCGCCGGCATCGGGACGCATCCTCTCCGGTGGTGTCGACTCGACGGCCCTGTACCCGCCGAAGCGTTTCCTCGGTGCTGCCCGCAACATCGAGAACGGTGGATCGCTCACCATCATCGCTACCGCAATGGTCGAGACCGGATCCACCGGCGACACCGTGATCTTCGAAGAGTTCAAGGGCACCGGCAACGCCGAGCTCAAGCTCGATCGCAAGATCGCCGAACGCCGCGTCTTCCCGGCCGTGGACGTCAACCCGTCCAGCACGCGTAAAGACGAGCTGCTCCTGAGCCCGGACGAAGCTGCGGTGCTGCACAAGCTCCGCCGCGTCCTGTCCGGTCTGGACTCGCATCAGGCGATCGATCTGCTGATCGATCGACTGAAGAAGAGCAAGAACAACCTCGAGTTCCTGATGCAGGTCTCCAAGACCGCACCGGGTGCGATCGACGACTGATCGACTCGACGTCAAAAGGCCCACAACCAGCTGGTTGTGGGCCTTTTGCGTGGACGGAACAAAACCGAGGTGCAGTGCGTTGACAACTTCGTACAGCCACCCCGAGGCGTGCGAGACGCGGAATTTCTGGTGAAGTACCGCATCTGGCATACTGAACGGCCGAGTCCGGTTCCGGTTCACGATGTCGATTGGCGACGTCGACCCGGCGACCATTGAAAGGGACACCATGAAGGCAGGAATCCACCCAACCTACGTAGCGACCACCGTCGTCTGCGGTTGCGGTAACACGTTCGAGACCCACAGCACCAAGGAGTCCGGACGCATCAACGTCGAGGTTTGCTCGCAGTGCCACCCGTTCTACACCGGCAAGCAGAAGATTCTCGACACCGGTGGACGCGTCGCTCGCTTCGAGGCTCGCTACGGCAAGCGTGCAGACAGCAAGGTCCCGGCCACCGAGTCCTAGCTGTTCCGCCGACGCCCGATCTGCCATGTGCAGATCGGGCGTCGGCTTTTTTGTGCCTGCACTCGGTTTGCGCGTTTCCCGGGTGCCGGCGTCGCACTATCTTCAAGCGCGCACCGTAGGAATCGAAACTCAGAGCGGAGCGAACCATGGCAGGCGCAACCCAGCCCTCGGCCATCGACGACATCTTGGCGGAGCACGCCGGTCTCGAAGCACAGATGTCCGATCCGGCGCTGCACAACGACCCTGCTGCCGCCAGGCGCGTCGGTAAGCGGTTCTCCGAGCTCTCGCCGATCATGTCGACGTACAACAAGCTCACGGCCGCGCAGGACGATCTGGAAGCCGCGCGCGAACTCGCTGCCGACGATTCCAGCTTCGCCGCCGAGATCCCCGATCTCGAAGCCGAGGTCGCGCAACTCGAGCAGACGCTGACCGATCAGTTGGCACCCCGAGATCCGCATGACGGCGACGACATCGTCCTCGAAGTGAAGTCCGGTGAGGGTGGCGAAGAATCCGCACTCTTTGCCTCGGACCTGGCCCGCATGTATGTCCGCTACGCAGAACGGCACGGCTGGCGCGTCGAGATTCTCGACGCGACGGTCTCCGATCTCGGCGGATACAAGGAAGCCACACTGTCGATCAAGAGCAAGTCCGATACCCCGGACGGAGTGTGGGCGCGGCTCAAGTTCGAGGGCGGCGTTCACCGCGTCCAGCGAGTGCCCGTCACCGAATCCCAGGGACGCGTTCACACTTCGGCTGCCGGCGTTCTGGTGTACCCGGAACCCGAAGAGGTCGAGCAGGTCCAGATCGACGAAAGTGACCTGCGTATCGACGTCTACCGTTCGTCCGGCAAGGGCGGTCAGGGCGTCAACACGACGGACTCCGCTGTTCGAATCACGCACCTTCCGACCGGCATCGTCGTCACCTGTCAGAACGAGCGTTCACAGCTTCAGAACAAGGCTCGCGCCATGCAGGTGCTGGCAGCCCGTTTGCAGGTAGTCGCCGAGGAGGCCGCGGACGCAGAAGCGTCGGCAGGCCGCCAGAGCCAGGTACGGACGGTGGACCGTTCGGAGCGCATCCGCACCTACAACTTCCCCGAGAACCGCATCACCGATCACCGCATCGGATTCAAGTCGCACAACCTCGACGCGGTGCTCGACGGCGAGCTCGACGCACTCCTCGACGCATTGGGCAAGGCGGACCGAGAGGCGCGTCTCGCGGCCGAGTAGATGCAGACCATGACGGACCTCCACCCCGCCGGGAACTCGGTGAACCGCGTGTCGGTCGAGCGTGGCAGGCTGTACCCGTGAGTCGACTTCCACTTCGTTTGGCGCTGATCGAAGCTGCAAAACAGCTCGACGCCGCAGGTGTGCCCAGCCCACGCACCGACGCCGAGTTGTTGGCATCCCACCTGCTCGGTGTCGAACGCACGCGCCTCGGGTTGATTCCGTTGGTCGATCCCGAGGTCATCGCGGCGTTCGACGAGCTGGTTGCGCAACGCGTGAAGCGGATTCCGTTGCAGCACATCATCGGAATCGCGTCGATGGGCAACATCGACGTCGCTGTCGGTCCGGGCGTCTTCATTCCGCGGCCCGAAACCGAACTGCTCATGGGTTGGGCGCTCTCGTTCCTCGAAGGTTGCGGAAGCAAGCCGCCGGTAGTGCTGGACCTGTGCACGGGATCGGGTGTCCTCGCGCTGTCCATCGCCGAGGCTCGCCCCGACGCGGTTGTTCACGCCGTGGAGAAGGAGCCCGCCGCGCTGGCGTGGGCGCGTCGTAATGCCGCCGATCGCGAGGCCGCCGGTGATACGCCGATCCACCTGCATCAGGGCGATGTCACCGATCGGAACCTGTTGCCAGGGCTCGAGGGTGGCGTCGATCTGGTCGTGTCCAATCCGCCGTACATCCCTGAAGGCGCGCAATTGCAGCCTGAGGTCATGGATTACGACCCACACACCGCGCTGTTCGGTGGTGCCGACGGCCTGTCCGTCATCAAACCCATGATCAGCAACATCGCGCGGTGGCTTCGCATCGGCGGTGCGGCAGGCATCGAGCACGACGACACCAACGGTGACGGCGTCGCTGCGCTGTTCTCGGCGCGTCGGGTATTCGGCGAGGTCGCGCAGCATCCCGATCTTGCCGGTCGTCCGCGATTCGTTGTCGCCAGACGCGTCGCCACCGACGTCGAAGCCCAGCGGAATCGAACGCCCGAAGCGCAGAGTGAAAGGATGGCTGAGTGAGCACCGTGTACGACTGCAGTCAGACAGATTCCCGAACCGCAGGCTTGGCCGCCGCGAAGAACGCGCTCAAGGCCGGCCGACTCGTAGTTCTCCCTACCGACACCCTTTACGGCCTCGCCGCCGACGCGTTCGACAGCGAAGCTGTCACGAGTCTGTTGCGCGCCAAGGGCCGCGGACGAGACATGCCCGTCCCGGTTCTGGTCGGATCGTGGAACACCATCGACGGACTCGTCTACAGCGTGCGCCCGCAGGCGCGGGATCTGATCCGCGCGTTCTGGCCCGGTGGACTGAGCTTGGTCGTCGAGCAGGCACCTTCACTCGCCTGGGACCTGGGCGATACCCGCGGAACCGTCATGCTTCGCATGCCCTTGCACCCGGTTGCCCTCGAATTGTTGCGCGATGTCGGACCGCTTGCCGTCTCTAGCGCCAACATTTCGGGGCGTCCGCCTGCCACCACCGCCGAGGAAGCCCGCGATCAGCTCGGCGGCTCTGCCAGCGTGTACCTCGACGGAGGCAAGGCCGAACACGCCGTTGCTTCCACGATCGTCGACCTGACCGGCAATTCACCGCGTATCTTGCGAGTGGGTGCCGTCTCGGCAGAATCCATCGCCGAGGTATTGGGCACGAGTCCGGAAAGCCTCGTAGAGGGAGTTTCGTAACGATGGTCGGCGCCGGCGGCGAGCGCGCGGGGGAATCCACGTACTGGGGACCGGATTTCGGTGAGCTTGCCACGGCAGATCCCGAGATCGCGGCTATTGCGCTGGCCGAACTCGAGCGTCAGCGCGGCGGGCTTCAACTCATCGCGAGCGAGAACTTCACCAGCCCCGCGGTACTGGCCGCCTTGGGTTCGACCCTGAGCAACAAGTACGCCGAGGGCTATCCGGGTCGGCGTTACTACGGCGGGTGCGAGTACGTCGACGCAGCCGAGAATCTGGCGATCGACCGGGCAAAGGCACTGTTCGGCGCTGAGCACGTCAATGTCCAACCGCATTCTGGGGCCAATGCGAACCTCGCGGTGTACGCCGCATTCGCCAAGCCCGGCGACACCGTACTGGCGATGAGTCTGCCGCACGGTGGGCATCTGACTCACGGATCTCGGGTCAGCTTTTCGGGGCAGTGGTTCACCACCGTTCCCTATCACGTCGATTCGGCCACCGAATTGATCGACTACGACGAGGTTCGCGCCCTGGCTCTGGCGCACAAGCCGAAGATCATCGTCGCCGGCGCGACCGCGTACTCCCGCACCATCGACTTCGCAGCCTTCCGCTCGATCGCAGACGAGGTCGGTGCGATCCTGTGGGTCGACGCCGCCCACTTCATCGGACTGGTGGCGGGCCAGGCGATACCGTCGTGCGTTCCCTATGCCGACGTAGTCTCCGCGACGACGCACAAGGTCCTCAGGGGCCCGCGCGGTGGAATGATCCTGTGCCGCAGCCGGCATGCCTCGGCTGTCGATCGCGCGGTCTTCCCCTTCATCCAGGGTGGGCCGATGATGCACGCGATCGCAGCGAAGGCGGTGGCATTCAAAGAAGCGTCGACACCGGAATATTGTTGGTATGCACAGGAAGTGGTTGCCAACGCGTCGGCGCTCGCGCAGTCGTTGGAAGCTCGCGGTCTGCGCACCGTGTCCGGTGGAACCGACACCCATCTGGCGCTTCTCGATCTGCGCGCAAGCGGGGTCACCGGAGTCGACGCCGAGCGCAGGTGCGGCCTGGCATCGATCACTCTCAACAAGAACGCAATTCCGTTCGATCCGCAATCGCCGGCCGTCACGTCCGGCATCCGTGTCGGATCCGCAGCCGTGACGACACAGGGTTTCAACCGTTCCGACATGAGCGTCGTGGGGGAGTTGATCGCGCGCGCAGTTGTCGCGGACCCCGCCACTACGTCCGGGGAGGCCGAGTTGGCATCAGTTGCCGACGGCGTTCGCGAACTGGTTCGGGCAAAGCCTGCCTATCCCCGCCAAACGGGTGATCTCGCGCAGTGATCACTACCTACGAAGCGACCTCATATCTTGCACAGGGGGGCGGGGGAGCAGGTGTCCCCATCCGTGAACTGCTGCTCGTGCTGTGCACGGCGGCGGTGGTGACCTACCTGGCGACTGGCGCAGTCCGGTTGTTCGCGCTGCGGTTCGGCGCTGTCGCCATACCGCGTGATCGGGACGTGCATGTCGAGCCGATTCCGCGTCTCGGTGGCGTCGGAATGTACATCGGCATGGCTGTCGGCCTGCTGTTCGCCCAGCAATTGCCCGCGCTCACAAGGGGTTTCGGCTTCGGGAGTCCTGACGTTCATGCCGCACTCGTTGCGGGAGCCGTCATCGTCCTCGTGGGCGTGATCGACGACAGGTGGGGTCTCGACGCTCTCACCAAGTTCGTGGGTCAGGTGACTGCTGCCGGAGTTCTTGTCGTGATGGGCGTCAGTTGGTTCATCATCTACAACCCGTTCGGCGGTGACGGTGGGTCCACCATCATTCTCGATCAGATTCAATCCGGACTGTTCACGGTTGCTGTTGCCGTGGCAACCATCAACGCCATGAACTTCGTCGACGGTCTCGACGGGCTGGCCGCCGGGTTGGGGCTTATCGCTGCCCTGGCCATCCTCATCTTCTCGATCGGTCTACTGCACGATCAGGGCGGCGACGCGAGTGTCTACCCGCCGGCGATGATCGCAGCGGCCTTGGCAGGCGCTTGTCTCGGTTTTCTTCCACACAACTTCAATCCAGCGCGCATTTTCATGGGCGATTCCGGGTCGATGTTGATCGGTCTCATGCTGGCCGCGATCTCCACCAGTGCATCCGGTCGTATTCCGCTCACTGCCTACGGAACCCGCGACCTCGTCGGCCTCCTCGCGCCGTTGTTGCTGGTCGGGGCTGTGATGTTCATCCCGATGCTGGACATGCTCCTGGCCGTGATCCGCCGGACGAAAGCGGGCGTCAGTCCGTTCAGTCCGGACAAGATGCACCTGCACCATCGCCTCTTGCAGATCGGACACACGCACCGACGAGTTGTGCTGGTCATCTACCTGTGGGTCAGCGTCCTGGCGTTCGGTGCCGTCGGATCCTCGCTGCTCAATCGTCAGCTGGTTGTTGTACTCGTCGCGGCCGGTTTGGTTCTTGCGTTGTTCTTCACTGCGGTGCCTTCCCTGATCGATCGCAAGCAGCAGCGTCGCTAGCCAAGTTTCCCGATCCATTACCCTTGGGCATCGTGACGAACACGCCGCAGCCTGTACCTGCCTCGCAACCCATCCCTGATTCGACAGCCGCCATGAAGTCGGCCGTGAAGTGGGGTGTCATGGGGCTGATCGCGCTGGCCGTGGTCGGCGCGCTCCTGGGCGGGCTCTTCGCCGGTAAGGAAGGCGTCTACGGCGCTTTGATCGGCGCAGCTGTCGGCGGCGGGTTCATCCTGTTCACGGCGCTGGGCGTGCTGCTCACGGCAAAGCTGCCCGCGCTCACGGCCGGCGCAGTTCTGCTCGGTACCTGGCTGCTGAAGATGATTCTCGCGATGGTGGTTCTGTTTGTCCTTTCGGACATGGATTTCTACAACAAGACCGCCCTCGTCCTGGTCATCATCATGTCGCTGGTCGTGGTGCTCGGAGCGGAGACCTACGGTGTTCTGGGAACCAAAACTCCGTACGTCGATCCCACTCCCAGCAGCAACGTCGACGACGCTGAGTAGTACTACAAGACGTAACTAATCGGACTTCCAGGTACCCCATCTACACAATGTCGTAGATGACTTGATAAGGTTCGGTTCAAGCGAGAGCAATGGTGGGCCGAGTAACACTCAGCCGACGATGCCATGTGCTCGCAGGTGGTCGAAATTCTGACCGCTGAGTCGACGAGAGTCGCCGACACCGACAGACGCCAGGCCCCTCTAGGGTTCTCCAGCTGCTGACGAATGCGCGAGTCGAACTTGTCGACTTGTAGATCGTCAATGTCCGATCGAACCGCAGTCAATGATGGCTGCGGACCGACTACGGGAGAGAACGCTGAGCGTCACCACCCTGGCCGCGGATGAATTCCATGCGCCGTCACTAGACGATTTTTTCCCGCCCTCCGTGTTGATTCACGCGGGCCCCTTCGAGCTCGACCGTCTGATGCTGATCCGTCTGCTGATGTCGGTGCTGGTCGCAGCGTTCTTCGTGATCGCGATGCGCAGCCCTCGACTGGTTCCCCGCGGACTTCAGAACGCAGCTGAGCTTGCGCTCGACTTCGTTCGCATCAACATCGCCGAGGAGATCCTGGGCAAGGAACAGGGCAAGCGCTTCCTGCCGGTCATCACGACGATCTTCTTCATCGTGGTCGCCAGCAACCTGGCCAGCATCATTCCTTTCCTGAACATCTCGCCGAACGCGCGAATCGGTATGCCGCTGGTACTCGCAGCGCTCGCCTACATCGTGTTCAACTACGTGGGAATCAAGAAGTACGGCTTCTTCAAGTACGTCAAGAGCAGCATCGTCGTTCCCGGCGTCCCGCTGCCCTTGCACTTCCTGTTGGTGCCCATCGAGTTCATCTCGACCTTCATCCTGCGTCCGTTCACGCTGATGGTTCGTCTTATGGCCAACATGTTGGCCGGCCACATCCTGCTGGTGCTGTTCTTCAGCGCGACGAACTACTTCTTCTTCGTGTCCGGCGGATTCCAGGCAATCTTCGGTGTTCCGTCGATCATTGCCGGTATCGCATTCACGTTCTTCGAGCTGCTGGTCATCTTCCTGCAGGCTTACGTGTTCGCGCTGCTGACCGCGGTGTACATCGATCTGGCGCTCCACGCCGACGAGCACTGACCTTTTACCTCCTCACCAGCTACACCAAGAACTGAGCCTCTTGCCGAATCCGGCGGAGGTCAACAGAAAGGGAATGGAACACCATGAGCATCGCTTACCTCGCTCAGGAAGTTGTCGAGACCAAGTCGCGCGGCTACGGAGCCATCGGCTACGGCCTCGCAGCAATCGGCCCCGGCATCGGCGTGGGCATCGTTGTGGGCAAGGCAATCGAAGGCATGGTCCGCCAGCCCGAGATGGCCGGCCAGGTTCGTACCACCATGTTCCTCGGTATTGCATTCACCGAGGCCCTCGCGCTGATCGGCCTCGTCGCCGGCTTCATCTTCTAAGACCGACATGGCAGCCACCATCGCAATTCTCGCGGCGGAGGGGACGACTGAACACAATCCCCTCATCCCCGAGACATACGACATCGTGTGGTCCGCGGTCGCGCTCGTAGTAGTTGGTTTCGTCTTCTGGAAGCTCGTACTTCCGAAGTTCCAGAAGGTCTTGGCCGAACGCACCGAGCAGATCGAGGGCGGCATCAAGAAAGCCGAAGACGCACAGGCGGAGGCAGCAGCAGCGCTTGAGCAGTACCGCGCACAGCTCGCCGAAGCTCGTACCGAGGCAGCGCAGATCCGTGAGGAAGCGCGTACCCAGGGTCAGCAGATCATCGCTGACATGAAGGTTCAGGCGCAGGACGAGAGCGACCGCATCGTGGCCGCAGGCCACAGCCAGCTCGTTGCCCAGCGCCAGCAGATCGTCGCTGAGCTCCGCTCGGATCTCGGCAAGACCGCTGTAGACCTGGCCGAGAAGGTCATCGGTGAGTCCCTCGCCGACGACGTGAAGCGCGCCGGAACGGTTGATCGATTCCTCAACGAGCTCGACACCGTCAGCGCTGATTCAGCCAGGAAGTGAGCAACATGTACGCAGCGAGCCGTGAAGCCTTGGCGCAGACTCGTTCTGCGCTGAGCAGTGCCCTGGGCGCCGTCTCTGCAGGAGCCGCAACTGCTGCTTCTGCTCAGGCTGGGTCCGAGCTCTTCTCGGTGGTCGAGGTACTCGACGGCCAGCGCGCTCTTCGCAGCGCGCTGGCTGACGCTTCGGCACCGGCCGCTGGTCGCCAGGCTTTGGCAGAGCAGTTGTTCTCCGGAAAGGTCGGCGCCGAGGCGCTCGCCACCGTGAAGGCAGCTGCAGGCCAGGACTGGTCTGCGGCCCGCGACTTGGTCAACTCGCTCGAACTGCTCGGACGCGAAGCTCTGCTCCGCGCCGCAGCCGATCAGAGCCAGTTGGACACCGTTGAGGACGAGCTCTTCCGTCTCGGCCGCATCGTGGCAGGGGATCCCAGCCTGGAGCAGACGCTCTCGGATCTGTCGGTTCCCGCAGCCCGCAAGCGTGAGTTCCTCTCCCGCTTGCTCTACGGCAAGGTCACCGCGGTCACCGAGGCACTCGCCGGACAGGCCGTCGGCCGGTTGAAGTCTGCGCCCGCAGACACTTTCGATCAGCTGTCGAATCTTGCCGCAGCGCAGCGCGATACCACCGTTGCTCACGTTCGCAGCGCCTCGGCGTTGAGCTCGGAGCAGTCGGATCGCTTGGCCAGCACTCTTACCCGCACCTACGGGAAGCCGGTAGCAGTACACGTCGAGGTCGATCCAGAACTCCTCAGCGGCTTGGTCGTCCGGGTGGGCGACGAGGTTATCGACGGCAGCGCAGCGGGTCGACTCGCAGCACTGCGGAAGAACCTCAAGTAGTCCTTCAGCCGAACACATACTCCAGATCTTTTCGAAGACCAGACACCGAGAGCAGGAAAAACATGGCGGAGCTGACGATCTCCTCCGACGAGATCCGTAGCGCGATCGACAACTACACCGCGAGCTACTCCCCGGAGGCCTCCCGTGAGGAGGTCGGCACAGTGACCGACACCAGTGACGGCATTGCGCACGTCTCTGGCCTGCCTTCGGCTATGTCCAACGAGCTGTTGGAGTTCCCCGGTGGAATCGTCGGCGTCGCGCTCAACCTGGATGCCACCGAAATCGGTGCCGTCATCCTTGGCGATTACCAGAACATCCAAGAAGGCCAGGAAGTAAAGCGCACGGGCGACGTTCTGTCGGTTCCCGTCGGCGATGCTTTCCTCGGCCGCGTCATCGACCCGCTGGGTGCGCCCATCGACGGCCTCGGCGAGATCGAGAGCACCGAGAACCGTGCACTCGAGCTTCAGGCTGCTTCGGTGCTCGAGCGTCAGCCGGTCGAAGAGCCGCTCCAGACCGGAATCAAGGCTATCGACGCCATGACCCCGATCGGCCGCGGCCAGCGCCAGCTCATCATCGGCGACCGCAAGACCGGCAAGACCGCGGTCTGCATCGACGCCATCCTGAACCAGAAGGCCAACTGGGATTCCGGCGATGTCAACAAGCAGGTGCGCTGCATCTACGTTGCCATCGGTCAGAAGGGTTCCACCATCGCGGGCGTCAAGGCTGCCCTCGAGGAGAAGGGCGCGATGGAGTACACCACCATCGTTGCTGCTCCGGCATCTGATTCCGCAGGCTTCAAGTGGCTCGCACCGTACACCGGCTCGGCCATCGGCCAGCACTGGATGTACCAGGGCAAGCACGTTCTGGTCGTGTTCGACGACCTGACCAAGCAGGCAGAGGCGTACCGCGCCATCTCGCTCCTGCTGCGTCGCCCGCCGGGACGCGAGGCTTACCCCGGTGACGTCTTCTACTTGCACTCCCGTCTGCTGGAGCGTTCGGCGAAGCTGTCCGACGCACTCGGCGGTGGCTCGCTGACGGCTCTGCCGATCATCGAGACCAAGGCGAACGACGTCTCGGCCTACATCCCGACCAACGTCATCTCGATCACCGACGGTCAGGTGTTCCTCGAGTCCGACCTGTTCAACAAGGGCGTTCGCCCCGCGATCAACGTCGGTATCTCGGTCTCCCGCGTCGGTGGCGCTGCACAGACCAAGGGCATGAAGAAGGTTTCCGGTTCGCTGCGTCTGGAACTGGCTCAGTTCCGTGAGCTCGAAGCGTTCTCCGCCTTCGCATCCGACCTCGACGCTGCCTCCAAGGCTCAGCTCGAGCGCGGTGCCCGTCTGGTCGAGCTGCTCAAGCAGGATCAGTACAGCCCGATCCCCGTCGAGGACCAGATCGTCTCGATCTACCTCGCCGGCGAAGGCATCTTCGACAGCGTTCCGATCGGCGACGTCCGTCGCTTCGAGAAGGAACTGCTCGAAGACCTCAAGCACTCGGCTGCAGGCGTCTACTCCAGCATCAACGGCGGTAAGGCACTCGATGCCGACAACGCTGCTGAGCTGATCGCTGCAACGAACAAGTTCAAGGAAGGCTTCATCGCATCCGACGGAAGCCGGGTCGTGAACGAAGCCGAGGCTGACGCTTTGGGCGCCGACGAGGTCGCGAACGAGCAGATCAACGTCAAGCGCAAGACCGTCAGCAAGTGACGTACGCGCCCATGACACTGCGAATTCCGAAGGGAGAGTGATTGATCGATGGCGAGCATTCTCGAATTGCGGTCTCGTATCAAGTCGGTCAACTCGACCAAGAAGATCACCAAGGCACAGGAACTGATCGCGACTTCGCGTATCACCAAGGCTCAGATTCGCGTCGCCGCGTCCAAGCCGTATGCCGAGGAGATCACGAAGGTACTCACCGAATTGGCGAGTGCGTCTGCTTCGCTCGATCACCCGTTGCTCAACGAGCGTCCGGAGCCCAAGCGGGCTGCCGTGCTTGTTGTCACCAGTGACCGCGGCATGTGTGGCGGCTACAACTCCAACGTCCTCAAGCAGGCAGAAGAGCTCATGGCTCTCCTCCGCAGCGAGGGCAAGGAGCCGGTCGTCTACGTGCTCGGTTCCAAGGGGCTCGGCTACTACACGTTCCGCGGCCGCGACATCGGTGCTGCGTGGACGGGCTTCTCGCAGGATCCGGGTTACTCGGATGCAGCGAAGGCCAGCCGCCACCTGGTGGAGCTGTTCATGGCTGGTTCGGGTAACCAGGTTGCCGCTCCGAACGGTGAAGGCACGATCGAGGGCGTCGACGAACTCCATATCGTCTACACCCGTTTCGTGTCGATGCTGACGCAGACTCCCGAGGTTCGCCGCATGGCTCCTCTCGAGGTCTTCGTGTCGGAAGAGCGCATCGAACTCGGTGACGACATGCTGACCAACGGCCACGACGACGACCATGACAATGGCCCCGTCGCGGACTTCAGCTTCGAGCCCGAGCCCGAGAAGCTTCTCGGCGCTCTTCTCCCGAAGTACGTCAGCACTCGTATCTTCTCGTCGCTTCTCGATGCTGCGGCATCGGAGTCGGCAGCCCGTCGTACAGCTATGAAGGCCGCGACGGACAACGCAAACGAACTGGTGAACACGTTGAGCCGTCAGGCCAACCAGGCTCGCCAGGCCCAGATCACCCAGGAAATCAGCGAGATCGTCGGCGGCGCCAACGCGCTCGCCTCGAGCGCAGGAAGTGACTAGCACATGACCGCAGCAGTAACCGAAAACAACGGGGCAGGTTCGGCTTCGGCCGTAGCCGGCCGCGTCGTGCGGGTCATCGGTCCCGTCGTGGACGTTGAATTCCCGCGTGGCGCTGTTCCTGAACTGTTCAACGCCCTGAACGCCGAGATCACGCTTCCCTCGGTCGCCAAGACGCTGACGCTCGAGGTTGCACAGCACCTCGGTGACAACCTGGTCCGCACCGTCTCCATGCAGCCCACCGACGGCCTCGTCCGCGGCACTGCAGTGACCGACTCGGGCAAGCCGATCTCGGTTCCCGTCGGTGACGTCGTCAAGGGCCACGTGTTCAACGCACTGGGCGATTGCCTCGACACCCCGGGCCTCGGCCGCGACGGCGAGCAGTGGGGCATCCACCGCAAGCCACCAGCCTTCGATCAGCTCGAAGGTAAGACCGAGATCCTCGAGACCGGCATCAAGGTCATCGACCTTCTCACCCCGTACGTCAAGGGTGGAAAGATCGGCCTGTTCGGTGGCGCCGGTGTCGGCAAGACCGTTCTGATCCAGGAAATGATCACGCGTATCGCTCGCGAGTTCTCGGGCACCTCGGTGTTCGCAGGCGTCGGCGAGCGTACCCGTGAGGGCACCGACCTCCACCTGGAAATGGAAGAAATGGGCGTCCTCCAGGACACCGCCCTTGTCTTCGGCCAGATGGACGAGCCGCCCGGAACGCGTATGCGCGTCGCCCTGTCCGCACTGACGATGGCGGAGTACTTCCGCGACGTTCAGGGCCAGGACGTTCTGCTGTTCATCGACAACATCTTCCGCTTCACGCAGGCAGGTTCCGAGGTTTCCACCCTCCTCGGCCGTATGCCTTCGGCAGTGGGCTACCAGCCCACGCTGGCGGACGAGATGGGTGAGCTCCAGGAGCGCATCACCTCGACCCGTGGTCGCTCGATCACCTCGCTGCAGGCTATTTACGTGCCCGCCGACGACTACACCGACCCCGCGCCGGCTACGACGTTCGCGCACCTCGATGCCACCACCGAGCTCTCGCGCCCGATTTCGCAGATGGGTATCTACCCCGCTGTGGATCCGCTGAGCTCGACCTCCCGCATCCTGGAGCCCGGCATCGTCGGTGCAGAGCACTTCCGCGTCGCCAACGAGGTCAAGCGCATCCTGCAGAAGTACAAGGAACTGCAGGACATCATCGCCATCCTCGGTATGGACGAGCTTCAGGAAGAGGACAAGGTCCTCGTCGGCCGCGCCCGTCGTATCCAGAAGTTCCTCGGCCAGAACTTCATCGTTGCCGAGAAGTTCACCGGTGAGCCCGGCTCCGTCGTGCCGCTCCGCGACACGATCGAAGCCTTCGACCGCGTCTGCAAGGGCGAGTTCGATCACCTGCCCGAGCAGGCATTCAACAGCTGCGGTGGACTCGACGACGTCGAGGCTGCAGCCAAGAAGATGGCCGGGAAGTAGTCCACGATGGCTGAGATGACCGTAGAACTCGTTGCCGTCGAGCAGCGCTTGTGGTCTGGTTCGGCGACGCTGGTCAGCGCTCAGACCACCGAGGGTGAAATCGGAATCATGCCTGGGCATGAGCCGGTCCTCGGTCAGCTGATCGAGGGCGGAACCGTGTCGATCACCTCGGTCGACGGCGAGCGTATCGTTGCTGCAGTACACGGAGGATTCCTCTCCGTCACTGCGACGACGGTGACGATCCTTGCCGAGTCCGCGGACATGGCACAGGACATCGACGTCGAGGCAGCCAAGGCTGTCTTGGCCGAGAACTCGGGCGACCTCGAAGCGATTGCGGTCGCCAAGGGTCAGCTCCGGGCCGTCGAGCGCGCGTAAGTTACTCGAGTAAAGCCGCGACGGGAGCCGACGAACAGTGACATTCGGAATGACTGTATTGATCATTCTGGTTGTGCTGCTCGCGGTTCTCGTCGCGGCTTTTCTGTATCGTCTTGTAGTTTTGCGCCGAGGCGGTACTGCTGCACTGCTTCGTGTTTTGCCATCCCCGGGGGACAGCGGGTGGCGGCACGGAATCATTCGCTACGGCGAAACCACTTTCGTTTTTTTCAAGCTGTCGAGTCTGCGGCCCGGCCCGGACTCCAGAATTGATCGTCAAGGTATCGAGGTCGAGAGCCGTCGCTCTCCCTCAGGCACCGAATTCGACATCATGAGCGACGACATCGTCGTCGTGAAGGTCAACGACGGATCGTCGGCCTACGAAATCGCCTTGGACAGTGGGGCATTGACAGCTTTCCTGTCCTGGGTCGAGTCGCGGCCGGACGGGCGCGCCCGTAGGCGACGCACCGCCTGACCGGTCCCGCTCAAGCCCCGGCGCCGGGCTTCCAGAGCACATCGCCTTCAGGATTTGCCACTCTTCCCATGATGAAGAGCAGATCCGACAACCTGTTGAGGTATTTCGCGGGAAGGACGCTTGTGTCTTCCGGGTTCGCATCGATGGCGGACCAGGCCGCACGCTCCGCACGCCGTGAGACGGTTCTTGCTACGTGAAGCAGGGCTCCCAGGGCAGTTCCGCCCGGCAGAATGAACGAATTCAACGGTGCCAGTTGCTCATTGAGCTCATCGCACCATCCTTCGAGTCGATCGATATAAGCCTGAGTCACTCGCAGTGGTGGGTACTTCGGATTCTCGACGAGCGGGGTGGACAAGTCGGCCCCTGCGTCGAAGAGGTCGTTCTGGATCTGGCGCAGCATCGCGAGGAGATTCTCCGGGGGAGTGCCGAGGGCAACGGCCACTCCGATCGCTGCATTGGTCTCGTCGCAATCCGCGTAGGCGATCAGACGCGGATCGTTCTTGGACACGCGGGAAAAATCGCTGAGGCCCGTGGTCCCGTCGTCGCCGGTCCGGGTGTAGATCTTCGTCAGGTGAACAGACATAGGGCTACGGTACCGGCGCGGTGCCGACGAGGTTGTGGCTCTAGGCTGTGAACCGTGAGTGAGCACTTTCTTGTGACCGGGGGTAACCGCCTCGAAGGTGAAGTACTGGTGGGAGGGGCCAAGAACAGTGTGTTGAAGCTGATGGCCGCTGCGCTGTTGGCCGAAGGCACAACTGTCGTGACCAACTGCCCGGACATTCTCGACGTACCCCTGATGGCGGACGTCTTGCGAGGTCTGGGCTGCGAAGTTGAGCTCGAAGACTCCGAAGTGCGGATCACGACGCCGGCTGAGCCGAAGTATCACGCTGACTTCGACGCGGTGAAACAGTTTCGAGCGTCGGTGTGTGTGCTTGGTCCGCTGGTTGCGCGTTGTCGACGCGCAGTTGTCGCCTTGCCTGGCGGTGACGCCATCGGTTCGAGGCCCCTCGACATGCACCAATCCGGGCTCCGCCTGTTGGGTGCGCGCAGCGAGATCGAGCATGGATGTGTAGTTGCCGAAGCAGATGACCTGCACGGCGCTAACATTCGCCTGGTGTTCCCGTCGGTGGGTGCAACCGAGAACATCTTGATGGCAGCGGTCCTCGCCCGTGGTGAGACCGTGATCGACAACGCTGCACGTGAGCCCGAGATCGTGGATCTGTGCAACATGCTCAACGAGATGGGCGCCAAGGTATCTGGCGGCGGAAGTTCGACGCTCACCATCCAAGGCGTCCGGAAGTTGGAACCGACTACGCACCGTGTCATCGGTGATCGGATCGTCGCTGCAACGTGGGGCGTCGCAGCCTCTATGACCAGGGGTGACGTCCGCGTTCGCGGGGTGAACCACAAGCATCTCGGACTGGTCCTCGACAAGCTTCGGACAGCCGGCGCGGAGGTGACGCCCGAGGTCGACGGCTTCCGTGTCATCCAGCGAGAACGGCCTAAGGCGGTCAATTTCGCAACCTTGCCTTACCCCGGATTCCCCACTGACCTGCAGCCGATGGCAATCGGTTTGGCTGCGGTTGCCGAGGGCACGTCGATGATCACCGAGAACGTGTTCGAATCACGCTTCCGATTTGTCGAGGAAATGATCCGACTCGGCGCCGACGCTCGTACTGATGGTCACCATGCTGTGATCCGCGGCGTTCCAGTGTTGTCGAGTGCGCCGGTGTGGTCTTCGGACATTCGGGCCGGCGCCGGGCTCGTGCTTGCCGGGTTGGTCGCGGACGGAACCACCGAAGTTCACGACATCTTCCATATCGACCGTGGATACCCGCGATTCGTCGAGAATCTCCGTGGACTCGGGGGAGTGATCGAGCGGGTGAGCACCGAATAGGTATCGGTGCTCGGCGTCACACTCGGGCCCAGTCGCCGTTGGTGGAATGACAAAACTGTCTGACCTGGCCTTGGCTGACCAATTCGCTGTAGTGACCAGGCGATTTGTGAATTGATTGAAGGTTCGCGTAACTTATTCCAAGTCAGAGCGACACGGACACCGACTCCCGCTTCACAGCGAGTGACACGAGGTTGTACGAAGTGCCTGACCAAATTTCGAAGTAGTTTCCATCATGTATGGTTGTGCTTCACCTCCAGTTGTTCTTCACAAGGTTCCGGTTTGCGCCGGTGACCTGGTTGGGATAGGCTGGAAAAGTTGCCCCGGAGCGGCGGCCATAGGGTCGTGGTGATGGTGTGTGCGTGTTCTTTGAGAACTCAACAGTGTGTCGATGAATGTCAGTGCCAAAATTTTTTTGGTACTTCACATGTCGGATGATGTTCCGGGCCTTCGGGTTTCGGTTCTGATGTTCGGGGTGTGAGTATTTTTCGTCGGTGATTGTTCATTCTTCCGTCTGAATG